>JBCCLK010000026.1:0-40842 GCA_039026935.1 Pseudomonadota bacterium
CAGCGGTGCTTGCAGACCGGTTGAGAGGTGGTGAGATGACCTACACCGGGTCCACGACCTCCACCAAGCTCAAGGTGACCGGCATTGATCTCTTCTCTGCTGGCGATTTTGCCGAAGGCGAGGCCCGTGAAGATGTTGTGCTGCGCGATGCATCGGGCGGTGTCTACAAGCGCCTCATCATTGAAGACAACAAGCTTATTGGGACCGTCCTTTATGGAGATGTCTCGGACGGAGCATGGTTCTTTCAGCTGATCAAAGATGGCACTGACATTTCTGATTTGCGCGAGACGCTGATCTTTGGACGGGCTTATGAGGGGGCAGCGTCGCTGGACCCTATGGTGGCCGTTGCAGCCTTGCCGGGTGAGCATGAAAGCTCAGCCTGCGGCGGCCTTGTCCTTCCGGCTCATTTTTCTGGTGCAAATGACGATTGCCCCAGTACAAACATCAAAACCTCTCTCGCGCTCGCGGCTTAAAGCTCATGGATGCGGGACCAGCCACAACCGTCAAAACCACCTGCCCCTACTGCGGCGTTGGCTGCGGCGTCATTGCCCAGAAGTCTGCGGCGGGCGTTACCATCAGTGGTGACACGGAGCACTCTGCCAACTATGGGCGTCTTTGCTCAAAGGGCACCCAGCTTGGCGAGACGGTTGGGTTGGAGGATCGGCTTCTTTATCCGGAGATTGGCGGCAAACGCGCCAGTTGGGACGATGCCATTGCTCGCGTTGCTGATGCGTTTTCAAGCGCCATTGCCGAGCATGGCCCTGACTCGGTTGCGTTCTACGTCTCTGGCCAGCTTCTGACAGAAGACTATTACGTCGCCAACAAACTGATGAAGGGCTACATTGGCTCGGCAAACATCGACACCAACTCCCGCCTTTGCATGGCGTCCTCGGTCGCAGGACATAAGCGGGCCTTTGGGTCGGACACGGTGCCAGGCACCTATGAAGATTTTGAGCTTGCCGACCTCATCGTGCTAACCGGCTCGAACCTTGCCTGGTGTCATCCGGTCCTCTTCCAGCGCATTGCCGCGGCGAAACAGAAACGACCACAGATGCGTGTGGTGACGATTGATCCACGCCGCACGGCGACGACGCAGATATCCGATCTGCATTTGGGCCTCGCGCCCGACACAGACGTCGCTCTTTTCTCCGGGCTCCTGCGCCATCTTGCGCGCTCGGCTGCGGTTGATCCAGCCTATGTGGATGATCACACCTGTGGTTCTGAAGATGCGTTGCAGGCGGCCTCCGCCTGGACGATTGAAGCCGTCGCTGAGCGATGCAAGCTTCGCCCTATCGACGTGGCGCAGTTCTACCAGATGGTAGAGACGACCGAGAATACGGTCACCATCTACAGCCAAGGCGTGAACCAATCCTCGTCGGGCACTGACAAGGTCAATGCGATCATCAACACCCACCTCCTAACAGGCCGTATTGGTCGTCCGGGGTTGGGGCCGTTCTCTGTGACCGGGCAACCCAATGCGATGGGTGGCCGTGAGGTTGGTGGGCTTGCCAACATGCTCGCCTGCCACATGGAGCTATTGAACGCCGATCATCGCCGCATCGTTCAGACCTTCTGGGACAGCCCGACCATTGCCGATAAAATGGGCCTGAAGGCCGTCGATCTGTTTGAGGCCGTTCACAGCGGTCAGATCAAAGCGCTCTGGGTGATGGCCACAAACCCATCGGTGTCTATGCCAAACGCTGACAAAGTCGACGAAGCACTCGCCAGAGTCCCCTTCCTGGCCGTATCGGATGTTGTTTCCAACACGGACACACTACGTCACACGCGGCGCGACACCTGTGTTGCTCTGCCGGCAACAGGTTGGGCCGAGAAAGACGGAACGGTCACCAACTCAGAACGCGTTATCTCTCGTCAGCGCGGGTTCTTGCCTGCGCCGGGCGAAGCGCGCCACGACTGGAAAATCATCAGCGATGTGGCCGCCGCCATGGGTTACGGTGAGGCCTTTAACTACCCGCACCAAGCCGATGTGTTTGATGAATATGCAAGGCTGTCTGGTGTCGAGAACAATGGCACGCGGGACTTCGACATCTCCGGTCTCGCAGGCATGTCCCACCAGGTTTACGACGCCCTCAAGCCTGTGCGCTGGCCGGTAAAACCAACGTCCGAGGTTGGCGAAAACGATGATCGCTTCTTTGCACGCGGAGGGTTCTATCACCCAGACGGCAGGGCGAAGTTCATCACGACTGTTCCCGCCGAACCCTCAACAGACATCGGACCAAAGTCCCTCATGTTGAACACGGGCCGTGTGCGCGACCATTGGCATACGATGACCCGCACTGGACGCTCTGTAAGACTCTCGGCCCATATGGGTGAGCCATATGTGGAGTTGCATCCCGAGGATGCCGCTGATCACAAAATCGATCATGCTGATCTTGTGGAGCTTACCAACAAGCGCGGCCGCGCTATCGTTCGGGCTCTGGTGACCGACAAGCAACGCCGAGGCTCTGTCTTTGTGCCGATGCATTGGAACGATCAGACAGCTGGGCAAGCGCGCGTCGATGCGCTTGTAGCGCCGATCACAGATCCGTTCTCGGGCCAGCCGGCTCTTAAAATGTCACGGGTCAGCGTGCGCAAAGCCAAGATGAAGTGGTTTGGCTTCGCAGTGCTGCGTGAAAAGCCGACCACGCTTCCCTATGCCTACTGGGCGCTGATGCGCATTCACGGTGGCTACGCCTTGGAGTTCGCCGATGCGCAAGACGCACCCGCGCGGTCAACGGCGGAGCATCTTCTCTCTGGCGCATCGACAACCCAGGATCTCATTGGCGATGATTTGATCGGCGTTGAAGATATCGCACAGCGCTCTGCACGCTATTGCATGCTTGATGAGGGCAAGTTGGCAGGCGTTGTGTTTGTATCCAAAAAGCCCGTATCCGTCTCGCGCAAGTGGGCCTCCGGCCTGCTGGTTGAAACGTTCGCTGATCGCAGCGCACAGATGGCAGTTCTTGCTGGCCGTCCACCTGCTGACCAGCCGGATACGGGGCCGACGGTCTGTTCCTGTTTCAGCATAGGTCGTCTGACGATCCAAGATGCCATTACGGAGGGCGCGAAGACGGTCGATGCTGTCGGCGCTGCGTGCAACGCTGGCACCAATTGTGGGTCTTGCCGATCGGAAATCGCATCGATCATTGCGCAGACAGATAACTCAAGGACAGCCAAACCCGAGGGAGATCGCCGTGAGCCGCAAACCGCGTAAGGCGCGTCCGCCTCGGATGGGTGAACTCTCCCGCTTGCCGGTCTTCATGAACCTTCATGGCAAGCGCGTGCTTGTCGCGGGCGGTACTGACGCGGCGGCCTGGAAGGCCGAACTTCTGCTTGCAAGCGGTGCCCACGTCGCTCTCTACGCCCATGGCGATCTGGAAGACGACATGATCGCTCTGCTGAGCGACCCTGCGTATCAAGACCGGCTTGAGCATCACCAACGCCCATGGTCGCTCGACAGCTTTGCTTTAACAGCCTTTGCAATTGCAGATGCCAACAATGACGATGAGGCGCGTGCTTTCGCTTGCGCTGCCCGAGAGGCAGGCGTTGCCTACAACGTGATTGATCGCCCGCGCTTCTGCCAGCTTCAGTTCGGCTCAATCGTGAACCGCTCTCCGGTCGTCATTGGTATTTCAAGTTCCGGCGCCGCACCGATCCTTGGCCAAACCATTCGCCGCAAGATCGAAACGCTGTTGCCTATCTCTCTGACGGCCTGGGCGAAAGCAGCCGAGCGTATCCGTTCCAGCGTGATGAACCGGCTGCCCGCAGGCCCGAAGCGTCGTGCGGTTTGGGAGCGGTTTGCGGAGCTTAGCTTCCAAGCGCCAGCCGACGTCGCGAACACGTTCGAAGGGTCCGACCTCATAGAACAGGCTGCGAACGACCACGTTCAAGGCAAAGTGACCATCGTCGGTGCCGGACCTGGCGACCCTGAGCTTTTGACGATGAAGGCTATTCGCTCGCTCCAAGCCGCCGACATTATCCTGTTCGATGATCTGGTATCTGAAGAGGTGTTGGAGTTGGCGCGCCGCGAAGCTCGCCGCATGATGGTCGGCAAACGCGGTGGCAAGGCCAGCTGCCGACAAGATGACATCAACGATCTGATGATCAAGCTCGCCAAGCAGGGCAAGCATGTTGTGCGCCTGAAGTCCGGCGACCCTATGGTATTCGGGCGAACAGGCGAAGAATTGGCGGCACTGCGCAACAACGACATACCTGTGACCGTCGTGCCAGGGGTTACTGCAGCGAGCGCCCTTGCCTCCAACGCCAAAGTCTCCCTCACCCACCGCGATCATGCGCAGACGGTAAGCCTTGCGACCGGCCACGCCAAGAATGGCGAGCTACCAACCACGCTTGATCTTAATGCCATCAGTCGTGGGGGATCAAGCCATGTGGTCTATATGGGCGGGCGAACAGCTGAAGCGCTTCAAAGCGAGCTTCTGGCCAAGGGTGCGTCAGGGTCAATGCCGGTTCTTGTTGCTAAATCTGTCTCCCGGCCCGAAGAGACGCTGTTGCTGACGACACTTGCAAACTTCGTAGACGATAGTGATACGCTTTTAGGCGATGGCCCCATTCTCATAGGGCTTGGCGATGCCTTTGGTCTGGCCGATATAGAGCAAAGCCAAAGCATGCCATCGCCAGCTACGCCGGAGCGCGCCGCTGGAGGCAGTGCGCTATGAGCGATGATCCAAAACAGGCGCATCAGGGCTTCACGCCGGAGCAGCAGAAGTATCTGGCAGGCGTTGTTGCCAAGCTGAACATCCATCGTCTTGTTCCGGGCAAAGGTTCGGCTGAGCCGGAGCCTGAGACGGTCTATGGCATGCCACTTGAAGATTTGTGCCGCGAAGAGGTGGCTAAACACGAACGCCACCCGTTGGACCTCTGGCGGCAGCTTGAAGAGTGGACAGCCGCTGATCAGATGGCCGAGGGGCTTGATCAGTTTCTTCTTCGGCACCTTGGCTTTTTCAACGTCGAACCGAACAGCACCGGCTACATGATGCGCCTGCGCGCGCCAGCCTGTGTTCTGCGATCAGACCAGATGTCAACGCTCGCCGATATCGCGGAAGAACTCGCTGGTGGATACTCTCATGTGACCACGCGGGGTAGCTTACAGTTGCGCGAGATACCTCCACGCAATGTGATCTCGATCATCGAGCGCCTGGAAGAGGTTTCTCTTACCGCGCAGGGCACTGGCGCTGACTCAGCACGAAACCTCACCGTGACGCCGAGTGCCGGATTTGACCCGACCGAACTGACGGATATGACGCGGTTCGCCAAGCGTCTTAGCACACGTATTTTGCGCACCCGCGAACTCCAGGGAATCCCGCGCAAGTTCAACATCTCGTTTGACAATGCTGGGTCGCTGTCCTGCCTGAGCGATACCAACGATATCGGCTTTTTAGCTGTTATGGTGCGTGAGAATGATCAGGGCGTAGAGCCTGGCCTTTGGTGCCGTATTCATCTTGGCGGCATTACCGGACACAAGGATTTCGCTCGCGATACCGGACTGCTTTGCCGCCCCGAAGAGACCGTTGATGTCGCCGAGGCCATGCTGCGCGTCTTCGTCGAACATGGCGACAGAACCAACCGCAAGAAGGCGCGCCTTAAATACCTTCTCGATGGACAGGGTGTGGATTGGTTCATCGAGAAAAGCCAGGAGAAGCTCGACACGTTTCCAAGCGGCACCACAATGGTGAAGCTTGACCGCGCCTTTGATGAACCACGCGCCCCGATTGACCGGCAGGCCCATATTGGCGTGCATCCGCAGCGCCAAGACGGGTATTCCTACGTTGGCCCTGCTCTCGAGCTTGGCAGGATGTCGCCTGAGCAAATGCGCGCCCTCGCGCAGATTGCTGATACGTACGGGCACGGTAATATCCGGCTAACCGTCTGGCAGAACCCGCTTATCCCATACATCGCCAATGAAGATACCGATGCCGTCTGCGCAGAGCTTGAAGCAGCAGGCATGCCGGCGCGTGCCTCAGCGTTTGCTGCCGGTGCAGTGGCATGCACAGGCAAGTGGGGCTGCAAATTCGCCACGGCGTACACCAAACAAGACGCTCTACGCCTCATCCGCCATCTGGAAGCGCGGCTTACTCTCGATAGCCCGATCAACATCCATCTGACAGGATGCAACAATTCCTGCGCCCAGCACTATATCGGCGATATTGGCCTTGTTGGTGCTTCAGCTCCTGGTGGAGGTGAAGGCTATAACATCGTCATTGGCGGTGGATCCGATCAGGACCAAGGCATGGCGCGTGAGTTATGCGGTCCGGTGGCTGCCGAGGAGATCGATGAGATCATCGAGACCGTGGTCGGCAACTATCTCGACCGGCGTACCGGCGATCAGACGTTTTTAGAGTTCTCCCGCTCGCTTGCTGACGATCAATTGACCTCTCTCCTCCAAGCGCGAGCAACGGCCGCCGCCTGAGGCGACCGATCACGCCAATACATGTGAAGATAAGGATAAAACGCGACCATGAACGCTTTTGATCCACAGATGCTGAAGTCTCTGAGTGCTGCTGCTGAAGGCCAATCTGCCGATGGCACACTTGTCCCCGAAGACGCGCCTTTCGATCCGGCACAGCGGCAATGGCTGAACGGCCTCTTCGCTGGCATTAACGCGGTCATCGGGGCAATGGCCGATGCGAACGGCCAAGACGCACCGGGCACAGCGCTTTCGATCCTCTTCGGTTCGCAGTCTGGCAACTGCGAGAGGCTTTCAAAGGACCTGCGCAAATATGCTGCGACGCAGGGGTTTGAGGCGGAGATAGCGCCGCTCAACGATGTTACGCCAGCGGATTTGGCAGGCGTGAACCACGCACTGATCGTCGTCTCGACTTTTGGCGAGGGCGAACCGCCCGACAATGCCGCCAAGTTCTTCAAAGCCCTCATGGCCGATGATTGCCCACCGCTGCCGGAAACATTGAACTTCAGCGTTATCGGCCTGGGCGACACGAGCTATGCCGACTTTAACCAGTGCGCCACCGACATCGACACCCGTCTTGGCGAACTTGGGGCGACGCGTGTGGCCGACATGGTGCCATGTGATGTGGATTTTGAGGAGCCGTTCGCCGAATGGAAGATATCCGTCTTCAACACCGACGCGTTTATGACCGCAGCGTCCGCATCAGCGGCACCTCTCGCGGCTGAGCCCGAAGCGGTTGAACCAGCCTTCAATAAATCACGCCCCTTTATGGCCTCTCTCATGACCGCCGATCGTCTAAGCGGTGACGCGTCTGCCAAATCTGTCCGCCACATTGAGATCTCACTTGCCGGCGGTGGCGCAGACCTAGAGTACGCCGCAGGTGATGCTCTTGGTGTGATGCCGCTCAACTGCCCAGAAGATGTGGCAGCGGTGCTCCGTGCGGCTGGCCTCACCGGTAAGGAACCAGTGACACTCAAATCAGGCCCGGCACAGCTGCGCGCAGCATTGATGACTCAGCTTGATATTGCAGTCGTGACACCCAAGACACTGGAAGCCTTGGGCGTTGATAAAGACGCCAGCGGCCTAGAAGATGATGCGCAGCTTCTCGACGTGCTCAACGTATGCGATGGACCGGTCGAGGCACAGACGTTGGTCGATGCGATCCGTGCATTGCAACCACGGCTTTACTCCATCTCATCAAGTCCAAAAGCTCATCCGGGTGAAGTTCACCTGACGGTCGGCGAGGTGCGCTACACTCTTAATGAACGGTCCTGCAAAGGCGTGGCCTCCACCTATCTGGGTGACCGGCTACAGCCGGGCGCGATGGTCGGCGTTTATGTCAATCGCTCACCCCATTTCCATCCACCGAGCAATGATGATCTGCCGCTGATCATGATCGGGCCGGGCACGGGCATCGCTCCCTTCCGCGCCTTCTTGGAAGAACGAGAGGCACGCAGCGCGCCCGGCAAGAACTGGCTCTTCTTCGGTGATCAGCACGAAGCCTGCGATTTCCTCTACCGCGAGCAGGTGGAAGCTTGGCGGACGAACGGAGTGCTCGACAGGCTCGACCTTGCATGGTCACGCGATGGCTCTGAGAAGGTCTACGTCCAAACGCTTCTGGAGAAGCATGGCGAGGATGTCTTTGCCTGGCTTCAGGAGGGCGCGGCCATCTACATTTGTGGCGATGCCTCGCGCATGGCCGCCGATGTGGAAAAAGCGCTTCTTACCATCATCGCCAAGGGTCTTGATACCGACGAGGTTACAGCGCAGGCCTATCTCGACGATCTGGCGGACAATCATCGCTACCAGCGGGACGTCTACTGATCCAACTTAGATCGACGCGATGGCTGTCTTGGCTAGCAAAGCAGCCCCAGCTGTCGTCCCGCTGCCTGATCTGGCATGAACGGGGCGCTGAGTGAGGCATTCGACGGTTTCTAGAAAGACAGCGCTTTGGGCGAACGGTCCTTCCACATAGGTCGGACCTCTGGCACCGACGTCGTTCAATCTCGCCACCGCGCGCTCGGCAGTTAAACGATCCGCTTCATCGACAGAGACCCCACGTTCAAGCTGCTCGTCGCGCTCCCGACCACCCATGAAACGTGCGGTCGGAACCGGCCTTCCATCGGCAGCAACATTGAGGAGCATGTCCTTATCGGGATCAAGCGGAGGCAAGCTGTCGCTCAAAGCCATGGCAATGATCCAGGTACCGGTCGAAAGCACACCGCACGGCGCCCTGTCCAGATAGGGCAACAGCGAAGCATTGCTGTCATGGATACCAGTCAGCACGGGCGTGGTCGCTGGTAGACCAGTTCGCTTGGCTATCTCAGGCCTCACAGTACCAAGTGCTTCATGGGCCGGCTTCACAGGCGGGATCAGGTTCGCCCATCCCCGCTTGACGGCAAGTGTTGAAGGCGCAGCTTTTGCCGGATTCCAAAGATCGGTGTGGCATCCAAGAGACGTTACCTCGCTTGCAAGCACACCTGTCAGATGGAAGGCCCACCATTGCGGCCACATGAGGATGTGCGCAGTTTCTTTGAACGCGTCTGGCCAGGTTGCCTGCTGCCAATGCAGTTGACGAGCGATGTTGAGACCACCTGGCAACTGTGGCGAGCCAGTCTCGTCAAAAGCTGGCGCATCATAGCTGCTCGCAGCGCTATCTGGCCCAGGATGCTCATAGTCCAAGACAGGCAAAGCAAGCGATCCGTCATCTTTCACAAGAGCGCAACAGGCGCCATGGGTGACTGGCACAAGACAGGAGGGTGTTTGCGGCAAGGCTTCAAGCGCATTGAGCACGAACGACCAAAGAGCCTCTGTTTGGAAATGCGGATAGAGGCCCTTCTTGGATACCGTGTTGGGTCTTCGCCGCTCCCATACCTCCGCGTTATCCGCGTCGATCAAAACCACCTTGGCGTTGGTTTTGCCGATATCAATAACGGCCGTCAGGCGCGCGCTCATCACGTTTGCAGATTTAGGACAGATGAAAGACTTGGCGCAGCGGCACTGCGACAGGACTATCATCCAGGTTCACGTCCATAAGCGGCGCCATATGCGCCCACCACCGTTTCATCACGGGATGGTTTGGAAGGTCGTCCATGGTGTGGTCATCGGTACGGGTTAGGAACCCGAAGAGCACGCCTGTCTCAGCGTCGAGCCAGATGGAATAGTCTGAGATACCAGCCTCACGCAGCAAGGTTTCAAGCTCCGGCCAAAGCGCATCGTGGCGTTCTTCGTATTCCGCCTCCATGCCTGGCTTGAGACGCATGCGGAAGGCATACTTCTCACTCATGACAGCTTGGCTTTTGTCATGGTGATGAGCCGCGGGATCGCGATCACAGCGATCAGCAACAGCCCCACAAAGATCGACATCACGATGCCTGGAACGTTGAGGAGACCAAGGCCAAAGGTCACCATCCCCATAATGATGGCAGCGAGCGCGACACCAGGAATTGATCCGGAACCACCCAAGATACTCACACCGCCGAGCACGACCATGGTAACGATTTCAAGCTCCCAGCCAACGGCAATCGAGGGCCGCGTGCTGGCAAGGCGCGAGGTGAGACATACGGCAGCAAGCCCTGACATGAGGCCCGTCAAAAGGAAGAGCGTGAACTTCACCCGCGCAACACGAATGCCCGAGAAGAGTGCGGCCGTTGGGTTATTACCAATTGCGAACACTGCCCGACCGAACCCTGTGAAGTGCAAGAGTATCCAGAAGGCAACGCCGCAGATGGCAAAAATCACCATCTCCACAGTGATCACCCACCATACGTAGCCCTGCCCGAACCAAAAGAAGGAAGAGGGGTAACCGCCATAGGCTTCGTCACCGAGAACCATGAAGGCGATACCACGAAAGAGGCTGAGCGTTCCTATCGTTACGACGATGGAGGGAAGCCCAAGGCCCGTCACCAAGAGGCCATTGAACGCGCCGCAGAGAAGTCCCGTTGCAAGACCGATAAAGACCAGAGCTGGGGTATCGAACCCCATCTGCACGGCTGCTCCCATCGCAGTTGAAGCAAGCGCGATGATGGACGCCACGGACAGATCGATCTCACCAGCAATAATGAGGAGCGCCATTGCAAACGCGATCATCGCCTTTTCGGTGAAGTTGAATGTCGCGTCGCTTAGGTTCCAAGCGTTGAGAAAGAAGGGAGATGCCAGAGCATTGAAGGTAAACACCGCAACCGCAACCGCAATCAGCAACACCTCCCAGGACCCCAACGCGCGCTGAAAGCGGGACTG
Organism: Pseudomonadota bacterium; assembly: GCA_039026935.1. Lineage (GTDB taxonomy): Bacteria > Pseudomonadota > Alphaproteobacteria > Rhizobiales > MH13 > MH13. Next base: position 10,664 of record JBCCLK010000026.1, read on the forward strand.
TAAGCGATCTGGGATGATGCGTGTTTCCGCGCCTGTTGTCATATCGCTCATGTCGCAGGCTCCGGCCTGAGCGACCCGCCTTGCGGGGCCTCACGCTTCAAGATTTGCCGCCCAGCGCGGCGCTGCGCCCGACCGTTGGCAATCACGGCGATCACGATGGCCGCGCCAGAAATCGCCAGCTGCCAGAACGGCGATATGCCCACCACTGGCAAAGCGTTTTTGACAATCCCCAAGAACAACGCGCCCAGAAGCGCGCCCAAAATGGTGCCTGCCCCACCGGCGATTGAAATTCCACCGATCACGCAAGCTGCCACCACATCCAGTTCAAACCCCCTAGCGATATCCACATAGGCAACTTGGTATCGCGCAACCCACAGATACCCAGTGAGGCCCGCTGCAGCGCCGGAAAGCACGAACGCCAGAAACTGCGTACGACCTGGATTGATGCCCGCATAGACGGCGGCAGAGGGATTACCCCCAACAGCATAAAAGGCCCGACCGAGCGGCGTATAACGAACGATCGCGGCAAAGACGACGACGCCCGCAATCGCAAACCAGCTAAGCAGCGGGAGACCCAGAACCTGCGCACGGGGGAGCGCTGAAAACGCATCCGTCATTTCGTGAGCATTGATCCATTGCCCGTCGGAGATAACAAAAACCAGACCTCGGAAAATGGTGAGTGTACCCAGCGTCACCACGATGGGTGGGATGGTGAGTTTCCAAACGAGAATGCCGTTGATTGCGCCAAGCGCTGCACCCATGACGACCGATCCAGCAACAATCAGCGGAACGGGAAGATCAGGCATAGCGACGTTGATGATTGCGGCCGTCATGCCTGTCAGTGCGAGATTAGCAGCAACGGACAGGTCAATACATCGTGTCAAGATCACAACCGTTTGCCCAATGGCGAGCAAGATCAAAGGCGATGTATCATTGAGCACGTTGACAAGATTGCCCGGTGCAACGAATGCCGGGAACCGCCAGGCGACCACAGCGATAAGCGCACCAATAGCCAGGATAAGTTGCGTTTCGCGGCTGCGTAAAAAACTCATGCTGCCTCTCCATAGCCAGCAGCTTCGCGCACAAGACGTTCCGGGGTGAGATCATCGCCAGAAAGCTCAGCGGCGATCAGCCCTTCACGCATGACGATGACCCGGTCTGACATGCCCAGCACCTCCGGGATTTCTGACGAGACCATGATAACGGCAAGACCTTCAGCAGCCAGTTCGGCCATGAAATCGTGCACGGCAGCCTTCGAACCGATATCGATGCCCTTGGTTGGTTCATCTAGAATAATAACACGAGGTTTTGTCGCTAACCATTTGGCAATAACAACTTTTTGCTGATTGCCACCAGATAGTTCGCCAATGTCCTGGTCGAGTGCAGCAGCCCTCAAATCAAGCCTGCGGGTGTAGGTCTGCGCCAAGGCATATTCCTCTGCCATTTGCACAAAACCACGGTGTGACAGGGTCTGAAGTGATGGCAGAGCGACATTGTCGACGATTGGAAGCCCGAGCACAGCTCCTTGACGTCCACGGTCTTCTGGCACGTACACAATACCTGCATTGATCGCATCAGCCGGTGAGCGTATCGCCTTTGGGTTGCCATCCAGGAGAACCGCGCCATCGGATGGTTTGGTGACGCCGAACAGGGCTTGCATCACTTCAGAACGCCCTGCCCCGACAAGACCGTAAAAGCCCAGGATCTCTGCCTTGCGCAGCGTGAAGCTGATGCCTGAAAACTCCGTGGGGTGAGTGTAGTTTTGAACTTCTAGAACTTCCTCGCCAGGTTTAACGGTGCGCGTCGGGAACACCTGCCCCACATCCCGGCCTACCATCAGACGCACCAGATCATCTTCTGTAACGGCTGAAATTTTGCCAGAGCCGACAAGCTCGCCATCTCGAAACACCGTCCAGCGATCGGCAATGCGAAAAACCTCATCGAACTTGTGGCTTATAAAGAGGATGGCTTTGCCTTCCGCCTTAAGGCGCTCAACAAGGGCGTAAACCTCCTCAATCTCATGGGCTGAGAGGGAGGCCGTTGGTTCATCAAGAACAACCACGCTCGCCTGCGCCGATAAGGCCCGCGCGATGGCAACGAGATGGCGAGAAGCGATGCCAAGATCGGCAAGGCGAACGGACGGATCGATATCCGCGCCAATGCGTTTCAAAATGGATGCCGCCTCGCGGCGCATCGCAGCGTGATCAATCGCGCCCAAGCGGTTGCGCGGCGCGTGTCCGATAAACACGTTCTCCGCCACACTGAGTTCATCAAACAGCACTGTTTCCTGGTGGATCGCCGCAATACCAGCCTTCACAGCATCTTGCGCTGAGGTAACTTGCAACGGTTCATCGTGCATCGACAACGTACCGGCATCGGGTGTGTAAATGCCTGTGAGCACTTTGACGATGGTTGACTTGCCAGCGCCATTCTCACCGATCAGCGCCGTCACCTCGCCTGGGTAAAGATCAAGATCAACGCCGCATAAGGCTTTTACGCCGGGGAAGCGCTTCTCGATGCCGCGCAAGGACAGAACCGGCTTGGACAAAACCGGTTGAGACGCGTCCGGCTCTGCATCAAGCTCTGGCTGAAGAGATGAGGCGTGTGCAGCCATCTTCTGTTCTAAACTGCTCATGAGATCGGGCGCCGATGGGCTAGGTGTCGTCATCGGTGAGGGAGCGTGCGGCGGCACGCACTTTGTGGCACGTACTTTTGTAGTACGTACGTTGCTGCCGCACACATCGTCTCGCTCAGATCAAAAGGACCTTAGAAGATCTCTTTGAACTGTTCGATGTTGCTGGCATCATAGGTGAAGGGATCAGCCATGGCGCCTGTTGCGGTCTCGTCGAGAACCAAATCACCCATGCGGCCCATCGAAATAGCAGCGCCTGGTCCTGCTTCAGCGGCCTCGGTTGCTAAGTTGTAGGCGACCACAGTTGCCGCGTAGCCCAAATCAATCGGGTTCCAAATCGCAAATGATTGGGACGCACCACTTTCAATCGCGCCTGCCATCTCAGACGGGAGGCCAAGACCGGTCACATTAACCTGACCCACACGGCCAGCATCTTCCACCGCCCGGGCTGCAGCAACGATGCCCACCGATGTTGGCGCAATAATCGCGTCAAGATTTGGATATGTCTGCATGAGGCCTTGGGCTTCGCGGTAGGATTTGTCGGCAAGATCATCGCCGTAAACGGTCGCCACGACATCGATGCCTGGGTAGTCACCCATCACAGCTTCCATCTCGGCGATCCAGGTATTCTGGTTGGTCGAGGTGGAGGTTGCAGACAGCACAGCCACTTCACCGCCGTCTGGTAAATGATCAGCGGCAAGCTTGATGATCGTGTTGCCAATTAACGCGTCAGACGATGGCGCGAGATGCAAGGAACGAGCATCCTCTGCAACACCGGAGTCCCAAGAAATCACCGTGATCCCGCGTTGCTGTGCCCGGCGCAGAGCCGGTGCAACGGCATCCGGGTCGTTGGCGGAAATCGCGATGGCATCGACGCCTTGCGCGATCAGCGAGTTGATCACCTCAATCTGACCTTCGGCGGTGGTATCCGTCGGGCCAGTGTAGATGACTTCGACATTGCCAAGCTCGTCAGCGGCTTCCATGGCGCCATCGCGGGCGGCTTCAAAGAAGCCAATGCCAAGGGCTTTGACGAGGAGTGCAATACGAACAGGATCGTCCTGCGCCATCGCGCCTGAGGTGCCCGCTGTCAGCGCAAGCGCTGCGACTGTGGTTGTAAAAATGCGCCGTGTAATACTCATGTGGTTTCTCCCTTGAGGCGGTTCTTGTTATCCTGAAGCGGCCATAGGCGCGCTCGCTTCTCCCGGTGTGACGGTGATCAACTGCACGCCGGCAGCTTCTATCATCGCCGCATTGCGGTCGCCGATTTTCTCGTCGGTTATGACCGTATCGATGCGTTCCAGCGGGCATAGAACCAGACTAGAACGACCTTCGAATTTCGTACTGTCGGCCAAGACAACCAAAGTGTCGGCCCGTTTCATCAGCTTTTCTTCCGCGCGAATGACCAGCGGATCCACTTCCATGATGCCGATGGGCGCGATCCCCTGACAGCCCATAAACATGCGCTTAGCCCAGAAATGACCGGTTGCATCGTCCTGGAACGAGCTCAACACCATGTCTTGTTCGCGGTAGAGGGCACCGCCAGGCATCAAAAGCTGGTTCTGTGAATGTGACAGGAGATGGTTGGCAATCGGCAGTGAATTGGTGAGTATTTTGAGCCGTTTGGACGCCAGAAAGTGCACCATCTCATAGGTCGTCGTGCCGCCATTGATGATGATCGGCTCGCCGTCCTCGTTCATCTCGGCCGCCGCGCGTGCAATGGCAGATTTCTCCGGCCTGTTATAGGCCGCGTTCATTGCAAACGGGCGACCGGCCAACCCTGGAAACTGCCGCGGTGCAAGGGCTTCGGCTCCACCGCGCACGCGGCGCAGTTTGCCCTCTTCATCAAGCGTGTTGATGTCCCGGCGTATCGTCGCTTCGGATGCACCGGTCAGCTCTGTAAGCTCGGCAACCGTAACGATAGAACGGTCCTGCGCAGCCGACAGTATCAGTCGTTGGCGATCGCGTTCGTGCATCGTCGCTCCCAGTTTCAGGTTCGCTGTTTTCCTAACAGTCATGCAGAGTCGGCCGACTTGTCAATCGAACTCAATCATTTTTTGTCACATGCTTATTCTATGTGACTAGTCATGACTGTTTGTGATTGATTTGCTGTCTGCACTGGCTATGCTCGGCGAAAAACGGATGCACCACTCGGCCAGACCGACCAGCTCGACGCGTTTGGGGGCTAGGTAAAAACGAGCATCTGGCCAAGAAAAGTGGAGAGTGTTCATGAACGCCATCACCCAGACCAAGCTGCTCCCGTCCCTGTGGGACAAGGCGCGCGCCGATGGCTTGAGCCAATCAGAGCTTCTGCTCTACCGGTCCAACCTGCTTGGGTCTGATAAGCGCATCACCAATTATGGCGGCGGCAACACCTCAGCCAAAGTGATTGAGAAAGATCCGTTGACCGGGGACGGGGTTGAAGTGCTTTGGGTGAAAGGGTCTGGCGGCGATGTCGGCTCGATAAAAATGGACGGCTTTGCAACGCTTTACATGGACAAGCTTCGCGCGCTTAAGGACCTTTATCGCGGCCTTGAGCATGAAGACGAGATGGTAGGCTATTTGCCCCACGCGACATGGAACTTAAACCCGCGCGCTGCTTCCATCGACACCCCTCTCCATGCCTATGTGCCGACCAAGCATGTCGACCACATGCACCCAGATGCCATTATCGCGATCGCAGCGTCGAAGGATTCACGTGCGATCACACAAGAGGTTTTCGGCGATGATATCGGCTGGCTTCCGTGGCGCCGGCCTGGGTATGAGCTCGGCCTCATGCTTGAACGGTTCTGCCTGGAAAACCCCGATGCAAAAGGCGTGGTTCTGGAAGCCCATGGCCTGTTCACCTGGGCCGATGATGCGCACGAATGCTACGAGCTAACCGTCCAAACGATCAACAAGGCCATCGCCTGGTTTGATGAGAAGACGGTTCCAGCCTTCGGCGGTCCAGTGCGTGACGCCCTCAAGCCGGAAGATCGCCGCGCCGCCGCTGCGAAACTCATGCCTGCCATTCGCGGCATGGTGAGCGGCAACCAGCATATGCTTGGTCATTTCGATGATCAGCCTGCTGTCTTGGAATTCGTCAACGCCAAAGACATGGAGCGTTTAGCAGCGCTCGGCACCTCCTGCCCCGACCACTTCCTGCGAACAAAAATTGCGCCACTGGTCGTGCCGTTCGATACCGATGTCGATGCGGCGCTGGCAGCGCTTCCCGAAGCAGTTGCTGCCTATCGCGAGCGCTATGCAGCCTACTATGAGCGTTGTAAGCGACCGAACTCACCACCCATGCGCGATCCCAACCCGGTGATCTTTCTGGTCCCCGGCGTGGGCATGCTGTCCTTTGCAAAGGACAAGGCCACCGCGCGCATTGCAGGCGAGTTCTACGTCAACGCAATCAACGTCATGCGCGGCGCTGAGGCAGTAAGCACGTATCAGGGCCTGCCTGAGCAAGAAGCCTTCGACATTGAGTATTGGCTGCTTGAGGAAGCCAAGCTGCAACGCATGCCCAAGCCCAAAAGCCTTGCTGGGCGCGTAGCGCTGGTGACCGGCGGTGCAGGCGGTATCGGCCAAGCAACGGCAAAGCGCTACCTGCAAGAAGGCGCGTGTGTGGTCTTGGCCGATATCAGTGCGGACGCCTTGAAAGACGCTGGCGATGCATTGAGCGCCGCCTTCTCAACAGACGTGGTACGAACCGTCCAGATGGATGTGACCAATGAGGACGCGGTTGTGAAAAGCCTTGTTGAGACCGCCGTCGAGTTTGGTGGTATCGACATCCTCGTCAGCAACGCCGGCATCGCCTCATCCGCACCCATCGAAGAAACGTCGCTGGAGCTTTGGGATCGCAACATGTCGATCCTCGCCACCGGATACTTCCTCGTTAGCCGCGAGGCGTTCCGCCTTATGATCAAGCAAGATCTGGGCGGTGCAATTGTGTTCATCGCCTCCAAGAATGGCCTTGCGGCGAGCCCCAACGCGTCCGCTTACTGCACAGCCAAAGCAGCTGAAATCCATCTGGCTCGCTGTCTTGCGCTAGAGGGCGCGCCCAAGGGTATTCGGGTGAATGTCGTGAACCCAGACGCAGTCCTCAAAGGAAGCCGCATCTGGCAAGGGGATTGGCTGAAGGAACGCGCTGACGCCTATGGCAAAGATGCTGAAGGCCTTGCCGAACACTACAAGGCGCGCAGCCTTTTGGGCCGCGAGGTGCTGCCGGACGACATCGCCGAAGCCGCCTATTTCCTTGTCAGTGATGCGTCGGCCAAATCGACTGGTAACATCATCAATGTGGATGCAGGCAACAAGGAAGCCTTCACCCGATGACTGCCCTTGACTTGCTGCCCGATGCGGTTGCGCAAACCAACGTGCGACGCGCCGATGCCCATACCCGCGACCTTGATGCACTTTGCGAGAAACTGCACCGCGGCGGTTTGGACATCACTCAAATCCAAACGAAAGTGTCCGCCTTTACGGTCGCCATACCCTCGTGGGGTACCGGCACTGGCGGCACGCGCTTCGCCCGTTTTCCAGGACCGGGCGAGCCCGCAAACATTCTCGACAAGCTGGACGACTGCGCAGCCATCCATCGGCTTTGCCGGGCAACACCTGACGTCTCATTGCATTTTCCCTGGGACGGCGACGATCCAGACGCTCTCAAGCAGAAGGGCGACGAGCTTGGTATCGGGTTCGACGCGGTCAACTCCAACACGTTTCAGGATCAGCGTGGGCAAGAGCATAGCTACAAGCACGGATCCCTCAGCCATCAGTCAAAGGCAACCCGAGAGCAGGCTGTTGCACACAACATCCGCTGCATTGAGATCGGCAACGCTATCGGCTCAAAGGCACTGACAGTATGGGTCGGCGACGGAACGAACTTTCCCGGACAACAGGATTTCTCCGGCCAGCTTGATCGCTATCTGGAAAGCGCCAAAGCGATCTACGCTGCGCTTCCTGCCAACTGGCGCATGTTCGCCGAGCACAAAATCTATGAGCCGGCATTTTATTCCACCATCGTGCAGGACTGGGGCACCAGCTATCTGATCGCGACGGAGCTCGGCGACAAGGCCCAATGTCTTGTGGACTTAGGCCACCATGCACCGACGGTGAACGTGGAAATGATTGTCGCGAGGCTCGCCGCCTTTGGAAAACTCGGCGGTTTTCACTTCAACGATTCCAAGTATGGCGATGACGATCTCGATAGCGGCGCCATCGATCCGTACCGCCTTTTCCTTGTCATGAACGAGGTGCTGCGGGCTGAAAATGGCGGCGCGAACCTCGCGCACATGATCGACCAGTCCCACAATGTAACCGACCCTATTGAATCGCTCATCGTGTCAGCGTGCGAAGCCCGCCGCGCCTATGCACAGGCGCTTCTTGTTGATCACGAAGCCCTGAAAACAGCGCAAGAAACCAACGACGCGCTTCTGGCAAGTGAGACACTTAAGATGGCTTTCAGAACCGATGTCGAACCGCTTCTCGCTTCAGCGCGTCTTGCAGACGGCGGGGCCATCGATCCTGTCGCTGCGTTCCGTGCATCAGGCTACCGGAACGACGTTGCCAAACAACGACCCCTTGCAAGCGGCGCTGGCGGGGGCATCGTTTAAATGGGCGATGAGGCTGCAGTTGGGATTAACCTGTCGCCATAAGGATCTGCTTCCAGATGGAGACCTCGTCATAAAGCACGAACTCTCGCCGCAACCCCCAAGGACCGAACTCGGCGTGACACGCTCCCATGACATAGACCTGCGCGCCGGTCGGTGCGCCGAAGGCCCCCTGGCCGTCATGCTTGCCGGCAAGCGACCAACGCATGGCCGCGCGTTCGGGGAAACCGTCGGAGCCATCCATGCCAATCTGATGATCGATGGTGAACTCCGCGCTTGGGAATGCCGAGCGCAGGCGTAGCCAAAAATCGTCCACGGCGTCCCATCCATGGCCGGTCTGGTAGCCTGGCATTTCGATCTGGCATGCGCGGTCATAGGTGGTTCGGATCGAGGCGAAGTCTGCCCGCATCATCCTTTTCAACTGATCGGCGTAACGCTCGCCCGCTTCCTGCGTGTTGCCTTTCGATAGATAGCCACCTTGCTTGTCTTGATCAGGCGTGAAGGGTTTAGAGGCCTCTTCCGGCCCACCCTCAATGTAGATCAGATGGCGAGCATAGTCTGCAACCTGCCAGCCAACTTGACGGGCAATGGCGCCATTGTCGCGGATGAGCCACTCGTCGTAGATAGCGTCATCTTTGGCAGCACAGTCCGCAATGATGCGGTAGCGCAAGGGTTTGCCGGTTGCCTTTCCATACGCGCCATCATGGCTATGCACGGCCGTCGAGATGATCCGGTGCGAGGAAAGAAGATCGCCGGTCTCGTCATTGCCCGACCAGATCACGTCCTCACCGAGCAGTTGGCGCTGTGGCATCTCTGAAAGCACCGCCATGGTGGAATCGATCGAGGTCTGGTTGCCAACGGAGATGCCCGATGGCATGCGTACGATCACGTCCTTAGCATAGGTATGCTCCAAAGTTGCGATGCCGCGATCTTCCCAGATCTCTTTCGTGATCCCGAGAATGTAGTCCGGGAAATCGGTCCAGCGCTGGCTGAAACCCTTCATCGTTTAGTCTCCTCATCAGGCATGGTTTTTAAGCCCACCATGCTGGGATTGCGTGTCCCGTCTCATCATCAAAGCCCGACTTTGCCTTGTTGAATTGCCGCATGCGCGCAAGAACATCGACATCGATCTGTCGGTACATATCCATCAAATCCACCATGACCCAGTTCTCCCGGATGAGGCCGTTTTCAAGCCGCCAGAAGTCCAGTGAGCGCATGGTTATGCGTTTGCCCGAAGGTGCGATGCCCAGCCAGCCATCATGGCTGAGCGTTTGGATCATGTTGGGCCAGCCTGTGACAGCGGCATAGTCGCCCTCGCCGAAGAAATGGTAGGTGATGTCCTCTACATACTGTCCACGGTCGGGCATGGCTTGCAAAAACGGGATCTGATGCCAGTTGCGAAAACCCGCAACGCCCCTACCCGTTCCGATACCGGCTGGGCCGTACCACGTCATCTTTGGGTGCCAGAACCGCTCCATCTCCATCACTTCCGGACCGCCCTCAGACGGGTGCCGCTTCATAGCGGTCAACATGTCGATGATGTGTTGGCGCGTGGCTTTGGATTTGGCCTGATCCTGCGGGCGATCAGCAAGACCATCCTGTGGCGCAGGGCCCGGAATGTGCCACTCGCGTCCAAGGCTTGGCGCCAGTGGCCAGGCGCCCGCCTGCAGCATCACTTCAGGCAGATCCCAAAGCGCTTGGATCTCCACAAGCGTGTCACCCTCAACCCGATAGAATTCGTGGAAGCGCATGTGAGCCACATGACCTGTTGGCTCAATGTCGAAGAGCGGCTTGGTGAAAGTGCCAAGATAGTAGCCGGCGCAGCCGACCCATTGCGCACCCATTTCATCCTCGCCTGCCATGATGATCGTGTCGCGGCGCTCAAAGTCGGGCCAGCTCTGCGATAACGCACCGAATGTTGCGTCAAAAAACGCGATATCACTGCGATATTCGCCCCATGGTTCTGCGATATTCGCGATAAAATCTGGCGCACAAAGCGAGCTTAATATCGTGCACGCTTGATCGCTATCGAAATCATAAAGCGCCGCCCGCCAAGGGGCGAGCAGCGCCTTTGCACGCGCGGCTTCATTAAGCATCGGAACTGTCAGATGCTTGACGATCCGGTTTGGGTGGCACTTTCTCGCCCCGATCGAAAGCTTCCCACCCCTCGCCGTTGAAGACATCAACGCCTAACTGGCTGAGAACATACGGGAAATCGACCATCACCCAATTGTCAGCGATCTTTCCGTCCACGACCTTCCAAAAGTCCATATAGCGGATTTCAACGCGTTTTCCGGTCGGCGCGACACCCATAAACGTACCGGCGTGGGTTGCTTCCTGACGCCCGAAGGCTGCTGCCCACTCGCCCATATAAAGGCGTGCTTCATCAACACACACCTTGTCCTTGAAGGCGGCTTGAAACGGCTCTTGCCAGTTTCGGTTGAAGTCTTTCACTCCATTTTTGGTTCCGCATCCGGTGTTCCCCATCCAGCGGAAAGCCTCGTGGAAGAACTCGTGCATGTCGTTGATGCGGTGGTCATTGAGTCCATCCACCATGCCTTCAATGACCCGGCGTGTTTCGTCAGTTTTGCTCAAATCCGTACCGCGGCTGAGCACCGCTTGTTCAGGGCGTGATCCCTTCATCGGTCATCCTCATAAGTCTAAATGATCTGCAGAAAAATCCACAAATCATCGGCTTATGAAGTCGCGCGGCATACGGTTGAGTGCGGGGTGGCGCATCATCTTTCCATGGCGGGACTTTGCGCTCATCCTTTGACAGCTCCTGCCGTCAAGCCGGAGACGATCTGGCGCTGGAAGATCATGACAAGCAGGAAAAGCGGCGCGGTGATGGATACCGCTGCTGCGACGGCTTCCACCTGGTCCGTGGTTGTCGTCTCGCGGTTGAAGTAACCTGCAATGGCTGGAACCATGGTTTGGTTGGAAGCGTCCAAGAGAAGAGATGTGACCAGAAAGTCATTGTAGGCGAGCAAGAACGAGAAGAGCCCGGTGGTAATCACACCTGGCCACATGACCGGCATGATCACCCAGCGGAACGCTTGGAAGTGCGTGCAACCATCGACACGCGCTGCTTCGTCAAGCTCCGACGGAATAGACATGAAAAACGACCGCAACATCCAGATCGTGAAGGGCTGATTGATCGACACCAGGACCGCAATGATGGCGAGCGGTTGGCCGTAAAGCGTCGGCGCGTTCTCGCCCAAGATCGGCTCCAGGATCGCCGCGGAGTTGACGAACACCGGGAGGTAACCAGCAACCAAAACTGAGTGCGGTAGAGCGCGGAAGATAAGCGCAATAATCAAAATCCAGAAGGCGAGTTGCGATCCTGATCGCGCTAGCGCGTAGCCTGCAAGTGTTCCAACCGTCAGCGAGACCGTCACAACGCCGACCGTCACGATCATCGAGTTGACGAAGTTGCGCCAGAAAGCATTGTCCACCCACACAGCTTCATAGTGCTCGGTGGTAAGACCGATAAGGGTATCAAGGCCAAGCAGAGTGTTGATTGTGCCAAGGATCGGCGGCAGCAAACCGAAGAAGACGGCTATGGAGGCGATGCTGAAGACGAGCGCGCCGACTATCCAGCCAAGAGCAAGATTGCCCCATGGCGCATAAGCGCGGACCAATACAGGCAGCCGCACCACCGCCACGCGAAAGGCAAGATACAAAACTGTCAAACCCGCCACAATATCGACGAGCGTCAGCCCGTTGCCACGGGCCCGTGTCTCTGGCCCAAAGACAACGTCGAACGGGTTGGCTGCAAACGCATCTACCGGTGCTTTGAAACTCATCACAGCGATCCAGAAGATCGGGAAGGCTGCAAGCAAGCACCAGAAGCCTAAGAAACTGCCGGATAAGAGGCGGAGCGATACGGGCTGTTGAAGCGCTTTGGGGGTGGACATCAGCGCGACCCCCGATGGTCATTCCAGGTCTTGCGCAAGAGCGGGATGAGAAGAACGATGATGCCGATCATGGTCAGCATGGCTGAGGCCGAGGCCCTTGATATCGCGCGATTGCCTGCATCATCAGGTTGCATGAAATCATAGGTGAGCCATTGCAGACTGATCACATGAGCCTGGGATGAGAAGCCGACAATTTCCTCAAAGACGCGGTAGCAGTCCATGAGGTGGATCAGCGCCACGAAGACGATGAGTGGCATAAGATGTGGCACGATGATCGCAACCAGACGTTGCCAGCGGGACGCGCCATCGATGATCGCCGCTTCGATGGCATCTTGATTGAGTGTTTGTAGTCCAGCGTAGAAGATGACGAACGCAAACGGCGCAACGCTCCAGACACGGTAGAAGAGCATCAGTACTTCAATCGTCCAAGCCTGCGCGAACATGGCGATATCTTGTTGCAGATACCACTCCAGCCCGCGTGTCAGAATGCCATCGCCCACAAAGAGCCAGCGGATCGACAGCGCCCCCACAACAGGCGTGATGATAAACGGGAGGAGCGATATAAAGATCGCCGGACCACGGATCGATTTTGTCGCATTGTTGACCGCAAGCGCGATTGCAAGACCCACGCCGATGACAAGTGGCAAGGTCACAAGGGTATAGGTCAGCGTGAAGCGAAGGGCTTTCCAAAAGTCGATGGCGAGAAGGCCTCGCAAATCAAGATTGGAAATAGCCTCCCAAGCACGTTCGGGCTCAAGCACATTGCGATACGACTGCAGGCCGACAAAGCTTGTTTCGCGGACAATGCGTCCATTCTCGTCAAGGATCGGCTGCGTGCGCGTCTCGATGGTGCAGGTCTGCGTGAGGAAGCCCGGCGTGCACACCTCTTCCTCGACGATTTCTACAACAGGCTGTGAGAGAAAGAAGCTCTGCGAGAACACAGTCACGAGTGGTGCCGCGATGAACAACAGCATCAAGAAGACCGACGGACCCACAAAGGTCCAAAATGTTTTCGCCTGCACCGCTACTCACCCCGCCCGTGTCTAAGTGGAGCAAGGCACGCCCAGGCGCGCCTTGCATACTGCTTGTCTTCCTATTGAAGAATGCCCGCCTCCTGAGCGGCTGTGATGTACTCTGCCTCAACAGCTTCCAGTGTCTCTTCTGCTGAAAGCTCGCCGGTGAAGAAAGCCGTAAGCTGATTGCCGAGCACCGTGTGCATCAAACCCATCTCACTTGATGATGGGTAAGAAGGCGGCGCCGGGTTAGAGGTTGCCGTTGCGATCGCACCGGATGCCATGGGGTTGGGCTCATAGCCTGGCACCAGCCAGATAGCGTCATCGTTGGCGGCCGTCACCATCTCGGTATCAAGGCCTTCCATTGCGACACGGAAAGCCGCTTCGGCTTCCTCGTCTGTGATGTTGGCAGCGATCACGATGCCATCCCACCAAAGCGTCGTAGCTGGCGGTCCACCATCCATTGCGAGCGGGGCAGACGCCGTGTTTATCAAGCCAACAACTTGGCTTTCCGCTTCATCATCCATCGCGGTGGCCCGCGTCGCCCACAGGTTTGCCATCGCAATCGTACCCTGCTGCATCTGCTGCTGCACATAGGTGGAGTCAGACACCAGGAATTCAGGGTCCATAAAGTCGGTGAGGCGTTCCATCATCGCGAGCGTTTTAAGACCAGCCTCGCTGTTCACATTTGGTGTGCTGTCCTCATTCACGAATGTGCCGCCAAAGCCCACGAACATATTGTTGAAATCTTGGGCGAGGTTCCATCCGGCCTTCATGGTCGCGCCGAGCGGGTACTCAACCACGCCGGCCTCTTGGATCGCTTCAGCGGTAATCACCACCTCGTCCCAGCTGGTTGGAACATCCAGGCCAAGATCGTCCAAGATGTCTTGGCGGTACATGAGATGCTGCGTGTTCACCATCATTGCGACGGCCATGATTTGCCCGTCGATCCGGATGAGCTGGTTGGGGCTCAAGTTCTGACCGTAGGCTTCGACAAGATCGTCGAGCGGGCGGATCGTGCCCTCATTGAGAAGCGGCGTGATAGTGCCGTTGGCAACGCCCCCCATGGTGTAAAGCGATGGGCTGGCGGCGAAGGCTGCTGGCTGTTTGGTGCGGAACTCATTGTCGAGCTCAGCTTCAAAATTACCGCATTCAGACATAGCGTCGGTCACCGACTTCCAGGCCTCAAAGCCAGCCGTCAGCGACGAGATCGGAACTGTATTCTCAAACGCGCAATCTGCATGGGCAGGTGTCGGGATCATGAGACCTGCGAAAGGAGCAACGGCCCCAACCGCAAGTGCGCTTGCCAGCAAAACACTCTTTAATTTCATAGATTTATCTCCCCTAATCAACAGACGCGAATGGTGATGGTATCTGTCATGCCCATCTTGGCGCCCATGTTTCTATCATTACGTTCATGTCCGATCGCTCGCTTGATCAAACTTCGGCCCGCATACCCGTTTGCGCATCGAAGACATGACAGATGCTAGCGTCCACCTTGATGCTCACTGAGGCTCCGATTTCCACCCGATAGTCTTTGTGCGTTTTCACCGAGACCAGGCCACCGCCTGCTTTCACCGTGATCATGGTCGCATCACCGAGCAGTTCCATAGTGTAGGCAGGTGCAGAGATTGCGCCCGTTTCGGCCACGCTCGCATCTTCAGCCCGGAAGCCTACCACCACTTTGCCATCAGGACCTGTGAGGCCGTCAATCGTCACATTGTCGCCATTGAATGTGCCGCCGCTGAGCGTGCCCTCCATCAGGTTCATGGCCGGAGACCCGATAAAGCCTGCCACAAACGTGTTGGCTGGATGATCATAAATGTCCGTCGGTGTGCCGACCTGTTGTACGATGCCCTGCTTCATCACAACGACGCGATCTGCAAGCGTCATCGCCTCGATCTGATCATGGGTCACATAGATCGTTGTAATAGCCAGCTCGTGGCTCAAATTCTTGATCTGGGCGCGAGTTGAGACACGCAGTTTTGCGTCGAGGTTCGATAGCGGCTCGTCCATGAGGAAGACGTTCGGTTCGCGCACAATGGCCCTTGCAAGTGCCACACGCTGGCGTTGGCCTCCAGAAAGCTCTGACGGCTTTCGATGCAGGAACGCATCAAGCTCCACCATGTCTGAAGCACGTCGCACGCGTTCATCATGTTCAGCTTCGGGTATCTTACGAACTTTGAGCGGGAAACGAATGTTCTCATACACGTTCATATTCGGGTAGAGTGCATAACTCTGGAACACCATCGCAATGTCCCGATCCTTCGGATCAAGATCATTAACGCGCTTGCCGCCTATCATGATGTCGCCAGACGTTGCCTCTTCAAGCCCCGCAATCATGCGCATGGTCGTCGTCTTGCCGCAACCCGATGGCCCGAGAAGAACGAGGAACTCCCGGTCCGCAATTGTGAGGTCGAACTCATCAACCCCGACAAATGATCCCCACCGTTTACACACGCTATTGAGTTGAATCTCAGCCATAAAATATCTTGCGCACCTCGACGGTTAGACGGTCAACACCCCTTGACCTTTGACCACATTCAAGAGCATTGCAAGACGGTAGATGCACACAGATGCAGCATGCCTCACCAAGAGCCATTAAGAGCCGGTCGTGAGACAGCAAGAAGCAAAAATGACAGATTTCCGGGCACAGGCCCAGACATTCCTCTCCACGATCATACGCGCACCTGAAGCAGCTTTGCGCGATATGGCACACGCAACCATCGCACCCGATTGCGTTTGGGACGTCTCACACCCCATCAATCAATTGCGGGGCCCCGATGAGATTGTGGATGGTTTTTTGCTTCCCTTGCGGCGTGCCTTGACGCGCATGCAGCGCCGAGATGAGATCTTTATCGGTGGTGAAAATCGGCGTGAGGAAGGCGGCACTTGGGTTGCCAGTGTAACCCACTATGTAGGCAACTTTGACGCACCGTTCTTAGGGCTAGATCCGTCACATCACGTGGCTTTTCTGCGCTCTGGCGAGTTCTACCGCATCGAGAACGACAAAATCGTGGTGTCACGTATCATTCTGGATGTGCCGGACCTCATTCGTCAAGCTGGCGGCAGCCCGTTCCCCTTCGCTTACGGTCTGGAGACCCTTTTTCCATCGCCCGCAACGCACGACGGGGTTTTACCAAAAAGCGACCCAGAACGAGGAAGTGCGTCGCTTGATATAGTCGAAGGCATGATCGACGATTTGCACGCGTTCGATCCCGACAGTTTCTCCTCCAACAATCAGACAGGAACACACGGCTACTGGCATGAAGACATGATCTGGTATGGACCGGCTGGAATAGGCTCGAACTATCTATGGGACGGATTTATCAAAGATCATCGTGCACCCTTTCTGCGAGCCTTTCCAGATCGCAAGGGTGGTAACCACTTCTGCCGTATCGGGGATAGCAACTACGTTGCTCTTTCAGGATGGCCATCGATGACAATGACCTTCCAGGACGAGTATCTGGGTGTTCCTGCGGACGGGCAGGCTTTAACCTTGCGGGTGATGGATTTTTATCGCTGCACCGAGGGCAAGATCATCGAAAACTGGGTGCTGCTCGACTATTGCGGCCTGATGGATCAGATGGGCGTTGATCTTATCGCTCGGGCCCAAGCGGAAAGACGTCGGTAGCCCTCGCAGCCAGTGCCCACAATTAAACCCGATTGAACCCGAGACCCGACAGAAGCTGTACCAAGACATCCCGGGCATGCTGGCGATGCTGCTGATGCCGACTGCGTGCGAGGTCTGCATCGCCGCTGCGAATGGCCTCGCAAACCGCGCGATGATCTTCATTGGATTTGATAGGTAGCGGGCGCACAAACAGCGTCACCCACCGGGCCCGGCGTACCTGGTTGCTCATGCGCTGGACAATCTCGTCAACACGGCTGTTTCCGCCTAGCCTGACCAGCTCTCGATGAAAATCATCATCAGCGAGCGCCCAAGCATGGCGATCCTCCTCGGCAATCGCACTGTCCATGCGTTTTATAGCATCGGTGAGATCGGCCAGATCTTCGTCCTTGTAGCCTGCTTTAGCGGCATTCTCGGCGGCCAGACTTTCGAGCGCTGTGAGCACGTCATAAATATCGCGCATGTCATCGGGCGAGACGGGTAAAATGCGCACGCCCTTGCGGGGACGCACGGACAATAGTCCTTGACCCTCAAGCATAACGACCGCTTCGCGGATCGGCGTTCGTGACATGCCAAGACGTTCAGCAAGCTCAGATTCCAGATGGTCAGAGCCGGGCAAGAGGTCCCCAGAAAAGATAAGCTCGCGGATGGCCGTCGCCGCCCTTTGTGAATTGGATTGATTCTTGTCCATTTGGGCGCTGGTCATCATACCAATTCAAGCTTCATGCGTCTCTTGGAAGACTCATAGATCACGCCTTCAACTTCTATGACTTTCAAGTACTCAGACGCAAGATTCTCAAATGCACCCTCCCCCAACATTCCAGCAATGACATGGCTTTGAAGCGCGTGCACACAGTCACCGCCAAACTCATCGCTAATGTTTGCCACTAACATCACCTTGCGCTCCTTTTGACCGAAACGGCGCAGTCCAACAGAGCCGTCTCCCAGGAGATCTAAGGTTCCCGTCGTTCCCTCAATGAGCGCCTCGCCCATGGTCCGGCGCGTGTTATCGCTGGCATGATCAAGCAAACGATTGCCATCAAAAAACGTGCGCACGCCGTTTTGATGGTCAAAAGAGATATGACCGGCATCTTCACCGGCAATGACCGGGTTCACCTGGCGCAGATCGGCGTAGACAGCCACCGCGTCTCCAAAAAGATAGCGGAACGTGTCGATCCAATGGACCGCCGTCTCGTGAACGAGAAAGCGCGGCATGGTTTGAAAGTAAGGCTGGCGATCCAAATAGGCGCGCTCGCCCTGTCCATCACCGGGCCGCAGACGGAAGGTCATCTGCAGCACATCGCCGATCAACCGGTCCTCAAGCGCTAATTTGATCCAGCGGTACCAGGGCTGGAAACGGAAGTTCTCGTGCACGATCACCGTCGCGCCAGCATCTTCAGCTTGCCGTGTGATCGCGCGTGCCTCATCCAACGACTGGCAAAACGGCTTTTGGCAAATGATCCATCTCACCCCGTAATCAAGCGCGGTCCTAATCGCTTCAGCGTGGCCGGGCGGCGGAACGATGATGTCAAGCAAATGCGGTTTCACTGCCTCGAGCATCGTTCCAAGCTCATCATAGGCAGCAACACCTGTCGCCTCTGCCTTGGCCATATCGGCATCGCACACACCGGCGAGAACGGCCGTCTCCATGCGTTGCCAGCTACGACGATGAAACTGGCTGAAATAGCCGGCGCCCAGACAGGCAACTTTCACTGGTTGGTCGGCGCTAAAACTCATGCCGTTTAAACTCGCAACGCCCAAACTCACGCAACAAAGAGTGCGTCCAAAACGGCGTCAGCGGCTTCTCGCGTGGTTGCACGGCCACCGAGATCGCCGGTGAGCTTGGCTCCCTGATCAACGACAGCATCGACTGCCTCGCGCAACCGGCGACCATCGCGTTGCATCTCGCTAACGCTATGGCGGGTTCCAAGCCATTCAAGCATCATGGCTGCTGACACGATCATCGCAAAAGGATTGGCAATGCCCTGCCCCGCAATATCGGGCGCAGAACCGTGGCAAGGCTGGAACACCGCGTGATGCTCGCCAATGTCGGCCGACGGCGCGAGCCCTAGCCCACCCATAAGGCCGGCACCCAAATCGGAAAGGATGTCGCCGAACATGTTCTCCGTCACCATCACGTCGAACATCCACGGTTTCTGCACCATCCAGAGCGCCGTAGCATCCACATACGCATGGTCGGCGATCAGACCTGGCCAATGCACCGCCTCATCATCGAACAGTTGCCGGAAATAGGCAAAAGCCCGAAAAACGTTCGCCTTATCGACGCATGTAACGCGGCCAGGCCCGTCGCCACTGGCTTTTCTCGATGCTGCTAAATCAAACGCAAAACGGAATAGCTTTTCTGATGTGGCCCGGGTGATCCGAAGCGTTTCGCGTGCTTCATCGTGGCTGACCTCGCCCGCACCCAGTGAATAGAAAAGACCTTCCGTGCTCTCTCGAATGAGAACGAAGTCGACAGGCTTATCGCGCGGTATTTTGAGCGGACTTGCTTGTCCTGGTCGCACCCTCACTGGCCGCACGCCTGCAAACAGGTCAAGCTCCATGCGCAGTTTGATTTGCGGTGAGATTTCGGTCCCATCAGGATAGCGAATATCGGGAAGCCCCATAGCGGAAAGCAAGATCGCATCCGCTCTGCGCGCCACATCAAGAGACTGCGCTGGAAGCGCTTCACCCGTCTTTGCATAATGACCGGCGCCGGCTGGAACATCGATCATATTAAGGCCGTATGAGCGTCCATGACCGGTGATATGGTGAAGCACTTGAAGGGTCGGCTCCATGATCTCTGGACCGATGCCGTCGCCATGAAAAACAGCGATATCAAACTTGTTGGCCATAGATAAAGGCTCTCCTGGTCCAATGACTTCCAAAGGGTCTGCAAACGGTTTCATTCACTGCTTGACAAGGCCTCATTTAATGCATACGCAAAATAATGCAATAAAAAATGCATGCTAAAATGGCGTTTCTGAATGACGCCGGATGAAAACAAAATGGGAGAAACGTTCATGTCGAGAAAAGTAGCGACGCTGGCAGCAATCGCCGCTTTGTCGGTCGGGGCAAGCGCCTTTGCGTCAAGCGCCACAGCGCAAGAATATCCGTTCCGCGACATCACCACAGCTGTGGTTTGGGGTGCCGGTGGTGGAACTGACACCATCAACCGCATGATCATGTCAGAGATGGAGAACTTTCTTCCTGTTTCCATCAACGTGATCAACCAGACCGGCGGCGTTGCTGGCTCCAACGGCATGGTCTATGTCGCCAATCAGCCTGACGATGGCTATACGCTTGTTGGTCTGTCAGAGTCGAACGTGACGGCGGCGGTTCAAGGCGGGTGGGACGAGCGCTTTGACTATTGGTATCCGTTCATCGTTGGTGGCTCGCCAGACCTAGTCTCGGTACCCGCTGATAGCCCTTACCAGTCTCTCGATGATCTCGTTGCCGCCGCAAAAGCTGCACCCGGAACCATTCCCGCTGCAGCAAGTGGCGCAGGTTCTATCCATCACCTCAACCTGCTTGCTTTGCAAAACGGCGCCGATGCTGAGTTCCTGTTTGTGCCGTATCAGGGTTCTGCTCCAGGGCAGGAAGCAGCGATTGCCGGTGAGGTTGCTCTTGTTGTGACGTCACTTGCTGAGCAGGCAGCTTTGATCGAAGGTGGTCAGCTTCGCCCACTCGCCATGTTGACGCCAGACAGTGTCGAGATCGCTGGCACCACGGTGCCATCAGCCTTCGACATGTATGACGGGCTGGATCAGTACCTGCCACTGATGCAGGCCATCGGCTTTGCTGTTCATTCCTCAGCACCCGATGATGTGAAAGAGGTCTTGGGAGAAGCGTTCTCGCAGGCAGTCCAAAGCGACACGGTGGCAGAGTGGGCCGCAGCCAACAACTACACTGTCTCTGGCGCTCATGGTGACGAGGCTCAGGCGATCTTCTCGACCCTGGAATCAAACTTCGCTTACACCTTGCAAGAGCTGGGTGCGACAACTGTCGATCCATCCTCCCTGGGTATCGAGGCACCCTAAGACCTCTCGTGAGGACTAAAGACGCGCGCGGGGCGGATTTCTGCGCGCGTCTCTTTTTGCCTTAAGGCGGCTAACAGCTCACACATTGAGTTTGGTCGGAGGGTAGCTGGATAGAGGCTTATGGCTGACGGCAAAGACATCATCACGCCAAAATCCGTATCGCCAGATGCTGCTTCGGTGGCGGCTGCAAGAGCGATACTTCGAGCGCGCGACTTTTGGACAGCCCTGGTCCTCATTGGGGTCTCGCTCTTCTTTCTTGCAGAAACCTTCACCATTCCCATCTTTGGTCAGAACCGCGCAGGGGTCAGCGGAGCAGACTGGTACAACTCCGCCGCGATCGTACCTTTGGGTATCTTTTCAGGTCTCTTGGTTCTGGCGCTTATTCTCCTAACAACATCCATCCGGGAAGGCGGTGCTGAGCGGGCTCTGTCATGGGTTGGAATTGGCTGGAACACCGATGAGGCGTGGCGCGCCTTTGCCGTCGTCGTGATTATGGCAAGCTACATCGCTGGCCTTGTTCCGCGGGTGGATTTTATCATCGCGACTGGACTGATAATCACGGCGCTCATCTTTGGATTCCATGGCGGGCACCGAACGCGCGCTGTGATCTCAATGGTCTTCATCGCCTTGCCCGCGCTGTTCGCGCTAACTTTCTACCCAACCCAAGCCGACTGGCGCGGGCATACCGATGATTGGGTGACGCTCGCCTTTTGGGTTGTGTTCACCGGCGTTGTCCTATGGATGGGGCGCGGCGCGCGGGTGACCCGCTTTATCCCTATGGTAGCCGTCCTTGCACCAGTGATTTTGGTAACAGCGATGGCCTTTGGGTTTCGCCAGAACGTGCCAGCGCGCACGGGTCTCCTCTTTAGCAAGATCGAGTTCCACTACTTCGTGACCTTGCGTCCGCTTTGGAGGGACTGAGGTGGAGTTCATTCTCTCACAGCTTTCAGGGTTTAGCGCCGCGCTTGGCAATCTTGTGGTTGACCCGCTTACCTATGTCTACCTCGTCTGCTCGGTGTTTCTGGGCATCACATTTGGTGCCCTCCCCGGTCTCACAGCGACGTTGGCTGTAACCATCCTTACCGGATTCTTCGGCAACAAGATCCCGCTCGACTACTCGCTTATCGCGCTGCTCGGGGCGTATGTCGGCGCAATTTATGGTGGGTCTTATCCTTCCATCCTCTTGAACATTCCAGGCACGGCTGCGAGCGCCGCAACCGCTATGGATGGCTATCCTCTTGCCAAGCAAGGCCGTGGAGGTGAAGCGCTCGGCCTCACAACGACCGCCAGTTTCATAGGCACTGTCATCGGTACCATGGCGCTGCTCGTCTTCGTATGGGCGCTGTTGTTGATATCCAAGAACATCGCCAGCCCCGAGAAGGCGATGCTCGCGCTTTTCGGTATCCTCCTTTCTGGAACGCTGATGAGCGAAGACCTCGTCATCAAAGGGTGGATATCCGGGCTCATCGGCCTTGCTATGGCGATGGTCGGCCTCGATCCGCTTCTATCCGAACCGCGCTATACGTTTGGCTGGTCGTACATGCTTTCCGGGTTTCAGGTCGTGCCGGTTTTGATGGGTGCTTTTGCCGTGCCGCAGATCATCGACGGCATGCGGCATGTGGCGACCGGCACGATAGCGACGCTTCAAGGCCGCATTATTCCCAACCTCGCGGCCATCGGACGGTACCTGCCGACCATCGGTCGATCTGGGGTCATTGGCACAGGCGTTGGTGCCCTGCCCGGCGTCGGCGAGGATGTCGCCGGATGGGTGAGTTACGGCGTGGGAAAGACAGTCAGCAAAGAAGGCCACACGTTCGGCAAAGGGAGCCTGGAAGGCTTGTTGTCATCCGAGACAGCCAACAATGCCTGTATCGGCGGCGCGCTTATCCCTCTCCTCGTCCTTGGTATACCGGGATCACCGCCCGCTGCCGCGCTGATGGGTGCTTTGAAGATCAACAATGTGATCCCTGGACCGACCATCGATCCGGCTCTTATCCTTCAAGTCGTGGCGATCCTCGTGCTGGCGTCACTCACTATGTTCCTGATGGGCCTTTTCGCAGCACGCATTTTCATTATGATTTTGCGGCTGCCGCAGACGGTGTTTCTGCCCGTTGTCATGGCGCTGACCACAATCGGATCTTTCAGCGTGGGCGGTGGGATCAATGATCTCTATTTGATGCTGGGCGTTGGCGTGGTCGCTTACTTCATGGGCTTGATGAAGTACCCAATCGCACCCCTCGTTATCGGTGTGATCCTTGGAGGTCTCCTTGATGAAACATTCCGCCGGTCGCTTTTGATCTCAGGGGGAGACATAATGGTTTTCGTCTCGCGTCCCGGCGCTGCGATCCTGTTGGCACTCAACGTTGCACTCATCTTGAGCCAGCTGCCAGTGACCAAGCGCGTCGTAGCCAGGCTCAAAAAAAGGCCAGCGTGATGTATGCCGTCACGGTTTGCTTTTCCGTTCGCAGCGACTGTATCACTGACTTTCTGCCGCTGATGCTCGACAATGCTTCCATCTCGTTGAAGTCAGAGCCTGAGTGTCATCGCTTCGATGTCTGTTGGAACGAGAGCGAACCGGCAGAGATTTTTCTCTATGAAATATACGAGAACCGCGCTGCTTTCGATAACCACCTCGCCAGCGAGCACTTCCTGCGGTTTGATGCTGCCATCTCGGACATGATTGAGGCCAAATCAGTGAAGACATTTGATGAGGTCCGCCCATGACCCCCTGGGAGGTCTATGCCGTTAAGTACGCTGATCGCAACGCCCGCGTTCGAGGCGACAGTTTCATCTTTGATGACCATCATGACGCGCCGCACCCGATGGATTACTTCATGTGGCTTCTAAGACGCGATGATGAGTTGATCCTCGTCGATACGGGCTACGACCACGCTGAGGGCGCGGCGCGGCAGCGTCCTATTCTTCTCGAACCGCACGAGGCTCTGGCCCCGCTTGACGTTACACCAGAGCAGATAACTGAGCTGATCGTCACGCACCTGCACTACGACCATGCAGGCGGTCTGCATCTTTTCCCCAATGCTCAGCTGCACATGCAGGCGGCGGAAATGGCGTACGCCACGGGCCCATGCATGTGTCACAACACGCTACGCATGCCCTTCACGGCGAACCACGTATGTGAGGCGATCAGGCGGCTTTACGCCGGCAAAGTGACTTTCTACGAGGGTGAAGCTCAGATCGCTGAAGGCGTCACCGTCCACCCCATCGGCGGCCACTCGCGGGGACTACAGTCCGTGCGCGTTATGACATCTGCCGGGTGGCTTGTGCTCGCGTCTGATGCGTCGCACTTCTACGAGAATTTTGAAGCGCGCAAGCCCTTCCCGATCGTGGTCGATCTGCAAGATATGCTGGAGGGGTTTGAGACCCTGTACCGGCTGGCATCCTCGCCAGAACTTATTGTGCCAGGGCACGACCCGCTTGTGATGCAGCGTTTCCCGTCAGGACCGGCAGAGCATATCGTCCGTCTTGACGCTGGACCGGCAGCCTAATCGACAAGCCTGCTTTCGCAGCTCAGAGCCCCGCAATGAGCGACGCGGACAGGTTTTCAACACGCTCCAAGTCATGGCCGCCAACCAGAACATAGCCGATGCCATTATCCACCCAGCTATGGGAGGCGAGCGCGTGGCTCATCCGGGACGAACCATCGTCTTGGCCATCGTTCACGCGAGTGACGCAGAAAGCAAAGGGCACACCAGCCTCATCGAGATAAGCCACTTGAAGAAGCAACTCATTTTCGAGACCTAAAATCTGTGCGCGTTTGAATGTGAGGCCTTCAAGATCAGTAACTGCACGTAAGTCTACGCCGAAAGTTTCTTCAGCATGCCGCAGCACCGCTTCAGTCTTCTCACCAAGCTGTGTTGGCCCTTCCAAGGTCTGCGTCACGTAGAGCGCCTGATAGGACGCTACAATATCAACCCAGTCAGCGCTTCGAGCCGCGTTTGGCAAGCTATTGTGTGCGCCCATGACAACAAACCCAGCGGCAAAGGACGCAGCCAAGGCCGACGCGAACCGCATGCGGCGGCCCGTCACCCCGAACCAGGAGCGAGACGGGACGTTCATCGTCCTTAAAGAGTCATCTGCGACGCCTTTGCCAACAGCGCCGTTCATCGGATCGGCAAAGTCGTTGATGGCCTTTGCCAAATCGCTCGGCATGGAGGGCGCCTGAAGCGCGCTCATGTCAAAGGTGTCGATCAGCGGCTGCTTGGCCTCTTCCAGCGCGGACAAACGCTCAGCCATAGCCGCATCTGTTGCCAAGCTTTCTTCTATGGCGCGTGCCTGCGCAAGCTCCAGCTCACCGTCCAAATAGCCGGTAAGATGGCTGTCACGCATTGACCAGTCTACATGTGTCATGACGACACCTCTTCCGCTTCACGCAATCCTGCCATCTCGCGCCGCGCGGCGGACAATCGGCTCATCACCGTTCCAATTGGAATGTCCAACGCCTCAGCTGCTTCCCGGTAGGAAAAGCCTTCCACGTACACTAGCAAAACGGTTTCTCTTTGCCCGTCAGGCAAAGCACTCATCCGCTCTAACACTTGCTGAGTGAAAAAATTCGTTTCCGGTCCAGGCTTTTCGTCGCGAAGGCCTGCTTCTTGTGCGTCAACGACACCTGTTCCAACGCGCACTTTCTGGGCCCGACGATCATTGAGCCAGACACGTCGGGCAATGGTGAATATCCAACGATCAAGATGACTGTCCGCTTGAAAAGACTCAGCCTTATCCAACGCCTGAAGACAGGACTGCTGGGCCAAATCATCGGCCGACGCACGGCTACCTGTGAGCGCCAAACAGAAGCGCCAAAGCCGGGGATAAAGGTCTGTGAGACCCTCGCGGACCACGCTCAAGCAAGTTTTTTTCATCGGGCGGTGAATAAAATGTCGCATCCGAGTGTTATTGTCGCAGCTTCGATTCCGAAGCAGCGCAACCCTATCGGGAGGATACATCTATGCACAAGATCAAAATGCTCGCTGCTGCCGCGACTCTTTCACTAGCAGCCACAGGCGCCCAAGCTGATAACTGGGTACTTGATGCAGAAAACTCCAACCTTTCCTTCGCTTCAATCAAAAGCGAATTGTTCGGTGAAAACCACACCTTCAGCGATATCTCTGGCTCCGTGTCAGAAGATGGCGCTGTCGAGCTTAGCATCGGCCTTGCTTCTGTTGAAACATTCATCGACATTCGCAACGAGCGGATGATCGAACACGTATTCAATAACATTCCAAACGCTGAAGTGACCGCCGAACTCGACATGGAAGAAGTGAATGGGCTCGCCGTCGGCGAATCTACCAACATCGAGACGTTTGGTACGCTTGAGCTCTTGGGCACCGAAGTACCTGTTGATGCAGCCTTCTTCGTGATGCGCCTTTCCGAAGATCAGGTCATGGTCACCACGAACGGCATGATTTTCGTGTCAACCGAAGATGCCGGCATCAATGAAGGTATCGATACGCTTCAGGAACTCGCATCGCTCGACAGCATCACTCGCGTCAGCCCGATCACGATGCGCCTGATGTTCAATCGGGAAGCCATCACCAACTAATCTCTGTTGGATTAATCTTCGACCGCCCCAGCGCTTGTGCGACGGGGCGGTTTTTTTATTCCTTGAACGTTTCTGGACGTCTAACGCGCGAGCCTGCACCATCGACGTTGAGGACAGCGCCTGTGACGTAGCCTGCTACTTGTGTGCCTAGGGACGCAGTGGCACCGCCAAAAGCGACTGGCAGGCGACACTGCGCGCGAAGCGAACGCGAACGAGGTTCTAGCGGCGGCATGACAAATACTTGACCGGTCGAGCATATGCGCAAGGTGATGGACGGCGACATCGGCGCTGACATCTCGGCCTCAGTCTTGTTGCCATCATCTTTAGCGGCGTACGTTCACGCATTTTATAGCTTCGGAATCGTCCAACATTGCCGTCGTCTATGCACTTCTGGTGACGTTCTTTGTCTATCGCACTCTCAGCTGGGAAGACTTTATTGAGTTGACCTTTGCGTCGGTGCGCGCGACTGCTATGGTGTTCACGGTCATTGGCTCGGTGGCGTCGTTCGGTTGGTTGCTCGCGTTCTTGCAGGTGCCGACGACCATCATCGAACTGATGCAGTCGATTTCCAACAACCCCATCATCATTCTGCTCCTTGTCAACGTGATCCTTCTTATCCTTGGCACGTTCATGGATATGTCCCCGCTGATTGTGATCATCACTGCCATCTTTCTACCGGTTGCAACATCGTTCGGTGTCGACCTGGTGCATTTCGGCGTCATCCTTATCTTCAACTTGGGGATTGGGCTTTGCACGCCTCCGGTGGGCGCAGTTCTGTTTGTCGGCTGCGCTGTTAGGCAAATATCCATCTGGGATGCGATGCGTTCGATCTGGCCGTTCTACGCGGCTACGGTCTGCGTCCTCCTCCTTGTAACCTACATTTCGGAGTTTTCGTTTTGGCTGCCATCGCTCTTCCGATAACATTGGACAGGACGGAGCCATGACGCGGATATGCTGCATCGGCGAGGCCATGATTGAAGTTCAGGCGGATGTCGTGCCTGGCAGGGCGATGCTGGGGTTCGCGGGCGATACACTTAACACCGCGATCTATATGGCCCGTGTTTTGAGCCCTGGTCACACCGTCGACTATATCACCGCGGTTGGGACGGATCCGTATTCAGATCAGATGCTTGCCTTCATTGAAAGCCATGGCGTTGGCACTGAGCTTATCGCCCGCATGACGACGCACCACCCCGGCCTTTATTCAATACAGGTCGACAATCGCGGCGAACGTAGCTTCACCTATTGGCGTGGCCAGTCCGCAGCGCGGCAGATGTTTAGCCCTCATGGCGGTGTGGCACTCCAAAAACTGAATGCTTTTGACATCGTATACGTGTCGGGGATCACACTGGCTATCTTGAACGAGGAGGCGCGCGGCGAGCTTCTCGATTGGATTGAGCTCTTTCGGGCCGAAGGCGGGCTCTTTGCCTTCGATTCCAATTACCGTGCGAAACTTTGGGAAAGCCGATCTGCAGCACAAGCTATATGCGCGGAGGCGTGGCAGCTTTGCGATATCGCCCTGCCCTCTGTGGATGATGAGGCTGATCTCTTCGAGGAAAGTGAAAATGAAATCATGAACCGCTTCGCAGGCTACACGGCAAGCCTTGGGGCCTTGAAACGCGGGGCAAGGGGCCCAGCGCCAATCAACTGGCGTTCCGAAGAAGAGCTTACCTTCCAACCGGCGGACACTGTCGTCGATACCACCGCCGCCGGGGACAGTTTCTCAGGCGGCTACATAGGTGCACTCGTCAACACCAACAGTCACCAACACGCGATGTCCACCGCACATGCGCTTTCTCGCCAGGTCGTTGGCCATCGCGGCGCAATCGTCCCAACCGATGTAAGGCACACGGATCAATAAAATGATCGACAAGACAACACGCAGCCGCGTTGAAGATCATCAGGCGCGCTTCGACACGTGGCTTGAGCACACGAACGTCATACCAGTCATCGTGATGAACAGTGTTGAGGATGCCGTGCCTTTGGCTGAGGCGCTTGCTACCGGTGGCCTCACCGTCTTGGAAGTCACGCTTCGCACGCCCAATGCACCCAAGGTACTTGAGGCGATGGCAGGAGTTGATGGTGTTGTGGTCGGCGCCGGAACATTGCTTTCCGCTGATAATATCGTGACGGCCCGAAGCGCAGGAGCAGTTTTCGGCGTGTCACCAGGTTGGACCGACGCGGTGCTGAACGCAGCAGAGACCCAAGACCTGCCACTTCTGCCCGGTAGCGACAACGTTTCATCATCGATGGCGCTCGCGGAGCGTGGGTACACCTTTCAGAAGTTCTTCCCCGCTGAGCCTTCAGGCGGCGCCACGAAGCTAAAAGCGATGTCGCAGCCCCTGCCCCACATCCGGTTCTGTCCGACCGGCGGCATCACGCCAGAGACGTTTCCACAGTATATAAGCCTGCCCAATGTGGTGTGTGTTGGTGGATCGTGGCTTACCCCGGCCAACATCATCGAAAAACGCGATTGGAAAGCGATTACGGACCTGGCCAAAGCGTGCGCGGTTGGCCCGTCATAGAGTTCAGGCCGAACTTGGCTTGCGATTAAACAAAGCGGTTCACCCAGTTTTCCAAACGCTCCTGCTTGCCGGATTTCGGATCCGGTTGCAGATCGCCTGTGATGACGCGATCATAGATCGTCTCCAAGCCGTCTGAGGCAAGCATGGTTTTTGCGCCTTCACTGTCCCAGTTGGCGTAGCGCTCTGCGCGCATTGTCTCCAGGCCACCATCCTCAAACATCGCCGCAGCCGCTTTGAGTCCGCGCGCGCAGACATCCATAGCGCCCGCATGAGCGAGGATAAGATCTTCAGGATCAAGGGATTGGCGGCGCAGCTTGGCATCGAAGTTCGTGCCACCCGTGGTGAAGCCGCCAGCCTTTAGGACTTCATAGTAGGCAAGTGCGACCTCGGGCACTGAGTTGGGGAACTGATCGGTGTCCCAACCTGATTGATAGTCGTTGCGGTTCATATCGATGGAGCCCAGAAGCCCTAGGCTCGCGGCAACAGCTAGCTCATGCTCGAAGCTGTGTCCGGCAAGGATCGCGTGTCCCTGTTCGATGTTGAGCTTCACATCGTTCTCAAGGCCAAACCGTTTGAGGAAGCCGTAAACGGTTGCCACATCGAAATCATACTGGTGCTTGGTGGGTTCTTGTGGCTTTGGCTCGATGAGGATTGTGCCCTGGAACCCGATCTTGTGTTTGTAATCAACCACCTTTGCGAGCATCCGCCCGGCCTGTTCTGCCTCACGAGTAAGATCGGTGTTGAGCAGCGTCTCATAGCCTTCGCGACCTCCCCAAAGGACATAATTCTGGCCGCCGAGCTTATGGGTCGCATCCATGCACGCTTTGATGGTGGCTGCCGACCAGGCGAACACGTCCGGGTCAGGGTTAGTTGCAGCGCCCGCCATGAAACGTTTGTGCGAAAACAGGTTCGCCGTCCCCCAGAGGAGTTTAACGCCAGTCGCCTCCATCTTCTCCGTAAACACATCCACCATCGCATCGAGATTGGCGATGTTTTCTGCAAAGCTCTCACCTTCCGGGCGCACATCAGCATCGTGAAAACAGAAGAACGGCACGCCCAACAGATTAAACATCTCGAACGCCACATCGGCTTTGAGGCGTGCCAGCTCCATGGTGTCACCGAACCAAGGGCGGTCAAAGGTCTGCCCACCAAACGGATCGCCGCCCGGCCAGGCGAAGGAATGCCAGTAGGCAATGGCAAAGCGCAGATGATCTTCAAGCCGCTTGCCCATGACGATCTCATCGGGATCATAGTGACGATAAACGAATGTTTC
>JBCCLK010000027.1:0-39951 GCA_039026935.1 Pseudomonadota bacterium
ATAAAGGATAAGTACTTACATCTTACAATTATGATACTTTTGTAAACATCCCTGCGTGCAAATTAAACTTGACGTCTATCTAATATAGATCAAGCCTCATCCTTTGCCGCGTACTTTGGCGAGGCGTCTTGGGCACACATTGTCTTGGACGCAAAGTCCCCGGCAAGTGTCAAACGCAAGCGCCATACGGCAGACTTCAGGGGGTCAAAATGTCAGTCAAAATCGTCGTTGGGCTGGATGGGAGCGCGTCCGGCGTTCGCGCCATCGACTACGCGAAGGGGCTCGCAGCGCTGGTTGATGGGTCCGAGCTCCTGCTTGTCTACGTGATCGAGTGGTCACCCTTTACTTTCCAAACCGCTGAAGAAAACGCTGAACGTCACAAGCGCCGTGAGGAGGAGATATCGGCAGCCAAAGAGCGCATTGTTGACCCAGCTGTAACCTCACTGGCTGGCAGCAGCCTTACTGTTTCCGGCATCGTCAAGCATGGCGACGTGGCCGAAACGCTGGAGCGCGTGGCCAAGGAAGAAGGTGCGGACCAGATCGTTGTCGGGCGCACCTCCGAAGCCGGAGTCGTATCGCGGATCTTCGGGTCCTCCACCGTCAATCTGGTGATGAATGCCAGTGTTCCCGTGACTGTTGTTTCGTGAGGGTTTGATATGTCTGCAAAAAATCTCATCACCTGCCTACTCCTTTCAGCCTTAGCACTTGCTGGGTCCACTCAAGCCTCACTGGCGCAAGAGGGCGGCATTGATCAGGCCGTTAACGAGGCCTTTGCCACGATCACCGGTCCGTTTGTGGGCTTCATCTTTTCCGCACTGCCGGGAACCAATTTCCCATGGATCGTGATGTGGCTTGTCATCGCCGCGTCGATCTTCACCCTCTATTTCGGGTTCATTCAGGCCCGAGCCTTCTGGCACTCCATCCAATTGGTGAAGGGCGACTATTCCGATCCTGACGATGCAGGGGAAGTCAGCCACTTCCAGGCGCTTGCCACCGCGCTTTCGGGCACGGTAGGCCTCGGCAACATCGCAGGCGTGGCCGTAGCCGTGGGCATTGGCGGCCCTGGCGCGACGTTCTGGATGATCATGGCTGGTCTTTTGGGCATGGCGTCCAAATTCACCGAGTGCACGCTCGGCGTGAAGTACCGCAATGAATACGCAGACGGCACAGTCTCAGGCGGGCCTATGTATTACATGTCCAAAGGCTTTACCGAACGGGGCTTCCCAGGCGGTAAAGTGCTGGCGGTTCTCTTCTCTATCTTTTGCATCCTCGGCGCGCTCGGCGGCGGGAACATGTTCCAGGCCAACCAGGCGCACGCGCAGATATCAGGCATTGTCGGGGATTATCCCGGCTGGATCACCGGCATAATCTTCGCTGCGGTTGTCTTCGCCGTGATCGTCGGGGGCATTAAGTCCATCGCCAAGGTGACCGAGAAAGTCGTTCCCTTCATGGGCGTGATGTACGTTCTGGCAGCGATTGTTATCATCGTTCTCAATGCCGATCAGATCGGTTGGGCGTTCGGTCAGATTTTTGAAGGCGCGTTCACTGGCCTTGGCGTTGCTGGCGGCTTGGTTGGTGCGCTCATTCAAGGCTTCCGTCGTGCCGCGTTTTCCAACGAGGCCGGGGTCGGCTCAGCGGCTATCGCCCACTCGGCGGTGCGTACCAAAGAACCGGTCACCGAAGGGTTTGTATCGCTGCTTGAGCCATTCATCGACACGGTCGTGATCTGCACCATGACAGCGCTTGTGATCATCATCACGGGCCAGCTCATCCAAGATGCAGAAACCGGGCTTTACGTCCTCAACGAAGCCGGTACAGCTATCCAAACGGTGGGCGGTAACTCCGGCGTCTCTTTGACATCGGCGGCGTTCGAATCCGCCTTCTCCTGGTTCCCGCTGGTGCTTGCGGTGGCGGTCGTGCTCTTTGC
Organism: Pseudomonadota bacterium; assembly: GCA_039026935.1. GTDB lineage: Bacteria > Pseudomonadota > Alphaproteobacteria > Rhizobiales > MH13 > MH13. Next base: position 1,928 of record JBCCLK010000027.1, read on the forward strand.
GTTCTCGACCATGATTTCCTGGTCGTATTACGGATTGAAAGCGTGGACCTACTTGTTTGGCGAGGGCAAGACGAAGGAACTTATCTTCAAGATCATCTTCTGCATCTTCGTCGTGATTGGCGCAGCGGCAAGCCTTGGTCCGGTGATCGACTTCTCCGATGCTGCGATCTTCGCCATGGCGGTCGTTAACATCATCGCGCTTTATGCGCTGATGCCGATCGTGAAGCGCGAGCTCAACAGCTACCTCGAGCGCTTGAAGTCAGGCGAGATCCGCAAATTCAAGCATTGAGCAGTTCCCTCTGAAACGAAGAAGAGCCGGGCGGCAAACCACCAGCGCCCGGCTCTTTGGTGTTTCAAGGGGCCTATGGGCAGACGCGCTTAGGACAGTCCGACATCCATCAGCGCTTTGATTTGCGATTGTCTTGTGCCAGCGATGATCCGGCCAAGCTCGGAATTGCCGCGTAACACGAGCAAGGTGGAACGGCGCGGGATGTTGCGCGATGTCGTCACCTCGTGGCGCCGATAGGTATCCCAATCAACTTTGATGAACCGCATAGCCTGATCATAGGCCGGGTTCTCAGCACGCAGCGCATTGATCACGCGTTCCTGACGGGCGCATGTCGTGCACCAGCGGGCGGAGAAATCCACAAACACAGTCTCGCCTGCCGCCAGCGCAGATTGGATTGCGCCCGGCGTGTAGCTTTCAAAACTCGCCTGGGCAGCGAGGGGTGCAAGCGTGAGTGCAGCGGTTCCTAAAAGGAAGGTGCGCCGGTTTAGTTTAGTTACATGCATGGGTTCTCGTTCCTGCAAATATGAGGGTGTTTAGAAACGCACAGACAGGTCTTGAAGCCAGATCGGCATCACGCTGATGAGCGCGCCTTCTAACAGATAGTGGACCTGAAAGAGCAGCATCAGACCGACGGCGATGAAGGTGAAGCCGATAATCGGCTTGGATCGCTCAGCGATGCCCGCAAACATTTCCGCCCGCTTGCGCAACGTTTCCTGCGCACCAAGCCCCAGGCCGATGATGAAGGTTGAAACACCAGCGGCGAAGAACATCATGATGAGTGTAACCCAGCCGAGGTTCTGACCCTGAGAGGCCAGTGCAATAGCGCCGCCAAGCGTCGGGCCGATGCACGGCGACCAAACAGCACCCAAGAGAAGCCCGCCGATAAACTGACCGCGCAAGGAGCCGGTATCAACTGTACTCATGCGCTGACCTGCGCCAGATGCAACGCCAGCTGTCGCAAGCTCAAACCGGTGGGCAAAGGCGGGTACGATAAGGATCGCGCCAAAGACGACCATCAAAACAGCGCCAATCTGGCCGAGCGTCTCTTGGGTAAGCCCGACGCTTGAACCGAACGCGGTCACCAAAACGCCGAATGTGACAAACGAAGCACTCATACCGGCGGCCAACACCACCGGGCCGAAGCGGTTGGCGTTGAGGGCAGACATCAAAACGATGGGTAAAACGGGCAGAACGCAGGGATTGATGAGTGTCAGAACACCAGCGATGTAGGCGAAGATAAGTTCCATCGAGTGCACCCTACTTTCGGATAGTTCGGGTGTATCGCAGGCGACGCGCCGTGCAAGTCAAACGGCTTACACATTTGCGTTAGTTGAGCGCCAAAGCTGGCTGGGTCGCACCTCCAACACAGCTGACACGGCCGCTCTGTCTCCAGCACGGACGTGTTGGAGGCCGCCGCCGTATTCAAGCTCCTCCATCACACCGCCGATCTTCTTGATCGGGGTGAGGACAGCATCCGTATCGCCCTGTATGCTGGTAACTCTGCATACCAGTAACTCTGTGTGGAGATCTCTTCGATTGGTCTTCCCCACTGACGTGGTCCTCTTCCCCCAATGAAGTGGTACTCCGCTATGTTTAGGAAAACGGAGGAACGTGTTAACCCACAATCTCAAGCTCGGAGAACCAGTAGGCGATTTCTTCCGCCGCTGTTTCTGCGGCATCTGAACCGTGCACCGAGTTCTCGCCGATGGAGAGCGCGAACTCCTTTCGGATCGTCCCGTCCTCAGCTTCAGCCGGGTTGGTCGCGCCCATCACTTCGCGGTTGCGCAGGATCGCATTCTCGCCTTCGAGAACCTGAACGACGGTCGGGCCGGAGGACATAAAGTCTACCAACTCGTCGAAGAAGGGGCGCTCGCGGTGGACAGCATAGAAGCCTTCAGCGTCTTTACGGCTCATCCACACGCGCTTGGCAGCTACGACACCAAGGCCAGCGGCTTCCAGCTTGGCAGTGATCTGCCCGGTGAGGTTGCGGCGCGTTGCGTCCGGCTTGATCATGGAAAAAGTGCGTTCGATGGCCATCGCGGCGATCCTTACGTGTTAGGTCATTTGGTCAGGTGAATCAGAAAAGACGGGGGAGAGAGACCTCTCCGTCAGGGCTCGCACATGGTCTAATCGAAGGGATCAGTTGATGCGGGTGCGCGGGCTATAGCTCTTGGTGATCCCAGCATCAAGTCACCCGCTCATGTCATGCGCTTCAAAGCCTTGGTCTGGCCGCACGCTTGTATAACCCGATCAAACCAAGAATGCAGAACGTCATCGCCCCCCATCGTGTCATAGGCAGATGTTCCAATCGCCCAACAGAAGCTCGAGCAAAGGGCAATGTCAGCGAACAGGAGCTTTTTCCCACCCAGGAAGGGCGAGTCCTCCAAGCGGCGACGATAAGGTTTCAAGAAGGTGGCAAACCGCGCCCGCTCTTTGTCTCGCCCGCGCTGGATGTCTTCCAACGTGGCGCCAAGGCGCTGCTCACGGGTCGTGCGGAAGTAGTGCTCGTCGTCGGGTGCCTGGCAGTCGGAGATATCCTTGATGATCATCCGTGTGATGGTGGGGTAAAGACCAGTCACGATCAGATTGTCGATCAGCGCCGCGTTCGCTAGCGCACTTGGATCAGTCTCACGCCCATGGGTGAAAATCCGCGGCGTTTCGAGGTAAGCCTGTTCCAGATAGGTGCAGATGGCAAAGCTCTCAGTGATCGTCCGGTCGCCGTCCATCAGAACGGGCACTCGGTCGTGAATGCCATCCAGCACTTTGGGGATCTCCAAAAAGCGGGTTGGCCGACTTTCAAACGCAAGATCCTTGTACCCGAGCGTCAGACGCACCCGCCATGAATAGGCAGAGAACAGGCGCTCGCGATCCTCGCCGCAGAGCTCATATAAATGGCGTGACATTGTCCGCTCCGGTAAGTGTTTTTGTCTGACTGCGATATCGCGCGATGGATCTGCGATGTTCGAGCCAAAAGGTGCAATGTTCGCGCGATATTCGGAAGATATCGCACACGGCACCAACTATCTGCGCTAGACCGGCCTTCAGCGCAATGGTAGGGCGCGCGCATGCTTGAAATAGACAGTCTTACCTACCGGCTCGGCGACCGGCTTTTGTTCGACAATGCCTCGGCTGTAATCCAGCGCGGATCGAAGATTGGTTTTGTCGGGCGCAACGGGTCCGGCAAGACGACCTTGTTCAATATCATTCGCGGTGAACTCTCCCCCGAAAGCGGAGAAGTGCGCCTGCCGCCGCGCGCCAGACTGGGCGGTGTCGACCAAGAAGTACCCGCTGGTCCTGAAGCATTGGTTGAGATCGTGATGGCTGCGGACACCGAGCGAGCAGCTCTTCTGGCGGAGGCGGAAAGTGCCACCGATCCGATGCGCATTGCCGACATTCAAACTCGGCTGGCGGACATCGACGCACACTCCGCGGAAGGAAGGGCTGCGCGAATTCTCAAAGGCTTAGGCTTCGATGCAGAGGCGCAGGCGCGCCCCGCGTCAGACTTTTCTGGTGGCTGGCGGATGCGTGTTGCGCTCGCGGCGGTTCTGTTTTCCGCGCCTGACCTGCTCCTGCTCGACGAGCCCACCAACTATCTCGATCTGGAAGGCGCCTTGTGGCTTGAGATGTATCTGGCGCGCTATCCGCACACGCTCATGATCATCAGCCATGACCGCGATCTTTTGAACAGCGCTGTCCGGCAAACACTGCACCTCGACCAGCGCCGCCTGCAGCTCTATGGCGGGCCATTTGACACCTTCGACAAGCAACGTCGTCTGCAATTGGCGGTGGAAGAAAAAGCCCAGGCCAAGCAAGCCGCCCGCCGCGCCCATATGCAGTCTTTTGTGGATCGGTTCCGCGCGAAGGCAACGAAGGCCAAACAAGCGCAGTCACGCCTGAAGATGCTGGAGAAAATGGAACCTATGGCGCTGCGGGTGGAGGAACGCGTGGCCCCTTTTCACTTTGAGGGCCCAGCGAAGCCAAAGTCGCCACCGCTGATCAATGGCCGTGATCTTGCTGTTGGCTACGAAGCTGAAACGTCAGTGCTTTCCAGGATGACGTTTCGCATCGACCCCGATGACCGGATCGCGCTGTTGGGTCAGAACGGAAACGGAAAATCGACCTTTGCGAAGATGATTGCTGGCCGCTTGACGCGCCAAGATGGGACGCTGACCAAGCCGTCGAAGATGAAGGTCGCCTTCTTCACGCAGCACCAGCTTGATGATCTCAATCCTAAGCAATCGCCCGTTGATGCGGTCCGAGCGCGCCTGCCAGACATACCGGAGGCCAAGGTTCGTGCACGGGCCGCACAGATGGGCTTTGATCGGCTGCGCATGGACACACCGGCAGGACAACTTTCCGGTGGTGAGCGGGCGCGGCTCTTGCTCGGGCTGATCACTTTTGATGGATCGGACATTTTGATCTTAGACGAGCCGACCAACCATTTGGACATGGAGGCGCGCGAGGCGCTGGTGGAGGCGCTTGCGGTTTATGATGGCGCGGTAATTATTATCTCCCACGACCGGCATCTCATCGAAGCGACGGCAGATAGACTCTGGGTTGTCGGCAATGGCACAGTGCGCCCCTATGAGGATGATTTGGGCGCCTACCGTCGCGCGATCCTCGGCAAGGGTGAGACGACGAGCAGCAAGGCCAAGCGAAAGGCGAAAGCCAAACGACAGGTCGAAGAGACATCGCAGTCTTCTGGTCCGCACAATGGCGCAGAAGACACAAAACCAAAACGCTCGGTCAATGTCTCGTTTTTGAAGAAACAACTGTCAGAGACGGAGAGCCGGTTGACGCAAATCCGCGAAGAGATTCAAAAGCTCGATAAGCAACTGGCCAACCCGAACCTTTACGCCCGCGATCCCAAAAAGGGTGCTCGCTTCGCAGAACGCAGAGCCAAGGGTGCAGCAGCGTTGGATGAATGGGAAGGGCGATGGCTGGAACTCAATGAGGCACTGGAAGCTGCTGGCGAGCCTGTTTGAATGGCGTGAGCGCCAGCCGATGATGCTGACACAATCTTCCAGAACAACTCTGCCGCTAAATGAGGTCGTCGTCACCAAATGAGGTCGTCACGGAATGTCTCCGCGGTGATGCCGTGACGGTCGCAATGGACTGAGTGCGATCGTCACCCCGGTTCATGCGCGTTACCCGCTTCAGCGACGAGCAGCCGCCCAGGGATATCCTGCGGGGTGTCCTGCCCGAGCGTCATAGAGCGCACCATCATGCCAACTCTCCTTCGCTCGTCACGCGCCAAATCGTATCCGCCACGCGCAAAACACTTCAGATAAAGGACCGCGCCCGTCCACCTTAAAAGTCTATAGCCACCAGTCAGATGTCTGGAGGACCAACAGACGGCGGATCAGGAACTGGCCGCCTTTTTCCAGCCGCCATTTTCGGTCTGCTGCCAGTAGGACAAGTCATGACCGCTGGCACGGTGGGTTTTCCAGACAGTGCGCGCCGCGCTCACATCATCATCTGCCGCACCATCGAAGATGAGGCAGGTGCGGGAAAACGCATCAAAAGAGGCGTTTTGAGGCGGCATGGCACCGGCTACAAAAAAATGTACCTGCGCCACATTGGGGTTCGTCTCATCATCGGATGGGTCAAACAAGCGAAGCCAAATGGGGTGACGTCCCGCCTCTTTGCTGGGCACCGAGACTGGGCTCGCGTGCGGCAGAAAACTTGACTGGTCAAAGGTCCAAAGCTGCTCGTCGAGGTTCCCCAGCACCTCCGGCCGGCCGACCTCGACAAGTGCTCGCCACGATCGTTCCAGGCACTTTCCAAGGAGCTGGGGCAACGCGCGCTCAAGCGGCAACGCCTGCAAGTGGTAGAAAGCAAGCTCTGCCATTTGCAAGCGCCTTTTGGATCAAGTCGCAGTCTCATACGTGTCGCGGATGTAGGCATTGAGAAGGCGCACACCAAACCCTGAGCCGAAGGACTCGTTGATCGCAGTCTTAGGCGCGGACATGGCTGTGCCAGCGACATCCAGATGCGCCCACGGGGTGTCCCCTACGAACCGCTGCAAAAATTGGGCAGCGGTGATGGAGCCTGCAAATCGACCACCCGTGTTCTTCATGTCTGCAAAGCGGGAATTGATCATCTTGTCATAGGCAGGACCAAGCGGCATGCGCCAGACGCGCTCGCCGGTCGCCTGGCCGGACGCGGATAACGCATCAGCCAACTCATCATTGTTGGTGAACATCCCCGCATGTTCCTGGCCGAGCGCCACCAGAATAGCGCCCGTGAGCGTCGCAAGGTCGATCATGACCACAGGGTCATAGGTTGTGCGGGTGTAGTGCAGTGCATCAGCAAGCACCAGGCGACCCTCGGCGTCGGTGTTGATGATCTCAATCGTCTTACCGGCCATAGAGGTAACAATATCACCGGGGCGCTGCGCGTTGCCGTCGGGCATGTTCTCAACGAGCCCGATCACGCCAACCACATTGGCTTTGGCGCCACGCGCGGCAAGCGCATGCATCAGGCCAACGACGCAGGCCGCACCGCCCATATCGCCCTTCATATCCTCCATCCCACCAGACGGTTTGATGGAAATGCCCCCTGTATCGAAGACCACACCCTTACCAACAATGGCTACGGGTTTGTCGCCCTCAGACCCGCCCTTCCAATGCATGATGGCAAGACGTGCCGGTTTAACTGAGCCTTGTGCGACACCAAGAAGCGCGTTCATCCCAAGGTCTGCCATTTGGGTTTCGTCGAGGACCGTGACCTCAACACCGAGATCCCCGAGCGCTTGGGCAACGCCTGCAAACTCCTCCGGTCCGAGCACGTTTGGCGGCTCATTAACAAGATCGCGGGCGAGCATGGTTCCCGCGGCGATCGCGTCGGTCTGGGCGAAAGCGGCTTCGAGCGCCTCAGTGTCGGCGGCATAGACCGTAATCTCTATAGATTCAGGAGGCAGCTCCGGTTCGACGCTGTCATCTCCCTTACTGTCATCTGACTTGCCGTCGGGCTTGTCTTCTTCAGCTGCCTTCTCCGGCTGGCTCTTGTAGCGATTGAAACGGTAAGCGCCGAGCTTCATGCCCGCCAGAAGATCAGCTGCTTTGTCTGCATCCAGATCACCCAAGTGGATGGATGCCTCTTTGGCCTTAAGAAGACGCGCCGCAAGTTTGCCACCAAGCATGATGTAGGGTTGTGGACCTTTGGCTTTTTCTGAATCCGATCCGCCAGCTATGATCTGTTTTGACGGTGCACCAGCGAGTGCGAACAGCGACACAGTTTCGCCCCAGCTGCCCTTAAACTCGGCAGCCTGAAGGCTGGCTGAAAGCTGGCCGGAGGTTGCAGAATCAAGCACAGCGGCAACGCTGCTCAGACTATCGGGCTTGCCGACCGGAACGATCAAAGGACCATCAGGCGCATCGGAGGGAAGTTCGTCGGCGGGCAAGGGTTTGAACAAAAATGACAACTGCGGCATGGGCGTCCTGAAGGTCCAATAGTGAAGGGAAAAATATGTGAGGTTCTGACAGGTTTACACGAGGCAATGACGTCCCGTCCATTGGACGTGGCGCACAGCAGCCTAATTGGCAAGGCCACTAGCGAATCCCTTCGATCGTTCGTTGCTGGATGAAGCGTTTGATGCTTTTCAAGCGGTGGATCGGCACTGAAGCTGCCATGGGTACCGGTCATCAGGCGCTAAACATCTAGAAAACAACCGTTAACCGCGTTTTTTGGTCGAATTTTAGCCATTCTACCGCGCAATGGCGGTTGCATGTGGGGACATGCACACGTCATCTAATGTGGTGCTGCCTAACCTAGTCGACTGGGCAGGCGCTTGGGACATGTATGCGTCATCACGTTGTGAGTGAAGAACACGCTTTAAACGCAAGACGTTTGGACGGGAGTGGCTCGTGCGATTAACCGCCAGCAACCTTCTCGATCGGTATCTTTTCCGTCAGGTCGTGTCGACCTTTGGCGGCATGCTTATCGCTATGATGGCGGTGGTGTTGTGCGTCGTTGCGCTGCAAGAACTCGATGTGGTGACCAATCAGGGCGCGGCTTTGATGACGTTTGCCGTCCTAACTGCGCTGTCGATGCCGCAGATGCTCTCCATGATGTCTCCCATCGCGCTCTTCCTTGCCCTTTTGATGACACTCAACCGGCTCAGCGCTGATAGCGAGATAGTTGTGGTCAATGCATCAGGCGGTAGCCCTCTGGGACTTTTACGCCCTTTGATGGCCGCCGCTTTCGTTGTCAGCTTTATCTTGGGCAGCTTTGCCCACCTTGTGGTTCCACAGGCACAGAACGCATGGCGATTCATCATTAGCGATGTGCGCGCTGACCTTCTGGCGACCGTGGTCCGTGAGGGAACCTTTTCTACCCTGCAAGACGGGCTCACCTTTCACATGGGCGCCCGAGAGCCCGGTGGAGTTCTGGCCAATATCATGATTGCCGACACGCGAGAGTATCCACAAGAGATCATCTACTTCGCCGACCGCGGCAGCGTTCTGCGCGGCGAGAATGGCTCTTTTCTGTCTCTTGAAGATGGCGTTATCCAACGTCGCACGCTGTCCGGCTCGGGGCGGCTCTCGACGGCATACCTCTACTTCGACAGCTATTCAATCGACCTGAGTTTCGCTGATGGCGGCGATGGGCCAACGCTTTTCAAACCGTCAGAACGCACAACGGCATACCTCCTCAATCCTGATCCTGACGATGTATTTTTCACCCATCATCGGGGCCGACTTTTGGCAGAGCTTCACAACAGGCTAGCGCTTCCACTTTATCCGTTCGGGTACGCGATGATCATCGCTCTCAGCCTCGCCACACCTCACTCTGCCCGTTCGGGTCGTGGCAAACGCGTTTTGTCCGCTATAGGCGGCGGGGTTGTTCTGCTTTGCGGGCAGCTGAGCAGCTACTCGCTTCTGGTCAATGCGCCCTTTCTCTTTCCGGTCATTTATCTGGTACCGCTTCTGGTGGTTGGTCTGGGCATCTATGCCCTGTCTCGCCGGATCGACCCTTTCGAGGTGGTAGCGCAAACCATCTCCCATCTGTTCGAGCGCAAGGCACGGGTGGCCTGACCTCATGAAACTATCTGCGTCTCTCAACAAATATCTCAGCGTCATCTTTATGAAGCATGTGTCGTACGTGTTCTTCGGGGCATTGGGCCTGCTCCTCATCGTCGACGTGATGGAACTGTCCCGGCGAAGTGGTGATCTGGAGGTTCCCCTGGGGATCATCGCCGCGATCTCTGCGATGCGTCTTCCCGCCCTATCGGAGCAGATCGTGCCGTTTGCGGTTCTCACAGGATCACTGATGACACTGGTGTCCCTGTCGCGCCGCTCTGAGCTTGTGGTCGCGCGCGCCTCTGGGCTGTCAGCCTGGCAGTTCTTGGTGCCGCTCCTGGGTGTTGCTTTCGTCATCGGGATGATCGCAACGGCGATTTACAACCCGTTGTCAGCGCAGATGAAAGTGCGATCCGATGCGGTGATGACGCAATGGTTCGCGGGCAGCACCACCAATGTAGACCCCGACAGGGAAGTTTGGTTCCGACAAGCGCAAGATGGCGCAACAGCCCTGGTACGCGCGGCCTCGGCTGATCATGACGGAGGTGCCCTCAACACGGTGAGTGCGTTCGTTTTTGGTTCGGATGGGCACCTGCAGCAGCGCATTGATGCTCCGCGTGCGGAGCTGCGTGACGGCGTCTGGTATATGAACGATGCAGCTGTGACCGGTGTCGATGGCGTGACTAGCAATGTGCCAATGGCTGAGCTCCAGACACCCCTGTCCCGTGATGATGTCCTAGGACGGTTCACACCCGCGACATCTGTCCCAATTTGGAGCTTGCCCGGTCTTGTAGAAAAAGCACAGCGCGCTGGGATCACAGCTGATCGCTACCTATTCCAGTTTCAAGCCTTGCTTGCTCGCCCCATGCTGCTTATGGCCATGGTATTGGTGGCCGCAACCGTTTCCTTGCGGTTCTCTCGTCATGGGGGAACGACACGGTTGGTGGCTGCAGGGTTGAGTGCTGGATTTATAGTGTTCGTTGTCAACGAAATCGCGGGCGATCTTGGGGGCGCGGGATTGGTTAGCCCAATATTGGCCGCCTGGGCTCCGCCAATTGCAGCCTCACTCTTTGGCATAACGGCTTTGCTTCATCTGGAGGACGGATGAAGCCCGATTGTTTGCAGTCTCGTTTGCTCAGGTCTCCGTCGCGGCGTGCTCTGTCCTGCGGCCTTGTTGGCGTGCTCGCCATTGCCGGTGGCGTGGTTATCTCCGCACAAAACGGTGTGCCATTGGTACCGCCCGCAAGCGCCCAAGCGGTACCTGGCTTTGCCGAAACGGATCCCAATGCGCAGTTGTTTTTGGAAGCTGATCAGCTTCTTTACGACGACGCAGCGAACACCGTTACGGCGATAGGCAGCGTCAAGATCCTCTATGACGGCTACACCGTTGATGCCGATGAGGTGATCTATGACCGCGCCCGCAACCGGGTGGCTGCTCGAGGCAATGTTGTTCTGATCGAACCAACCGGCGATGTCATACGCGCGTCCTCTGCAGACCTGAGCGACACACTGGCTGACGGATTTGTACAAGCGCTACGCGTGGAGACGACCGATAGAACGTTCTTCACCGCCCGCAATGCCACACGCAGTGAAGGCTCCGTCACCGTTTTTGAAGACGGCACTTACACAGCCTGCGAATCCTGCCCAGATAACCCAGATCGTCCTCGCGCTTGGACCTTTAACGCCGACCGGATCACGTACGACCAAGACGACAAGATGGTGTACTACCGCAATGTCCGTCTTGATCTGTTCGGCGTGCCGGTCGTGTGGCTACCCTTCTTTGCCCATGCTGATCCAACCGTAGAGCGCCAAAGCGGATTTCTTCAGCCCCAGTTCTTGCAAGACAACAGATTGGGTTTCGGCGTTAGAACGCCATACTACTTTGCACTCAACCCAAGCTATGATCTCACTGTCACACCAACCACATACACGCGCCAAGGTGTCCATTTGGACGCGCTTTGGCGGCAGCGGCTGGAACGCGGCGGTTTTACGCTTCGCGCCTCGGGTATACACCAGTTGAACTCCGACGAGTTTGCCGGTCAGACAGGAGATCGTGACTTCCGGTGGGGCTTCGAAACAACCGGAGACTATCGCTTCAACTCACGCTGGCGAGCAGGATGGAATGCCTATTGGCAATCGGACCGCAATTACTTCGATGACTATGGCATCAACGTTGAAGACGAATCTGAGATTTTTGTTCAAACGTTTCTCACTGGTCTTCATGACCGTAGCTACGCGAACATCACGCAGCGCCTTGAGCTGGAAACGCTCGATACCGAGACACAGGCTGTGACGCAGAACCAAGCATGGACGCTGCCTGTCTTCGACTATGACCGCCGCTTCACACCGGGGACGTTCGGTGGGGAAGCGTTCCTTCAAGCCAACGTTATTAACCTCCGACGGGAAGACGCCTTCATCGACACATTGTCAGTGAACGGCACGACAGTGCAGTCCTTTGAGGGTGTCAATGGACAGTATGGCCGCGCAACCCTTGAAGGTGGCTGGCGCCGTGAGTTTATCGGTCCGCTGGGTCAGGTCTTCACGCCCCAACTGGGCTTCCGTGGAGATGCCATAGGTTACGGTATCGATAGTGCTTCGGCGGCCGTGTTCGCCGATACCGATACGACATTGTTCCGTGGCATGGCCTCAGCTGGTCTTGAATGGCGTTGGCCATTCCTGATCTCAAGCCCCGGCGGCTCGCATGTGGTTGAGCCCGTGGCGCAGATCATCGCACGCCCTGATGCTACCAACGTCAACAATATTCCTATTGAAGATTCTCAAAGCCTCGTGTTTGACGCTACGAACCTCTTCGATTGGGATAAGTTTTCCGGCTATGACCAGCTTGAGGGCGGGACACGCGCCAATGTCGGAGTGCGCTACACAGGCACACTTGAGAACGGGTTATCGCTGAGTGGTCTCGTCGGTCAATCCTTCCATCTAGCCGGTGAAAACCCGTACGCACAGTCGCAGGCGGGCGCTAACATCCTGACGCCTAACGGTGCTGATAGCGGCCTTGAGACTGACGAATCTGACTATGTTGGCATGGTGACCGCACGGCTTCGCGAGCATCTTTCGCTTACGGCATCTGCGCGGCTTGATGAAGAAGACTTGTCACTTGAGCGCAGCGAACTTGTCGCTGCTACAGCGCGCGGCCCTCTCTCGGGCTCCGCGACCTATGCCTATCTTGCCGAACAGCCCCTTCGCGGCATCAACGATGATGAGCATCAAGTTACAGGCGCAGCGGCCTATGCGTTTGACAGCGGGTGGCAGGTCGCAGGAGGCGTGCAGTACGACTTAGAGAACAGCGATCTTTTGGGGTATGGCGCTTCCCTGCGCTACCTGTGCGACTGTTTTGGTGTCGGCCTCAACTATGTCTTCATAGCGCCCGAAGCAAACAGCGGTGTTTCGGAAAGTCGCTTTAGCCTCAATATAACATTACGCACCATCGGCGCGGTGGAGACATCTCTAGGCGAAAACGGTCTGACCAGCGCATTCACCCAAGAGTAGTGTCGTACCGAACAGCAAACGCGCCAAAATCTGGACGCATCTTTAGGGCTCTGGTACCCCGGCTTCTCAGGTTACAACCGCGACGGCGTGCATCAGGCACGGGGCTAACAATCAAAGCTACCCACGCGGAGCAGGAGTATGAGAATGGCCGTTACGGCAAACACGACACAGTCATCGCTACCCACGCTCGGCTCGGCTGCAAAGACCTTCCTTTTGGCGATTTCAATTGGCATTGGCCTTCTCCTTGGCGGGCTCAGCCAACCATCGCAGGCGCAAACCGTCTTCACCGCCGTACTCGTCAACGATGTGCCGATCACAAACTTCGACATCAATGCGCGCGCGGCTTTGTTGCGTTTGCAAGGCATGTCGAGCAGCCAGGCGCAGTCGGCGGCGGAAGAAGCTCTTATCAATGAGGCCTTACAACGGGCGGAAGCGCGGCGGCTTGGCATTAGCGTGAGCGGCGCGGAGCTTGACCAAGCGCTTCAAACTATTGCCGGACGCAGCGGTTTATCCGTTTCGCAGCTCGGACAGGCACTGCGATCAAGCGGCGTCGACTTCGCCACATTGAGAGACTCAATCGAAGCGCAAATCATCTGGGATCAGGTGCTACGCAACCGCTTCCAAGCGACAGTCCGTGTGCAGGAACAAGACGTTCTGGCAGCGCTTGATGATCGTGGGTCCTCCGAAGACGGTAATGACGGTTTGACGGCGACCGAATACACTCTGCGCGAAGTGATATTTGTCGTGCCCGAAGGATCGGGCGCTGCGGATCGACGCATCCGTGAAGCGACAACGTTTCGGTCACGCTTTGAATCATGCGCCGCCGGTGTTGCGGCCGCCCGTCAGCTGACAGATGTGGTCGTGCAAGATGAGACACGCCGCTTTTCCTCCGATCTATCAGAGGAACTCAACCAGCGCTTGTCAGACACGCCAGTGGGCCGTTTGACATCACCAGAAGTGGGGAACGACGGGGTGGTGATGATCGCAGTGTGCAACAAGCGGGATGTGCGTTCTGATGCTGAAGCACGGCGCGATGTGGAGAGCGAGTTACGCAGTGAGGAGGGTGTCCTGTTGACCCGTGGCTATCTGCGCGATCTGCGTGCCTCCGCTACGATCATCCGCCCGAACAATTAGATCGAACAAGCTGCCATGAAACCTCTTGCGGTCAGCATGGGCGAGCCCGCAGGGGTTGGTCCTGATATCATCTTAATGGCCCACCAGCGCCTCAAGGATGACGCCAATACGCCCGCACTGCTGGTGTTCGGTGACCCGGCGTTACTTCAGTCACGGGCAAGCCGCCTTGGTCTTGCGACCGACCGTCTACGCGTTGCGGTTAACGCCAAAGAAGCAACCAGGGTCGCAGATCCTAGCCACCTAACGATCGTCGAGACTGATGCGGTTATTGATCAGCCAGGCGTTCTGGCACCCGAAACCGGTCAAGCGACGATCGTTGCGTTGGAGCGTGCGTTGGATGCGGTGCGCGTCAATGACTGCGCGGCCCTGGTCACTGCGCCCATCCACAAAGCCAACCTCTATGCAACCGGCTTCGCGTTTCCTGGCCATACCGAATATCTGGAAGACTATGCCAACCGCCACTGGCCGTCATCTGATCCACACGCTGTGATGATGCTGGCTGGGCCGCAACTGCGCACGGTGCCAGTGACGGTTCATATTCCTCTGGCCGAGGTTCCAACGAAACTCACCACTGATCAGATTATCACGGTGGCGCAGCGCACAGCGCGTGATCTTAAAGTGCGCTGGGGCTGTCCTCAGCCTCGTCTAGCCATTGCTGGTCTCAATCCCCATGCAGGTGAACAGGGAAACCTGGGGCTTGAAGATGACAAGGTCATCTCACCGGCCATCGCCGCTCTCAAGGCAGAAGGTTACAGCGTCTCAGGCCCTTGGCCGGCTGATACACTTTTTCACCCCGAAGCGCGCGCAACCTATGATGTCGCGCTTTGCATGTATCATGACCAGGCGCTTATCCCGGTGAAGACGCTTGATTTCCACAGCACAGTCAATGTCACTCTTGGTCTGCCCTTTGTGCGCACATCGCCAGATCATGGTACAGCCCTTGACCTTGCTGGCACAGGCAAAGCTTCACCTAACAGTATGATAGCGTCTATTCGTCTCGCCGCGAAACTGGCGACCAGCGAGGCGGCGCAAAGCCTGGAGACTGTGTGAACGATCCCCATACGTCTGTGAATGACTTACCCAGCGTACGCAGCGAGCTTGAGGCCCATGGGCTAACCGGACCGCGCGCTGGCGCAAAGAAGTCTCTGGGGCAAAATTTTCTGTTTGATCTGAACCTCACACGCAAGATCGCTCGCAGTGGCCTTCCGCTGGAAACCGGAGCGGTGATTGAAATCGGTCCCGGTCCAGGCGGCCTCACCAGAGCACTGCTCTTGGAAGGCGCCAAGCGTGTGGTCGCAGTCGAACGGGACGAACGCTTCAGGCCGGTTCTTGATAGCCTGACGGCCGCAAGCGAGGGACGGCTGAGCGTCACCTATGGCGATGCTATGCAAACAGACCTGTTAGGGTTTGCAGATGGCCCCACACAGATCATCGCCAACCTGCCCTACAACGTTGGCACGGGCTTACTCGTTGACTGGCTGTCCACCGAGCCTTGGCCACCATGGTTCAGTGGGTTGACGCTTATGCTGCAAAAAGAGGTGGCTGAACGGGTCATCGCCCAACCAGGAAGCAAGACCTACGGACGCCTTTCTGTCCTGGCAGGTTGGCGAACCGCAGCGGCGAAAGTGTTTGATGTGCCAGCGTCAGCGTTCGTACCACCCCCAAAAGTCACGTCGTCTGTGGTGCACCTAAGACCGCTTGCAAACCCCCTGCCCTGCCTCGCTCATGATCTGGAACAAGTGACTGCAGCTGCCTTTGGACAACGGCGCAAGATGATACGCCAATCCCTCAAGACCCTATCGCTCGGACCGAAGCTAGCTGAGCTTTTAGACGAGGTCGGTCTTGATGGGTCAGAGCGAGCAGAAACGCTCAACGTCGAAACATACGCGGCGTTAGCGCGGGCCTATCGCAGGTTACTTGGCTGAGATCAGCGTTTCAACGAAGCCATCCAGACCAGGTTGCCTTGCGCGTTTGACCTTCTCGGCCAGGTAAATACCGCGCAACTGCTGATAGGCATCCTCAAGGTCAGTATTGATGATGACGTAGTCATAGTCGCGCCAGTGCTTCATCTCTTCGCGCGCGTTTTCAAGCCTCCGCTCAATGACCTCCGGCTTGTCTTCAGCGCGGCGAATGATGCGCGCACGCAGTTCTTCAAAGCTCGGTGGCAAGATAAACACCGACACGGTGTCGTCTGGCATCGCCTCGCGCACCTGTTCAGTGCCCTGCCAATCGATGTCGAAGAGCATGATATGGCCCTTATCGAGGGCTTGTTCGATGGGCTCTTTGGGCGTGCCATAGTAGTTGCCGTGGACTTCGGCCCACTCCAACAGCGCGCCTTGGTCGCGGCGCTGAAGAAAAGTCATCTCGTCAATGAAATGATAGTGCGTTCCTTCGATCTCAGATGCTCGGCGCTGCCGCGTCGTCACGGAAACAGATAGCTTGGGTTGCGATAGGCCGTTATCGCCCAAGAGTTGGCGGGCAAGCGTTGATTTTCCTGCCCCGGAGGGAGACGAAAGAACAAGGATGTAACCACGACTGGTGGTCATCGAAGAGCTCCCGGAGCGAAGAGGCGGACCGGCATCAGAACTCACTCCACGTTCTGAACCTGCTCTTTGATCTGGTCGATGAGCGCTTTGAGGGCGAGCCCACTTTGCGTGATCTCAATCGACGCAGCCTTAGAACAGACCGTATTAGCTTCGCGGTTACATTCCTGGGTGAGAAAATCAAGGCGACGGCCCACGGGTTCTGCCTCTCCCATCAAACCACGAAGAGCGACGATATGCGCATCGAGGCGGGTGAGCTCTTCGGTAATGTCTGCTTTGGTCGCTAAAAGCGCAGCTTCCTGGTGGAGCCGTTCCTGACTGAAACTCGTGTCTTCCTTCAAAAGTCTATCGACCTGCTGCTTTAAGCGAGCATGAAAGAGGTGCGCTTGATCATTTGCTACAGAGGTGAGTGTCTGGCACTCTTTGTCCATTGCATCGACAAGATCGGTGAGTGCCACGGCGAGAGCCTCACCCTCAGTGCGCCTACTGGTAGCAAGGCGATGCGCACATGATGCGGCGCAGCTAAGTATCAGATCATCTGCTGTGTTTTGAGCAGCTTTGTTAGAGGCGTCAACGCTCATTGAGTTCACCCTCGTTGGGTCAACCATTTCAACCACGCCAGGCGAACCGACAAGCTGGTCAAGTGTTGGACGTTTCTCGCCCAAATCGTCTGCGACTGCGCTCAGTGCCTGATAAAGGGTCTTAAGATTTTCAACATTAACCTGGGGTGCGCGTTCGCTTTCACGTTGAAAGCTGATCGTGATATTGGCGTTGCCGCGGCGGATCACGTTTTGAAACAAACCGCGGATAGCTTTATCGAGATGATCAAGGCCTGACGGCAGGCGAAGCTTGATGTCGCTCGATCGCCCGTTCACACAGCGCGCTTCCACCTGAACGTCGAGCCCACCTTCCGATGCATCGGCACGGGCAAAGCCAGTCATAGAAACAAGCGGCATCAGCAAACGCCCTTAAACAGCCAGATCAGTTCGCCTGGCCGTCGGTGTTTTCAGCTTCGGCGGCTTCACGAGCAGCTTCGCGTTCCCGCTCGATTTCGCGCCAGCGAGCCACATTGCGATTATGCTCTTCGTAGGTCTCTGCAAAAGCGTGGCCACCTGTACCGTCAGCAACAAAAAACAAATCGTCTGTCAGTGACGGATTGGCCACCGCTTCCAACGATGCGCGCCCAGGGTTGGCAATGGGTCCAGGCGGGAGAGCTGGGATCGTGTAGGTGTTATATACATTGCTGTCATCACGCAGCTGACTGCGGAAGATGGGCCGCGCTTCGGTCCAAGCGTCACCGCCGTGCACACCATACAGAATTGTCGGGTCGGACTGGAGCCGCATCCCACGGTTTAGGCGGTTGATGAAGACGCCGGCAACCCGCGTGCGCTCATCGGCGCGAGCCGTCTCTTTTTCGACAATAGAAGCCAGGATCACGAGCTCTTCGGGTGTTTCGATCGGCAAGTCATTGGTGCGGCGCTCCCAAATGGAGAGGAGCGCGGTTTCCTGCGCTTGGAGCATCCGATCAAGAACGCTTTGGCGCGTTGCATCTTTTGCAAAACTGTACGTGTTTGGAAGAAGCGAACCTTCCGGTGGGATTTCATCAATGTCGCCTGTCAAAAACTCATTGGCGAGCAAGCGATTGACGATTTGCCGGCTGGTCCATCCTTCAGGAAACGTCACCGCATAGGAGATTGCATCACCTGTGACGAGCTTATCCAGGATGTCAGCCATTGAAGCGCGCGCTTCAATGGAATACTCGCCCGCCTGAAGACGCGCGCGCGCTTGACTGGCGGCCACGCCGCCTATGAACAAGAAACGGTTGGCGATCACTCCCTGGCTCTCCAGAAGTCGGGCAATGTCGCGCGTCGTCGTCCCTCGCTCGATCTCAATCACCGTAGCACGGTCATGCGGGCCGGCGGTATTGAACTGCAGAAATGCCAGATAGAACAGAACGCCACCAGCCAGAACACCCAGCAGAGCCAGTGAGAACAGACCATTCATCAGCACCACGACTGGCGAGCGCGCTCGTTTGGCGTGCTTGGCTTGCGGTGGCTTCACCGCTTCGGGCTTAATCGATTGCCCCGAACTACGATGGCCATCACTGGCAGAACCGTGACCTGTTCTGATGTTGGACATTAAGAGGCCCTTTATCGTGTGGCGGCTTGGAGGCAATGCCCTATGCGAAACGTCTTTCGTCTGCCCACCAAAAAGGTAGTTAAGTCGTCCATCTGCAATGGCCAGTTATCTTCGTTCAGATCCGAAGCTTGCAGGTCCAAAGCTTGGCAGCTTTCCATAGCAAGAAATGTGGCAATTCAACGGACAACCTCGTCCGTCTGGATCACAGGTCGACAGCACGCAAGACCAAAGACGCATTCGTTCCGCCAAATCCGAACGAGTTTGAAAGCGCTGTGCGTATGGGTTTGGTCTTTGCTTCGTGAGGAACCAAGTCAATCTTGGTATTCACGGACGGATTATCCAGGTTCAATGTGGGTGGAGCCACACCGTGCTTGATCGCAAGAGCGGTGAAAATCGCTTCCACAGACCCCGCGGCCCCAAGCAAATGACCAATAGCAGATTTGGTCGATGACATAGTCAGCCCGCCCGCTGCATCACCCATGAGCCGTTCGACCGCACCAAGCTCGATCTCGTCGCCCAGAGGTGTCGATGTGCCGTGGGCATTGACATAATCCAACTCTGAGGGGTCAACGCCAGCGCGTTTGAGAGCTGCCGACATGCAACGGAACGCACCGTCGCCATCTTCGGAAGGCGCCGTGATGTGATAGGCGTCACCCGACATGCCATACCCAATGACTTCGGCGTAAATCGTCGCCCCACGAGCCTTGGCATGTTCTAGCTCTTCCAACACAACGATGCCTGCGCCCTCGCCCATAACAAAACCATCTCGGTCTTTGTCATAGGGCCGTGAACCACGCGTCGGGTCGTCGTTGAAACTGGTAGACAGCGCCTTACACGCGGCGAAGCCTGCCATGGCGATCCGACCGATCGGTGATTCCGCGCCGCCAGCGACCATCACGTCAGCATCTTCCAACGCGATAATACGTGCAGCATCACCAATAGCATGTGCACCGGTTGAACAGGCGGTCACGACAGCGTGGTTTGGGCCTTTGAGCCCATGCTTGATCGACACTTGGCCGCCAGCCAGGTTGATCAACCGACCAGGAATAAAGAACGGGCTCAGGCGACGCGGACCTTTTTCGGACAGCGTTGCGCCGCCATCCACAATACCGTTGAGGCCGCCAATGCCGGAGCCAATGAGAACACCCGTGCGCGTCTGGTCTTCATAACTTTCAGGATGCCAGTCGGCGTCATCAAGTGCTTCGTCGGCAGCGGCCATCGCGTAAACAATGAAGTCATCGACCTTGCGCTGCTCTTTGACAGCCATGGTCGCATCGGCATTGAACGTACCGTCCGTGCCATCGCCATGCGGGACCTGACAGGCGATCTTGCACGCCAAGTCGCTGACATCAAAGTCCTCAGGACGACCAGCACCAGAATGCCCCGCTAGAAGACGCTGCCATACATGGGATGAGCCGGCCCCAAGGGGCGTCACCATTCCTATGCCTGTGATGACGACGCGACGAAGCGTGGTTAGCCCAGCCGTCATGACGCGTCACCAGAGATTGTGCTGTTCATAGATCAGTGTCCTGAAAGCCGCCGCTCAACAGAAGTTGGCAGAAGCTCTTCGGCTTAACCCCAAACCTTACGAGCACAAGCCTTACGACTTGGCGCCTTCCAGGAACTTCACAGCATCGCCGACAGTTAGGATGGTCTCCGCCATATCGTCGGGAATTTCCACGTTGAACTCTTCTTCAAAAGCCATGACGAGTTCGACGGTATCGAGGCTGTCTGCACCCAAATCGTCGATGAAAGAGGCCTTCTCTTCAACCTTGTCGGCTTCGACACCGAGATGCTCGACGACAATTTTCTTCACGCGTTCAGCGACATCGCTCATGGGATACTTCCTTCTTAGGTCAATGGAGTGCGCCTTTGGAAACCGCACGGCGCAAGCGTGTTTGTTGTTGATCCCGCCGCAAAACGCGTCTCGAGATTGTGTTTGGTTGCGGCCCTGTATCAACGTTGATGCCATTCAGCAAGTCGAACGGCGGTTTCTCGACGCCCATTAGCTGTGGGGGACGCCGCCACTACGTCCTGCAAAGAACGAACTAGATCATGGCCATCCCGCCATTAACGTTGATGGTCTGACCTGTAATGTAACGAGCTTCGTCACTGGCCAGAAACGCCACAGCCGCTGCCACGTCACCGGGTGTGCCAAGGTCACCGCTGGGGACCTTTTGCAAGATCGCGGCACGCTGAGTGTCATTGAGAGCGTCAGTCATTGGTGTCTCGATGAAGCCCGGTGCAACGCAGTTGACCGTCACACCGCGCGCTGCCACCTCTTGCGCCAGCGCCTTGGACATACCGGTCAAGCCAGCTTTGGCCGCAACATAGTTGCCTTGGCCGGGGTTTCCCGTCGAACCGACGACCGAGCTAATCTGAATGATCCGGCCATGCCGACGCTTCATCATGCCCTTCACAGCGGCGCGCGACAATTTGAAGGCGACAGTGAGGTTCATCTGGATTACAGCGTCCCAGTCTTCGTCCTTCATGCGGATGAAGAGTTGGTCACGCGTAATGCCCGCATTGTTGACCAAGACATCGATCGGGCCTGCCTTTTCTTCCGCCTGATCGACAAGGCTAGCCACAGCGTCGGCATCGCTCAAATTGGCGGTGAGAGGCATGGCTTTTTCGCCGATGGCAGCGGCTGTCTCTTCCAAGACCTGTGTGCGTGTTCCAGTGATTACCGTCGTCGCGCCTGCTTGGCACAAGAGTTTTGCGATGCCGCTGCCAATGCCGCCGGATGCCCCCGTCACGAGGGCCGTGCGACCTTCCAATGAAAACATGAACGTTGTCCTTCGTGGTTCAAGCGCGTGCGAAATGATCAGCGATGCGCGCTACATCGTCAGGCGCTGAGACATTTAAGATGGTGGCTCCATCGACCATGCGCTTCACCATGCCAGATAGAGCTTTGCCAGCACCGATCTCCACATAGGTGTCAACACCATTCGCCGCGAGCCACTCGATGCTTTCGCGCCACCGTACGCGGCCTGTCACCTGTTCAACGAGGCGCGTTCGGATGTCAGATGGGTCCATCACCGTGCTGGCGGTCACATTGGCCACGAGTGGTTTGACGGGCTGATTGATGGTGGCATCGGCCAACGCTGTGCCCATAACGTCTGCAGCGGGCGCCATCAGAGCACAGTGAAATGGGGCCGAGACCGGCAGAAGGATTGCTCGGCGCGCGCCAGCTTCTTTGGCCAACTCAATCGCCCGTTCAACGGCCGACTTGTGTCCTGAAACAACAACCTGCCCCGGAGCGTTGTCATTGGCGGCCTCACAGACCTCGCCCTGGCTTGCTTGATCAGCAATCTCTTCGACAGCGGCCAGATCAAGGTTTAGAACAGCAGCCATAGCGCCCTCACCCACTGGAACAGCCTCTTGCATGGCAGACCCGCGGGTACGCAGTAGCTTCGCAGCAGTTGCCACATCAAATGCGCCGCCAGCTGCCAGAGCGGAATACTCGCCCAGCGAATGGCCCGCGACGTAATCGGCATGGCCTTCGACCGTAATCCCGCTGCCCTTCAGTGCCTCAACAGCGGCCAAGGAGACAGCCATGAGCGCGGGCTGGGTGTTGGCGGTCAAAGTTAGCTGATCATCTGGACCGTCGAAGACAATCGACGATAAGGCATCGCCTAGGGCTTCGTCGACTGTCTCAAACACTGTCTTGGCCTCAGGGAATGCATCGGCCAGCGCTTGGCCCATGCCGACCGACTGACTTCCCTGACCTGGGAACAAAAAGGCTGTGGGCATGAGCTCACGTCCTCACTTTAAAACATAATGTGTAGGGGGGTGTTGCTGCGTTTGGCCGTTCAACGCTCAAAGGTCAAGTGTAGGAAGGCCTTCAAACTTGCGACCCGCCGCAAACCTGTGTATGTCCAGCCGGTCTTTCCAAATGAAAGGCTCCAGCTGGGGGCTGAACGGAAGGGTTGCATCGCCAGATTCGACGGTGCGATAGATGGTCAAAAATCATCGGCCTCCCCGTGTTCCCGCTCTCGAACCTTTCGAACGGTGCTCCTCACGCGTTTTCACAACGCGACCCAGGGTCAACAGTTCGATGAGGCTTTGCGCTGGATGACTCAAACATTGAGGAGTGCCACATGGCTCTTTATGAACATGTGTTCCTCGCCCGCCAGGACGTGTCGCAACAACAGGTCGACGCGCTTGTGGAACAGTATAGCGGGCTGATTTCTGAAATGGGTGGCTCGGTCGCCAAGACGGAATATTGGGGCATGAAAGGCCTCTCTTTCCGCATCAAAAAGAACCGCAAAGCGCACTACACGATGATGAACATCGACGCGCCGTCTGCTGCTGTGACGGAGATGGAGCGCCAGATGGGCATCAACGAAGATGTGCTTCGCTTCATGACCATCAAAGTGGATGGTTTTGAAGAAGGACCGTCGGCGATGATGCGCAAGTCTGACCGAGATGACCGTCGTGGGGGTCGCGGTGACAGAGGAGATCGCGGCGACAGGGGGGACCGTGGTGGTGATCGCGGTGAACGTCGCCCGCGACGTGACGCTGAGACCCCTGCACCAGCAACTGAGGAGGCGAGTGAATAATGGCCGCTCCAGCACGCAGACCTTTCTTCCGCCGCCGCAAAACTTGCCCGTTCTCCGGCGATAACGCGCCGAAGATCGACTACAAAGATGTGCGTCTTTTGCAGCGTTACATTTCTGAGCGTGGAAAAATCGTACCAAGCCGTATCACGGCCGTTTCGGCAAAGAAGCAGCGCGAATTGGCCAAAGCCATCAAGCGGGCCCGCTTTATTGGTCTGCTTCCCTACGTTGTGAAGTAAGACAAACTTTAAAAAACGCTGATGACGGGGCACATCAAACGATGCTGCCCCGTCGTCTAACCGCAAACTCAAGACATTCACTCGTCTGGGATATGCGGGACAGCGCACAGGACGAAGACCCCTGTCACGATATCGGACACGTTCCGGTACATGCGTTGTCCTCTCGATCCCGACAGACAAAAGGATCCCGTGATGGACATCATCTTGTTGGAACGCGTCGCCAAGCTTGGTCAGATGGGCGAAACCGTCCGTGTCAAAAACGGCTATGCACGCAATTTTCTCCTACCGCAGGGCAAAGCGCTTCGCGCGACGAAGGCCAATCTCAGTAAATTTGAGGCGGAGCGCGCGCAGCTTGAAGCTCGCAACCTTGAGCGCAAGCAAGAAGCGGAAAGCGTTGCTGCGCAGCTCGATGGAACGACTTACGTCATCATCCGCTCGGCTGGTGAAACCGGTCAGCTTTACGGCTCCGTTGCTGCTCGTGACATCGCAGAGGCAGCCACCGAGGGCGGTGTTTCTGTTAGCCGCAGCCAGGTGAGCCTTGATCGTGCCATTAAGAGCATCGGCCTTCACACGGTTACCATTCAGCTCCATCCTGAAGTTGAGGTGACCGTCACAGCAAACGTGGCCCGGTCGGCGGATGAAGCCGAACGTCAGGCTGCCGGTGAAGACCTCACCGTTCAGGACTTTGACGGGTTCGAGTTCGAGGAAGAACTGGACGACGAGGCCACTGACGAGCTCTTCGAGAGCCCACCAGAGGATCTTGGGGCTGATGATGACGCTGACGTCTCAGACGAGGCTGACACTGGCGAGAGCCCCGAAGAGGAAACGCCAGCCGCTTAGGCCGCACACCTCTCTAAACGCATGCCAAGCCGGGCCGCATGCCCGGCTTTTTTGTGCCTGCCTTGTGACCTATCCACACTCATACAAGGCGCGTTCAAAACTGTGCGCATAGGTGTCATTTCGGGCAGACGCTCCACCCCGTTCTCCTGTAAAGGTTGGCCCAGACCTGCTGAGGATGATGCGCCCATGAATGATCTAACGCCGAATAGGACAGCTGACGCGACAGCCCTACGGTCCGCGCCGCACAATGCGGAAGCTGAAGCGGGACTTTTAGGCGCGATCCTCGTCAACAATGAAGCCTTCTACCGGGTGGTGGATTTTCTCCTGCCCGACCACTTCTTCCTCGCTCAACATCAAAAGCTCTTCGGTGCGATCTCCGAGCTTATCCGCGCCGGCAAGGTGGCGACACCCATCACGGTGAAAAGCTATTTCAGCGATGGCGATATGATGGGCGAGCTTTCGATGGCAGCCTATCTTCTGCGCCTGCATAGCGAAGCGACGAGCATCATCAATGTTGTCGATTATGGCGGCATGATCTACGAGTTTGCTCTGCGCCGGGCGCTCATTGGCATCGGCGAGGACATGGTGAATGTCGCCTTCGACGCGACGCCAGATCACTCCGCTGATTCTCAAATCGAGACCGCTGAACGACAGCTCTTTTCACTGGCTGAAAAGGGTCGTTCTGAACAGGGCTTCATGGGCTTTGGTAGTGCCCTTGAACAGGCCATTCATATGGCGACGTCTGCTTATCAGCGCGATGGTCATCTGTCGGGCATGGCGACGTATTTTAAGAACCTTGATGCCCGCATGGGCGGCCTTCAAAGCTCCGACCTCATCATCCTCGCCGCACGTCCGGCAATGGGCAAAACCTCGCTTGCGACCAACATTGCGTACAACGTTGCCAAGAACTGGCGCGGCGGTCCAGGCACCAACAATGTGATGGAAACCGAAGCAGGTGGCATTGTCGGTTTCTTCTCTCTGGAGATGTCTTCAGAACAGCTCGCAACGCGCATTCTGGCTGAGCAATCTGGCATCTCATCCTCGCGCATCCGGCGCGGCGACATCAAGGCAGACGAGTTCGAGAAGGTCGTAATGGTGAGCCAGGAGATGCACTCCATCCCGCTCTACATCGACCAGACTGGTGGCCTCACGGTCGGCCAATTGGCGGCGCGAGCGCGGCGCTTGAAACGGCAAAAGGGACTTGATCTTTTGATTCTGGATTACTTGCAGCTGTTGCAGGGCTCGACAAAAGCGAGCAGTCAAAACCGGGTTCAAGAGCTGACCGAAATCACTACTGGTCTCAAGGCTTTAGCCAAAGAACTCGATGTTCCGATTCTGGCTCTATCTCAGCTTTCTAGGCAGGTTGAAGCGCGTGACGACAAGCGTCCTCAACTTTCAGATCTACGCGAATCAGGCTCCATCGAACAGGACGCCGATGTGGTGCTCTTCATCTTCCGCGAAGAGTACTATCTGCAAAACAAAGAGCCTAAACCGAACACCGAAGAACACCTTGCCTGGCAAGAAGAGATGGAGCGGGTGCATGGGCTGGCAGAGGTTCTCATCAGCAAGCAGCGGCATGGTCCAACCGGTGCAGCTAAGCTGACCTTTGAGGCCGAGCTGACGCGGTTCGGCGACTATATTGAAGATGACCATGTGCCCGATCACTACTGATCTAAGCAGGGCCGATCCTAAGATCACCGATCATAGCGGTGGTCGATTGACAATTGACCTTGATGCCATTGCAGACAATTGGCGCATGCTCGCCAAGCTCGCATCTCATGAAGATGGCAGTGGCGCCTGTGCAGGCGTTGTAAAAGGCAATGCTTACGGGCTCGGTTTGGAGCCTGTGTCCAAGGCGCTTTGGAACGCTGGCTGTCGCACCTTTTTTGTGGCTCTTCCGCAGGAGGCTTTTGAGCTGCGCGGCTACCTGTCTGAGGCCGCGATTTACTGCTTGGGCGGGCTCACCCCGGGCGGCGCCAAGGACTTCACCACATGTGATGTGCGCCCCGTTTTGAACACGATGGAAGAGGTACAAGAATGGGCTTCTACAGGCAGTCAACATCTTGCTGCCTTGCATGTAGACACAGGCATGACCCGTCTCGGCCTAGCGTTGGAAGAGACGGAGGCACTTGCATCCAATAAAGCTCTTATGGGCCAACTGCACCTCTCGCATGTGATGAGCCATCTTGCCTGTGCCGACACACCAGACCATCCGCTTAATGATCAGCAGATCGAGAATTTTGCGCGCGTTCGCGCGCTCTTTCCCGACATTGCAGGCTCACTGGCTAATTCGCCTGGCACACTGCAAGATGCCCGCTTCCGTCACGACCTGGCGCGACCTGGCATTGCTATCTATGGAGGTCAGTCGATGGTCCCCGCCCCCATCAAGCTGAACCCAGTGATCAGGCTTGAGGCGCGCGTGATGCAGATTCGATCCGCAAAAGCAGGCGCGGCAGTTGGCTACGGCGCAGCGCGCACGCTCGACCGTGACAGTCGGATAGCTGTTCTTGGTGTCGGTTACGCTGATGGCTACCACCGCCTTGTCGGCAACACGGACGACACTGAAACCCTGAGACCTCATGTTCGCTTCAATGGTCGTGCGGCGCCGCTCGTTGGCCGCGTCTCGATGGACCTCATCGCGGTGGATGTGACTGAGCCCGACTTTGATGATCTCAGGCCCGGGATGTTTGTCACCATGATCGACGAGACGATCACAGTGGATGTCGTCGCGGGCTGGGCAAATACGATTGGCTACGAGGTGCTAACAGGGCTGGGGCAGCGTTATGCCCGCACCTATGTCGGTAGCTGATCTCAAGGTTTGATCTTGTTTTGTTCTCTTTTATCGGCTACGCACTAAAGCGACAGTTTTAACGAAACGAAGCATGCGCATGGCCAAAGCTAGATCAACCTTTATCTGTCAGTCCTGCGGCACCGCGCATGTGCGATGGACTGGAAAGTGCGACGGCTGCGGCGCATGGAACAGCTTGGTGGAAGAGACAAGCGGTGGTGCCGGAGGCGCGCTTGGAGGCCCTGCCAAAGGCAAGGTCAAGGGGCGTGTTGTTTCGCTCTCTACGCTCGACCACAAAGAAGAGCCGATGCCACGCCTTGTCTCTGGGATAGGCGAACTGGATCGTGTCACCGGCGGTGGCTTTGTCAGGGGGTCCGCGCTTTTGGTTGGAGGTGATCCCGGCATCGGAAAGTCAACGCTTCTGATGCAAGTCTGCGCTGCGCTGTCGAAACGCGGCTCTAACGTCGTCTATATTTCAGGCGAAGAAGCGCTGGGCCAAGTGCGTCTGCGCGCAGAACGGCTGGGCGTATCCGATGCACCTGTGGCGATCGCCTCTGAAACCAACTTGGAAGACATTCTAGCAACGCTTGAGGACGGTACTCAGCCCGATCTCGTTGTGCTTGATTCTATCCAGACCCTCTGGAGTGCTTCGGTCGATAGCGCGCCTGGCACCGTGACCCAAGTTCGCTCCTGTGCGCAAAGCGTCATCCGGTATGCCAAGCGGACCGGTGCCAGCGCGGTTCTTGTAGGCCACGTCACCAAGGATGGGCAGATCGCTGGCCCCCGCGTGGTGGAGCACATGGTGGATGCGGTGCTCTACTTTGAGGGCGACCGCACGCATCATTTCCGCGTTTTACGCGGTGTGAAGAATCGTTTCGGCGCGACCGACGAGATCGGCGTCTTTGAGATGACCGGCGATGGACTTGACGAGGTAAAAAACCCATCGGAACTTTTTCTAGGCGACAGGTTGGTGGAAACGCCGGGCTCAGTGGTGTTCGCAGGGCTCGAGGGCACGCGGCCCATCTTGGTGGAAATTCAAGCCCTGGTCGCGCCGTCTGCACTGGGGACGCCGCGCCGAGCCGTCGTGGGATGGGATTCCAACCGACTTGCGATGGTACTCGCGGTTCTGGAAGCCCGCTGCGGGGTTAGATTTTCAGGCCATGACGTTTATCTGGCCGTTGCAGGTGGTCTACGCCTGACCGAGCCGGCCGCCGACCTTGCTGTGGCGGCAGCCCTCATCGCCTCGCTGACGGGGCTCTCCCTGCCAGCAACACAGGTATTCTTTGGAGAGATCGGATTATCAGGCGCAATCCGCACAGCACCCCAAGCCGTCTTGCGGATGAAAGAAGCATCACGGCTTGGATTTCAGGAAGCAATCAGTGCACCGCTCGCTAAAGAGAAGAACGCGGAGACAGGACTTCAACTGAAGTCCTACACACGGCTTGAGGCTCTTGTGGCCGATCTGGCAGCGGATGCCTTAGCAACCGGCAATAGCGGATCAACTGCTTTGTCCGCTGCGGCCGAATAGAGCGCTGTCGGCGTTTTACTCACTGTGTGAGCGTCGGCAAAAGTCACGATCAATACCGAAGTGGCACGCGCAAAAGTCGTGATTTGTGACGCTCTTACGGCTTTTGTGACAACGCTGTGTCGACGATACTCTTGATCATCATTGCGGTTCGTGAAAAAGACCTCGCAAGCCGCTTGGCGTGCAGGATGGCATGCGAACTGTGTCTTTCATAATCATAGATGTTCGTGCCCCGGCGTAGATCCCGATACCTTGCTTGAAGAGGCAAAACTCCATGACCATCACAGCTCTTGATGGCGTTGTTCTCGTGGTCGTCTTGTTGTCAGCCGTTTTGGCGATGATGCGCGGCTTTCTACGCGAAGTGCTGTCGATCGGCTCATGGATCGCAGCAGCAGCTGGCGCCTATTTTTTCTATCCCTCCCTTTTGCCCTTTGCGCAGCAATACATCACCGATGAGTTGTTCGCGACCGCAGCCGTGGTTGGCGTACTTTTCTTTCTGATCCTCATCATTGTGTCGTATGCAACGATGAAACTGTCAGATGTGGTTGCTGACTCTGCTATCGGGCCACTCGACCGGACGCTCGGGTTTTTGTTCGGTGCAGCACGCGGTATTTTGCTGTTTGTTATCGCAACGCTCTTCTTCAATTTTTTTATCCCGGACAATCCACCGCAATGGGTGGCTGACTCGCGGTCAAAGCCTTTCCTCGATGAGTTGGGGGCGGACCTGCTGGCCATCTTGCCCGATGACCCGGAAGGGCAGATCATCGATCGTATTCGAGGCGATGACGATGATTCGCAGGGCAATACGGAAGCTCCGGGCACACAAGGCCAAGCACCTGACCAGACAGATGATGGTCTGGGCAGTTTAATTGAGCGTACCACTACCAATTAACGAAGCTTCGTTAGGCTTCGCACGTAATCGAGATACCGGAAAGAGGACGGGACGCAGCATGGTCGCCTATACGGACGATGACGACCACTTCAAAGACGAATGCGGTGTCTTCGGAGTTTTCGGCCACGAAGAAGCAGCAGCACTAACAGCCCTTGGGCTTCACGCGCTTCAACATCGAGGTCAGGAGGGCGCCGGCATTGTCTCCTTTGACGGAAACCAATTTTATTCTGAGCGTCACCATGGCTTGGTGGGCGACAAGTTCTCCAAACAGGACGTCATCAACAGGCTAAAAGGCAACCGAACCCTGGGTCATGTGCGCTACGCGACCACAGGTGGATCGGCCATAAGAAATGTCCAACCTCTGTTCGCGGAGTTCGCAGGTGGCGGCTGCGCAATTGCCCACAATGGCAACCTAACCAATGCGCACACACTGCGCGCCCAACTGCGTGAACAAGGCTCAATCTTTCAGTCGACCTCTGATACAGAGACGATCATCCACCTCACCGCGCGAAGCCAGAAGCGGCAAATTGCGGATCGGTTAACGGACGCTATTGGACAGATCGAAGGTGCTTACTCCCTGATCGCGTTGACTGAGAAGAAACTTGTCGGCGTGCGCGACCCACTCGGCGTGCGACCGCTCTGCTTGGGACAGATTGACGGGTCCTATGTGCTTTCGTCAGAAACATGCGCCTTTGACATCATCGGGGCGGAGTTTGTGCGCGATGTTGAGCCCGGCGAAATGGTAATCATCACGGAAAGTGGCCTGGAAAGCCGCCGCCCGTTCGACTATCAGCATTCACGCTTTTGTATTTTTGAATATGTCTACTTCGCGCGACCTGACTCCATGGTCGAAGGGCGCAATGTCTATGCCGTGCGCAAAGCCATCGGGCGAGAGCTGGCACGCGAGGTACCCGCAAGCGCTGATTTGGTTGTGCCGGTTCCAGATTCAGGGACACCTGCTGCCATTGGCTATGCCGAGGCTGCTGCTCTGCCCTTCGACCTGGGCATTGTGCGCAATCACTATGTCGGCCGCACATTCATCCAACCCACGGATTCTATTCGTCATATGGGTGTGAAGCTGAAACACAATCCAAACAGGCTCCTGTTCAAAGGAAAGCGTGTGGTGTTGGTGGATGATTCAATCGTGCGTGGCACTACCTCACGCAAGATCGTACAGATGGTGCGCGATGCGGGTGCTCTGGAAGTCCATATGCGCATCGCCAGCCCACCAACGCGCGATGCTTGCTACTATGGGGTTGATACACCAGAACGTGACAAACTGATCGCGGCGGTCCAAACGGTCGATGAGATGTCGGCGACCATAGGATCGGACAGCTTGGGGTTCATCTCCATTGATGGGCTCTACCGCGCGCTCGGTGAAGCAAAACGCAATGGCGACATTCCTCAGTTTTGCGACGCTTGCTTTACTGGCGACTATCCAACTAACCTCACCGACCGCGCTGCGAACACATCGAGCCGCGAACGTTTGGTCGAAGCGAACTAGAACCGAAGCTGATGGCTGACGCAGCCAATCCGAACGCAACCAATCCAGGTGCCGCGAATGACGATCTACCGGCCGCTGTAAAGCCTGGGTCAAGCGATGTGCCGGTGGTGGTGATCACAGGCGCATCTCGCGGCATTGGATATGCTCTCGGCAAGGCTTTTGGCGCAAAGAAGGCGCATGTCGTCGCCATTGCTCGCACTGTCGGTGGGCTTGAACAACTTGACGATGAGATCACGGTTGCTGGCGGAACCACCACCTTGGTGCCGCTTGATCTGAAGGATCATGATGCAATTGATCGGTTAGGCCTCGCGCTCTTTGAGCGTTTTGGGCGTGTGGATGTCCTCATCAGCAATGCTGGAATCCTCAATGGCATAACGCCCATCAATCATGTCAAACCAAAAGACTTCGATACCAGCCTGTCAGTGAACGTGACGGCCAACTATCGGCTCATTCGCTCAATGGACCTACTTTTGCGTCGCTCAGACGCCGGACGTGCCATCTTCCTAACGTGCGCACCCGCCACAAGGGCCAAGCCTTTTTGGGGTGAGTACGCGATGAGCAAGGCCGCACTGGAAAGCATGGTGCGGACGTATGCCGCCGAGATGACAAACACCTCTGTTCGGGTAAACCTGTTCGATCCGGGGCCTGTTCGCACTGCGTTACGGGCGCGCGCTGTGCCTGGAGAAGATGCCACCAAACTTCCCTTGCCCGACGACGTGATAGCGCCAGTGATGGACCTTGCAAGCCCTGACTTCCAGGAAACCGGAGTGCTGTTCGACGGCACGTCTGGCACCATCAAACGCTTTCAAGACGCAGTCTAACCCGGTCTCAATAGCTCGTAATGCTACTGAATTTTTCGCTTCTTTGCCTTTGAGGCATAGGGGTTGTCGCTCTTGCGCAAATTGATGCGCAGCGGAACACCCCGCATGTCAAACGTATCTCGCAATCCATTGACAAGATAGCGATTGTAGCTGCCCGGCAGTGCATCAGGGCGTGAGCAGAAAACCGCAAAAGTTGGCGGGCGGCTCTTTGCCTGCGTCATGTACCGCAACTTTAAGCGGCGACCAGCCACAGCCGGTGGTGGATGCTGCGTGATCGCGACCGACAGCCAGCGATTAAGCGCGGCCGTAGAGACGCGGCGGTTCCAAACATCATCCATCTGGAGCACAGCGCGGATCAAGTTTTCCGTGCCTTTGCCGTTGAGGCCGGACAAGGGAACAAGCGGAGCACCACGCACTTGCGGGAGAAGACGCTCAAGCTCCTCAGCGCAGACCTTCAAAAACGTTTCTTTGTTGCGCACAAGGTCCCACTTGTTGAGACCGAACACCAACGCCCGACCTTCGCGAGCAACAAGATCGGCGATTTGTAGATCCTGCTTTTCAAAGGGCCGCTCGGCATCCATCAAGATGATAACGCATTCGGCGAACTGGATGGCGCGCAGAGCGTCGGAGACCGATAGCTTCTCAAGCTTCTCTTGCACCCGCGCTTTCCGGCGCATACCGGCTGTATCAAACAGTTTGAAGGGACGGCCTTCAAAGGTCCAATCCACCGCAATCGTATCGCGAGTGATGCCTGCTTCCGGCCCGGTGAGCAGCCGTTCATCACCGAGTAGGCAGTTTACAAGCGTCGATTTACCGGCATTCGGACGGCCAACAATTGCAACGCGCAAGGGGTGTGTACGCGGCGCGGCTTCGATGATTGTTGGTCCGTCTTCTTCCTCGTCGTCGGCAGAGAAGAACTCACTTGTCTCATCATGCGTTTGTTCTGGCTTGGGGGATGCAACATGCCCCATCACCACGGAGAACTTTTCATCAAGAGCGGAGAAAAGCTCCCCCATCCCCTCACCATGTTCGGCGGAGATAGCCACCGGCTCACCGAGGCCTAACTCGAAAGCCTCATAAGCACCCTCAAGCCCGATTTTGCCCTCGACTTTATTGGCCACCAAAATCGTCTTACCACCGAAGCGATGCATAAGGGTCGCGAACTCTTTGTCCGTTGGTGTAAGACCAGCGCGCGCATCCATAACGAACAGGCAGACATCTGCCTCATCCATTGCACGCTCCGTTTGCGCGCGCATACGGCCCGTCAACGAGCCAGCATCGCCCTCTTCAAGGCCAGCGGTGTCGATCAATGTGAAGGCAAGATCGCCGAGCGTTGCATCGCCCTCGCGTCGGTCGCGGGTTACACCCGGCGTATCATCCACAAGCGCCAAACGCTTGCCAACCAGACGGTTAAAAAGGGTGGACTTGCCCACATTCGGGCGACCGATGATCGCAACGAGAGGGCGGTAGGTTTGATCAGCGGCGTCTGACACAGGATCAGTTGATAGCTATCAAAGTGCCATCCGCCGCCAGCGCGATGAGGCGCCCACCCGCCGCGATAGGACGCAAGAAAATATCACGTCCTGCGGACCCCGTGCCGATGACCTGGCCGTTTGACGGGTTCACGCGCAGCACATTCCCGTTGCTCGACGCCAAGAATAGGATGTTGTTGGCGAGCGCGGGCCCTGCCCATTTTTCTTGATCTTCGCCGGGTCCGCCGGGCAGATCAATTGCCCATTGAACATCGCCCGTGCTGCGCGAGAGCGCTAACAGACGGCCTTCAAGATCGACCATAAAGATCACATCGCCCGCAACAATGGGCGTGTGAAGAGACCCCACATTCGTCTCCCACTGGCGATTGCCGCCATCGAGCGAAACAGAGATGGTCCGACCACCAACCCCGGTCGCAATCACCGAACCGCCTGCAATCACGGGGCTCGCCACAAGATCGCGAAGTCCCGACAGAGCTTGAAAGCGCGCACCTGTCACCACAGCGTCGGCCCAGCGCGGCTCGCCATCGCTGGTGTTGAGCGCAACGATCTCGCCAGATGAGTAAGGCACGATGACCGTGTTTCCCGACACCGCTGGCGTTCCAGACCCCAAAAGACCGGCGGTCGCCGGAACGCCGCGAAAACGCCAGCGCTCGGTGCCATCGGAGGCGGAGAGTGCGAGCAATGTGTTCGACTGGGTGATTACATAGACAGAATCGCCAGCGAAAGTCGGCGCTGAAAGAGCTGGGGTATCGAGGTCAATCGCCCACGCTGTCTGACCAGAGTTAGCGTCGAGCGCAAAGAGTTGTCCAAAGCCGGTTGCCGCGAAAACACGGCCAGCGCCATAAGCGACACCACCTGCAGCGACTTGACCGTCTTCCTCCTCAGGTCGCAGCGATCGGCGCCAGCTCTGTCCGCCGCCAGAAACACTTACAGCTGTCACGTTGCCACTTGGATCGTAGACAAATGCGCGTCCAGCTGCGACGATCGGCAAAGCAGCCATGCGAACCCGCCTGCGACCACGCACCTCACCGGCGGATGTGCTCCATGTCTGCGCGCCTGCGAGCGATACATGGCCAGGATTATTAGCAGCATTGCCACCAGGTTGCGGCCACTCAACTACGCCAGCTGGACCGGGGATGGACACAGCGTTGTTGGTAATCGCAAGAACAGGGTCGATCGCGCCGCCGACGGCACGCCGCTCCCCTGCAAGCGGTGTATCATCTTCGGCAAAAGGGTTGATGCTATCAAATGTGTCGGTAACCGTGGCGCATCCAGCCAGAAACGGCAACGCCACGAAACTCACCAAAAGAGCACGCATACGAAAAAACCTCTTTAGCTGGCAGCGGCAGATGTGCCGTCGCTGGCAAGCACATCAAGCGCGACGCGGGCGCGGGAGCGCACAGGCTCAGGACTTTGAAAGTCGCCCACAAGTTCTAAGAACAAGGAAAGCGCTTGCTCTGTATTACCCGCCTTCATGGCGGCAAAAGCGCGAATCTCACGCGCTGAATGATTGAAGGCATTGGCGGCATCTGACAGCGGAAGAAGCAGCCCTTCTATATCCGCCGGGTTGCCATGATCGAGCAGAAGATAGCCAAGTCGAATGCGTGCAACGTCACGCAAGAGCGGGTCGAGGCTGGCATCGTTCGATAACGCTTGGAAGCCGGTAATCGCATCATCAAACGCGCCGCCGACCGCTAACTCGCTTGCAGAGCGGAAACGCGCGAGCGCTGCATAACCCGTAGGACCGTCAGCTGCGATCTCGTTGAGCACAGCACGCCCGGCGTCGCTATCTTGTTGTAAGAGGGTTACCGCATCCAAAAACCGATCACCCGCGGCGGCGGCCTGCGCGTTTGCATAAGCCTCATACCCACGCCAAGCAGCGACTCCCAGCACAAGAAGCAGCGCTCCACCAATGATGTACTTCCCAAAACGATCCCAGATTCGCTTAGCGCGGTCCTTGCGGATATCTTCTTCGATCTCGCTAAAAATGTCGGTCATGGAAGGTGGTCTTTTTAGTGCTTATGCGCCGGGGAGACAAAGTCTTGGGAGCTCGTTGGCGTTCAATATTCAAGTCTGCGGCGGACCATAGTGATCCGTGACGCGATCTGCAATCGCGAGCTGCCTCTGGTTAGGAACGCTTTCAGGCATAAACATGGTCGTCACCAGGAAAGGAGCGATCTCGTACGGCATCGGCGTAATTTGTTACTGCTCCCTAGATATGATCACGAACGGGACCAAAGCGCGTGGCAATGTCGACCATCGTCAAGCGGCGAACGGAGGATTGAACAGACATGTGTTGATCCAAAATGTGAGACGTTCGCAAATCTGGTGTGCGAGAACGGGGCCGTTTTTAAACGATCCGTTGACACACGAACAGTGCTTGTCGCCACTGCGGCTGGCTTTGTTGCGCAGCCAAACGGAACAAAACCTGCGCGCCGATTCACCTTCTATGCAGACCTGCTGTTGCAACATAACACGATCGCAGGCACATTTTACCTGCGGCGTTGTGTGTATGAGTGGAGAAAACGCATGTTTTTCTCGCGTGGTTTAGCGCTTCTTTTCGGTGCTACGGCGTTTGTAGCGGTTGCCGTTTCTGGCGCGCAGGCGTCTGTGATTGCCAAAGTGGATCTTTCCGAACAGCGTATGCAAGTGATTGTTGACGGCAACGTTGTGCACGAGTGGGATGTGTCGAGCGGACGCCAAGGTTACTCAACACCCACAGGAACCTGGCGCCCGTTGCGCATGCACACTA
Organism: Pseudomonadota bacterium; assembly: GCA_039026935.1. Classification (GTDB taxonomy): domain Bacteria; phylum Pseudomonadota; class Alphaproteobacteria; order Rhizobiales; family MH13; genus MH13. The sequence continues at coordinate 37,976 of JBCCLK010000027.1, forward strand.
TGTGGCGATCACGCACCTATGATGATGCGCCGATGCCGCACGCCATTTTCTTCCAAGGCGGTTATGCGTTCCACGCCACCAATTCCATTGGTCGGCTTGGCACACGCGCCTCGCACGGCTGTATCCGCCTGCATCCGGACCACGCGCGTGCACTGTTTAGCCTCGTGCAGGATTATGGCCCGCACCGCACGCGCATCCAGATCACTGAGTAATTGTCAGAACGAACTGACGCTCCGGTCCTTGCACCTTGCGACGTAAATGCGTTAGCGCCCTTACCAAAGCGCGATCTTAGATCGCTTGTCCTTGGAAGGGTTATCCATGTCTATCGCTCGCTCACTGCTGTCGAAACTCTCTGACCCGACGCTTCTGCCAGCAGCTGGGTATGTGGCGGGCCGATGGGTCGACACGAGCGACAGCGGTGGCACTTTTGACGTGTTGAACCCCTCCACCGGGGAGACGCTCGCAAGCCTGCCCGACATGGGCGTAGCCGAAACAGCACGAGCCATCGACGCAGCCTATGAGGTGCAGAAAAGCTGGGCCGCGAAAACCGCGAAAGAGCGCAGCGTCGTCGTCCGCGCCCTTGCTGATGCCATGCTCGCAACCACGGACGATCTTGCGACGATCCTCACATCAGAAATGGGCAAGCCTTTTGCCGAAGCTCAGGGTGAGATCCGTTACGGCGCGTCTTACTTGGAGTGGTTTGCCGAAGAAGCAAAGCGCAACGACGGAGATGTGCTCCCTAGTCCAAGTGCCGACAGGCGGGTCATTGTTTTGAAGCAGCCCGTCGGCGTTGTCGGGATGATCACACCTTGGAACTTCCCCAATGCGATGCTCGCCCGCAAAATGGCCCCGGCGTTTGCTGCCGGATGCGCCGTCGTCTCCAAACCCGCGGAGCAAACACCGCTCTCAGCCATCGCCATCGCGGTCTTGTGCGAGCGGGTTGGCATACCAGCTGGCTTGTTCAACCTGATCACCGGTATGGACGGCCCCGCCATTGGCAAAGAGATGTGCTCCAACGCAAAACTGCGTAAGATCAGTTTCACAGGGTCTACCGAAGTTGGTCGCATACTCATGCGCCAAGGCGCCGAGCAAGTTCTGAAGCTAAGCCTAGAACTTGGCGGCAACGCACCCTTCGTCGTGTTTGACGACGCCGATCTTGATGCGGCCGTCGAAGGGGCGCTTTTGTGTAAGTATCGCAATGCAGGTCAGACCTGTGTGTGCGCAAACCGCATCTATGTCCAAGCGTCGGTCTATGATGCGTTTGCAGAGAAGTTCGCCAGCGCTGCCGCTGGTCTAACACCCGGCGACGGCTTTACTGCAGGCAGCGATATGGGCCCACTCATCGATGATCAGGGCCTTGCCAAGGTGGAAGACCATCTTGCCGATGCGCTCTCCAAAGGCGCACAACTCATCACTGGCGGCAGCCGCTCCGACGCGGGCACCCTGTTCTTCGAGCCCACCGTCTTGCGGGACGTTACCGCATCTATGAAGGTCGCCCGCGAGGAAACATTTGGTCCTGTGGCGCCTCTGTTCAAGTTCGATACCGTAGAGGATGTGATCGCGCAGGCGAACGCCACAGAGTTCGGCCTCGCTGCGTACTTTTATGCCCGCGATTTATCGCGTGTTTGGCGCGTTGCAGAGGCGCTAGAGTACGGCATGGTTGGCGTGAACACGGGCATCATTTCCAACGAGGGCGCACCCTTTGGCGGCGTCAAACAGTCTGGCCTTGGGCGCGAAGGCTCCAAGTATGGTCTCGATGACTATTTGGAAATGAAGTATGTCTGCCTCGGTGGGGTGTGAGCGCCGACGACACCCCTACTCCCACTCGATGGTCCCGGGGGGCTTGGATGTTACATCATAGACGACACGGTTCACGCCCTTCACCTCGTTGATGATGCGTGTCGCGGTGTTGGACAGAAACTGCATATCGTAGTGGTAGAAGTCGGCCGTCATGCCGTCGACAGACGTCACAGCAC
>JBCCLK010000028.1:0-38807 GCA_039026935.1 Pseudomonadota bacterium
ATGTGATGAACGATCAGCGCCGCGTTGTCTTCGATCAGCGCCTGGAACTAATGGAGGAGGATGACCTCGCCGAGCCCGTCAAAGATATGCGCCACGATGTGATCGAGGATCTCGTTGCCGAGCATATCCCGGAGAAGGCCTACCCTGAGCAGTGGGAGACCGAAGGCTTGCAGGCGAAGGTGAAGGACATCTTCAATCTCGATCTGCCCGTGGTCGATTGGGCCGATGAAGAAGGGATCGCTGAAGATGATGTTCTAGAGCGTTTGAAACGCTCCGCGGACGAAGCGTATGCATCCCGTGTCGCGCGCTTCGGGTCTGACATTATGCGCCAGGTTGAACGGGCGATCCTTCTACAAACGCTCGACAGGCTGTGGCGCGAGCATTTGGCAACACTCGACAACCTGCGCTCGGTCATTGGCTTCCGCGGTTACGGCCAGCGTGATCCGCTTCAGGAGTATCGCACCGAAGCCTTCCAGCTGTTTGAGGCGATGCTCTCGGACCTGCGTTCAACGGTGACACGCCAGCTCATGGTCGTGGAAGTGCAGACCGAAGCTCCGCCGCAGCTTCCAGAAGCGGCTGACGTTCCAGGCGCGGCACCGGAAGACATCAAACCATTGTCGCCTGCCATGGCGAAGGCAGCAGCAGGCGTTGCCGCGCTCACCGGTGCACCCGCACCCGCTATGGCCGTTGCCGCCGAAGAACGGGATCCGGCACGTCCAGAGACCTGGGGCAAAGTTGGGCGCAACGAGCTGTGCCCCTGCGGCTCCGGCAAAAAGTACAAGCACTGCCACGGCGCTCTCTAAGAGAGCGCTTTCGCACGCCTAATTATGGCATTCTGATCAACCGCCGCATGGCCCAGACGCCAACCACCGGTCCTAGTGCCATGATGATCAGCACAGGCCGCCAACCCCAGCTTTCCGCTAAGATAGGTGCGGCCTGCACAGTGAGAAGCGTCAGTCCAAACCCCAGCGCCGTCTGAAAGGTGAGGAGGCTGCCCGTCTGTTCGGCAGGCGCATGATCAGCCACCAATGCTGAAAGCTGCGGTGAATCGGGGATCACGCTCGCGCCCCAAATGAGGAGCACAGGCAGCACCAGCCAGATTGGCCCACCAAATGTGATAGCTGCCAATACCGCTGCAAGCCCACTCACCACCATCGCGCCACCAGCAACTTGCGCCTTGCCCACCCGGTCGGCAAGCCACCCGCAAGGCACACACATAACCCCGCCAATAGCGATGATGAAAAACGCCGCGAAGGTTGCAAGGCGGGCCGCCTCATCACCCGGCATGACAAGCGCGAAGGAGGCCGCTGTGATCGCGCCGATCCAGGCCCACATAGCGTATAGCTCCCACATGTGACCGAGATAGCCAACAATCGCGAGCCGCACGCCGCGATTGGTCCAAGCTGTCTTGATGGCATTGGGGTTGAAGGCAGGTGCACGCACATGATGGGGGCCGAGCTTGGCAACCAGCACAAGTAAACCGCCGAACCCGGACAGCACAGACGCCAGCATCACCGTGCCCCGCCAATCGGCCCCGCCCAACAGCGACAAGAGATGCGGCGAAGCAGATCCCAGCGACACTGCGCCGACGAGCGCACCGACCAAAAGTCCGCGATCGGTGGATCCCCAGCCAACGGCGATCTTCATGCCGACGGGATACACACCAGCAAGCATCGCCCCGGTCACGACCCGCAGCGCGACGGCCAAAGGTCCATCAAGCGGTACGATGAGGAGTGCTGTGTTGGCGAGTGCCGCCGCCACAGAGCAGGCCGCAAAAACTGCGCGCGGATCGAGCCGATCCGGCAGACCAGAGATCGCGAGCGCCAACGCGCCGATCACAAAGCCACCCTGCACACCGCTAGAAAGCGCTGCTTGCTGGCCCGGCGACAGAGCAAACTCAGCCACCATACCTGGAAGCGCAGCCGCAGAGACGAACCACAGGCTCATCCCGCATATGGACGCCAGCATAGTGAGAAGAATCGAGCGCGCTTTCACGCTTCCCCGTTAAACCCTGGCTAGAAAATCGCCAAGGGCTGCTTCAAACGCATCGGGCACCTGCACGGGCGCTAAGTGCCCGGCATCTGTCAGCATAACGAGCTTGGCTCCCGGTATCGCCTGGGCCAGCGCCTCTGGATGGCTGGCCGGAAAGGAGAGATCTTTCTCGCCACCAATCACAAGCGTTGGAACAGTAAGCGCAGGAAGCTCATCCAGCAGGTCATGCGCCTTTACCGCTCGTCCGCAAGACAAGGCCCCAGCAACGGTCGTCGTGGCGATCATACGCGCAATGGGATCGAGGTCAGCCGGCTCAAAACGGGCCATCAGCCCTTCGCCAAACCAGCGCTCCATCGTACTCTCAACTTGAGACCAGATGCCCTTGGAAGAGATCGCCTCTAGACGCGCACGCCACATCGGCCCGGCTTCGGGCGCGAGACGTCCAGTGCTGCATGCAATCGTCAGAGAGGCGGCTCGTTCAGGGTAAGATAGACCGAACTTCTGGGCGATCATGCCGCCGATGGACAGGCCGCAAACATGGGCCGTCTCTACACCTGCGGCATCAAGCACAGCTGCCGCACAATCGGCCAAAAGGCCCATGTCGCTTGCCTGGTCGTTCGGCTCAGATTGTCCATGCCCGGGAAGATCAAACGCCAGACAGCGATAGCGCGATGCGAACCGCGCGATCATCCCGTCCCACAAAGACGCGTTGCAGGTGAAAGCGTGGATGAAGAGGAGCGAAGGTTTGTCCCTTTGGCCCTCACCAGCGCCGCTATCGGTGTACGAGAGCTGTTTGCCGTCAAACAGAGTGGAAGGCATACGAACTTACATCCCGCCAAATGACCGTTGGAGATACGAGATCAGCGTCAGTCGAACAGGCTTCCAGCGCGGGCGGAGAAACCTCCCCGTAACGTGGACTCTGCTGCAGGCTCAGCGGCCACAGTTTGAACCTCTACAGGGCTAGCCGCTTCCACCGGCACGACTGCTTCCACAGCAGCAGGAACAGCAGGCGCTTCAACCACCACTGTCTCGATCGAGACTGGCTCCGGCACGACAGGCGCGGCTTCTACCAAGGTGGGCGCTGGCACAGCTGGCGCGACAGCCTCAAGCGTCGCAGGCGGCGCTATCGGAGGCGCAACCGGCGCAGGCGCAGCGGTTGGTGCTGGCACCGGAGCGGGGGCTACGGCTACTGTGGGCTGAGCAATTGCGGGCTGAACAGGGGTTGTCAGTGTTGCAGGTGCCGCAGGCGTATCTGCAATGAGAACCGGTTGACTGCCAGCGGCGGCTGGAACGGTGAATCCTTCGGGCTGGAACTCCGCCAAGGCCACTTCAAACGCCGTCTGATACTCACGCTGAGCATTGTTGAACGCCAGCTCAAGCTGCGGCGGCATGCGGTAATCCGGGCATTCTTGAGCGGCTGAGAACTGCCCTGCGGCTTCTGCATTAAAGATATAGCGCCGATCACAGACATCGACCTGCGGCGGCAGGCGCGTCAACTCAAAATGCTGATAGCCTTCCTGCAGCATCTGCCAGAACGGGAAATGCTCATGGTTGGCATAGCGCGCCATGTTTTCAGGCGTCATACGGAACGGGAAAGCGTGAACCTGGAAGCCTCGCTGACCACCCTCAAACGCCTCGCGCGCAAGCCCATAAATATCTGAGATTTGCTCATCCGTCATCGCGTAACACCCAGCAGAGGAGCATGCGCCATGAACCATCAAGTGCGATCCGGTGCGCCCATGCGAACGATCATAACTGTTGGGAAAACCAAGGTTGAACGACAGATAGAAGCTGGAGTTCGGGTTCATCAGTGCCGGAGTAACGGTGTAAAACCCTTCAGGCGCTTGACGGTCGCCCTCTTGGAACTTCGGTCCGAGTTGCCCAGACCAGGTGCAAATCTCGTAGCTCTCCAGCAGCAGATACTGACCGGTTGGACCACGCTTCCAAACCTCAAGCTCGGACTCTTCCTTAAAAATCCGCATGAAGATTGGATCGGCCTCAGTAACAGCAAAGCGCAACATTTTCGTCCGCAAGGACGCGGGGAGCGGCTGGAGATGCTTGGGATAGATTTCCGACTGGCAAGCGGCAAGCAAAGGAGCTGCTCCAGTTAAGAGCAAGCCTTTCAACGCCGTACGGCGGCTTAAAAAATGAGGGTTACGAGCAGCACACATCGAACGCAAAACCTTTACGATGGTCAAATGGTGATAGGTCAGAGGACCAGAATGTCATTCAACAATGCCGCGATAAGCTTACGAAGGATTTACCAAGCAGCTTGTTAGCACCCTCAAACCGGTTGGCAAAGGCGCTCTTAAGGCTCAACCCGAAGCGATCACGCGATCGTTATCACTTCTAAACTGGGCCAATGCGGCAAAAAATGGGGCGTGTAATGGGCGTGTTACGTGCTCAGTGAACGCCCAATCTCTAAGAACTTGGCGTGCCGATGGCCACGCCAGTCGGTTTCATTTGCTTCATCAAAGGTGGTGAAACTTGTTCGCAGCCGGTCCCGCACGTTCGCAATGGCCTGCGCGGGATCGCGGTGCGCGCCACCCAGAGGCTCATCGACAAGGCCATCCACCACTTTGAGATCCATCAGGTCGCTGGCTGTCAGCTTCATCGCCGATGCTGCGTCAGGCGCACGTGCTGAATCCCGCCAAAGGATACTCGCTGCACCTTCCGGCGAGATGACCGAGTAAATCGCGTGCTCCAGCATGAACACATGGTTGGCTGTCGCAAGTGCGATGGCCCCGCCCGACCCACCTTCGCCAATGATAATGCTCACGGTCGGCGCTTTCGTGGCAAGACACTGCTCTGTCGATCGGGCAATCGCCTCCGCCTGGCCACGCTCCTCCGCGCCAACGCCAGGGTAGGCACCCGCTGTGTCCACAAACGTAATGATCGGCATGCCAAACCGGTCAGCCATCTGCATCGCGCGCACAGCTTTGCGGTACCCTTCCGGCCGCGCCATGCCAAAGTTGTGCTTCAGACGCGAGGCGGTATCATCGCCCTTCTCATGACCAATGACCATGACAGAACGACCGTCAAAGCGGGCCATACCAACCTGAATCGCGTGGTCGTCAGAGAAGGAGCGGTCACCAGCGAGCGATGTGAAATCTGTGAAGAGTGCGCCCGCATAATCTTTGAAATGCGGCCTGTCGGGATGCCGGGCAATCTGTGTCTTCTGCCAAGGACTGAGCTTGGCATAAAGATCCGTCAGCGCCTTCTGCGCCTTGGCCTCCAAGCGGCGAATCTCTTCACCGACGTCAACGGCGGCGTCTTCGACCTGCATGGCCTTCAGCTCGGCCACCTTGCCTTCAAGGTCAGCGACAGGTTTTTCGAAATCAAGATAGGTGTGCATTACGCCTCAAACTGCCTGGCACCGAGAACACAGATGCCAAGACGATGGGGAACCGACGCTCCAGTTTGTGTTCTGCGTCGGTCAAAAAAGCCGCTGAACCCAAAAGCGGTTAGCGCTTACAAGTCAAGGTTTAGAGGACCCTTGTTCCCTTTATCCCTAAGACGCTTCACTCAAGGGATGGCAGCTCGTGACCAACCCATGCAGCCGTTCATCAAGCACATGGGTGTAGATTTGCGTGGTTGAGATATCCTTATGGCCGAGAAGAGACTGGACCGTGCGAAGATCAGCGCCCCGCGCCAAAAGGTGGCTCGCGAACGCATGGCGCAGCACATGGGGCGACAAGGCCGATGCATCAAGGCCGACTTGCGCGCCCAGCGCCTTCAAGTCCCGCGCAAAAGCCTGCCGGGTAATGTGCCCCTCAGCACTGGGCGCGGGAAACAGAAACGGCGAAGTTGCGTTCCGTTTGTCAGCTGCCAGCGCCTCGACATAGGCCACCATCGCATCCCGCGAAAGGTCCGTGAGGGGCACCAAACGCTCGCGCCCGCCCTTCCCGCGAACTAAGAACGCCTCCCCGGCTGAAGCCACGCTCCGAGGCAGACTGACAAGCTCTGAGACCCGCAAGCCGGTAGCATACAAAAGCTCCAAAAGCGCGCGCATACGCAATGCTTTCAAACGCTTAGCAAGTGTCGTATCCACGTTTTCGCAGGCTGCTTGCGTTGCAGTCAAAAGCCGATCCACGGCCTCTTCGTTCAACACTTTCGGCAAGGGTTTGGGCTTTCTCGGACCGCGGATCGCCTCACACGGATCGTCCTGGCGGTCGCCCTCAGCGTAAAGAAACTGATAGAATTGCTTGAGCGCGGACAACCGCCGTGCCGCTGTGGATGCTTTGGCCCCCGAGCGTTCCAGAGTGCTCAGGTACGAGCGCACATCCTCCTGCGACGCCTGTAGTAGCGGGCCTGAACAATGGTCGGCAAAGTCACACAAATCGCGTTCGTAAGCGGCCAGTGTATTGGCCGATGCGGCGCGTTCCACAGACAGCATGTCAAGGAATGTTGCGATCTGCGCGCGGTCGTCAGGGGAGGTCGAAAGAGCCATTACTGCGTGAACCGCTCCGAGGGGATGCGCACCGAGACGGTTTCAGGCGTTGGTTCGACATACGTGGCCAACGCATAAACGACCCCTGCCCCAATGGAGCCCAAAACAATCAACTGAAACAAGAGTTTAAATGTCGTCGGCATGCATCACTATCGGCTATCCAAGGGCGAAGCGCCCGGCAAAATACCCTCTCTCTGCGACAGTTGCGAATGTTGCGCGAATATAGCGCGAACATTGCATATTTGAGGGCGAACATCGCGCCAACATCGCAACAGCTCCATAAAACCAAGTGACTCGCGTTATAGCTCAGCCAGCTCACCTTTTCACGCTAGCGCAAAACGCTTAAGCAAACCTCCATGTCCCAACAAGCGCAACACCTCGCACACCCGCAAAGGAACGATGTCGTTCATCGGCCCTCACGCCGAATTTTGGATGACATATTGAACGCCTTAAACGGCAAGTCTCTCGTGCTCGTCGGCATGATGGGAGCGGGCAAGTCCTCCATCGGTCGGCGCCTGGCAGAAGCCCTTGGTCTTCGTTTCGTTGACTCCGATGATGAGATCGAAAAAGCCGCCAACCTAACGATCCCAGAAATCTTCGACACCTATGGCGAAGCGCATTTCCGCGAGGGCGAACGTAAGGTCATAGCGCGGCTGTTGGCGCAGGGTGGTCATGTCATCGCGCTGGGTGGAGGTGCATTTGAAAACCCGAAAACGCAAGACGAAGTTCGGGCACACGGACTATCAATTTGGCTGAAAGCAGACTTTGAAACACTGATGGCCCGCGTGCGCCGACGCTCGCACCGGCCGCTTCTCAAAACCGCCGATCCAGAAGGCACAATGCGCAGGCTTATGGCAGAGCGCGATCCGAACTATGCCAAGGCCGACCTCACCGTCTCGTCGTTCGATGGTGCCCACGCAGAAGTCGTCAACGGATGCCTTCACGCGGTGGCACGCCATTTCGCGATCACCTCCGACAAGACCACGCAAAGTCACAACAGCCTGCCTCGATATCAGTCGGTGGCCGTTGAGCTGGGCGAGCGCAGCTACGACATCCATATTGGCCAGGGGCTGCTTGCAACGGCTGGTGAGGCTATCGCGGCCATCGCGCCCCAAACCCGCACACTGATCGTGACGGACGACCATGTTGGCGCGTTGCATTTGGATGCTCTTGCAACAAGCCTTGCGAGCGCCGGGCTGTCACCGACGTCGCTTTGCGTGCCAGCTGGCGAAACAAGCAAAGATTGGTCAACGCTGCAAACTGTGGTCGATGCGGTGCTCCAGGCAAAGCTTGAACGCGGAGACTTAGTGGTTGCCCTCGGTGGCGGCGTTGTGGGGGATTTAACAGGGTTTGCAGCGGCCATCACACGGCGCGGCATGCGCTTTGTGCAAATCCCCACGAGCCTTCTTGCCCAAGTGGACTCCTCGGTCGGTGGCAAGACGGGCATCAACAGCCGCCACGGCAAAAACCTGGTGGGGGCTTTCCATCAACCAGCCCTCGTCCTGGCCGACACGGACGTTCTGGCGACACTGCCTGAGCGGGAACTGAAAGCTGGCTATGCCGAAGTGGTGAAGTACGGTCTCATCGACGAGCCGGATTTTTTTGAATGGCTGGAGGTCAACGGACCGAAACTCCTCTCTGGCGACCAGAACGCCCTCCAAGACGCTGTCGCCCGGTCCTGCGCTGCTAAAGCGCGTGTTGTGGCAGCCGATGAACGCGAGAGCGGGCAACGCGCACTCCTCAACCTTGGCCATACCTTTGGCCACGCGCTGGAGGTTCTCAACGGCTATGACGCAAACCGCCTCGTTCATGGTGAAGGCGTTGCGATTGGCATGGCGCTCGCCCACCGCTTTTCGCGCGCTTTAGGGTACTGTCCAGGCCAGGACGTTGAACGCGTCATCGGCCATCTTGACGCTGTGGGCCTGCCCACCGATATGCGGCAGATCAGGGGCTTTGAGCCGACGGTGGATGCGCTGGTCGAGGCAATGAAACAGGACAAGAAGGTGTCGCGCGGCGCGCTCACCTTCATTCTCACACGCGGCATTGGCCAAAGCTTCATCGCCAAAGACATATCGGAAGATGCCCTGCGAGACTTTTTGGAAACGCAGCTTTCATAGCAGTGTGATACGCCCCGCATAGTAACTCTGGCTGGCCTCAACCCCAACCGGTTGTCCGAAACCCAAGCTGACTGAACAGTATTGACCCGCTCATGTTAACGACAGACATCTGGATTACGGCTCTGGCGATCCTGTTCATGCTCGCCTTGTCCGGCTTTTTCTCCGGCTCGGAGACAGCGCTTACCGCCGTGTCGCGCGCGCGCATGCTCGCCCAGTCAAAGAACGGCGACAAACGCGCATCCATCGTGGCAAAGCTCACCGAAGACCGTGAGCGACTCATCGGGGCCATGCTGCTTGGCAACAACCTCGTCAACATCTTTGCATCCGCGCTCGCCACAACGCTCTTCACAACGCTGTTTGGTGATGCCGGGCTTGTCTACACCACAATCATCATGACAGCGCTGGTGCTGATCTTTGCCGAAGTGATGCCCAAGACAGTCGCCATCTCCGACACGGACCGCTTCGCCCGCACCGTCGCCTACCCGGTGCGATTCTGTGTGGCGATCTTCGCTCCGGTGACAGCTGGGGTGCAGTGGATCATCCGGCTGTTGTTGAAACCATTTGGCATCGACATGTCCGGCACGGCGGTCCTCTCAGCGCACGAAGAAATTCGTGGCCAGCTAGATTTTCTCCACCAGGAAGGCGCGGTGGTGAAAGATGACCGCGACCGTCTGGGAGGGGTGCTTGACCTGCATGAGTTGGAGGTGTCCGACGTCATGATCCACCGCACAGACATGATGTCCATTGACCTCGACAAACCCAATGATGCGATCGTCGACGAAATCCTGCGCAGCCCCTACACACGCATCCCGCTCTGGAAAAATCGCTCCGACAACATCGTCGGCGTCATCCACGCCAAAGACGTGTTGCGCGCGGTGCTGGGAACAGATGGATCAGCAAAGAGCAAGTCAGAAATCGATGTGACCGAAATCGCACAGAGCCCCTGGTTTGTGCCCGACACCACATCACTGCAAGCCCAGCTCAACGCCTTCTTGAAGCGCAAAGCGCACATCGCTTTCGTCGTCGATGAGTATGGCGAGGTGCAGGGCCTGATCACGCTGGAAGACATTTTGGAAGAGATTGTCGGCGACATTGCCGATGAGCACGATGTGGATGCAGAAGGCGTTCGCCGTATGCCTGATGGATCGGTGACGGTGGAAGGCAGCGTGCCAATCCGCGATCTTAACCGCGTGATGGACTGGGACTTGCCGGACGAAGATGCAACCACCATAGCAGGTCTTGTCATCCACGAGGCGCGGCTGATCCCAGAACGCGGACAAGCGTTCACCTTCCATGGCTTCCGCTTCAACGTGCTGCGCCGTGAAGGCAACCGCCTGACCAGCCTGAAGATCGAACCCTTGGCAGTCAGTCCCCTTCCTGGTGCACAGCAGGCCGCGCAGTGAGCATTGTGGCCTAGGTTGAGAACTCATATTCCTGGTGTGATTGGTGGTGGCGAAATTGTCTGTCTGCACGAAGCAAGTGTGCGGGAAACCTCCTGGTTTTCAAGCGCTTGCGACAAAGCAGACGGGCAATTTCGCCCCATCTTGTGGACGTGGAAACGGCGTCAATCTGAGCGCGATTTGAGCTTGACCGGGCAGGGAGCCCGCCTTGCACTCAAATCCCCCACAGCTTTTAGCCGTTTCACACGCCAATCCCATCAGGAATATGAGTCCTCAACCTAGCGATCCACTATCGAAGTGTGAGACGGGCCCGCATGGTGTCGCCAGCGCGGCCAGCTTGATTGTAGTCGTTTTCCACCGTGATGCTGACTGTTTGGCCGCTCAGTTCCGCTGTCATCCGGCGGGTCGCTGAGAAGGTGATGAAAATCGCCTGCAAGGTGCTGCCCTCCACTTCGGCAAACTCGGCAAAACCCCAACTGCACAAAGTGCGCGCGCACTGTGTCTCCGCCTTCACGCGGACCGACATGGGCACGCCCCCACGACAGGTAAGATCAACGCTGAGACGTGCCAACTCATTGATCGGCACGCGCCGCTCGCGCCACACGCTTTCACCGTCAAACGCGCACCAGGCGCGCGGCACTTCGATACGCGTTTGGGCCGTCACCGGATGGAGGGCGCCCAACGTGAGCAGCACAGCACCCAATATGATGGCGTGAACGATGATCGCATTAAGAAACCGCACAGAATGCCGTGTGAGTACGTTCATGAACCGACCTCGGCGGGTTTGCCTGTTGCCCTAGAGGCAACACGCGCGCGTGGATGCAAAGCTCGATAGTTCTCTATCAGCGAGGCACTGTCGACGCGCGTGTAGACTTGCGTTGTCGAAAGGCTCGCATGGCCCAACAGATCCTGAATGGTGCGCAAGTCACCGCCAGCGGCCAGTAAGTGTGTGGCGAAGGCATGACGTAACGCGTGCGGTGTTGCCGACGACGGAAGTCCCAGCCTGCCCCGCGCAACCTCCGTCACCCGGCGCACGATCCGTTGATCGAGCGCGCCACCCCGCGCACCGCGAAAAAACGGTTCATCGCTGTCCAGTGCAAACGGAACAAGCCGACGGTAGGCATCGCACGCCTCACCGATGGCGGGGAGAATGGGCACGATACGCGTCTTCCCGCCCTTACCCGTCACGCGCAAAGACTGCTGACCCAACCCGTGTGTTGGAGCCGCCCGTACAGTGATAGACAGTGCCTCCGACACGCGAAGGCCGGCTCCGTACATCAAGGCAAAAACAGCCGTGTTACGCGCCACGATCCAAGGTTCGGCCTCAAAATCGTCCGCCTCACCGCGCGCCATCCGCACCGCAGCGTTTGCGTCTACCGGCCTTGGCAAGCGCTCGGGCAGTTTCGGTGTTCTGACAGCGCGCGCAGGCGCAGCCTGAGCAAGGCCCGAAGCTTCCAGATAAGTAAGGTAGGAGCGGATCGCTGCTAAATTGCGCGCCCGGGTGCGGGGGCTCGCGCCTTCCACAACTCTAGAGGCCAGAAACTTTCGGATCATCGCCGGACGCAAGGCGCTCAGCGTTTCCAAAAGATCAGGGCCCTGCATCTGGAGAAACCGCAAGAACGCCGTCACGTCTGTCTCATAAGCTGCAAGGGTCGCATCCGCCAGACGACGCTCTCCACGCAGATGCGCAAGCCAGTCCATCAAACGGCTTGATGGTGGCAGTGGCTGAAGGCTGATTTCGGGCGACATCGCATCCATAGCGAAATCCTACCGGGCAGCCGTTAACCGCTCGATAACCGCCCCAAGATCCAAGAAATGGTGTGGCGCGACACAGTATATCACACGCTCCGGTTGACTCAGGCGGCTCAATGCTTAGTTTCTGAAGCCTCAGAACAAAATTTTTTGCTCCATACACTGACATCAGATGCATGATTGTCAGGGGGATAGATTTTTATCTAAGAGCGATGATTTGTTTTAGAACGACAGAGTATACCTAAAAGCGAGGAGCGAAATTTGTCTTTTAAGAGATTTTTACTTGCAAGTGCCGTGGCGGGAACTGCCATGACGGGCGGCGCAATGCTTGCCCCAACGGCTGCATTCGCCTGCGACGTTGATCGGGACATCGTCTTTGGCGACTTGGATTGGGCCTCCGCGCAGTTCCACAACCGCGTGGCACAGTTCATCCTGGAAGAGGGCTACGGCTGCTCCACAGACGTGATTCCAGGGTCCACCTTGCCGCTCTACAACGGCATGGCCCGCGGCGATATCGACATCTCCATGGAGATGTGGCTGCCAAACGTGCAGGACTGGTGGGATGAAGAAAGCGCCAAGGGTACGGTTGAAATCGTCGGCGTCTCCTACCCCGACGCGGTCCAAGGCTGGTTCGTGCCGCGCTACATCGTTGAAGGCGACGATGCGCCGGCAGCGGGCCTCACATCCGTTGCCGACCTGCCAGAGTTTGCTGAGGTCTTTTCTGACCCAGAAGAACCCGACATGGGTCGCTTCTACAACTGCATCGCCGGTTGGGGCTGTGAGGACGCGAACACGCGCAAGCTCGCCGCCTATGGCCTCACCGACATCTTCACCAACTTCCGTCCGGGCACCGGTGGCGCGCTAGCGGCGGCCATTGAGTCGGCGATCCTGCGTGAGCAGCCGATCGTTTTCTACTATTGGGGACCGACCTGGGTTCTGGGTAAAGTGGGCGACCAGATCGTTCAGCTCGAAGAGCCAGCCTATGACGAGGAAATCTGGAGCGCGATGATGTCGGCCGAGCCTGCTGACAGCGCGGCGGCGGCAACCGCCTATCCAGTGATCCGCGTCGATATCGGCGTGAATTCTGAGTTTGGTGCTGAAGCGCCGACCGTGGTCGAGTTCCTTGGCAACTATGGTATGACGGGCGCCGATGTTTCGGCTGGGCTTCTCTACATGCAGGAGAATGATGTGGAAGCCGATGAGGCCGCCAAGGAGTTCCTGCGCAGCCGCGAAGACCTCTGGACGGCATGGGTGTCGAGCGACGTAGCCGACAAGATCCGCGCCGCGCTGTAACCTGATAAGACAGTCATCTGACGAGGCCGGAGTGGTCACAAACCGCTCCGGCCTCTTCTTTTGTTTGGGCGTGCCGCCCAGCCGCTCGTGAGGTGTGGCATGAGCAAAAAAGAGCCCCAAGTCTCGCATAAATCGACAGAGCGCTCTTGGGTTGTTAGCGCATCTCTCGTGATCGTCAGCGCACAAAAAATACTCTAAGTCTTTGTTTTGACGCGTTTTAGAACCAAAAAACCGCATACACTTTTGCGACAAACGCTCTAGCGCGCTCCTGATCAAGGGCGTAAGCATTGGGCTGACGATGTTCTTCCTCACCCGCGAAGACGCAAGGTCCCAGCCATGTTGAACCTCTCACCATGCTGAAAACCAATGAGAAGAGAGCCACGCTCTATCGCATGGTGATGGCAGATCATATGTGCCCCTACGGTTTGAAGGCCAAAGACCTGTTGGAGCGACAGGGTTACGTGGTCGATGATCATCATCTCACAACGCGTGCGCAGGTTGATGCCTTCAAAGCCCAGCACAACGTCAAGACAACGCCGCAAACCTTCGTCAACGGCGCCCGCGTGGGCGGCTTTGATGACTTAAGTGCGTTCTTCGGCAAACAGAAGACGAGCAGCGAAATCACCTACACGCCAGTGATCGCGATTTTTTCCGTTGCGGCCCTCATGGCCATCGCTGTGACCTGGATCACCACCGATGCCGTTTTCACCGGCAGAACCATAGAGCTTTTCATCGCAATCGCGATGGTGCTGCTTGGCTTGCAGAAACTTCAGGATGTCGAACGCTTCGCCACCATGTTTCTCAACTATGATCTGCTTGCCCAGCGCTATGTCCGGTATGGCTATGTGTATCCGTTTGTGGAAACGGGCGCCGGACTGCTGATGATGGCAGGCGTGCTGACATGGCTATCCGCACCAGCCGCGTTGTTCGTTGCGGGCATTGGAGCGGTGAGTGTCTTTAAGGCTGTTTACATCGACAAACGGGAACTCAAATGCGCGTGCGTCGGTGGCGATAGCAAGGTTCCCTTGGGTTTCGTGTCCCTGACTGAAAATGTGATGATGGTGGGTATGGCCCTATGGATGCTCGCCAAACTTGCAGGCATGGCTGGCTGAAACGTCAGCTGCGCAAAACAAGGGGGGACGGCTTGGGTTTCCGACAAGATCCGCGCGGCGCTATAAACGCAAACCCAAAACGCAAACCCATCAATGGTTTAAAGAGGCCGGAGCGGCGAAACATCGCTCCGGCTTTTTCTTTTGTCCAGCTTGAAAGGCCGCTCAGAACAGCCCACTCTCACCTTAAGGAGGGCGCTTGATGCCGCTGTCGGATGAAAGCCGGAACATTCTGTGTGGCCTTGCCGTGGCTGGCGGGGCGGTGATGCTGGGCGCCGTCGGCGTGCACGTGGCGACCGGCGTGGTGGAATTGGTGACCAATGGCGGCAATCTGGCGCTGGCCACGCAGCGCGAGCGCCAAGACCGCTGCCATAAGCTGGTGGCGGATCTCACCAAGGCTCTGGAGACAAATTACGAAAAGGCCTGGCACCGCCGCAGCGACCCAGCGGCGGTGGCGGACGAGCAAGCGGCTTTCCAGCAGCTTGATATAGCCATCCCGGCCATGAGGCCGACCACGCAGGACATCGCGGACGCGGGCTTCAACGCTGCCAAGCTCTACAACACGCTCAAGGCGAAACTGCCCGAGAAATCCGAATTTCGGACAAACGCGCATTTTGAGACGGTTCTGCAAGACATCATCACTGGCAGCTATCTGCTGATCCGCAGCGACAAGACGTTCGCCGCCGAGTTTCAAGCATTGGGGTTCGAAAACGTCTTTAAGGAGTTAAACAAGCTTAAATATCAAGGCAAAGAGATACTCGATGCTGTCAAGCAAACAGCTCTTGAAGCCACATTGCGTGAACATCGGCAGGAAGAAGCCGCAGCGCTTAGGCACAAGGCTACACGCGAGTTCATTCAGAAAGAAATCCAATCAATAAATCAACAGAGCCATCTCAGCCTGTCGCGTCAACCAAATGAGCAGAGCGAAGAACATCGGCTTAAGCAGAGGGCAATATGTGATCCGGAAAACAAACAAGCGCACGAAGCTGTAGGTAGATACCTGATGTCACAGGGGCGCTTAGAAGATGCGAGAATATACCTCGAGAGAAGCAGATGAAGACAACTGGCCTGACCGAGAACGATATTCGAGATCTTATAGACGAGAGCGACAAAGCTCGCTTGCGAGGAAACATCGATAGCGCTGAAAAAATTCTACGCAATATTTTAGATGATTCTAAAAAATCAGAAGAAATAAACGATCAAAAAAAAATTCAGATTGAGCTCACAGCTCAACAAAGGATTGGAGATTTACTCCTCACAAAGGGAGATTTAGATGCGGCAATGTCAATCTTCAAATCAAACCTCGAAGTATCAGACAATACTTTAGAATTGGATGAAAATGAAGCATTATGGCAGCGCAACCTTTCCGTCAGCCATAATAAGATCGGCGATGTGGAGGTCGCGCGCGGCAAGCTCGATGCCGCCCTCAACGCTTTCCGGGCCGCGCTTGTCATCGCTGAAACCCTCAGCCAGCGCGACCCCAGCAATACCGAGTGGCAGCGCGACCTTTCCGTCAGTCACACCAAGATCGGCGATGTGGAGGTCGCGCGCGGCAAGCTCGATGCCGCCCTCACCGCTTTCCAAGCAGCGCTTGCCATCGCTGAAACCCTCAGCCAGCGCGACCCCAGCAATACCGAGTGGCAGCGCGACCTTTCCGTCAGCCACAACAAGATCAGCGATGTGGAGGTCGCGCGCGGCAATCTCGATGCCGCCCTCATAGCGTTCCAGGCAGGCCTCGCTATCCGCGAAACCCTCAGCCAGCGCGACCCCAGCAATACCGGGTGGCAGCGCGACCTTTCCGTCAGCCACAGTAAGATCGGCGATGTGGAGGTGGCGCGCGGCAAGCTCGATGCCGCCCTCACAGCGTTCCAGGCAGGCCTTGCCATCGCTGAAACCCTCAGCCAGCGCGACCCCAGCAATACCGAGTGGCAGCGCGACCTGATCGTCTCGAACGTGAAACTAGCGGAAATGAAGGACGATCCGCCCAAGCGCTACAGCGCCGCGCTCGCGATCGCGCGGGAGCTTTATGAAACCAACCGCTTGGCGCCGGTCGATCACTGGCTGGTGGAGGAGCTTGAAAAGCGCCTTGCAGACGTGAGTGGCTGAGGTTTCTTGGAGCGCGCTCTACATTTCGCGGATATCGACAAAGTGCCCGTGGATCGCCGCTGCCGCCACCATGGCGGGAGAAACAAGATGCGTGCGCCCGCGAGAGCCCTGGCGGCCCTCAAAATTCCGGTTGGAAGTCGAGGCGCAGCGCTCTTCAGGGCTTAGCTTGTCTGCATTCATGGCAAGGCACATGGAACAGCCTGGCTCGCGCCAATCGAACCCCGCCGCCTTGAAAATAACGTCGAGGCCTTCCTGCTCGGCCTGTTGTTTCACCAATCCAGAGCCTGGCACGATCATCGCGGAAAGTGTCGGTGCGACGGTGCGATCCTTCACCACGCGAGCGACCTCGCGCAGATCCTCAATCCGGCTGTTCGTTCACGATCCGATAAACACCCGGTCGAGCTTGATCTCGGTCATCTTCGTGCCCGGCGTCAGCCCCATATAGGTGAGCGCGCGCTCCTTGGAGGCGCGCACCGTGGGGTCTTCAATCTCGGCCGGATCGGGGACGCGGCCAGAGACGGAGACCACATCCTCCGGGCTCGTACCCCAGGTGACGATGGGCGGCAGGTTGGCCGCGTCGAGCGTCACCTCGCGGTCGAAGTAAGCGCCGTCGTCGGTGGGCAGGGTTTCCCAATACGCCCTCGCCCTGTCCCACATCTCGCCCTTTGGCGCGCGCGGGCGACCGTCGATATAGGCGAATGTGGTCTCATCGGGCGCGATCATGCCGGCGCGCGCACCCGCCTCAATCGACATGTTGCAGATCGTCATGCGGCCTTCCATGGAGAGCGCGCGGATCGCCTCGCCCGCATACTCAACGACCGCGCTCGTCGCCCCACCAGTGCCGATCTCACCAATAATGGCGAGGATAATGTCTTTGGCTGTCACACCCGCAGGCAGCGCGCCATCCACGGTAACGCGCATGTTCTTGGCTTTCTTCTGGATGAGTGTTTGCGTGGCGAGCACATGCTCAACCTCCGACGTGCCAATCCCGTGCGCGAGAGAGCCAAATGCACCATGGGTGGAGGTATGGCTGTCGCCGCACACGATGGTCATGCCAGGCAGCGTAAAGCCCTGCTCCGGCCCAACGATGTGGACGATGCCCTGACGCAGATCGACCTCATTGAAATACTCGACACCAAATGCGTCCGCATTCTTGGCCAGCGTTTCCACCTGAAGTGCGCTTTGAGGATCGTCGATGCCGAGGGCGCGGTTGGTTGTGGGCACATTGTGGTCCACCACCGCAAGCGTGCGTTCAGGCGAGCGAACAGGCCGCCCGGCAAGCCGCAAACCTTCAAAGGCCTGGGGGCTCGTCACTTCATGAACAAGATGCCGGTCAATGTACAAAAGCGCGGCCCCGTCCTCTTGTTCGTCAACAAGATGATCGGCCCAGATCTTATCGTACATGGTGCGGGGGGCGTCTGTCCGCTTACCCTTTGAAAAGCCCATAGTGGCTGCTCATCCTCCGGTACTTCGGGGCAAGAGGTAGTCGGTCCCCAAACGGTTTGCAACGGGTGAAAGGCGCGCACCGCTGTGGGGTTTCATGGACATGCGCACATGTATATAAACCCAGACGCTAGACTACCCGTTCGGTGGACAAGCCGCGTTTGCTGCCCCTACCGTCGCGCCCACGTTTCATACCCCATGGACGAAGGTCCCTATCGTCCGATCCCCTACCTACCAAGGATACTCCTAAGATGGCTCGCTCGACTTCTCTTAACCGCTTTGCCATACTTTCAACTGGCGTTGCGGCAACGGCCCTTATGCTTGTCGCGCCCGTGCATGGGCAGAGCAGCAAGTTGGAGCCAACGTTCGGCGTCGTGACCGAACAGGCGGGCTTTGGCAGCAACACGCTGGCTATCCAGGCTGGCGGCGCGATCGAAGCGGATGCCCTCGGCGCCGGATGCGTCGGGTTCATCGCCGACGCCCCAGACATCGTCTTTGACTATGGCGGCAACGCGTCGGTCACCATCGAAGCCACGTCCCAAGTCGACACAACGATCGTGGTTGAAACCCCCGGCGGGCAATTTCTGTGCAACGATGATTTTGATGAGCTCAATCCGGGCGTTGAAACCGCCTTCAACGAGCCTGGCCGCTATGCCATTTGGGTGGGTACTTTTGACCCTCTGGTCAACGATTTGTTTCCCGACGCTGACGTAACCTTCACCGAGGCGGGCGCGGCCCCCGATGGGCTAAACGTGGACAGTGAGGCCAGCTTCGGCAATGTAAGCCTCTCAGACCTTTCAAACGGTTTTACCACGACTCTCCCAGCTGGCGGGACAGTTGAGGCGTCTGCGACCGACGATGCATGCGCCGGCTTCATCGCTGATGTGCCTGATCTTGCAGTCGATTATGTCGGCGGATCTGAGGCAATGGCCATCGACGTAACGTCGGACGCCGATACCACGCTCCTCGTCGTCACCCCGTCTGGCGAGGTACGATGCAGCGATGATGCGGTGGATTTTAACCCGGGGATGGTCATTAGCGATGCTGAGCAGGGCCGTTACGCTTTGTTTGTGGGCACCTTCAATCCGGTCGGAAGCAACGCCCTCCCCGATGCAACGTTAACCATCAGCCAGGCAGACCTATCCGTCAGACTGGATGGTCGAGGCGGGCAGGATCCGATCTTCGGTGGTACCAATCTCGTTTCAGGCTTTGGGACCTACACCGTCGACCTGCAGGCCGGCGGCAACCTTCGAGCCAATGATTTTGGCTCGTCCTGCTCTGGTTTCGTGGAGGAGGCGCCCGATTATCGGATCAACTATACCGGCACCAACGCTCTAGAGATCACCGCCATCTCGCAGTCCGACACCACCATGGTCGTGATGGCACCCGGAGACCGCCTCTTCTGCAACGATGATTTTCAGGGCCTGAACGCAGGGCTGATCACCCCGGAAGGCTTCTCCGGTGAGTTGGCGATCTGGGTGGGAACGTTCGATCCTATCGAGAACGGCGACTTTCCCGACGCGTCCCTGGCGATCCGCGAAATCTCCGACAGTAAAGCCCACCCGCAAGACGCAATCCGCTCCAAACAGCTAACGGCAGGCTTCACCCCCGATCCGTTCACCACACAACTGGCGGCCGGTGGACCCATCGACGCGTCCACGGTGGATGACATCTGTGTCGGATTTATAGCCAGTGGAGCCGACTTCGTGCTCGATTACACGTCGGGCGACTGGCCGCTGCGCTTCTCCGTCACCTCCGATGTAGATACCACGATGCTGGTGCGCGCACCCTCTGGCGAAGTTCTGTGCAACGATGATAGCGATGGCCTCAACCCCGCATTGGCAATCGCCTCGCCGACGTCGGGCCGCTATGAGGTCTACATCGGCACCTTCAACGCCAACGCGGTCGCGAACGCTACCTTTGCCATCACTGAACTGGTCGATCAGAAGGAACTGCACCCCGGCGCCATCATCGAAGCATCGGTCACCACAGGCATGACGCGCGAAGACTACGATCTGCTGGCTGGCGGGTCCTTCCAAGCCGTAGATCAACTGGGGGCGAGCTGCGTCGGGTTCGTGGCTGCCGACCCAGATTTTACAGCCCAGGTAGACGTGCAAGGCATCGATCTTGAGTTCGTGGTAAACTCTGCCGAAGACACCACGCTCGCGGTGCGTGTACCCAACGGACGGGTGATGTGCGACGATGACAGTGCGGGTAACCTCAACCCGCTAATTCTCGTGCCCACGGCGCCCGCCGGTACCTACGAAGTGTGGCTGGGTACGTTCGCATCGGTCGGCAACGCACCGGCCACGTTATCGATCCGCGACATCAATGCCCCTCTCGTACCAGCTGGGGGCAAGAAGTAGAGCAATTGATCGCAAAAGTTTCACACCTTTGCACCCGCGAAACTGCTCTGAAAAAAGGAGATGTGCATGCCACAGTCTACTACGCGACTTAAAAAGCCTTCCAAGCTCGCCGTCAGCGCGGTGCTGCTCGGTACGATTGCGCTTGCCGGCTGCCAGTCAGTAAGCCAGCGCGATCAAAACACGATCATCGGCGGCATCGTGGGCGGCGGCCTGGGGGCTGTAACAGCCGCAGCGCTCGGCGCAAGCGCTGGTTGGGTGGTCGTTGCCGGTGCTGCTGGCGCAACGGCTGGGGCGCTCTTTGCCCGCAACGCCACACGAGGCGAATGTGCGATTTCGAACGGCGACGGCACCTATCGCATCGTAAGGTGCTAGAAGCACCCACCTGAAACGACAAAAGGCCGCCCAGCTAAACTGAGCGGCCTATACATGTGCAACAGAGTTTTAGCGCAACGGCTAACTTGCCGTCTTGTAGCGCTGTGCTGCGTGGTTGAGCGAAGACGCGACGCCGTCCAGATCGGTTGATGCAGCATCCAGATCTCTAACCGAGCCAGCACTGCTCTTTGCCGAGGCGTTAAGCTTAGCAGAGAGGGCCGCTGTGCCTTCCGCCGCCGTTGCAACCCGACCAGCGTAGTTGGCTATGTCGTCGACCTGCGTGCTCATCTCATCAAGCTCAGCTGAAAGACGCCCCGCTTTTTGGGCCGCATCGCCCGATTCAGCGCGCAGCGCGTGCGCCGTCTGCTCCTGGCTTGCGGTCTCGTTCATGATCGTTTGCATTGCTGCGGTCATCTCAGCGATGATCGTCCCAACGTCGGCGATACCTTCCACCGCGTTCACAGAGCCAGAGCGCATAGCTTCAACGCGTGCGGCGATCTCTTCGGTGGCTTTCTGTGTCTGATTGGACAGCTGCTTCACCTCGCTGGCAACAACCGCAAAGCCCTTACCAGCGTCGCCGGCACGCGCCGCTTCAATGGTGGCATTGAGCGCAAGCAGGTTGGTCTGGTCGGCAATCGCGTTGATGAGTGAGACAACTTCGCCGACCTGCTCTGAGACCTTGGCAAGATTGTTCATCGTCTCAGCCGTTTGCTGAGAGATTTCGTTGGCTCGGCCAGCGACATCGCTCGCCTGACGCGCCGAGCCTGCAACACCAGCAACCGAGGCCGTCAACTGGTCCACCGTTGAAGCCACCTGCTCAAAACTCGTGGCCATCTGCTTGGTTTCAGCGGCAACAGATTTGGCATGTTCACTGATACGCTCAGACGCGTGGCGGGCGGAGGATGTTTCCGCGCTCAAAGACTTCACGTCGGCGACCATCGTGTCAGTTCCGCTGGAAAGCTCGCTCGTCGTGCCGACAAACGCACGGGACAGTTGGGATAGCGCATCGGTGGTTGAGGAGACGCCACGCGCCTGCTTGTTCATATCGCGAACCAGCGTCTCAATTTCGTTGAGAAACGGGTTGAGGACAGTTGCAATCTCCGCAGCCTCGTCTCCGGTCGTATCATCGAGCCGTTCAGACAGGTCCCGATTTTCATGCGTGATCTTGTGGAGCGCCTCTTGCAAGGCACCCGTACCCAAAGAGGCGCCGTGCTCGGCCGCATTGAGACCTTTAAGTTCATCTTCCTGCGAGACACGCATGCCCAGGGTCATGTCGACCACCTTGAACAAAACGAAAGCAAGCCCAAACGCCCACACAAACGCAACGCCAACACCCATCGCCTGCACGCCCAGCTGTTCCAGACGCGACCCGGCGACAAGTTGATCCTGCGTTGCAAAAAGCGCCACCAACAGCGTGCCTATAACGCCGCAGGTTCCGTGCGCGGAGACAGCGCCGACCACATCGTCAAGCTTGAGCTTGCGAAGCATGAACTCCTCGCTCACTACAACCATGACACCGCAAATGAGGCCGATCATCATGGCACCATGCGGATTGACGGCGTAGCAGCCAGCGGTGATGCCGACCAAGCCGCCGATCAAACCGTTCACAGACCGCGTTGGGACAGACATGCCATCGTAAAAACGCCCAATCAGAAACGCCGCAACAGCGCCAAAGGTGCCTGCGATAATGGTGTTGGCAATAACGCGTGCAAAATCGGGCGTGCCGGCCGTTGTGGAGCCGCCGTTGAAACCGATCCAACCGAACAGCAAGATGATCGCACCACCGGTCGACAGCACCAAAGAGTGGCCATGGATCGGGCTCGGCGTTCCATCAGCTTTGAAGCGGCCAATACGCGGCCCCAGAACGACGATGGCAGCAAGGCCAACCCATGCGCCCACGGAGTGCACAACGGTTGAACCGGCAAAGTCGATGAAACCTGCATCGGCCAGCCACGCGGTGTTGTCGCCGATGAGCAGGTTACCCCACGCCCAGTGGCCAAAAACTGGGTAAATAATAGCAGCCAGACCCACGGCCATCAAAAGGTAGGCGGAGAAAGCCATCCGTTCGGCGACCGCACCGGAGACGATGGTCGCCGCGGTCCCCACGAACACCGCCTGGAAGACAAAGAAGGTAAAAGCCCAGTCATCCATGTTGTTAAAAGCGGCCATAGACCCGCTCCAGCCAAGGAACCCACCCTGGCTTGTCCCGAACATGAAAGCAAAGCCAACCAAGAAGAACACGGCAACTGAAACGGCAAAGTCGGTGATGTTTTTCTGGGCGACGTTGATCGAGTTCTTCGAGCGTACCATACCAGCTTCCAAAAAGAGGAAGCCAAGCTGCATGAGGAGCACCAAAGCTGCGGCCGTCATGGTCCAGATGTGATCGGAGTTTGTCTGCTGCGCGTCGATCTTGGCCGTCAGTTCAGCAAGGCTCGCCGCTACGTCACCGTCCGCCGCGAAAGCGGTCCCCACGCCGCTTAGGAAAACAACTGCTGCTAAGGGAAGAACTCGTAAAACCATGGACCCACCTCCATTTACGTCAGAGGAAGGCTGACACAATTGAAGTTACCAAACAGTTTCGATGGGGAACTAACCTATCGTTCAATGGGTTTTATACAGAGGACGCGATCCATATCGAATGTGCCAGAAGTTATGGCGCTATAGCGATGGTCTGTGCATCGCCGCCTCTGTTGCCAAAGCCATGCTAGGGTCAGGACCCATAAATTGAAACCTGTTTGCACCAAGCGTCAGTCGGAAAACCAATCGCCTTCCATGAAAACATTCCCGCCTGAGCGTATAGTCTGCCTGACCGAAGAAACAGTGGAGACGCTCTATCTACTGGGCGAAGACGCGCGGATCGTCGGCGTGTCGGGCTATGCGGTCCGACCGGCACGCGTGCGCAAGGAAAAACCGCGCGTCTCCGCCTTCACCAGCGCCGACATCCCAAAGGTTTTGGCGCTGGAACCGGACCTCGTTCTTACCTTCGCCGATCTTCAGGCCGACATCGCCGCGCAGCTGATCAAAGCAGGCGTCACGGTTACCGCTTACAATCAGCGCGATGTGGCCGGTATTCTCGCCATGATCCGGCATCTTGGCGCGATGGTGAGGCAGGGTGAACGGGCCGATACGCTCGCTCGCGGGTACGAAAAGCGTCTGGCTGACATCGCCGAGGCGGGAAAGCGCGGTCCCCAGCCGGTTGTCTATTTTGAAGAATGGGACGACCCGTTGATCACCGGCATTGGATGGGTATCGGAACTCATTCAGATCGCTGGCGGCAGGGAAGCCTTCCCTGATCATGCAGGAAAGGCGGCGGCGAAGGACCGGATCGTGACGCCCGAGGCCGTAATCGCCGCTGCGCCGGATGTGATCTTGGCCTCATGGTGCGGGAAGAAGGTTCGACCTGAACGCATTTCGGGTCGCCCAGGTTGGGACCAAATCCCCGCAGTGCGGAACGGGCGGATCGTGGAGATCAAATCACCGCTCATCCTCCAGCCGGGACCCGCCGCATTAACGGATGGGCTCGGCGCCATTGTTGAAGCACTCGTCGCATCGTAGCGGTCAGGCCTCCATCCTATTGAGCTCTTGTGACGTCCAAAGTCGTTATTCTATAACGGACGAGCATGAGAGTTTTCGCGGGCCGCTTGCGCTAATTCGCAACGCATTTCGCTTGCCCGCGACTGGTTCAACAAAGGCAAAGGCACCAACATACGTGTGACCGGGATCACACCAACATCGGACGCTCAACCACATCCTTGGAGACAGATCGGGTTACTGTCTCACGTGTAAAACAGGCGAACAGATGCCATGAAAAAAATACCCGTAACCGTCCTGAGCGGCTTTCTCGGTGGTGGTAAAACGACCACGATCAATCACATCATTGAAACAAAGCGCGCCCAAAGCGTCGCGATCATCGTCAACGACATTGCCGAGGTAAACATCGACGGCAAGCAGATCGGCGACAAGATCTTACAGACAGAAGAAAAGCTGGTTGAGCTTCAAAATGGCTGCTTGTGCTGCACACTACGCGGCGATCTGTTTGATGAAACGCAGAAACTCGCTCTGGAAGGCAAGTATGACTACCTCATCATCGAGGCGAGTGGCGTTTCGGAGCCGTTGCCGATCGCCGCGACGTTCACATTTCCCATGGATGATGGCGATAGCTTAAAAGATGTCGCCCACCTGGATACGATGGTGACAGTGGTGGATGCCGTCAATTTTATCGACCAGTACCAGTCCAATGAAATGGAAATACAGGAGCGGAAAACGCGCCTGCAAACCCATGACCAAACATCAGTCGTTGAGTTGATGATCGATCAGCTTGAGTTTGCCAATGTCATTCTCATCAACAAATCGGATCTTGTGAGCCGCGAAACGCTTGGGAAAATCCATCAGATGGTGCGCGCCATCAATGCTGAAGCCAAGATAATCGATACCAATTACGGCAAGGTCGATCTGGCTGAGATCATGAACACCAATTCCTTCGATTTTGAGCGGGCCGAAGAGTATCCGACCTGGTTCAAAGAGATGGAAAAGGGCGAGGAACAGCAACACGCCAGCGATCATGCACATAGCCACGAACCAAACGGGCATAGACATGGTGAGAGCAGCGGGCACAATAGTGGCCAGCATCTCGTTCATAGCCACAGTCACGAATTCGGATTGACCGCTTTTGTCTACCGGGCACGCAAACCATTTGTTCCCCAGAGATTTTTAGAGTTCACACAAGCACCAATCCCAGGTCTCATTCGCTCCAAGGGCTTTTTCTGGCTTTGCACGCGCATGGATGTGGCCGGCGATTTCCAGCTTGCCGGCAAGTTGAAAGACTATGGGTTGGCTGGCCAATGGTACTCCAGCATCCCCGAGGAGAACTGGACCCCGGCAATGCGAGAGTTCATCAAAGAAGAGTGGGTCGAACCCTTTGGCGACAGGCGCCAAGAGATCGTCTTTATTGGCAGCGACGACGAAATTGATCAGGCTGACATAACACGCCAGCTAAATGACTGTCTTATCACAGACGCCGAGCTTAAAGAGGACTACAGCCAGTTTAGAGACCCATTCCCTAGA
The DNA here is from genome assembly GCA_039026935.1 of Pseudomonadota bacterium. GTDB lineage: Bacteria > Pseudomonadota > Alphaproteobacteria > Rhizobiales > MH13 > MH13. The sequence goes on from JBCCLK010000028.1 coordinate 25,465, forward strand.
TGGTAGGCGGCCAGAGCAGATAGACGTTATGTCATCTGTGTGGTCTTAAGTGTCTGATATGAGACGGAAACAAGACCACTCATCCCAAAGCTTCGTCCTCATTGATCTCGATGGAACCTTGGTGGACCCCGCCCCCGGGATCATTGGTTCCGTTCAGCACGCTTTGAGAGAGATTGGCGCGGAAACGCCGCCAGCCGAGGAGCTGGGGTGGGTTATCGGCCCACCCTTGCGTGAGACTTTCGCGAAACTTCTAACAGAGAGTGCTGATGTGGAAGCCGCCGTCACGCTCTATCGCGAGGTGTACGGGAACGGCGCTCTCTTCAAAGCCACGCCCTATAACGGAATCTTTGAGGCGCTCGGCGCCCTGCAAAGTCGCGGATACACCCTCTTTCTTTGCACGGCAAAGCCCGTTCCCTTCGCGCGGCGCGTGATCGACCATTTCGGCTTTTCGGAATACTTCACAGCGCTCTATGGTGCTGAGCTTGATGGCACCTTCGATGATAAGGGCGAGCTCATCGCACACATCTTAGCGTCCCACTCTCTAAGTGCTTCAAGCGGATGCATGGTGGGAGACCGCGCCAACGACACGCTTGCAGCCAGACGCAATGGGATGCGATCCATAGGTGTCACATGGGGCTATGGGTCCCATGAAGAGCTCCGCGAAAACGGCGTGACGATTTTATGCGAACAGGTCAGCGAGTTACCCGGTAGTATTGAAGCCATCCTCAAGGTGGGCTTAGCGAAGAACCCCAACCCAGTGCTGTAACAAGCCAAAATCCATCCGGAAATCCTTCTCGCCTATGCCCAAAACCCCATCCAACACGCCGGTTTTCCAGCTCACCTCGCAAGAGTTGCTTGCTGATGATTGGAGCACGCTGACGAAATACACTTTCCAGTTCAAACGGCGCGATGGGACGTGGCAGGAGCAGGTGCGCCAGGCGTATGATCGAGGGCACGGTGCGGCTTGCCTCCTACACAACGTCGCCGACGACACGGTGCTTCTGACACGCCAGTTCCGATTGCCTGCTTTGATTGGCGACGAGGCACGCGGACACAATGGTTTCCTGATCGAGGCGCCTGCAGGTCTTCTGGAAGGTGCCGATCCGGCCATGAGGATGAAGGCGGAGCTGGAAGAGGAGACCGGCTACTCTGTGAGGGATATCACGCTCGTGTTCGACGCCTTCATGAGCCCCGGCGCGGTGACCGAACGCATCGCCTGCTTCACTGGCACCTACACCGCGAACGACAAGACCGGCGACGGCGGCGGCCAAGAAGAAGAAGGGGAGGACATCGAAGTGCTGCATGTGCGGTTCGACCACGCGATGGAGATGATTTCATCGGGCGAGATCATCGATGCCAAGACAATCATGTTGCTGCAGCATTTGGCCTTGCAACGCGCGGGTTAGCACCGCTTAGCACCAGTCGCCTACCAATAAAAAAGGCGACCAGTGGCCGCCCTTTCAATCCTGCGAAGAGAGCAAAAGCTAGTCTTTGCTTTCCTCAGGCGCGGCTTCTTCCGCTGAAGCTGCTTCTGCAGCGGCGGCCTCAGCGGCAGCTGCCTCTGCCGCGGCGGCTTCTGCAGCGGCGGCAGCTTTCGCCTCATCCTTGGCTGCCTGTGCGGCAGCCTTTTCAGCGGCGACTTCCGCGCGAACTTCGTCGTTCAGCGCGCGGGCGCGAACATTGGTAGCTTCAGCGATACGCGCCGACTTACCGCGACGATCACGCAAGTAATAGAGCTTTGCACGGCGAACCTTACCGCGACGCACCACTTCGATGCTGTCAAGAAGCGGCGAGTAAATTGGGAACACACGTTCCACGCCTTCGCCGTAGGAAATTTTGCGCACGGTGAAGCTTTCATTCAACCCACCGCCAGACCGCGCTATGCACACGCCTTCATAGGCCTGCACGCGGGTGCGTGTACCCTCTGTCACGCGCACATTCACGCGCAGGGTGTCGCCAGGGGAAAATTTCGGGATAGCGCGCTTTGCTTCCAGCTCAGCGGCATGTTCTTTTTCAAGTTCAGCGATGAGATTCATCAGCTGATCTCCTCAAGTCTCATCCAGAGGCATCTCATGGGCCCAAGCGTCTTAGACGCGGACCACTGGATGCTTAGCGTTCGAGATAAGCCCGTCGGTGACAATCTTGCTTCCGCATGCCTGGATGCTTCCGGGCAGATCTACCCTCCAAGCGAGGGCGCACAGGCTTGATGTAAAAATTTAGACGGCAATTTACCGAATAAGCGGATCGCATACACGAGCCAGATAGGCTTGTCGAGAGGTGCAAGGTCAGCTTTGGGAGAAGCTCCTAGCTTTTGTTCTTGTTCAACAATTCGGGCCGGCGGCTCCGCGTTAAGGCCTCGGACTGCTCGTGCCGCCACGCGTCGATCTTGGCATGGTCGCCAGAGCGCAAAACATCGGGGATCATTCGGCCCTCCCACTCCACAGGCCGCGTGTAATGCGGGTGCTCCAAAAGACCGCTTTCAAAGCTCTCATGGGTCCCCGACGTCGCATTGCCCATCACACCCGGCAACAGCCGCACGACAGCATCCAAAAGCACCTGCGCTGCCACTTCGCCGCCGGACAACACATAATCGCCGATAGAAACCTCTTGCAGGCCTCGCGCCTCGATCACCCGTTCATCGACGCCCTCAAAGCGGCCACAGACAATCACCGCGCCAGGACCGCCTGCCAGATCCCGCACCATGGGCTGATCAAGCGGCACCCCACGCGGCGACATGAGGAGCTTGGGCCTGGGGTCATCGGGAGCGATATGCGCATCCAAGGATCGGGCGAGAATATCCGCACGCAGCACCATGCCAGCGCCACCACCGGCAGGCGTATCATCAACGGAGCGGTGCTTGTCCGTCGCGGCATCGCGTATGTTGTGCATCTCCAGAGACCAGATGCCGTCGCTGCGCGCCTTGCCTGCAAGAGCGGACCCTAACGTTCCGGGAAACATGTCTGTGTACAGGGTGAAGACGCTGGCCTGAAAGCTCATCCATCGACCTCGTCAGGCTTCTTTTCTGGCGGATCGAGCAAGCCCTCTGGTGGGTCAATGGTCACATAGCCTTCAGTAACCTTCACGTCTGGCACAATCTCTTTCGTGAACGGCACAAGCAGAGATGGACCACCGCGATCTGGTTTCACATCGAGCAGGTCATCCGCGCCGTAATTGGCGACTTGAAGCACCTCGCCGAACCGCGTCCCGTCCACCAGACGCGCTTCCAGCCCGATGAGATCGGTGTGGTAGAAATCATCGTCATCGTCGGTGGGCGGGAGCACTGAACGCGGCAAGCCAAGCTCAATCCCGTTCAGCCTTTCTGCCGCTTCGCGGGTGGTCACACCCTCAAGCGTTGCGACGACCATATCCGGCGTTTTGCCCGGCCGCATACTGGCGATGCTGATCCTATCCCCGCCCTTGCCGCCATCTTTCACCAGAACGAGCGGACCATAGGCGGTGAGACTGTCAGGGCTCTCGGCAAAGACCTTCATCCGCACCGCACCGCGCACCCCGTTGGGTGCGCCAATGCGGGCAAGGATAACGAACGGATCGTCGCCAGGCATAGCGTTGCCGTATAACCGATGGAGCGGCCTACTCGGCCTTCTCTTCGTCGGACGCCTCTTCAGCAGGTGCCTCTTCAGGTGCCTCTTCAGGTGCTTCTTCTGCCGGAGCTTCTTCGGCTGGTGCAGTTGCTGCTTCGGCTTCAGCTTCAGCCTTCATGCGGGCCTTTTCAGCGCGCTCTTCTTCACGCTCTTTGGCCTTCGCACCAGGCTCAGCCTTGTTCGGGTTGTTGCGCGTAGGTCGTTTGGCAAGGCCTGCTTCATCAAGGAAGCGAAGCACACGGTCCGTTGGCTGCGCGCCGACAGAGAGCCAGTGCTCAACACGCTCGGTCTTCAGCTGAACGCGGTTGTCATTGTCCTTTGTCAAAAGCGGATTGTAAATGCCGATTTTCTCCAAGTACCTGCCGTCACGCGGCGCGCGCGCATCGGCAGCAACGATGGAGTAGTAGGGGCGCTTTTTCGACCCACCACGGGCCAAGCGGAGTTTGATAGCCATTCGTTTCGTTCCTTCTTTGAAAGCTAGTGTAAAAATTGATCAGGCGGCAGGTGCCGGAAGATACGGGCCGTGAAGTCGGTCACCTCACGCGTGGACTCGTAAGTTGCACCGAGCTTGGTCGCGACACGCTCGGACGCGCTATTGTCCTTGTCGATAAGGCTGATTGCGGTGCTCCAGCCAAGTTCGGTGTAAGCATAGATGAGCGAGGCGCGAGCCGCTTCAGTTGCGTAGCCCTTGCCCCAGTGTTCCCGGGCAAAGGTCCAGCCGATTTCCGGCTCAGGCCAACCTGCCGGAAAGTGCGGCCCGCAATACCCGATGAACGCACCGGAGACCTTCTCATCCACGGCAAACATGGCATAGCCGCGCACATGCCACTGGCCGATCCGTTGGCACATAGTCCGCCAAGACTCTGGGCCACTGCGCACGCCACCAATGAAACGTGTCACATCTTCATCGCTGTAGATCTTTGCGAGAGGCTCAGCATCCTCTTCCCGCCAACCGCGCATTACCAGCCGTTTGGTCTCCAGCGTTGGCACGGTGAAGCTGTAGGTGGAAGTCCGAGTGAGTGAGGCCATCGCTCAAGCCCCCGCCAAAACATCAGCGGACGGGCGATGCCGATAGACATCGGCAGTAAAGCCGGTGACTTCTTTGTTGGTCTCATACTTGGCGCCAAGTCGCATGGCGACCATCGCGGATGACGTGTTGAGCGGATCGATCAAACTCATGGCGGTGGTGAGGCCAAGCTCGGTATAGGCATAAATCAGCGAGGCCATCGCGGCCTCGGTCGCATACCCTTTGCCCTGAAAGCTGATCCGCAGACCCCAGCCGATTTCAGGCTCGGGCCAGCCGTCGGGAAAGTGAGGCCCGCAACAGTCAACAAACTCACCAGATGCCTTTTCCTCCACGGCAAACATCGCATAGCCGCGCATCTGCCACTGACCAACATACTCTGCGACGCGGCGCCAGGCTTGGTCGCGGCGCGTGAAATGCCCGCCGACAAAGCGTGCATTATGCTCATCGCCATACATCTCAAAGTACGGGTCAACGTCGGCCTCTTTCCAGCCGCGCAGGATGAGGCGCTCCGTCTCTATTGTTGGGATCGTAACGCTGTAGTCGGTCATGACAGCCGCTCCCAATGTGCTTCATCGGGAACTTTATGGCGGTAGAACCAGGAGGGTCGCCCCTCGAACAAGAAATCTTCCCCGCGTTCGGCACCGAGCTTTTCAGCGACCCGTTGGGATGCCTTATTGTCCGGGTGCGTCATGGAAAAGGGCGCTGGCTGATGCTCCATCTGCGTCCACCAGACGAGCGCTGCTCCCGCCGCTTCCGGTGCCAGGCCTTGCCCGGCATGGGCAGGGAAGATCGACCAGCACAGCTCGGGCTCTTCCAGCTTCACCGGATGCCAGAGCCCGGCCCAGCCGACCAGTTCTTCCTCCTCCAGCGTTTCCACGGCGAAAACTCCATAGTCCCGCAACAGCCAGCCGCCAGCGAATGCTTCCAGCGTGGTGAACGCTGTCTTGCGATCAACCGAACCACCGCGAAAGCGGTTGGCTTCGTCGTCAGCAAGGAACGAAGCCAGCAGCTCGAAGTCATCCAGCTGCCATCCACGCAGCCGCAGACGCGTCGTCTCCAGAACGGGCACGAATTCGCTCATTTGCGTTTTTTCTTCTTGCCACTGCGTGGATTGCCGCCACGAACTTGACCACCCAACCCGGGAAGCCCAGGCATTCCAGGGGCGCCGCCACCTAAACCCGGCAAGCCCGGCAGACCCGCAGGCATGGCACCAGGCGCGCCCAGACCTGACGCACCAAGACCTGATGCACCAACACCGGGCAGGCCAGCACCGCCTTGTTGCGCCATCTTGGCCAAGGCATCCGCATCAAGCGCCGGAGCCTCGCTACCGCCCGCTTGCGCTTGCGCTGCTGCAATCTCTTCCGGGCTTGGCATGCCTCCACCGAAAAGCGCACCCAGCATGCCGCCCTTCTTCTTGCCCATGGCTTTCATCATGTCGGCCATCTGACGATGCATCTTGAGGAGCTTGTTGACGTCGGCGACGTGCATGCCCGACCCGGCAGCGATGCGTTTCTTACGGCTGGCTTTGAGAAGATCAGGCTTCGCCCGCTCTTTGGGTGTCATGGACTGGATAATCGCGATCTGACGGGTGATCGCTTTGTCGTCGATCCCGGACTCGTCGATCTGCTTCTTCATTTTACCGATGCCGGGCATCAGACCCATCATGCCGCCCATGCCGCCGAGCTTTTGCATCTGCTGCATTTGCTCTTTGAGGTCGTTGAGATCGAACGCGCCCTTTTGCAGGCGCTTGGCCATCTTGGTGGCTTTTTCCGCGTCGATGTCCTGCGCGGCTTTCTCGACAAGCGAGACAATGTCACCCTGCCCCAAGATGCGGCCAGCGATCCTCTGCGGATGGAACTCTTCTAGCGCGTCTGTCTTTTCACCGGTTCCGATCAGCTTGATCGGCTTGCCAGTGACAGCCCGCATGGCCAGCGCCGCACCGCCGCGACCATCACCGTCCACACGGGTGAGCACGATGCCGGTCACACCGAGCCGCTGATCAAAGGCGCGCGCGGTGTTCACCGCATCCTGACCGGTGAGCGCGTCAACCACGAGAAGCACTTCGTGGGGCTTCGCGACCGCTTCGATCTCGGCCGTCTCCGCCATCAGCGCTTCATCGACCGTCGTCCGACCTGCAGTATCCAGAAGCACGACATCGTAGCCGCCGAGCTTGCCCGCCTCCATCGCACGCCTTGCAATCTGGACGGCGTTCTGACCCTCAACGATGGGGAGCGTTGGCACCTCAAGCTGCTCACCGAGCACTTTGAGCTGCTCCATGGCAGCGGGCCTACGCGTATCGAGCGAGGCCATCAAAACCTTTTTCTTCTCGCGTTCAAAAAGCCGCTTCGCGATCTTCGCTGTCGTCGTTGTCTTACCCGAGCCCTGCAGACCGACCATCAGGATCGGCACCGGTGGATTTGCGGCGAGATCTATTGTTTGGGCATCAGAGCCAAGGACAGCAACCAGTTCATCATGGACGATCTTGATGACCTGCTGCCCCGGTGAGACGCTTTTCAGCACCTCTTGGCCGACCGCCCGTGCGCGCACCTGATCAACAAAGGCGCGAACCACTTCCAGCGCGACATCAGCTTCAAGAAGCGCGCGTCGTACTTCGCGCAGCGCCTCCGTCACGTCCTTTTCACTGAGCGCACCGCGTTTGGTAAGCTGATCAAAGATGCCGGAGAGGCGGTCTGAAAGCGTGTCGAACATGGGTCTCAATCCTCTTCTTTCGCTGAGCGCAAAGGCAAAGCACAACGTCGCCCGCGGGCGCATCGCGCTGGCGGACGTGAACCTCTGGGATCAGGTCTACGTACAAGACGTAGGTGCCCCAGTCGGCATGTGCAAAGACTGCATCAACGAAAAGTGTGCGGGTCCTAGGCCTGCCTCAACGATCTGTCAAGCGAAGGGGAGCGGCCATCACCGCACACCGCGCAAGTTATCAGAAGACTACGAGAAATAATTATACGTAGTTTAGCTAGTAGTGACGTTACGTAGGAACTGACCCATGATGTGGCGAATCAAAACGGTTTGAAACGTCGTTGCTGGAACGGCAAAAACCGGAGAGGCTGGAACGATGCAAGCGCAGATCGGTCTACCTGAGGGCGACACGCTCAAAGTGGTGCTGATTGATGATGATGATCTTGATCGCTTTGTCATCAAGCGCAGCTTTAACGCCATCGAGCCGCCCGTTGAGCTGATTGAAGTCAGCGATCCTCGCCAAGCCGTCAAGACGATCATCGACCAACAACCGCATGTGACACTGCTCGACATCCAGATGCCGCATATGTCTGGTTTTGACGTTCTAAAGGAGCTTGGCAGTCAGGCCGGTGGCGCCGCCCTTCTTGATCGAACCCTCATGCTCTCCAGCTCTGCCCAGTTAAATGACAGGGAAAGATCACAGTCTCTCGGCGCCAAGGCCTACCGCACGAAGCCATCCACCCTTGATGACTACATCACCCTTGCAAAAGACGTCCATAAAGAGTATCTCAACTCTAAGTAGAAATACGAATGCTTGAGGTGCTCGCTGACCCAATGTTGAGGCAAGCACACACGCACGGGAAGACGACACAAGCCGATGAGATGAGGCAGTGATGGACGCACTTCGCATCTTATACCTTGATGACTGCGCCATCGACCACAAGCTGATGCGTGCCTATCTGGAGTTGGATGAGGCGCATTCCTATCGGTTGACCGCTTGCAGCACCCTTGACGAAGCCGAACGAGAGCTGCAACGCGCCTCGTTTGACGTCCTCATTCTCGATAACCGCATCCCCCCGGATATCAATTACCATCGCATGTACAAATCACTGAAGGAACGCGCCGGGTTTATAGGACCTGCCGTCGTCGTCTCAGCGGATGTTGAAGGGGCTGAATTCAATGAGACAGCCCGTCAGGACCACGAAGCGGTCATCGACAAAGCCGATTTGTTGGGCTGCATCCGCGATGGACAGTTTGCGGCGATAATTGCAGATCAACAGGCAAGCATAACGGCGAGTGTCACTGGTTAGCGCCACCGCTGGCATCGACCAAACGACCACGGATCGTGAACGCAACGCCCCCACCTGTTTCAAAGTACGACTGTGTCAGCCACATGCTCCCGCCCCGCGCTTTCACTAAGCGGTGTGCACCCGCAAGACCAAAACCGCCCGTGCCAGCACGCTCGCGAGCCACTTGGCTTAGATCCTCCACGGTTGATGTGTCGCCGAACCCATCTCCATCATCGGAGATGGTAAAGACGAGGTGGTCTGGCTCTTTGGCCGCAGCATCCACCGCGACATGACAGGCACTTTTGCCGAACTTGACCGCATTCTCCATCAAATTTCGTAGGACGATCTGCAAGATCGTGCGGTCCGCCTCCACGCTCAGCGTTGGATAGGCGATGTCAGTCTCGCTGTTGGAATCGAGAATGCTCACCAAGTCCGCAAACAGAAGACTGAGATTGACCACATCAAGATCACCGTCCTCATCAAGCGACTGGGCGCGGGCATAGCTGAGAATACTATCAACATGGCTCAACGACTTTGACGCGATCTCACCAACGGAGCCAATGAGGGCGGCCTGCTGCGCGTCGATGAAAAACCCATCGTCGGTGCCTTTTTTCGATGCCGGTGACGTGGGCCGGTCGCCCTCGGCGAGAACAAGCTCTGTCACCACCCGAATTTTGCGCAGCGGACCACGCACATCATGGGCGGCCATCGACATGTGAGTGTTGAGCTCTTCATTGCGCTCGGTCAGAACGGCAATGCGCTTGGCATCACTGATCTCGCGGTCTTTTTGATCCGTGATATCCACCGACACGGCAAAAATGCCAATCACCCGGCCATCGTCGAAAATGATCGGCGAGAGCATAGTGCGCCACCACATCTCCCCCGCGGGCAGCTTTAAGACCTCCTGATAGGAGAACGGCGCGCGGGTTTGCACACATGTCATGTATTTCTGAGTTAGCGAATGTGCCATCCGACGTGGAAAGATCTCGTGAGGCGTCCTACCCTCGATGACCGCACTCGACATGCCAGATGTTCGCTCATGAAACTTGTTGAGCTTGCGAAAGGCGAGACTACCATCGTCACGTACTTCCAGGATGAGGACCGGAATCTCCATCAAGTCGGACAGTGCGATCATCTGCGCGAGGCGCTTTTGCGGCATGCGACGCCCACTAAGTCACTGAAGCACGAAACCTAGTCGGCCAGATTCGTAAAAAAATGTACAGCCGAAAGGACCGGCAATCTTGGAGAGTCGGCGCTTTTCGCTATTTAGAATGACTGCAGAGACCCTGGGACGTTAAAACACGCATGCGAAGTCGATTGGAAGTCAGCTCGCTCGTCATGCGGGTGAAGGCAGGGCGCTCAGCCAGGGTAGCCAAGACAGCATCCCAGCCAATCCTGAAAGCCGACTCCTCACTGTGGCGCATAACAAAGACGCGGATCAATGACGCTCCGCATCCTACAAAACCTCTAGTTGGCGATGTCCTCGACACGCTTAAGGATCGCTCTAACCAAGCCATCGCGACAGATACGACGACAAACCCCGGCCACCGACTGCACTTCGAGAAAGAGAGAGATTGCCCTGAAGCCCGCTACTATGACGCGAAAGAGGTATCTCACGTCAAAGACGCAAGTTTGCTTCGCACCATTGCTTGATCCACGAACGTCAAGGAACGCTGATCAGCAAAGCTCGCCCGCTTGGCTACACCAAATCGGTACGAGCCGTAGCAACTACTCGTCTTGAACTTGAAGCTGCGACGCGGCCATACGACCGTTGCGTCCTTCTTCTAGCTCGTAGCTGACTTTTTGGTTGTCATTAAGGGTCTGCAGTCCGGCACGCTCCACAGCGGAAATGTGCACGAACACATCCTTGCCGCCTTCGTCTGGAACGATGAAACCATACCCTTTTGTGGCGTCAAACCACTTGACGGTGCCCGTAGCCATGGACCGCCTCCTGCCGTACTAGTCAAGCTGCGCTGTGTGCGAAGCGCTGCTCTGCAATAATCGGCGATCTTTTGCTTCCGACTGCCAGGGGCAGGTTAGGCTCTTCAAAAAATATTGCCGCCGCACATTGAACAAATGTAGCACGGGGCCGTATTTTAGCAAGGTGTGCAGTGCACATTGAATGGACAGGTAATGAAACCGATCTCAGCAACGGGCTATAGCGGGCGTTGAGAGAGCGGCCCCCTTGGATGTTATGAACTCAACCGCGACCACCCTTGTCGGACAGACTGCCCGCGTGATGAACGGCGCCGGCAACAAGATCATTGTCCTTGATCTGCGAGGCTCGAAAGCTCGGGCAACAAGCGATGACGCGCGCGCAATAGCTGCCGGACCCGACACGCGTTTTGACCAGCTAATGGTACTCTATGATCCAAAAACGGACGATACCGACGCATGGATAGAGATCCTCAACACGGACGGTTCGCAGGCTGAAGCGTGTGGTAATGGCACGCGGTGTGTCGCCTGGCATTTGGATGAAACAAGCCGGGCAGCAACCAACAGGCTGGTGGAAACCACCGCAGGTCTCCTGTCGATCACCAAACCGAAAACGCCGCTCACCTACACGGTGGACATGGGAACACCGAAGTTCGACTGGCAAGACATTCCGCTGTCTGAGCCCTTTCAAGACACGCGCTTTATTGAGCTTCACGTCGGCCCGGCTGGCGATCCAATCCTCTCCTCGCCCGCCGTCGTTTCCATGGGCAATCCCCACGCGGTCTTCTGGGTGGAAGACGTGGCGACCATCGCGCTCGACAAGATCGGCCCCATGCTGGAGCATCATCCGCTGTTCCCTGAGCGGGCCAACATCTCGATTGTTCAAGTCATGGATCGTGAAACCATGATCATGCGCACCTGGGAGCGCGGCGCCGGGCTGACACTCGCATGCGGTTCGGCGGCGTGTGCCGCGGCCGTTTCAGCTGCGCGGCTGCGCCGAACAGAAAGGAACGTAACGGTGCACGTGCCCGGCGGAACGCTGCAGATACTATGGGATGAAAACGACCACGTCTTGATGACAGGCCCAGTGGAGCATGAACGCGATGTGGCTTTAACAGCCGAACGCCTAGCAGCAACAGCATCCTCCGGGGAGGCGGCGTGACCGTCGATGTTCTCACTCTGGGCTGCCGTCTCAACACGGTGGAGTCCGAAGCCATGCGCCAAGCCGCCGACGGGGCTGGGCACACCAATACGATCATCGTGAACACCTGTGCGGTGACCGGCGAAGCGGTGCGGCAGGCTCGTCAGACCATCCGCCGGGCCCGCCGCGATAATCCAGGTGCGCGGATCGTTGTCACTGGCTGCGCCGCACAAGTTGAGCCGGAAACGTTCGGCGCGATGGACGAGGTGGACCTTGTTCTTGGCAATGAAAAGAAGACCGCGCCGGCCACCTGGGCCAGTTTACCGCAAACAACCAAACAGAAGATCCACGTCACCGACATCATGCGCGTGGAAGAGACCGCACCGGCCTTTGTGAATGGCTATGCCGAACGCACGCGCGCGTTCGTGGAAGTTCAAAATGGCTGCAACCATCGCTGCACCTTCTGCATCATCCCCTATGGTCGCGGCAATGCGCGCTCCATGCCCATGGGGCTGGTGGTCGATCAGGTCAAAGCGCTGGTGGACCAGGACTATCGCGAAGTGGTACTGACCGGTGTTGATCTGACAAGCTACGGGCCGGACCTGCCCGGCGCGCCTAGGCTTGGCAGTTTGGTGCAGCAGATATTGAAATATGTGCCAGAACTGGAACGTCTGCGCCTCTCCTCCATCGACAGCATCGAGGCTGATCCAGCGCTTATTGAGATCATCACTTCCGAACAGCGGCTGATGCCGCACTTGCATCTTTCGTTGCAAGCGGGCGACGACATGATCCTGAAACGGATGAAGCGCCGCCATCTGCGCGACGATGCAATCCGCTTCTGCCAGAATATGCGCGCCGCACGGCCCGACATCGTGTTCGGTGCCGACATCATCGCAGGCTTCCCGACCGAGACGGATGCTATGTTCGAGAACTCACTGCGCCTGGTGGACGAGTGCGGCCTCACCTTCCTCCATGTCTTCCCGTTTTCTCCGCGCCAGGGCACACCGGCAGCGCGCATGCCGCAGCTTGACCGACGTGCTGTGAAGGAGCGGGCCGAACGCCTGCGCCAAAAAGGGCGCGAGGCGCTTGCCGCGCATCTTCGTTCCCAGACGGGAACGACACAGCCCGTCCTCATCGAGCGCGTGGCCGATGGCATCGCGCGCGGTCGCATCCCCGCCTACACGGAGGTCGCGATCCCCACGAGCGGCAACGGCCCGGAAATTGGTAGCATCGTACCGGTTGCGATCACCGGCTATGAAGGCCAGCGGCTGACCGGCGCGTTCGCTGAGCTTAATGCGCGGTCTGCTGCATGAGTGAACTGGAGTTCATTTCGATCACGCCGGAGAAGCGCGTTGAAGCTACGCCAGAGCCTGAGAAAAAGGGCTGGTTTGGCCGCCTTGCCGCCGGGCTGAAACGCTCATCTTCTTCGATCACCCAAGGGGTTGTTGCACTCGTCGCGAAGAAAAAGCTCGACAGTGAAACCCTGGAAGAACTGGAAGACGTTTTGATCCAGGCCGACCTTGGCGTTGAAACCGCGATGAGCATCACCACGCGCCTTGAAGATGAGCGCTTCGGCAAAGAGGTCTCCGAAGAAGAGATTAAGCAGGTGCTCGCCGACGAGGTCCGTAAGGTTCTGGAGCCCGTCGCCGTGC
>JBCCLK010000029.1:0-38726 GCA_039026935.1 Pseudomonadota bacterium
AGGGCAGACCCCTCGGCGCCGAGCATGACATTTTCGATGACGGTAAAGTTGTCCACGAGCATGAAGTGCTGGTGCACCATGCCGATACCATAGGCGATCGCATCGTTTGACGAATGAATGGCCGCTTTTTGACCACCGATAAAGATGTCGCCATCGTCAGCTTCATAGAAGCCATAGAGGATCGACATCAGCGTCGATTTACCAGCGCCGTTTTCGCCGACAATACCGTGAATCGATTGGCGGGCGACTTTGAGATGGATGTCACGGTTGGCGTGGACAGGGCCAAAACGCTTCTCGATCCCGCGAAGCTCAATCGCGGGAGATGTTCCGGTGCCAGGGTTCACCGTAAGGCCGGACTGAACGTTACCCGTCATCCAAGTTTACCCGAAACAAACAAGGGAGATCGCCCCGCGCTGTCTCGTTGAAGCGCGGGGCGATCCATCTCTCTTTAGCTGTCTGTCGCTGGGCAGCTGTTGTCCGACATGTAGTCGTGGACCACGACGTCACCGGCAACGATAGCGTCTTTTGCGGCAGCGACTGCGGCTTCCATCTCAGGGGTGATCAGACCGCGATTGTTGTCATCGAGCGCCCAATCGACGCCACCCTCGGCAAGGCCGAGAACTTCAAAGCCATTGCTCCACGCGTCATTCTCGGCGTCCGCAAAGGCATCGGCGACAGCCACGTCGACACGCTTGAGCATCGAGGTGAGCACCGAGCCTGGCTGCAAACCATTCTGGTTGGAGTCAACGCCGATACCAAGAACTCCTGCATCCGCAGCTGCCTGAAGGACGCCAATGCCCGTACCACCAGCAGCGTGGAACACGACGTCAGCGCCAGCAGACACGTGGCTCTGAGTGATTTCGCCACCACGCACGGGATCGTTCCAGGCAGCGCCAGTTGTTCCTGTCATGGCCTGAAGAACGTCAGCCTCTGGTGTCACCGACAGCACACCTTCTGCATAGCCACAGGCAAAACGACGGATTAGCGGAATATCCATGCCGCCGACAAAGCCAACCGTGTCGGACTCTGAGGCCATCGCGGCAAGCACGCCGACAAGATAAGAGCCTTCATGCTCTTTGAAGACGATGGACCGAACGTTTGGCTGATCGACCACCATATCGACGATGGCAAAGCGGGTGTCAGGGAACTCCTGGCTTACAGTCTCAACTGCCGTCCCGTGCGAAAAACCTATAGCAATGATCGGGTCGTGACCGCGACGGGCAAAATTGCGCAGCGCCTGCTCGCGCTGTGAGTCGTTTTGAATCTCAAAATCAGCATACTCAATGCCAGTCTCAGACTTGAACGCTTCGGCGCCCGTGAAAGCTGCCTGGTTGAAGCTTTCGTCGAAACGGCCGCCAAGATCGTAGACCACGGCCGGGTTGATATCCTCAGCCAGCGCCGGACCTGTTAAAAGCGCGCCGAGGGCTGCCGTCGCAAGAAAGTGCTTGATCATACTGTTCACCTCTTCTGTTGAACCGTTTTGGTTCGAACCCGTTGCTTGCGCGTTTTTTTCGCGTCTTCGGGTGTGTTGATTTTAGCTCAGGGCAGGCCGTCTTTGCGTGGACAGTGCCCAGCTGGACTGGAACCCTAAGCCATTGGTGGCTGACCGCAAGAGGAGCTGGTTAGCGATTGCTGGATTTCGGGCTCAAACAAAGGGCACCGCACGACACAAACGTGCGCAAGGGTCGCGACATGGGGCAGGATTTGGTCAAAGACGCATTTGGCAAGGGCTATCATCATGATAGACCGCGCACCCATGACAACATCCAACACTCAATCTGCGCCTCTCACACTGGCGTTGGTCGCCCATGATGCAAAGAAAGCTGTCATGGTCGAATTCGCGATGCGACACGCAGACATCCTCAAAAACCACCGCGTTGTCGCGACCGGCACGACCGGTGGACAAGTGAAAAGCGCCGTTCCAGACGTTGATATGACGCTCTTCAAAAGCGGCCCCCTCGGTGGTGACCAACAGATCGGCGCAATGATCGCAGAAGGCGCCATTGATGCGTTGTTCTTCTTCGTCGATCCGCTTTCGCCGATGCCGCACGATGTGGATGTGAAGGCATTGATGCGGCTAGCGTTGGTCTATGATGTTCCTATGGCACTCAACAGAGCAACGGCGGACGCGCTTTTTGTTGATCTTGTCGCCGCGGTGCCTGACCGGTAAAGCACTTCCGGTACGTGCGACAATTTTGCTTCGGCCCGACCTGAGGCTTTGAGCTTTTCCTGAGGGTCTTGCGCCAGATTATAAAGAGACCACAGCATGCTTAACCTACGCCGATCCGACCTCGCGTTGCCTTTTCCTACCCTGATCGGTGATCTGGGCGGAACGCATGCGCGTTTTGCTTTGGTGAGCGATGCGCATGCCACCGAGCAGAGCTTTGGGCAGGTGCGTACGCGCGAGCATGAAAGCGTGCAGGCGGCTATTCAGACCGCCGTTCTCGATCAGACCTCGCTGATCCCTCGTTCAGCCATTCTCGCGGTGGCTGGCCCAACGCTTGGCGACACCTTCAAGCTGACCAATGCAGACTGGGAAGTCGATCCCAAACGCATCATTGGCGAGCTTGGCTTTGAGTGCGTGGTCGCCATCAACGATTTTGAGGCGCAAGCCCTCGCCCTGCCTGATCTTGGCACGGGAGACATGCATATTATCGGAGATCAGCGACCCACGCAGCGCGGCACCAAGCTCGTTCTTGGCCCGGGCACGGGGCTGGGCGCCTCTGTGCTCGTTGATTCCATGGGCAAATGGATCACCGTGCCCGGTGAAGGTGGTCATGTTGCAATACCCATTGAGACTGAAGAAGATGACAAGCTATTTGCCCACCTCACCGAAGGCGGCCAGCGCCGCTTGGGTGGCGAGCAGCTGGTCTCAGGCGATGGGCTTGAACGGCTCTATCGGGGTCTTGCTGCGATTGGCGGACTTGACGCGTCACTGGAGCGAGCAGCCGACATCACAGAGGCCGCCCTTGAAGGGGAAGCATTGGCCAAGCGCGCCGTTGAGCGTTTCATTGTCTATCTCGCACGGGTGTCCCGCGAACTTGCACTGACAATCATGCCAAGCGGGGGCGTGTTCATCGCAGGCGGCATCCCGCCGCGCATCTTGCCCTTCTTTGATGCGTCCGCGTTCCGCAGCATCTTTGAGGCAGGCTACCCGCACGAAGCTAAACTGAAAGACTTTGCCACCGTTATCGTGACGCATCCGCGTCCAGCCCTTGCAGGTCTTGCAAGCTTTGCGCGCACCCCATCCCGCTTCATGGTCGATCTTGGCGAGCGCATGTGGGTGGGCACGCCAGAGGCGTAAAGTGCGGCGGGCGAAACCTGGTCATTGAACCGGATCTCGCGATCTTTTTGGCCTGAGTTCAGGGGCCGATTTGAGCAATTTTGGAAATAAAAGTATATTTTCTTTCTGTTTGGTCTATAATCTCCGTGCAGGAGAACATGGATGCCGAACGAATCTTACCCCAAAACCCTTATCGCGAAAGGGGCCTCTGATCTTGGTGAGGCTCTAAGCTCAGACGATACAGCCAACCCAGACACGCAGGACAAACCACCGTCATCCAGCGTCGATCTGAAGATGCTTTCACAGCATCTTGGCCTCTCCAAAGGCACGATCTCACGTGCTTTGAACGGTTATCCAGAGATCGCTGAGCGCACACGCGCGCGTG
Source organism: Pseudomonadota bacterium (assembly GCA_039026935.1). Classification (GTDB taxonomy): domain Bacteria; phylum Pseudomonadota; class Alphaproteobacteria; order Rhizobiales; family MH13; genus MH13. The sequence continues at coordinate 3,669 of JBCCLK010000029.1, forward strand.
TATTAAAAGTTGCTGAAGAGCTAGGGTACTCTCCAAACCGCGCAGCGCGCCGTCTGGCAACTGGGCGCAACGACCTCATTTCCTATGTGGGAGTGGGTGCTGATTGGATGATCGCTGAACGAACTTTCTTAAGCTCAGCGTCAGCGACGTTGGCTGAACAAGGCTATGGGCTCATGGTCTCGCTTGCTGACTCGATGGCGAGTGCTGAAGAAACCATGCGCCAGCTCATCGCAGACCGCCGGGTGGACGGCTTTATCTTGAGCGCGCCGTTCCCCATGGATGGGCGCATCGCGATTGCCAAAGATGCCGGCGTGCCGGCCGTTGTGGTTGGTGGTATGCTCGGTGACACCGTTGGCGACATGGATGGCTCTAAACTTCAGACCGGCTCTGTACCTGTAGTCGGCATCAATGATCGAGCGGTGCTCGATGGCCTTGTCGATTATCTCAACTCTCTTGGTCATGCATCGTTTGCTTACTTCGGATGTGATGCACCGCGCGCGCTACAGAGCGTTCACAGCAAAACGCTTGCAGCTTCGTGCTCAAATCGCGCCACCAGTTTCACCAGTGCCATGCGACCAGAACTGGCGAACCTTGAAATGGGCGAGCGATTGGACCCAGAAACCGCCGGGTCTCTTAATGCGCGTGCGACTGCGCTTCTATCAAGGCGAGATGATCGACCGACGGCTATCTTCTGTGGCTGTGAGCGTACGGTCGTGGCACTTTACATGGAAGCACGTAACCGCGGCATTTCTATCCCCGAAGAGGTTTCGATCATCGGCATCGGACCGAGCCAACTGGCATCATGGCTGTCGGGCGGTTTGTCGACAGTCAGTTGGTCCTTGAGCGAAGCTGGGCGGTTGTGCGGCGACTGCATCATGGGGCTGGTCGACGGAAAAATGATGGACGACATACAGGCGCGTGTTGAAGCAGAGTTCCTGGCAAGGGCGAGCCATGGTCCGGCGCCACGCATCAGCCCGCCGCGCTAAAGATCTGATCTCAACCAAATGTGAAGTGCAACACGTCGCGACATTGGTCAGGATCGTATCGAGCGATGTTGGAAACGCACGTCGCTTTACCGTATCATTCAAGCGACGAGGAGGCGGCCAGGGCTGAGCGCAGCCGCTCGAATCCTCATCTGCAAACTGCGAGCCGCGACCCTCGGCGCACCTCCACCGACCCACGCGAACACCATCGCCACTCTTACCGCCAGGAGACAAATCATGATCTCGTCCAGCCCACTTACCGGTCCCTTGGCCAGCCCCATGGCGCGCACCGTGGCCCTTACCTGCACCGCTCTTTTAGCCCTTGTACCAGCTGCCTCTGCTGACAGCCTGACGGACTTTGATGTCTTAACGGAAAGCGCGCGCGGTCAGCAGGTTTTCTTCCATGCTTGGTCTGGCGACCCAACCATCAATGCCTACATCGACTGGGCGGCAGAGGAGATTGAGGCGCGGTTCGGCATTGATGTCGAACATGTCCGGGTCACCGACACCGCCGATGTGGTCGGCATTGTGCTCGCAGAGACAGCCGCGGGCCGCGCCGCTGGCGGCTCGGTAGATCTGGTTTGGATCAATGGCGAGAACTTCATCACCCTCAAAGATGCCGGTCTTCTCTACGCACCGGACGGCGAAGGGTGGGCGAACCGCCTTCCCAGTTGGGACTTGGTTGACGTGGAAGGTAACCCGTCCCTGACGACCGACTTCACCGTGCCGGTTGAAGGTCTTCAAGCGCCATGGGGCACCGTCCAGTTTTCGTTCTACTATGACAGCGATGAGATCGCAGAGACGCCTGCAAGCCCGCAGGAGCTTGTCGCGTGGGCGGAAGAGAATCCGGGACGCTTCACCTACCCGCAGCCACCGAACTTTCTCGGCTCAACATTCTTAAAACTCCTCCTTGCCTACACGGTCGATGATCGCGAGCGGCTGAGCAGCCCGCTTGCCGATGAGGACACCGAAGAAGCCCTTGCGCCGTTGTTTGCGTATCTTGACAGCCTGCATCCGCACCTGTGGCGCTCTGGTCGCACGTTTCCGACCAACCAAGCTGCGTTGCGCCAGCTCTATGCTGATGGTGAGATTTCTATCGGTCTTGCCAACAACCCAGCTGAAGCGTCAGGCGCGATCGCCCGCGAGGAGTTCCCCGGATCGACCCGCTCATTCGTTTTCAATGACGGGATGATTGCCAACTCACACTTCGTCGCGATCCCTTCCAACGCCAATGCCCCAGAAGCCGCGCTTGTCGTGGCCAACTTCCTGATGAGCCCGGTAGCACAACTGCGCAAACAAGACCCCGCCGTTTGGGGCGACTTTACCGTGCTCAATGTGTCGGCTCTCGACCAAAGCATACAGGATGGGTTTGCTGCACTTGATCTCGGCCCAGCGACGCTCACGCCAACGCAGCTTGGACCCGCAATCTCTGAGCCCCACTCAAGCTGGCTTACGGCCATCGAGCGCATGTGGGCCGCTCGCTATCAAGGCGGCTAAACTGATCCATCGGCGAAGTAATTTCGGCTGAGCTGTTTCCGTTCAGCCGGCTCATACTGAGGAATGTCAAGGTAGCCTGCATGCCGAGCTGGTTGCGCTTTGCCCCTGCTGTGACGATTGCGCTCTTGATGCTGCCGGTCGCAGCAGGTCTCGTCGCAGCGATTTTGCCCGCCTTTGGATACTTCCCAGCGCTAGGGGGTACACATGTGTCGCTGGCGCCGCTCATGAATGCAGCCAGCCAGCCAGGCATCCTTCGCTCCACCGTTCTTGCAGCAACGACGGGGCTTGCATCCACCGCGATCGCGCTTCTTCTCACCTTCACACTGCTCGCGTGTCTTTGGGACAGCAAGGGTATGGCGGCGGTGCGGCGTCTTGTGGCGCCACTTCTGTCGGTGCCGCATGCGGCGGCAGCTGTTGGTCTTGCCTTTCTCATAGCGCCATCGGGCTTTTTCTTTCGGCTTGTATCACCGGAGCTTTCCGGGTGGACCCGGCCGCCAGACCTCCTCATCGTCAACGACTTATGGGGTTTGTCGATGATCGCGGGCCTTGTGGCGAAGGAAATGCCCTTCCTTCTTCTTATGGCTCTGGCGGCGCTTCCAGCGCTCCACGGGACGCGCAGGCGCATGGTCATGGCCTCCCTGGGGTATAGCCGGGGCGCGGGGTTTTTCGTCGCGATCGCGCCGCAGCTTTATCGGCTCATACGTTTGCCTGTGTTTGCTGTCTTAGCCTACGCATCGTCGGTGGCCGATGTCGCCATCGTGCTCGGGCCGACGACGCCTGCGCCACTTGCCGTGCGCATCCTGGAGTGGTCATCAGACCCTGATCTCTCCAGCCGATTTATGGCGGCTGCTGGCGCGCTTATTCAGGTAGCGGTCACGCTTGGTGCACTTGGGATATGGGTGCTTGGCGAAAAACTTGTAAGCCGTTCATGGCTCTACTGGACAACGTCGGGCCGGCGCAGTGCTGGCGGACCCACTCTCCGTCTGGCGGGGCTTGCCCTTTCCCTGGCCCCGATGATCACCATAGCGCTCGGGCTTGCCATTTTAATCGTGTGGTCCTTTGCTGGGGCATGGCGCTTTCCTGACACGCTACCCTCTTCCTGGTCACTTCGAACGTGGATGCAGCTTGGCGAAGGTTCGGTGGAGCTTGCAAGAACCACACTGTGGGTTGCGCTCGTGCCCACACTCGTCGCTGGACTGCTGGTCTTGGGGTGCCTTGAAACGGAGGCCGCAACCGGACGCACCGGTGGCAACCGGGCGCTGCTCATTCTCTATCTGCCGCTTCTGGTGCCTCAGGTTTCTTTTCTATTTGGGCTACAGTTTTTGGCGATCGTTCTTGGCGCGGACGGGCGGATGATATCCGTGATGGCCGCGCATATGGTATTTATTCTGCCCTACATGTTTCTATCCATCGCCGACCCGTATCGTCGCTTCGACGGGCGAGTTCTCACCGTCGCCTCGGGCCTCGGGCTTGGGTTCTGGCGGCGGCTCTTTCAGATCCGATTGCCAATGATGATCGGCCCTATCTTAGGCATGCTCGCCATCGGCATCGCCGTCTCCATCGGCCAGTATCTGCCAACCCTGCTCATCGGTGCGGGGCGGGTTCCGACGCTGACAACTGAAGCTGTCGCGTTGTCGGCAGGGGGAAATCGGCGGGCACTTGCGGTGGCCGCTACTCTGCAAGCGGTTCTGCCATTCGTCGCCTTTTGGATCGCGCTGGCGGTTCCCGCCTTTCTTGCCCGCAAAAGGCGCGGTATGCAGGTACGATGAAAACCGTGCCGGCAACCTCAAACGCGCTAAAGCTCGACAGCGTCACCATCAGTCTGAATGGCCGCACGCTTATCTCGCTAAACGCAAGCATCAATCCCGGCGAGGTGCTAACCGTGATGGGTCCGTCAGGCTCGGGCAAATCAACTCTGTTGCATGCGCTTGCCGGCTCTCTCGCGCCTGTCTTCAAACTTGAAGGCACGGTTCGCATGGGTACGACAGACATCCTGACGCTACAGCCTGAGACACGGTGTATGGGGCTCTTGTTTCAAGACCCTCTCTTGTTCCCGCACCTGTCCGTCTGCGGCAATCTTGTCATTGCTATTCCGCGTCACACGGCCAAGGCACGGGCGCAGCGGCAGGCCCTGGCGGAGGATGCCCTTAGCGCGATCGGACTTGAAGGCTATGGACCTCGCGATCCAGCGACCCTTTCCGGCGGGCAGGCGGCACGGGTCGCGCTGCAACGCACGCTTCTCTCCCAGCCTCGCGCACTTTTGTTGGACGAGCCATTCTCCAAGCTTGACGTTGCCCTGCGCCAGGAGATGCGCGCCCTGGTCTTTGACCATGCGCGGGCGCGCAACCTTCCGGTGATTTTGGTCACCCACGATCCAGAGGACGCAAAGGCAGCCGGTGGTGAGGTTTTCAGGTTAGATCAGTGAGCCACGTGCTTGTGTCGGCAAAGCATCAAGCACCTGGACCAAAGTCGCCAGATCCCCATCGCGCGACAGACGATGGTCCCCATCCTTGATCAGCGTCAACACCACATCCTCATGGATCAGGGCGTCCATCAGTTTCAAGGCATGCTCGTGCGGCACGGCGGTGTCTTCAACGCCCTGAAGGATACGAACCGGACACGCTGTTTCTATCGGCGCGTCAAGGATCAGATGATTCCGCCCCTCTTCGATCAGCCGATGGGTGATGATCGTTGGTTCGGGATCGTATGGGCTTTCTTCGGCCAATTGCCCGTCACGGATGATGGCCTCTTGCTGCTCGGGCGTAAAACGCGGCCACATCAGAGCTTGGGTAAAGTCGGGAGCCGGTGCGAGGAGAATGAGCGCTTTCACAAAGCTCGCACGGCCTTCGGCCTTGGCGCGGGCGGCCTCGTCCATGGCCAGAAGCAGCGCGATCCACCCGCCCATCGAAGAACCGATGAGAATGCAATCGCCCAGCGCTTGCGCAGCGATCATCGCGGCGGCGTCGTCACGCCACTGGCCAATGGTGCCGTCGGTGAATGTTCCTCCCGACTGGCCGTGGCCAGAATAGTCAAAGCGCAAACACGGCTGGCCACGCTCTTTGGCATATTCTTCCACCTTCATCGCCTTGGACCCTGTCATGTCCGACCGAAACCCACCAAGCCAGACAAGCGTCGGGCCGTTGCCCTCTGTTTTATGAAAGGCAAGGTCGTACGCGCCATGCGCCAATCGAGACGGTTCAGTGTTCATTGGATCAGTCTCAGACAAATGGGCAGACATGGAGCATTCTCACGGGCTATGGACGGTGCAGGCGGGTCGGTATAGCAACCGGCGATCAAAGTGCCAGTGTAAAGGGTCACCGTTGCGCGTTCTTCAAGTCATTCCCGAACTGCAGACCGGCGGTGCCGAGCAGACCGCGGTGGATATTGCCCGCGCCTTGGTTGCTGCCGGTCATAACGCCGTGGTGGCAAGCCAAGGCGGGCGCATGGTGGACGAGCTACCTGGCGAGGCAAAACACGTCAAACTCCCCGTGGCGTCAAAAAACCCGCTGATCATGCTATCCAATGTGGAGCGGCTCACGGCGCTGTGTCGGCGCGAAAAGATCGACATCATCCATGCTCGCTCTCGCGCACCTGCCTGGTCAGCTCTCTTGGTCGCCAGGCGCTTAAAAATCCCGTTCGTGACCACCTATCATGGGGCCTATAAAGCATCGAACGGGCTGAAGCTTTGGTACAATTCAGTAATGGCGCGCAGCGACGCCGTGATCGCGAATTCGCTGTTCACGGCCAAGCGGATCGTCGAGCAGTTTCCGTTTGCCGAAAGCTCCATCCGGATCGTACCACGGGGTACAGACTTCAGCCAGTACGATGGCGCCGCAAAGCAGTATGATTGGGATTTGCCAGATGGCACGCGCGTGGTGCTCCTCATTGCTCGACTGACCCGTTGGAAGGGCCAAGAGGTTGCTATCAAGGCGCTTAAGGACTTGCCGGAGAATGTGCATCTTGTTCTTGCTGGTGAAGACCAGGGTCGCACAGAGTATCGACAGAGCCTCATCTCGCTTGCCGAAACATTGGGACTTTCAGCCCGCGTGCATCTCATCGGGCACGCCGAACCGCCGCGCGCCTTTGCTGGCGCAGATGTCGCTATTGTGCCCTCAACCGAACCAGAGGCGTTCGGACGCGCAGCTGTTGAAGCGCAAGCTGCGAAGGTCCCTGTGATTGTCTCTAATCTTGGTGCTGTACCGGAAACCGTTCTTGTTCCACCCCATGTTGAGGAGAATGAGCGTACCGGCTGGCATATACCCGCCCGCGACCCGCAAGCGCTGCGCGATGCGATAACCAAGGTTCTAGACCTTGAACAAACAGAGCTGGATGACCACCTCATACGAGCCCAAGCACACGTGCAGCGCCACTTCTCGGTGGAGTCTATGGGTGACCAAACCCTGACGATCTACGAAGCGCTGCTTCGCTAAGCGACGTTTTCGCAGCCGAAAAACCCTCATCTCCGCCAAAAAACGCGTAAACGCGCCTTAAACCTCGCCGCATTACGCTCCGCTGCTTGCAAGCTGCCAGTCCTTGCGGCAAATACCCCCACCCATCCTTTTTTACTTTCCAGGAGATCAACGCCATTCGCCGTCCCCATCGTTCACAAGCCACTGTTAAAGAAGGCCCCCGTATCAACGACAAAATCCGCGTCCCTGCTGTTCAGCTCATTGACGAGAATGGCGACAATCGCGGCGAGACCGACACACGAGAGGCGCTGGAAATCGCACAGGCCGCTGGTCTTGATCTTGTAGAGATCTCTCCCAATGCGCAGCCACCCGTGGTCAAGATAATGGACTATGGGCGCTTCAAGTATCAGCAGCAGAAAAAGGCTGCCGAGGCGCGCAAGAAGCAGAAAACGGTGGACGTTAAAGAAATCAAGATGCGGCCCAACATCGACACGCATGATTATGACGTGAAGATGCGCAACGCCCGTCGTTTCTTCAACTCTGGCGATAAGGTGAAATTCACGCTGCGTTTTCGTGGCCGTGAAATGGCGCACCAGAGCTTAGGGATGGATGTCCTTATGAAAGTGAAGGACGAGACCGAGGGCTATGCCAAAGTCGAGGCGCATCCCAAAATGGAAGGGCGTCAGATGATGATGGTTCTTGCGCCGGTGCCGCAGATGGTCGGTAAGATCGAGGTGAAAGGCGAGCCTGAACCCGAGAATGACGGCCCAGATAACGACCTGGAAAGCGGCGAAGATTAAGGCGCACAAAGCTGCCAGTCCTCTGAACTGGCAGCCGCCAGCCCGCGTTCCTATTCCCTTTGGCCCCTCGGCCAACCTCATGTCACACGTGTTAGGCAGCGTTTGATTGGCTGCCGCTTGTAAGAACGGCATAGATGCCGGTCGCGTGGTCTGTACTGCGAATTTTATCGGCGAGCACCTCATCGCGTAGAACGCGCGCAATACGCGCCAACGCCTTCAAATGATCCGCACCAGAGCCCTCTGGAGCAAGAAGCACGAACAACAAATCCACCGGCTGTTCATCGAGCGCTTCAAAGTCGAGGGGCGTGTTTGTGCGAGCGAAAAGGCCAACAACACGGTCGAGCCCTTCAAGTTTGGCATGCGGGATTGCAACGCCGTGGCCAACACCGGTTGAACCCAAACGCTCGCGCTCCAGAAGCGTTGAGAAGATGTCACGCTCAGATAAGCCTGTCAGATCAGCTGCCTTGCTCGACAGAGTCTGAAGGGCTTGTTTTTTTGAGGTTGCCTTGAGCGAAGCAAAAACCGCTTCAGGCGCGACTAGGTCGCTAAGGTCCATACCCATCAAGTGGCTCCGGACGGTTTCTCGGACAGTGCTGCGGATGCATGCTTACCACGTGACGCGCCACATACATCAAGCCGCCGCGTTACCCTACTCGGCGGGATCAATCCAGCCTATATTTCCGTCATTGCGCCGGTAAACCACATTGATTTGCCCTGTCCCCGCATTCTTGAACATGACGACAGGCGTGCCTGAGAAGTCTAAATCGAGAACAGCGCTGGCCACTGTGAGCGTCTTAAGATGCGTCTGAGCCTCCGCAACCACCGTTGGAGCGTAGTCGTCTGCCGGTTCATCGTCCTCGCTGGGGCTTTCAAACGTGGTGTAGCTCGCCGCCAATGCCGCTCGCTCAGATTTGTCATGGTGATGATCTTTTAAGCGGCGCTTATAGCGTCGCAGCCGTTTTTCCAGACGCGCAGACGCCTGATCAGCACTTTGATGCGGGTCGGTTGTCAGGCCAGTGGACTGAAGCACCACGCCCGAATCAAGGTGAATGGCGCAATCGGTGCGGAAGCCATGACCCTCACGTTCCATCGTGACATGGCCGGAATAGCCCCCGGAGAAGTATTTGGCGACCGCATCGCCGAGCTTTTCCTCCACATGGCCGCGAAGGGCTTCTCCAATATCCATGTTTTTCCCGGTGATGCGCAATGTCATGTGATCCCTTTCTATCTTTGTGCGGCGGCCGACCGTCGCAATGCTGGAGTGGGCTTGTGCCAACCCTTCCGCTATCCAGCGTCGCACGCGCAGGCGCGATCGCCAAGCGATGGGCGTCTCCACCTTTCGCAGTTAGGTGAACGAGACCGGGAAAGAATTCGCAGAAACCCTAAACAGCGAGCGCCGCCCGCTTTTCGCGGCGACGTTGCACCGAGGATGCGATGCGCAAACCCTCACGATACTTCGCGACTGTGCGCCGAGCGATGTCGATGCCATCTTCCTTGAGCAATTTCACCAATTGATCGTCAGACAGGACTTTCTTTGGATCTTCAGCGTCGATGAGTTTTTTGATGCGCTGGCGCACAGCTTCGGCGGCATGTGCGTCTCCGCCATCGACGGACTGGATGGCCGAGGTAAAGAAGTATTTCAGCTCAAAAACGCCACGCGGCGTCGCCATGTATTTGTTGGACGTCACTCGGCTCACCGTCGATTCATGCATCTCGATGGCGTCGGCGATCTGCTTGAGCGTTAGCGGTTTGAGATGCTCGATCCCGTAGGCGAAAAATCCATCTTGCTGGCGCACGATCTCCTTGCCGACTTTGACCATGGTTCGTGCCCGCTGGTCGAGGCTTTTAACGAGCCAGTTGGCCGATTGCAGCTGCTCTGACAGATAGGTCTTTTCATCGGCAGAAAGTGTCGCCCGATTTATGGTGGCGTAGTATGTGCGGTTGACCAGAACGCGTGGCATGGTCTCCGGATTAAGCTCTATACCCCAGTTACCGCCGGGTTCCTCGCGCACAAGAATGTCAGGGACGACAGCTTCAATCGGCGAGCTTACAAAACGTCGCCCTGGTTTGGGGTCCAGCGCACGCACCTCACCGAGCATGTCAATGAGGTCTTCCTCATCGACCCCACACACACGCTTGAGCGCTGCGAAGTCGCGTTTCGCCGCAAGCGGAAGATTGTCAAGCAAGGCCCGCATGGCCGGATCGAGCCGATTTTTCTCAGCCAGTTGCAGGGCAAGACACTCAGTGAGACTGCGGGCGCCGACACCAGCGGGGTCGAAGGTGTGGATGCGCTCCAAAAGCGATGTGACGATCTGCAGTGGCACGCCAAGCTGGTCGGCGACGGCATCACACTCGGCTTGCAGGTAGCCGTTCTCATCAATCGAATCGATAAGTGTCACGCCAATGAGCCTTTCCGCCTGCTCTTTGACCGCGAGATTAAGCTGGTCTGTCAGGTGATCTTGAAGTGTGGCTTCTTTGGTGGCGTACGCTTCTAAATTGGGGTGTTCGCCGTCGCCCGTAACGCCTGTCGGGCCTTGCACCGGCGTTGAAAGCGATGGGCCCGCGTCAACCGCTTCGGGGAACACACTTTCAGCGGAGGTATCCAGATTGCCCGCGACGTCATCAACACTGGTCTCAAGCTGATCTGAGGTCCAATCTGGACGCGCATCGGCAAGCGCGCTTTCGGTTGCATCAGCCGTTTCGTTTTGCGGTTCGTTGCCCGCACTACCATCATCCGACACGGCATCTGTAGATACTGGCCCGGCGTCCGAAGGCCCGGCGTCCAAGGTCCCAGCTTCACCCTCTTGACGTTCAAGAAGCGGATTTTGAACGAGCTCCTGCTCGACATACGCAGACAGTTCTAGAGACGACAGCTGGAGCAACTTGATCGCCTGCATCAGCTGCGGTGTGATCAGAAGCGACTGACTTTGACGAAGAACAAGCTTTGGCGACAACCCCATGCCACATTAGCTATCGCTTGACGACTGGACATGCAAGTGCCATGCCAATGCAATTGGTCACGTTGGTTAGCATATGTTAGAGGCTGAAGCTCTCGCCGAGGTATAGGCGTCGGGCCTCAGTGTTGGCGACAATGGCGTCGGGCGTGCCTTCTGTCAGCACGGTGCCGGAGTGAATGATCGTCGCCCTGTCGATCAAGCTCAGCGTTTCACGCACATTGTGGTCGGTGATGAGAACGCCAATGCCACGCGTCGTCAGATGGCGCACGAGCGCGCGGATATCGCCGACAGCGATCGGGTCAACACCTGCGAACGGCTCATCAAGCAGCATAAAGGCCGGGCGAGACGCCAGGGCCCGCGCAATCTCACAGCGCCGTCGTTCACCGCCCGACAAGGAGATCGCAGGGGCTTTGCGCAATGCTGTGATCTGAAATTCATCGAGCAGATCATCAAGGTCTGCGTGGCGCTTATCGACATCTGGTTCTACCAGTTCCAGAACCGCCATGATGTTCTCTTCAACGGTCAGACCGCGAAAGATAGACGCTTCCTGAGGCAGGTAGCCAATGCCGAGCCTTGCGCGCTGATACATGGGCAGCCGTGTGATGTCGTAGCCATCCAAATGGATCTGACCTGCATCGGGCAACACCAGACCAGTAATCATGTAAAAGATCGTGGTCTTCCCGGCACCGTTCGGGCCAAGCAGTCCAACCGCCTCCCCGCGCTTTACCGTCAGCCCTGCATCACGAACAACCACGCGCCCTTTATAGGCTTTGCGCAGACCTTGGACCACGAGCGCGTCACCAATGATGGGATGCTCAACGATCGTCTGCCCACCATAGGTGTCGTTTTCATCAAAAAGGGGGTTGAGGGTGTCTGTGTGGCCATTGCTGGGCTTCACGCCAAGACGGGGGGTGTTGTCAGCAATCAGGCGATCAAAATTCTGTTCCAGACGATCCAACGGATCGCGTGGTCGCAAGAGACCCCAACGCACAAGCATCGCGCTTGGTTTGAGAACCGTGTCGAGGCCGCGGGCTAATCTAGAGACAGATCGGTCAACGAAACTCATGAAATACAAAAACCCATGGATCGCGATCGGCGGCTTACTGGCCCGCTCCCGGTATCAATACGCCGGTCACCCGCCCCGAGCCGGATGACGTGGCAGCAGCATCCAAACGACTTTCACGCGTCGTAAGATCAACAGTCAGGCGCTGGCCGCGCACGACGTTTCCACCTTGACGCAGGAGCACGTCTCCCGTCATCACGATTTGCTCGGTTACGAAGTCGAACTCGGCACGATCACCGGATGCAAATTGGTCTTCAGAGCTAATTTCAACTGCTCCAATCGCTTCCAGTAAACGCAGGCTTTGGTTGCTTGAGGGCCCCACCGAGCTTTCATCGCCGCCCTGATAATGGACGCGCAAGGTTTGCGTGTTCAGCGTTGCAGTCCCTTGTGTCACAAGAACATTGCCGGTGAAGATGGCCAAATTCTCGGCATCTAAAACTTCAAGGTTGTCAGCTTCGATGGCGATGGGTTCGTCGGAATCTTGCGTAAAACCGCCAAGGCCATCTGCTAGCGTTTGTGCGGCTACAGGTGGCGCGTTCCACGCAAAGCTCAGGCTGGCCACGACCAACATGCAGACAAAGCTCATCCCCTTCATCACTATGCCCGTGCCTTGGATCACTACGCTCATGTTGTTTAGGCTCATGCTTTTTACGCTCACGGCGCCTCATTCTGTTGCGGCGTCACAACCATGCGCACGTCGCCTTTGAACAAAAATCGCGCGCCACCTTCGGACGCTTCGACCCCTTGTGCATCTAAACTCATATCGCGCCCGAGCACACGCACAGGCTGATCGGAAAGCAATGTGCCATTTTCAAGGTCGATGGTGGCAACACCCAGGAAGGCCTCTTCGCCGGAAGAGAGGGTGATTTCCACATCACCCTCTTCAAACGCGAGTTGGTTGGTCTGGCTGTCGAGACGAGCGAAGGGCGCTCTCAAGGTCGCCCAGTCCGTTTCATCAAGCTGCAAACGGCCTTCTAGCGCATGCATCGTTACAACCGGTTCATCGCCTAGCGTCTGGAAAGCGCGCTCCGCCCTCACCTCGTAAGGCCGACCATCATCGTCCTCACCGCGCAGGACGGGTGCGTCCATGGCAATGCCGTCATCGGTAATTGCAATATCAAAAAGCCCAATCGAGGGAATATTGAGGGTCGAGATGCCCCATCCCACGACGACCAGCGCAATCGCCAAAACGCCAAGCGCGGGCACAGCGATACGCAAGCGACGCACGCGGGCCGAATGCTTGCGCGCCCGCAGAAAAGCGTCTTTGCGATGATCAAGAGGCGCGGTGTCAGGCCCAGGCCGCTCGTCAAGAATGGGCGAAGATATCGCTGTCATTCCATCCCAGAAGATCAAGTTTTGCGCGTGTTGGCAGATAACCGAACGAAGCATGCGCCAGCTCCGTGCGGCCCTCGCGCTCCAGCATGACCTGAAGCTTATCCATCAGTCGATGCAGATAGAGGACATCCGAGGCGGCATATGCTTGCTGGGCGTCCGTCAACGTGTCAGCGCCCCAGTCGCTGGATTGTTGCTGCTTGGACATGTCAACGCCCAAAAGCTCCTTGGAAATGGATTTCAACCCGTGCTGGTCAGTGTAAGTCCGCGTTAGCCGGGAGGCTATCTTCGTGCAGAAAACAGGCGTCGTCATCACGCCAAAGGTGTGAAACAAAAGCGCCACGTCAAAGCGGGCATAGTGGAAGATTTTGGTGCGATTTTGATCGCTTAAAAGTGCCTCAAGATTGGGCGCCGATGTTTGCCCTTGCGCGATCTGAACGATGTCCGCCGTGCCGTCACCTGGCGACAATTGTACCACGCACAACCGATCTCGATGGGAGTTGAGACCCATAGCTTCGGTGTCGATGGCCACCCGTGCATCGTAGGCATCAAGTGAAGGCAGATCACCTTTGTGCAAGCGCAATGTGGTCATGGCAAATCAATCATGGAAAGCAGATCATACGAGTGTGTAGAATACGCGCTCATCGGCGGCCAATCACCCTCTTAACAGCGAGTGGTTAACGGGTCCAATATCGCTGTTCCTCCTCGCCGCAGAACGTTTGACGTATGCGGGTGCAGCAACTCGTTTTCATCATGCAGAAGATAGCATATTTGGACGGGCGGACGCACATGGACATCTCGTCGCCATCGCAGATCAACAACGCTCAGCATGTATCCACGAAAACATGGCAGAGCCCTCCAACCACAACCGACGTCGCGCCTCTGACTGCAGCGATTGTTTCTCGATCACCCAACACGTGTTGCCCAGGACGATTGGGACAGCGTCCCGGGCTATCTTGTGGCGACATTCCGTGCGCAGACTGTCCGGGCCGGGGAAAACGGTCAGGCTACGGAATTGCTGACCGAACTCTTGGACAAGAGCGCGGAGTTCCTCGCCATTTGGGCCGATAACGATGCGCGATCGACCGGCGAAGGCATCAAACGGATAAACCATCACTCAGCAGGCCCGATCGCTTTGGAATTCTCATCCTTAGCGGTCGATAGCCGCCCAGACCTCAAGCTCCTCACTTACACACCAGCAGGATCGGAAGACGCTGCAAAAATCCAACATTTGTGCCAAGGGCGCAAGACGAACGGCTTGAGACCAGGAGAGCAAAGAAAACCGAAACTCTAGTAGGTTTTGCGCGTTAAGATTGATGCTCTTTCTCAGCCCAGACCGCCATCTCTTGGTCGGCGATTGTCAGCGATACGCGCCATCCATCACTTTTGCGCAAAATATATACATGTTCCCATTCGGCAACTGCATCGCCCTGTGCATCAAGCATACGATAAGCCATGCGCGCTTGAACCACGTTCGCAAACAGCTCATCGGCGGACAGGAGCTTGCCCGTCGGTTTTGCAACACCTTGCTTGCGATAAAAGTCCAGCAATCCCACGCAGTGCTCGCGAAAAGCGTCCCGCTCCATTGCAAAGTTACCGGTAGGCGACGGAAAAAGCCCTACCGGCTCCCATAGCTCAGCGATGGCTTCGGCGTTGCCGCTGTCAAATGCGTCCAGATATTCTGCGAAGAACGCTTCAATCTCATCCTGCACCGTCATTTACTCGACCTCCTCCTTTGCCTTGTTTCACCAGATCATTCAGGGCCTGGAAACAGTGTTGAACAATGGGGTCGCTACGATAGACAGTGGTTCTGGGCTCTGAATTGTTTTCGGAATAAGCTTTGAGCAAGAGTCTGCTTGATAAAAGGTGAAAGCCTATACTGGTATAAGAAACAACTGGATTGATTGTGCCTAAATGACAAGGATCGCTAAGGGGTCTTGTGGCGTCGTTGTGATCGGGATCATAACAACAGACAGCCTCGAATTTCCTGCGACTTGTGGTGCCAACAAGCGCAACGCGACCGATCTGCTTACGCGAAATTCCCGCGTAAGCACCAAATTCGCGGCAAGACATTATGTTAAGCAATTGATTTAAAAGGGGAAATGGCGCACCCGAGAGGATTCGAACCTCTGGCCTCCGCCTTCGGAGGGCGGCGCTCTATCCAGCTGAGCTACGGGTGCCTAGCGCTGACTTAGCTGATCCGTACCAGCCATTCAATGCTCACCGAAGCAATGCCCTTAGAGGGCTTGTAGCGTGGTAGCTGGAAAACGCTTCATTCTCGGCGATCGCTCAAAAGAAAACCGCGCCCAGGGTGGCCCGGACGCGGTTGCATAGATTTATCGTTACGCTGAATGCCTAGACCGTTCCAGAAATCCAGGAAGAAAGATCAGTTTTCGATCCAGCGCCTACCTTCTGCGCGACCGGTTCGCCGCCTTTGAAGGCAATCATCGTTGGTAGAGACATGATACGGAATGCCTGCGGTACTTGCTGGTTCGCATCAACGTTCATCTTCACGATTTTCACCTTACCTTCCATTTCTTCGGAAATGGCTTCCAGGTGTGGCCCGATCATCTTGCAGGGGCCGCACCATTCGGCCCAGAAATCGACGACGACAGGGATATCAGATTGCAGAACCTCGGCCTCGAAGTTTGCGTCTGTAACTGTGGCGGTTGCCATGAGAGATACTCCGGTTTGGCGCACCAATGTCATCGACATTAAAAGTGCGCGGAATCACTTAAGGTTGCCCCGAAAGTAGGAATGGCGCACGTTCGCGTCAACTGACCCACGATCACACCTGTGGGAGATTGCGCAGACGGGGTGTTCAAGCTGGTCCTTTGGCTGCCGACAAACCCAAAGTCTGGCGACTTTCGGCCATGGCTTTTGGGTCCAACCAGTCCAAACGCGGCGTGCCCGTCCACAGCAATCCACAGCGAATGCGCGCAGTGGGGAAAAGCTGTGCAAGCAACTGCTCGTAGAGCGCCATCTGCGCCACGTAACCTGGAACGGACATCGCCAAACCCTGCGTAGAGGGAGGGTTGGCGTTGGTTTTGAAGTCGATGGCAACGACCTCGTGCGATGTCACGACCAGCCGGTCGATGGAGCCGGAAACAAGACGGGTTTCGCCCGCCTTATCCACAAGCATGCCGCGCACAGGCACCTCCGAGCGCGCGTTCGGTCCGAACAACATATCCGCCTCTGGCAAATCAAAGACGGCATGCACGTGACGGTGGGCCTCCAAAACAATCGCTTCGTTCTCTATGCCAAGCGCGCGGGCGACCTCTTGGGTTTCAACATAGTCGGGGGCAGAAAATCGCTCCAACAGCTTGTGGACGAGCGTGCCAAACGCAAGCGGATCGCGAGCATCCACGCCAGCGTCTTGCAGCTCCATCGACACAATGGTCTGGCGGTGGCACTCGGCTTGCGCCTTCGCTTCCCATTCTACGCCAGCCAGATCGCTATCGGCTTGCGCCTTGGATGGCCGCAGCGGCGTTGGCAGAACGACAGGTTTAAGCGGCGCGCTGACCAAGGCGCGAAGTGCCTCTAAGGCAGCCGCCTCAACCGGCGCAGCGGCGGCTTCGCGGCTGGTTTCCTCACCCTCTTGCTGCGGCCATGGGGCGGCGCGCCAGAGCCGCACCGGTTCGCCATCCAGGCCGCCAGTAAGGCCGCCGACATCGCGGGCATCCGGGGCCAGCGCCTTGTCTACAAGATCGTACCAGCACCCCTGCGGGACCTCCTTGTCGCTTGGCATGTGCCCCGTGATGATCAATTGATCGCGGGCGCGGGTCATCGCGACGTAAAGCAGGCGACGATATTCTTCCTGCTGCTTGGCCACCTCAGTCTCTTTGATCGTGCGATAGGCAGGCGGAAGGCTCGACCCGCGCAGATAGATGAGCGGCGGGGCGTCTGGCGTCATCATTGTATCAATGGCCAGCAACCCCGAGGGCGCGCGCGGCAGGCGGCACGTATCAACAAGGAACACCGTTTTCGCCTCCAACCCTTTGGAGCCATGCACCGTCATGATGCGCACCTTGTCGCCGCGCGCTTCCATATCGCGTTTGATCTCCAGCGACAGGCGGCGCAGCGTGTCGAGAAAGGTTTCCAACGTCACCGCACCTTCGCCAGGCCGAGTTTTCTCGTTGAGTGCGAGGCGGACAAGCTCGTCGAGCGGATCGCGGGCGTCTTCGCCCAGGCGGCGCAGCATGCGTTTCAGACCACCATCGCGCCCGAGCACGGTGGCGAGAAAGGTGAAGGGTGATGCATAGTCCGCCATCGCCCGCCAGCGGGCCACATCGAGCGCCGCCTGTCGGATCGCTGGCACATCGGTGGGCGCGTTCAGCCGGTCGATCAGAAAGCCCGGTCGACCAACGCACAGACTTTCAAGCTGCACATCGCTCAGACCGATCAGCGGCGAGACAAGAAGCGTCGCGAGCGACAAATCATCTTCGGGCAAGAGCACGGTTTGCATCAACGCCATCATGTCTTCGACCGCGATGTGATCTGTCAGCGCCAGCCGATCAGCACCGGCCACAGCGATGGAGCGCTCTTTTAGCTTTCGGTTGATGGCATCGGCGATGGCCCCGCGCGTGCGTAACAAGATGAGGATGTCGCCTGGGACGGCGCCGCTTTGTAGCAGCGTTTCAACTCGGCCCGCGATAGCGTCGGCAAGGCGCAAATGGGGCGCAGGCAAGCTGTCCACCGGCGCTGTCCAATCCGCCGGCTCATCCCCTCTCGTACCTTTGATAACGGGCCATAGCTCCACCAAGCCTCGCCCGCGCCGGAAGGGCTCATGCACGAGGCCGGTGTCCAGCGACACGCCTTGAAGAGCTTCGGTTCGGCTGAACACTGTGTCCACGGCGGAGAGAACATCGCGTGTCGATCGGAACGAGAGCGAAAGCTGCACCCCCGCCTCAAAGGCGGCCTGTCCACGCGCGGCCTTGGTTTCGAGCCCCCGTCGGGTGCCCTCAAAGTGGCGAGGGTCGGCGCCTTGGAAGGAGTAGATCGACTGCTTCTCATCGCCCACTGCGAAGAAAGTGGGCTCAAGTCCAGCGCGTGCAGCCTCGCCATCGAAGAAGTCATCCACCAGCGCCGTGATGATCGACCATTGTGGGCCGGAGGTGTCCTGCGCCTCATCGACAAGCACGTGATTGATCTTCTGGTCGAGCTTGTAGCGCACCCAGGCTGCCGCGCCAGATCGGGTGAGCAGCGCAGCGGTGCGGGCGATGAGATCGTCAAAATCAAGCAGGCCCTTGCGAGATTTCAGCGCCTCGAACCGCTCCAACGCCGTAAGCGCCATGCGCATCAGCGCAGCGTGATGCCGGTGGGCGTTGAGCGCCAGCGCTCGATCTTGCTCGACGGCGATGTTGGCAAGCGCCGTTGGGTAGGTTTGGGCAACACGCGGCAAAGACTTCTCGCCCGTGGCGCGTGGTTTTCCATCTTTGGTGAAAAGCCCGTCGCGATAAGCCTCGCGCCGCGCTTCAGCCGTTGCGGCGGTGTGAGCGTGCCACAGAGGCTCGATGCGTTTCTTGTCCGTCGCGGTGCCATCCTGCGCCCGTTCCCAATAGGCCCTCACAACCTCCTTTGGCAGAGTTGGGGAGCTTCGAATAGGGTCGGCGAGGGCGTTTTCGATGTCGTCCAGCGACCAGATGTCGAGACCGAGTAGGTCAGCGTGCTTGCGCAGAAGCTGTTCGAGCTTTTCCTCGACAGAGTGGGTGCCACCAAACTCAAACGCTTGGGCGAGCGCATGGCGGTCGCGAAGCACCGCATCCAGCGCATCGCCAAGGCTGCCTTCCGCCATCTCGCTTGCCAAAACATCGAACGCCTGACCCAGAGCGCCATCATCCTTCGCGGCACGGGCAATGGTCTCGGCGCGGGCGGTGTGCATAAGCGCCGAGGCATCGCGATCATCAAGCACCGTGAAGGACGCGGCGACATTCGCCTCGAATGGAAACTGATGCAGCAGGCTCTCGCAGAAGGCGTGGATGGTCTGGATCTTGAGGCCACCGGGCGTTTCCAGCGCGCGAGCGAAAAGGCTGCGCGCCCGCTCCATGTCTTGGTGATCAACGGAGCGGCGCTGGGCACCCAGATCGGCCAGAACCTCCCGCAGGTCGCTGTCATCCAGCCGCGTCCAGTGGGCGAGCTCATCGAACACACGGGCGGCCATCTCAGCGGCGGCGGCCTTGGTGAAGGTAAGACAAAGAAGGCTCGACGGGTCATGCCCTTCGAGCAGCAGACGCAGCACGCGGCGGGCGAGCACAAAGGTTTTGCCCGCGCCCGCGTTGGCCGACACCCAGGCGGAGGCGCGCGGGTTCGTCGCCTGATCCTGGGCCAAGCGCGTCGCGTCGGGGATGAGCGGCTTGTTCGGGACAGGCGCATTCATCCTTCAACCTCCTCAGCAGCGCGCCATTCCTTGACGCGGGCCAGATGATGGAACGAGCCAGTGTAGCGCACGCTTTCTGCCCGCACGAGCGGCAAGAACGGCGCGCCCAAGAGATACGTCGCCCACAGCGCCTCAAGCTGTTCCAACGCGTCGACGCCGAGATCGTGGATGCCCTCGAATGTGCGAACATCGACCGGTTTGGAGGCACTGCCAACGCCCATGTAGCGTGCAGCTCGGACCGAGTGCGCACCAACCTCACCGAAGGCCCCAGCGCTCACCATCGCGGCAGTCAACGGCAATTGCGGCGCAAGGCCAGCCTCCACCTGTTTCTTGGACGGTACACTGCCTGTCTTGAAGTCAAGGATCGCGGCACTGCCATCACCATAAACGTCAATGCGATCCGCCCTCCCCGTTAGCGTGCACGGCTTGCCCGCCACGGTGAGATCGAGCTTGCCTGCCTGCTCGCCATGGCGGCGGGTGAGCCCTTCGGACCAGGCGGCTTCCTGCGCCAGATACGGGTCAGCAATCCCAGAGATCCGCCGCTGCCAGAGCGCCTGAACATCCGGGAAAGGATCCAGAATGGCGATGAGGGCGCGCGCAGCCTCATCAAACACTCCGCGCCACGCGGTACGCGACTTAGCGTCCAAGCGTGGCGCAAGCTCTTCAAACAGGGCGTGGAACAGTGTGCCCCGCTCTGCTGCACCCGGCGGCAAGCCGATGCCCGGCGCTTCTTCCAGCCGCAGCACCCGGCGGGCGTAGATCGAGTAGGGATCGCGGATCAGCGTCTCAACTTCAGTGATCGACAGTTGGGTCGGCGGTGCAGCTGGGCGCGGTTCGGGCCTTGGACGCGGAACAACTTGATCCGGCTGGTCCCAGCGTTCCGCAAGCGTTGCTGCCACGTTCCCGCGCGCTTTCATCTCACTCACGGTTTCTTCGGGCAAAAACGCCACCAGCCGTTGCAGCCAACGCGAGGCGACCGTCGGTGCGCCATCCACTTTGCGCGCGCGTGTCAGGGTGACTTTGGGCATCCCAAGCGCTTGTTCTACGTCGTGTGCTGACAGACCGATCCGCCGTTCAGGGATGGCGAGGCCAAGGCCCGCTTGCATCGCGCGCGACAGAAACGGGCTTGCCGATGGGAGCGCTGGCCATGCCGTCTCGTTGAGCCCGCCCAGAACAACGTGATCAACGGCCTGCAAACGCGCTTCCAGCGGACCCCAAATGTTAAGGCGCGGATCGGCAAGACCCGTCGGGCGAACCACCTGATCGTTCAGAAGTGCGGCGAAGAGATCGACGGCTTGCGATCCATCGGCCTCTAGGCCAACACTTTGGCACGCGCGCAGCTCTTGGCGCAGCCCCGCCAGCGCCTCGCCCGCCGGGCCGGCATATAGCGGGTTTGGCGTGTCCTCGCCGGTGGACGCGAGCTGATCGCAGACCTCAAACAAGTTTTCCGTGAAACCGGAGAAGTCGGAGGCAGGATCAACAAGCGGTGCGAAGGCCTGTTCAAGACGATCCAAGAGCGCTGCAACCTTATCGTCTTCGCCAGTACCCAGCGACCTCCGCAGTGCTGGCTGACGGACATCGCGATCATCTCGCTCTTGGGCGCGGGTGGCCAGTGTCTGTCGCAGGGCGTCCAGGCCGGGCGGAAGCGCGATGCCGCGCAAGGCGACCTGCTCCAGCAAACGGGCATCGACGCGGGTGGCCACAGGGTCGCGTCCAAGGGCGCAGAGCGGATGCTTTAAGAGAGACAGGAGCGGGATCGCCGCAAAGCCATGCTGCCAGGCTTGCGATGCCAGGAGCATAAGCCGGGCGGGGGGCGTCTGGTTGAGCGGCGTTCCAGCACTGTCATCACTGGCCAGATCGAAGCGCTCCAGCGCGTGAGCGACCCGGCGGGATAGGGCCCGGTCCGGCGTCACAAGGGCCACTGTCTCCCCCGCTACGATGCTTGCCCGCATGGCCATCGCGATGGCGAGCGCCTCATCGCTTTCCGTCATCGCTTCCACAAGCTGGACACCCTCAAAGGCCTTGCCGGCTTCATGAGGGTTGGGGCGAAGCTGCGACCACAGCGACGTCGCGCGGGCAGGTAAGAGGCTTGATGAGACAAGGCTTTGGCGTGGCGGAACATCAGGCGTCAGATCGGTGCAAATCTCGCGCTTTGCCCCCATGACCTCCAACAAAGTAGAAAGCCCGGCTTGCGGGTGGCTCGCGCTTTCAGGCGTGTCATCAGTCAACAGATCGAAGGCAGCATCAGGCATCGCAAGATCAAGCCCAGGCAGCACCACAGCGCCCTGATTGGCCCGCGCAACCGCCGCTAGAAACCGTGCTGTCGCCGGGATCGAGCCGGTCGAACCAGCGGCGATGATCGGTCCTTTGTGACCGCCAGAAAACGCCCGGGCGGTGCGCGCGTCCAGCACAAGACGGCGGCGGGTCGCCGGATCGATCAGCCCTTCTTCGGCAAGGATCGCCGGCCAGTTCTGCGTGACCAGCGTCAAAAGTGTGAGGGTGAGCTGCCAGTACGCGGCGTGGTCCTGCGGAACGAGATCAAAGAGAGCTTTCCAGTCGGCCTCTTCGGTCGCGACTTGGTCGATGAGGTCGCCCAGCGCTTTGGCAAGATAGGCACTCTCAGCAAGCGACTGCGGGAAGATCGGTTGCTCGGCGACGCTGGCGCTTTGCATGCTTCGGCGCATGGCCTCACCAGCCGCTTCAATAAGGCGCGTTAGAAGAAGCCGCCGACGCAGCGTCGGCATCGTGGCAAGCGTTGGCGGTTCGAGAAGCTCGGACGGGACGGCGCGTTCCTCGCCATCGTCAGCAAGGGCTCCGATTGAAGGTGTCAGAAACTCTTCGTCATCAGCATCGGCAAGAGTACGAATCTGAGGCAAAAGCGCTGCGCCACCGGCAAGCTCGGCGATGGTCGCAGCAAAGGCACGGGCGGCGCGCCGTGTCGGCAGGTAGAAGACCGTATCAATGCGCCTCAGCGGATCGTCCGTGGGCCCCACATTCAGCGCGCCATCAAGCCAACTTTCCGCCAAACGCCGCAGAAACGGCACATGCGGACCGATGGTGTAGAGGTTGGGCACGGAATCGCGAGACGGGCTATCTGGCATCCCTCTTGTGTTGCGCGGCGCACCTAGAGATGTCCAGAGTTTGCGAGAACCTCTTCGGCTTCTGTGATCGCTTCGGGCGTCCCAACCGTGAACCAGAGCCCGTCAAGTTCATGGCCGTAAAGCCGCCCGTTGGCGATGGCCCGATCGAACAAGACATTGAGCGAGAAGGCCCCCTCGGGCGTATCCTCAAACAGAGACGCCCGCATGATCGCGGTGCCGGTGTAGTGCCAAGGCACCCAAGGCGCATCGCCCCGGCGGCTGAGCCTGCCATTGTCATCGCGCGCAAAGTCACCGGGATGCTGGTCGAAACCGACGCTTTTGGTATCGCGTACCAACAGGAGAAGCATGTCCATACGTTCTGGGTCAAAGGCCTTGATCAGGCCGGTCACCGCGCCCTCAGCCCCGACCCAGAAACTATCGGCGTTGGTCGTGAGCACAGTCTCGCCCAAGAGCGGCAGTGCCTTTTTGATACCGCCACCGGTCTCCAGGCGCTCCTCGACCTCCGGTGAAAAAGCAATAGTCGGCAGGCCAGTCCGTTCCGCGCAATGCGCCTCAATGATATGCGGCAGATAGTGTGTGTTGATCACAACTTTTGTGGCGCCTTCATCCGCGAAGGTGTCGAGCACCCGGTCGAGCATCGTTTCTCCACCGACCTTCACCAGTGGCTTTGGCAGGTGGTCGGTGATCGGGCGCATGCGCGTGCCGAGTCCCGCCGCAAGGATCATCACCGGAGGAACCGCCACCGGCGGTAGGGATTGTTTGCTCATGCTTGGGTCGGTGGAAGAAGGATGTCGTAGAACGCCTTCACATCCGCCAAGACGGGGTGTTCTAGAACTTGGCGCAGATAAGTCTCAACGCGCGGCAGATGGGCAAGGTAACGGGATTTGCCGTCCCGCTCGCTCAGGCGCACAAAGATGCCCAAAAGCTTGGTATTGCGCTGCGCCGTCATCAGCGCGAACCGTGCCTTCACATGCTCCAGATCTTGCCCTGCGGCGTCGACGTAAGTGGCGATAAGCTCAGCCTGCAGCGCGGGCGGCACGGTTACCCGCGCATCGTGAACGAGTGAGGCAAGATCATAAGCAGGCGGACCCAAGAGCGCGTCCTGATGATCGATGAGACCAAGGCGTTGGACGCCGGTCTGGGCAGACCGCCATAAGAGATTGGGCGAATGGAAGTCGCGCAAAGTGAGCGTTGACGGTTCATCCTCCAACGGCGCAAGCATCAAACGCCAAGCAGCTTCGAAGCCTTCTACGTCGAAGCCTTTAATGCCGCGATAGGGCAGATACCACTGCGCGCATAGGTCAATCTCGGTTAGAAACACCTCACTGTCGTAGCGATGGAGCGTGTGCGTTCCGTCGCCAGGGACAGGCAAGGCGCTCTGCCAGTCAGCAGCATGGAGATCAGCCAAAAGAGTGGCGGCGGCGTAATAGCGTTCCCGGTCCGGCGCACCTTCATCATCCAGAACACCTTCACCGCCCAGATCCTCCAAGAGCAGCAGTCCTTGATCGAGGTCGGACGCGAGGATCGCCGGTGCAGCGAAACCACGCGCGCGCAGGGCCGTTCCGACCGCCGCGAAGGCATGGACGCTTTCAGCCAGATGCACCAGCTGACTGTAGGACTTGCCATCACGGATGATCGGCCCATCGGGCTGTCGCGGTGCATCCATCAGGATAACCGGCTGACCGGCAAGCCGCTCATAGCGCCGCGTGGAGGCATCACCGAGCATGCGCTGGCGCTGCGCCTCCAATCGCCCTGAAGCATCCAAAAACGCGTGGATCGCAAGGGATCGTTCGACCCGCGCGAGCTTCTCCGGCGGTCCGTCAATGGTGGATTGGCGGGCGGCTTCGTCGTCCATCGTGAAGTGGATCGTCAGCGCTCCTGCAAAGGCACCCTTGCCTGCCTTGTCGGGCCATTCGATGAGGCGGATCGACCGGTCACCTGGATCACTAAGCCCAAGCTCCACAACCTCAGACGGATCGCCAAGCCGATAGAGATCCGCATGCAAAACGGGAGGCGATGTTTCCTCATAGGCCTGAACGAGGGTGTAGGTTGGCGAGGGCACCTCCAAGCGAGGATCGCACGCAAGCGCGCGGATGAATCCGCGTGCAAAGGTGGACTTGCCAGCACCCAAGTCGCCTTCCAGCCGGATCACCCAATCTGCCTCAGCCACCATTGCGATGTCGTTGGCGAGCTGCAAGGTCGCCGCGTCGCCCTCAAGACGGATGGTAACGGACATGGGCGCTATTCGGCCGCTCGATCAAGCGGCGTTTCATTCTCTGGGTCGAGCGGCAAGGTGCAGCGAACGACGGTGCCCAAACCCTCGCGCGACCAAAGCTCCAGCGTTCCGCCATGCAGCTCGACAAGTGCCTTCGACAGGGTGAGGCCAAGCCCCGCTCCACTGCCCACAGAGTTCTGTCCGGTCTCGAAGGGTTCAAAGGCCGCCTTGGCCTGGGCAGCGCTCATGCCACGCCCACGGTCAATCACCGACACCTCGACCCGGTCGCCGTGCTCTTCATCCGTTTGACGGCGAGTTTTGACCCGCACCTGTGAGCCGGGCGATGAAGACGACACGGCGTTGGAAAGGAGGTTAAAAAGCACCTGTCGCATCCGCGCTTCATCAACAATCAGCTCCGGCACGCTGGGGTCGAGAACGCGGTCGATTTCAATACCTGCATCCATAAGCCGGTCTTCAAGACCCAAGAGAGCTTCATCGACAAGCTTGTTGGGCGCAATTCGATCGAGCGAGAGCGCCAGAATGCCGGCATCGACGGTGGCAAGATCAAGAATGGAATCGACAAGCGCCACCAGGGACTGCGTGGAGGAGAGAACGAAGTTTAGGTAATCGCGCTGGCGGTCGTTGAGCGGGCCAGTTTCCTGGTCATCCAAGAGTTGCGCGAACCCGATGATTGAGGTCAACGGGGAACGCAGCTCATAGGAGACATGCTTGACGAAGGTGGTCTTGATGCGGGCCGCCTCTTCAAGAGCGGCGTTGCTCTCGCGCAGGGTATCTTCAATGGCAACAGCCGCCGTGACATCATTGGCGGTGAGCATTGTAACCCCGCCGGGCAATGGCGTGGCAACAAGGTCTATCACGCGATCATCGGTGAGATTGAGACGACTGATGAACCCGTCTCGTCGCTGGCCGAGCGCGCCAACCAGGCCGACAAGCTGGTCGATCACTCGGCGGTCGCGGGCAAGATCGCGGATCGGCGCTGTGATGTCGCGGATGTGGGTGCCGATCTTGGCTTCGTCCGTGGTTAGCGACCACAGTGCACCGAAGGCCGGGTTCACCAGCTGCAAGCGACCGTTAGAGCCAAACACCGCCACCCCTTCGCGTAGAGCGTCGAGCGTCGCGGCGCGCACCTGGGTGAGCGCGGTAAAGCGGGACTTCAGCTCAACCTTCTCCGTCTCGTTCTCAAACAGCCAGATCGCCCCGCCATCGGCATTGGGTGCGATGATGACGCGTAAGTAACGACCGTCGAGAAGCTCCCAATCGTCGGTCTGTGCCTCGCTCGCCGTGTAGGCTGCTGTAAAGCGCTCGCGCCAGCCGCGATGGTTGCCGCTTTCTGGCATCTGCCGGGTAGACTTCAAATAGGTCAGCACGGTCGATTCATGCGGGCGTTCATCGAGCACCCGGCGTTGAAAACTGAACAGCTCGGCAAACGCATTGTTGTAAAAGGTAAGGTGCCGGTCGGGGCCAAACACGACGACAGCGGTCTGCAGCGCGTTCAACATGCGACCCTGGCTCGCGCGAACACCTTCAAGGGCTGCATCCAGACGGGCTGTGTCGCTCAACGGCTTGGCATAACCAGCTGTCATCACCGAACCGTTTTTGGCGGTAAAGCGCGCATGGACCACATAATCGGCGGACGTTTCACCTGAGGTCGGCGCTGCTGCCGGATCGACTGCCGCTCGGGCGATCGCCTCACCCTCCACATGGGTTGTATCGATCTGTCTCCATTGGTCGGCGGTGCCAACAATAGCGCGGGCGGACGCCAGTCCGTCGCCTGATCGGGATACGCTGCGATGCTTGAACGCCTCATTCGACCAGGAAACAAGCCCGCCTTCGTCTGCCGTCCACACCGGAAAATCGACGGCATTTAAGAGCCGCTTCAGCTGGGCGCTTTCCTCTTCCAGCGAGGTACACATGGCGAGCGCGTCAGCAAAATCGCGCTGTAGCCGGGAGAGATCGCGCAAGCGGACGATCAGCCGAGAGCCGACCGGCCTCCCATGGGCGTTGATCAGTGTGCCACCTTTGGTCCGTACATCGAGATCAAAGGTCTTACCGCTGGTTTTCAGACCCTCAAGAGACGCTTTCAGTTCTTGGGCGTCGCTCGCCTCAATCCAGCGCTGGAATCTCGGCAACAGATCGTGATCTACCGGCATAGCGGTCTGATCGGTGGGGCAATGGAGCACAGTCGGCGTGCCCTCGCTGCCCACGAGCAAGAGGCCATCCCCAGACGTGTCGACAAGGCTTTCGGCTGTATCGAGCTGGTTGCGCAGTCGGTCCGTTGCCGTTTCCACGGTCGTTGCGCGCCGGGTGGCCCGTCGCAGCCGGGCCGCTGTTACCAAAAGGAGGATCGTGGAAAAAAGCGACAGCCCGATGAGCCCTGCCGCCGTGATGGCCATGAGCGGCGCATTTAGTCCGCCAAGTGCGCTCTCCAATGGCCCCACAATACCGCTCGTCTATCCTGTCTTCCTAGACGCTAGCTGCGCCCATCCAGCGCGGCTCGCACCGGCGAATCACGTATCACCGTACAGGCATGGGGAGTCCCGTGTGGAGGTGAACGAAACAGAAACATTGACGGAGCCGGTGCAAAAGATCGTCCCCGCTGTGTACGTTACAAGCGATGTGGAATGAGAGGGCGGACGGATGTCCGCCCTGACGCATACGTTAGTAGCGGTAAGCTTCGCCTTTGAACGGGCCGTTCTGGCTGACGCCGATATAAGCTGCCTGCTCTTCAGACAGTCTGGTCAGCTCAGCGTTGAGCTTGCCAAGATGCAGCATCGCGACTTTCTCATCCAGGTGCTTGGGCAGGACATAGACCTCGTTCTTGTACTGGTCGCCGCGCGTCCAAAGCTCGATCTGGGCGAGCGTTTGGTTGGCGAAAGACGCCGACATCACGAAAGATGGGTGACCGGTGGCGTTACCGAGGTTCACAAGACGGCCTTCGGACAGAAGGATCATGCGCTTTTCATCAGGGAACTCGATGAGATCGACTTGCGGCTTCACATTCTTCCATTTGAAGTTCTTGAGGCCCGCCACTTGGATCTCGTTGTCGAAGTGACCGATGTTGCAGACGATCGCCATATCTTTCAGATCACGCATGTGATCGACGGTGAGCACATCCTTGTTGCCGGTGGCCGTCACCACAACGTCCGCGCGGGGTGCAGCATCTTCCATCGTGACCACTTCAAACCCGTCCATCGCGGCTTGAAGCGCACAAATTGGATCGACTTCAGTGACGAGCACACGCGCGCCTGCGCCAGCAAGTGATTGCGCTGAGCCTTTGCCCACATCGCCATAGCCGCACACGATGGCGACCTTGCCGGCGAGCATCACATCGGTGCCACGGCGGATCGCATCCACGAGGCTCTCACGGCAGCCATATTTGTTATCAAACTTTGATTTGGTGACGGAGTCATTGACGTTGATCGCTGGGAAGGGAAGCTCGCCGCGCTCTTGCAGCTGGTAAAGCCGCATGACGCCAGTCGTCGTTTCTTCCGAAACGCCTTGGATGTTGGCTTTGACTTTAGAATAGAATCCCGGCTCTTTGGCGAGGCGCTTCTTGATCTGCGCGAAGAGATACTCTTCTTCCTCGCTGCCTGGGTTATCGAGCACCGAGGGATCGCTCTCGGCTTTGGAGCCAAGCAATACGAGCATTGTGGCATCACCGCCATCATCGAGGATCATGTTGGCAGTCTCGCCGTTCCCCCAATCGAGGATGCGGTCGGCGTAATCCCAATACTCCTCCAGCGTCTCACCCTTGGTGGCGAACACCGGGATGTCGGCGGCGGCAATGGCGGCGGCGGCATGGTCCTGGGTAGAGAAGATGTTGCAAGACGCCCAGCGGACTTCTGCGCCCAGCGCCACAAGCGTCTCGATCAACACCGCGGTCTGGATCGTCATGTGGAGCGAACCGGCGATGCGGGCGCCTTTGAGCGGCTGCGCGTCGGTATACTCTTCGCGGCAAGCCAAAAGTCCTGGCATCTCGGTCTCAGCGATGTCGAGTTCAGTGCGGCCCCAATCGGCCAATGCGATGTCTTTGACGACGTAGTCGGTCATGGAACGTCCTAGAGTTGTGAGGAAACAGTCAGCGGCCCTTGCTGACCGCGCTTGAACGGTGCCTAACACCGCAGCGCTTACGATGCAACAAACATATAAAGATGTCTTTATATCAACGGGCGCAGGATCGAGTGTGGACCCTAATCGCTCCCGGCAACATGGTCGGCAAATGCTTGTTCATACTGCGAATGCCAACGGCTGAGAGCGGGGCGATTTTCGATGATGTCGCCAGCTGCCCAAGCAATGCGTTTTTCATCGAGCGGTCGCGAGACATCATTATCCGGGCACAGAATGTAAAAGTCGCCGCGATTCATGCTGTCGATGAAAAACTCCACCGTCTGTTCGGCGGTCCAGGCGCCCGGCGGCTTCTCCGGTGTTCCGGTGAACCCGGTATAGACGAAGCCTGGGATCAACAGATGTGCACTGATTTTCGCGCCTTCGGTGTTGCGCAATTCATGCGCAAGGGCCTCGGTGAACGCTTTGAGCCCCGCCTTTGAGACATTGTATGCAGGATTGCCCGGCGGCGTGGTGATTCCTTGTTTGGAACCGGTGTTGACGATGGCGCCCGGTCGCCCGCGTTCGATCATTTTGGGCATGAAAACCTGGGTGCCGTGTATTGGGCCCCAGAGGTTCACGCCCAAGGTCGATTGCCATGCATCGTCTGAACCGGTGATGGATGACGCCACCTCGATCCCTGCATTGTTCATTAAGATGTCGGTTCCGCCGAAGGTTTCAGTAATCTCGGTTTCCAGGGCCTCGACTTGGCTGCGATCAGCCACGTCGATGGACGAGGTGAGAACGTCGAAAGCGCCAGAGTCTCGAACAGATTGTGCAGCGGCGGCAAGCTTATCGTGCGCGCGATCGACGATGACCAGTCGCATACCCATGCTTGCAAACGTCTTTGCTGCAGCCAGTCCGATCCCGGATGCGCCTCCGGTTACAACCGCGACCGATCCTGATGTGAAGGCGGGGTGGGTCATGGAGCGTGTTCCTCAGTTTTATCGTTGAT
The DNA here is from genome assembly GCA_039026935.1 of Pseudomonadota bacterium. GTDB lineage: Bacteria > Pseudomonadota > Alphaproteobacteria > Rhizobiales > MH13 > MH13. The sequence continues at coordinate 33,482 of JBCCLK010000029.1, forward strand.
CTTTAACGTCAACATCTCTGCCAGCGCGATGTCTTTATGTCACGCTCACCTTCGCTCATGTGATGCGTATCAGCGGGCGTATTTTCGGTCGACAAAGGGCTCGACAAAGAACCCTGTCCGTTTCAAGAGCGATAAGCAGCACGCGCCTGCTTTGAAGGCTTCAACAATGACCGAAACGAGCGGACCCGAGCAGTTTTCTAAAATGGCGGCACCGGTCACGGCGGCACCTGCGCGTGGGCTTGGCCTTCTGGTGCCTGTGGCGGCCTTGTTAACAAGCGTCGCCTTCTTGCTCGCGGGCTTCGGGCTGCAACAAACCCTCCTTCCAATCCGCGCAGGGCTGGAGGGGTTTTCCTCTGTTGAGATCGGGCTTTTGGGCTCGTCTTACTTCTCAGGCTACGTCATTGGATGCCTGTTTGTACCGCGGCTCATCATACGCGTTGGCCATATCCGCACGTTCACCGCACTCATCGCGCTGGCATCTATAGCAGCGCTCATCCACGCGATCATCATTACCATGCCGATGTGGGTGGCCTGCCGGCTGATCACAGGTATCTGTCTGTCGGGGCTCTATCTGATCATTGAAAGCTGGCTCAATGAGCGCGCTGACGATCAGACCCGCGGAACGATCATGGCGAGCTACATCACCGTTAACCTTGCCTTCATGACCGTGGGCCAGCTTCTGGTGACCCTGTTCGACCCAATGCTGTTCGTCCAGTTCTCGGTAATCGCAATCCTCATGTCGATGGCCGCCCTGCCTGTTGCGCTGACCAAAGCGCCGCCGCCAGCGCCGGTGACCCTCGTTCGTTTCAGGCCCCACGCGCTCTTTGCCCTGTCTCCAGCGGGCATCGTTGGTGTTTTCCTGACTGGCGTTGCGCATGGTGCCTTTTGGTCACTGGGGCCGAACTTCGGCCAGCAGATCGGCCTGTCCGTCTCGCAGACCGCTCTTTTCATGGGCCTTGCCGTGATAGGCGGTGCCTGCGTTCAATATCCCGTGGGGCTTTTGTCGGACCGCATGGACCGCCGGTTGGTCAGCATCGGCTTGGCGAGTGTGGCGACGCTGCTTGGCGTCGTTCTCAGCGGGTTGATCCCGCTAAGCGGAACAGCCTTGCTCCTGATAGCGTTCTTCTTCGGCTCTACCCTTCTGCCGATCTACACCGTCCTCGCCGCTCATGTTTTCGACTACACCAAATCAGAAGGCTATGTGGAGGTTTCAGCGAGCCTCAACCTGCTTTTTGGTGTTGGGAGTATCCTTGGGCCGTTGGCCGCAGCGTTTCTCATGGAAGTCTTAGCTCCGGGTGCCTTGTTCGCGTTCATGGCGGCGGTGAACGCTCTAATTGCGTGCTACGTGAGCTACCGGGTTACACAGCGTGCGCCACTGACCACGGAAGAGAAAGAAGACTACAAGCTCTCGAATGTTGCACCGGTGCCGGTTGTCGGCGACGCGGAAGCCTTTGAAGAAAGCCCGCTTGTTGTTGAACCCGAGCCCGGCGAAAGCGGCCCAGCGGCCTATGATGTCGAGGCCGCCCTGGCGATCCACGCGGAGACGGAAGAGGAGGGGCTTCTTGACCCGAGTATCTCTCAAGACTTTGAGAAAGATGCCTCACAATGACGGTGTCATGAGACGGACAAGCAGCGGGTGATATTGGGACATTCGTGCCTTCACAGACGACCGTTTGAGCTCCATCCTATGACCTATCTTCCTGACCTTACGCCGTTCGCCGCCAGCAGCCATGACACGCTACCCTCACGCTTGGGCCAGCGCTATTCGCAGACGGCGTTCTTGCCCGAAGCGGGGAACACAATCATCTGCGATCTAGATTCTGGTGATCCGGCGCACGAAGCTGTTTTGGAAGCGCGTACGCGCATGCTAGCGCTCCCGGGGGCGGTAGACCATTTGCTCTTCACCCCTGTTGAGAGCCTTCACATGACGGTTTTTCAGGGGGTTATTGAGACGCGCATCGCGGAGGATGCCTGGCCAGAAGGCATGGATCTCAATGCCCCTCTTTCTATGGTCACGGACGAACTTGCCGAACGTTTGAAGACATTTCCGGGCCCGGAGGCCTTCACGGTACGGCCCGTTGGCCTCTTACCAGTCGGCCTACAACTGGCGGGAGCAACGCAGAAGGACGAGGGCATCCTACGGTCTTGGCGGGATGCCCTCACAGTGCCGTTCGGCTTTCGCCATCCCGAACACAATGCGTATGCGTTCCATATGACCTTCGCCTATCCAATCCGATGGATACCGGACGAACTGATGCCCATTTGGGTGGAAGGCCTTGGGGATATCTTCGACGATTTCTCAAACAAGACGCCAATCATTCCGCTCAAAGCGCCTGCTTTCTGCACATTTGAGGATATGGTGCGTTTTGATCCAGTGGTGAGACTGGTTGTTAGGTAACTGGTCCGGACAATACGCGCCAAATGCACTAGCCGCTCCGAGGACAATTCGAATCTTAACCGGTGCAAAGGAGAATGGGCTCTATTATATCAAGAGGACGTGGAGATTGGCCTCACAGGTGTGCACGGTCCGTCTTCTTAAAAGGAACATGTCGGTGGCTAACGAGCTGAACAAGGAAAAGCTGAAAGGGCTGATTCACGAGATTGCTCATGCGACCCGTGACCTGCCAGGGTTTGGCCGAACCAAACTCTACAAGGTCATGTGGTTTTTTGAAGCGCGCGAGTATGCCCTAAACGGAAGGGTTTTTTCTGGTGCGAGATACATCCGAGACCAGCATGGTCCGCGCCTGCACAACTATGACAAGTGGTTCAGCGAGTTAGAGAACGAAGGGCTGATACGTCGCGTGGATGAACCATACTATAACCGGAAAATCAAAAGGGTTCAGTCAATCCAAGCCCCTCGCGGCGGGCTTTTGAGTGCAGAGCAAGCCAGAACTTTGCAATACTGGATAAACAAAGTCTCTGGCATGACAGCTGGGGAAATCAGCGAAGAATCCCACGACTACGGTTGGGAGATAATTTCTCAAGGGGATGAGATTCCACTAGCCGCGATACTGGCTGAGCGCGTTAGGAAGCCCAACGCCAAGGAGCTTGAGTGGGCGCGAGGTAGGGCTAAGGAGCTTGGCCGCCTCTAATGAAGCGCCTTCAGCGCCAAATCAGCGAAAGCACACGGGTACAGAACAAACGCGATGAGGCAGAAACCCGTTGGAGTGGCGCTGAAACAGCATGGGACGCTGTGACGTTGGTCTTGGCGTATGATCCCGAAATCGGAGAACCACTCAACGAAGCTGGTACTCTGCGCACATTTGTGTTGCAGGGTGCGCGGTCCAATGACATGCCAGATATTGTGGTTATTTACGAAGACCGTAACCCTACTATCGAAGTAATCGATGTTAAGTACAAAGACGCTGGACAATATGTACGACAAGTCCACTAATATCTAGGCGTAGCTGTTCAAAGGCACGACAAAGGACTTGGATTATGATCATTTGCTCGAAGTCCCAGGGAACGATTTAACGCTCCTCTGACTGAGGATCAAAATCTGTAAACCCGCGCCTCCGGTGAAAGAGACGCGGGCTTGTTTGGTCCACCGCAAAGAGTGAGAGTTAAACTAGGCCCTCAAACAAAGCGGTCGAGAGGTAGCGTTCGGCGAAACTTGGAACAATCACGACGATATTCTTGCCCGCATTGGCCTCTTTCTGGCCCTGCTGGATCGCCGCAAGCAGCGCCGCACCTGAGGAAATGCCGACGGGCAAACCCTCAAGCCGCGCGACAAGGCGGGCCGTTTCCATCGCTTCATCATTGGAGATGGTTGCCACCTCATCATAGACGGAGGTGTTTAACACGCCCGGCACAAAACCAGCGCCGATACCTTGGATTTTGTGCGGGCCGGGATTGCCGCCCGACAGGACCGGTGAGTCTGTGGGCTCTACCGCCACCACATGAAGATTGGGTAGGCGCGACTTCAAAACTTCAGACACACCGGTGATCGTGCCGCCTGTACCAATCCCTGAGACGAAAACATCAATGTCGCCTTGTGTGTCGTTCCAGATTTCTTCGGCCGTTGTCACCCGGTGGATTTGGGGGTTGGCGGGGTTTTCAAACTGCTGCGGGATGATCGCCCCGGGTATGGAAGCGGCCAGCTCATCAGCGCGGGCAATGGCGCCCTTCATGCCTTTGGCTGCTTCAGTCAATTCCAGCTCAGCGCCTAGGAGTGCCAACATTTTGCGGCGCTCGATCGACATGGATTCGGGCATCACAAGGATCAGCCGTACGCCACGCTGGGCTGCTGCAAAAGCAAGCGCGATGCCTGTGTTGCCGGAGGTCGGCTCAACCAAGACCGTGTCGTCCTTGATTTTGCCCTGGTCCGCCAAGGCATCCAGCATCGCGACGCCAATGCGGTCCTTAACCGACGCGATGGGATTGAAGAACTCAAGCTTGGCAAGAAGGTTTGCCTTGACGCCCTTTTCGCGCGCTAGCTTGTCCAGACGAACAAGCGGCGTGTCGCCAATGGTTTCGGTGATGGAATTGTAGATGCGGCCACGGCCGGGAGTGGCCCCTGTTTCAACATCGGCTTTGAGTGCGGTTACGCCCATTGGAGTGCTCCTTTGGCGAAAGTGGATTGGAAAATTTGATTGTAAAAGTATACCTCAACGCGTCACCGGACGAGGGATGGGTTGCCGAAGTAGGCCCAAGGCGCGCAAGTTCATCCTACGGTAGCGCTTCTTTACGCGATGATCTGGCGTGCTGAAGGCCATGGCCCCGCTGCAGAGCTAGAATGTGTCGCGCATTAGATGGGAGGAGCGACAGCCCCATCCAAGACGCTGAAACGCAAAGACCCTTCTGGCAGCGCATCAAACAGAGAGACGTCGGTGCCGGTCATGAAAGTCTGACCGCCCAGCTCATCGCACAGGGCATAAAGCGCGGCGCGGCGCGCTTCATCCAGGTGGGCGGCGATCTCGTCGAGGAGCAGCACCGCTGCCCGCCCCGTCTCGCGCTTTACAAGCCGTGCTTGGGCCAGAACCAGGCCAATGAGGAGTGCCTTCTGCTCCCCGGTGGATGCCAGCCGGGCCTCGACATCCTTGGGGCCATGGCGCACCAAAAGATCGACCCGATGCGGACCATCAAGAGCACGACCCGCCATCCGGTCCCGAGGCCGGTTGGCCGCTAAGACTTGGCGGTAGGTATCAGCATCCTCAAAGGTGTCAAAGCCTTGCAGGTTGAGCGCCGCGAAGGGAAAGGCCAACACCGCGTCGCGGGCCTCATCGATGGCGCGGCGCAAAAGATC
>JBCCLK010000030.1:0-35362 GCA_039026935.1 Pseudomonadota bacterium
AACACCAACCCCAGTGGCTTGTCGCTGATGGGCTATCCGCTCACAGTTGCGGGGGCAGTCACGGATTTGGCGCCTGTTGGCTACACCTCACCGTGTTCCCTTTTCATCTAGCCTGCGTTGCCGCTCAGCCAGAACCATCACGGAGGACAGTGGTTCATTTGCAGGTCGCCGTCAATAAATCCGATGGTCGAAAGAGGTTCCCAGAGCACTCAAAGCCCGCGAAGGTGATTGTCCCACTGGAGTGGCAGTTGGATCGTTTCCGCTGCTGCAAAACTGCCGTTACCGCCTGAATGGACGAAACCTGAGCCCAGAGCTGCAGTGCCGCAAACATCTGGCATGACTTGTGTTTCGAGCACTCTTCCACCTTCAGCATCAAGCTTGAGTGCCACTCCACCGCGCGGGCTACTTACAGCGACCAGCATTCCATTGGCTTTGATGGAGCCAACATACTGCCGCAGTCCACGCTGAGCGCTTGGGGGCAGGGGAAGCATCTCAATCGGTTGTCCAAGTCTGTGCCGTCCAATCAGTGGCACCTCGTCTGTGGGTGCGCCCTCATATTGCCCGCCAAACCAAACGGCGCCATCAGCGGTCTGTGTGAGGTGGCGGATTGAGAGTTGGTGAAGATTGGTGGCTAAACTGGCTCGCTCGATGACGTCGCCGGTTTCGACGTTTATGTATGTCAACAAGGGCGCCATAGTAGGCAGATTGAGCTTCTGTCGAGGATAGTCGGGATGCGTGACGATGCCGCCATTCGCGATGGCAACGGTCTGACCACCAGCGAGTAGAAGCGCTTCGTGTGGGCCAATCCCATGGGTCTCGAACTCGCCGATACGGCGGTAACCTGCTTGAACATCGTAGATGCCCATCACGCCCCGTTCGCCCGTATAGTCGTTTTCGGTCGCTAGAAGCAGCCGTCCATCGTTCGAGAAAAAGCCATGACCGTAGAAATGGCGGCTGGGTGCTGCTTGAAAGGCAAAGGCTGGACGGTGCTGCTGCAAATCGAAAACCAGCGCGAAGCGGCCTGGCCGGCGCGCGAACGTTACCGCTGTTCGGCCGTCTGGCGACTGAACTGTGTCATGTCCGCGTGCAGGCAGCGCTTCGGTAAAAAGTACTGTCCCCACATCATCAAGGGCGGCAACGCCGAAGTTGCCTGATGGATCGCGATACGCAGAGAGAAAGGCAGTTGTACCCGTGGCGGAGACGAGTTGGCTGAGGGGCAAGACACCCAAACCAGCGCAAAGCCCGACGAAATGTCGGCGCGTGAGGTCAGTCGCCATCAAGCGAGTTGAACCCGAGCGTCAAGCCAAGTTCGGCTGGATATACCTCACCTATGATACGCATGGCTCCTGCCAGCGGGAGCGCGACGCTTGCCAAACGACCGTGGGTTTCATCACTTGTGGTGAGCGTTTCGATGTCGGCGCCCGTCTCCTGCAAAGCCGACAGCCGGCTGCTGATCTGGCCAAGTTCAAACCGCGCTGTGCCTGCAAACCGTTGCGATTGCTCGGGAAGCAAGTCTGCAAAACCGCCGGTCTCATTGAGGCTGAGCATCGCTTCTGCATTGGCTATTACGGACGTCAGACTTTGACCAGATCGCCAGAACGGCGCGCGTTTGAAACGCGCTTCGGCAGGGGTGTTTCCAACCACACGGACAAGTTTAGCGTCGTGCACGATCTGAAGCTGTTCTGCCATGGAGCGTAATATCTCCTGCAGAGCCTCTCCTTGCGTCCGGTAAAGGGCATTGTCAGGACCAGGGCTTAGCATGAGTGCTTTGTAGCCGTCCTCACCTTCCCAACCGGCAAACAGATCAACGCTCGTCTTTGCGACGGCGCCTGCGATTGCGAGCGCGTAAGCACACCGGTGGGCATTGCCGTCGCCAAGGGTTTCAAAGCCGGTGCCAAAAAGCACATAATCCAGGGCAAGCAATCCTTGCAGCGCAACACTTTTGCCCTGCAGGCTTTCAGTTGTTGTGACAGTCTCATCCTCAGTGGCGATAACGCCTTGCACCTGGTTGAGTCCGCGCCCGTTGCGGTCTGGCCAAAAGAACAGGCGCTCATAGCGATTGTCAGTACGAGCCGGGCCGAAGCGAATGAATTCCACTGCAGACCAAGCCTCGACGAGATCGGCGAAAGCCGCCTGGACGGTCTCCAGTGCCTCCACTGACGGTGCTTCACATAGGGCTTGTGTGACAGTTGCTTGCTGGTCAGCGGCATCCATAAAAGTGGCGTACCCTGGGAGAATGTGTCCTTCGATCATTCCCCTTGTGATGGCACCAAGATCAGTCTCGGCCAGTGCGCTGGCTGGAGCGAGGGCCAACAATGCAGCAAAAAACAATCGGCGCATTAAAGGCTTTCCAGAAAGCGGATGAGAGCGTCGCGATCATCGGTTGCCATCGCCACGACGGTATCGCGCGCGTTTTGCGCCTCACCGCCATGCCAAAGGATCGCCTCCAACAAAGAGCGCGCACGTCCATCATGGAGGAACTGCGTGTGACCATTGACGGTTTCTGTCAGACCGACGCCCCAAAGCGGCGGGGTCTTCCACTCCGTGCCGGACGCGTCACCAACAGGGCGATTGTCGGCCAGACCTTCCCCCATGTCGTGCAAGAGGAAATCTGAGTATGGCCAGATGAGTTGGAATTGATGCGCTTCGCTCTCCGCATGGCGGCTCGTCACATAGCTTGGCGTATGACAAGACGCGCACCCGGCATCGTGAAACAGCTCTTTTCCTTGCAGAACCGTTGCCTCTTCAACATCGCGACGCATGGGGACGGCTAGGTTTGAGGAATAGAAGGTGACCAGATCGAGCACAGGGTCCGGCGCTTCGGTGTCACCAAGACGTTCCTGCACGCCTGAGGCCATAGTAAAGCAATCGGGCTGATTTTCTGTGCAGTCACCGTACGCGTTGGATGCGTCGGGCGTTGAAATACCAATGTCGCCTGAGAATGCCCCTGCAGACTGCTGGCGAACCGTCGGGTTCGACGCTTTCCACCCGAACCGGCCAAGCGCCAGCTCGCCGGTCGCATCGCTCATCACCCAGCTTGGACGACCTGAAATTCCGTTTCCATCCGCATCTTCGGGATCGGCGTTCGCCAAGATATCGCCAGGATGGATCGCCTCAATGAGCCCGAGCCCGATCATGGGTGGTGCGATACGCGGAGAGAGCATTACCTCCGGATCCATCGGTCCATAACCAAGATCAGCGACGGAGTAGGTTGGGCGGCGCAAGCTAACAACTTCACCGTCAGCCAGAACAACGTCTTCCTCGGTGTACTCGATAACCATGCGGCCCTCGGCTTGAAGACCGGGAACGGCAAGATCCTGGAATTGACCGCCATAGGTAGGTTCGGGAATGCGCAACAGTTCGCGGTTTTCGAGCGCTGCAAATTCAGCTTCGGTGCGCGGGGGCACAGAAAGCCGCAAGAACATAGAAATCGCGCTGTCATGTATGTCGACAGGCGGATGCCCGCGACCATCCTTCAAATGGCAGCTTTGACAGGCTCTTGCATTGTAAAGCGGGCCCAAACCATCGGAGGCCTGTGTGGATGATGGCGAGGACACCCAGAGCTTTGTGAAAAGCGAATCACCAATGTGGAAGTCCGACTGCTCTTCGAACGAAAGGTTCTGTGAGAAGCGCGAAAACGCATTGCCGTCAGGTGTGCCTGTGAAGGTGGCAGCACCGCCTGCCATCGCCTCAAAGACCTGCGCTACGCCATAGTCTTCAGGCGGCGCGAGCACCTCAGCCACGCGGACACGATCCTGCAACGTTAGATCATCGCGATGGGGCAACGGGCCCTGTTCAGCACCAAAAATGCCGCTTGCGCTCACACTGAACGCTGTAAGTGCCACGAGGCAGGTGCTGATCGCACCCGCCCCGATCAAGCGTTTTGAAACTCTCTTTTCCATAGATATCTATTGAAATACAGCCGTTGGATTGTCGAGACTGTCGGAGCCTTCAAATTCGATGGCGTCCAGATTGAGGAGAGCAACGACACGCTCGATTGACCGTGTTTGATCGATGAGACCGTCAATCGCAGCCTGCACTACCGCGTTGCCTTCATCATTGCCTTCACCAATCATCTGGTCATAGGCCTCAATGCTCTCCGCGCGGGCACGCATGATCGCCATGGCGGTGACAGTTGCATCCAGCTTGCCAGCCACTTCAGCGTCAAGCGCTGGGTCAGCTGCAGCAACCAGATCAGCCAGTGACGGCCCGGAGACCACAGAGCCGTCAATCCGGCGGTAGGTGCCGGAGTAGACGTTACGGATGCCGATCTGGTCGAAATAGTGTGAGTTGTGCGTGTTATCGGCGAAGCAATCATGCTCTTCTTCTGGATCGTTGAGAAGAAGGCCAAGCTTCATGCGTTCGCCAGCCAATTCGCCGTATGACAGCGAGCCCATACCGGTGAGGATCGCCGTGAGACCAGCGCTTTCATCACCCATCAGCGTTGCGCGCGCGGCACCGTCATCTTCCCAGTTGCCGACCATCTCTTCCAGATCGGTGATCAGAAGGTCGGAGAGCGCAACAAGAAATTCAGCACGCCGCTCGCAGTTGCCGCCGGTGCAGTTGGTGGTGTCAAAATCGGTGTAAGGTCGGTTGCCGGCGCCGGGACCTGTGCCGTTGAGATCTTGACCCCAGAGGAGGAACTCAATCGCGTGGTAGCCGGTCGCAACGTTTGCTTCCACTTCGCCAGCCTCATGCAAAGTGCCTGAGAGAAAGTCGGGGGTGATGGATGCTGCGATGACTTCAGCGCCGTTGATCATCAGACGTTCATTGGCGATGATGTTTGCCGTGAAGAGGTCATTCTCGTCGCTTTCAACACCATAGGACGCGTCAACGTAATCAAGAAGACCCTCGTCGAGTGGCCATGCGTTCACGCGGCCTTCCCAATCGTCCACGATCGCGTTGCCAAAGCGGTAGACTTCGGTCTGCTGATAGGGTGCGCGTGAGGCGATCCAGGCAGCCTTAGCAGCGCTCAGTGTGGCTTCAGAAGGATTGGCAACGAGGGCATTGATCGCCGCGTCCAAGGCCTCAGCCGTGACGAGCGAATCCTCATAACCTGCGAGTGCGATGTCGGCATAAGTGTCCAAGACGGCTGATGGTGTTGCATCAATGGCCGAGGCGCTTGACGTCATAAGGGCCGTAGCACTTGTCGCTAAGATCAGATGAACGGTTCTTCTGGTAAGTTTCATGGGGTTCCCCTGTTCAAGGGGCGCGCCATGTGCGCAGTCCCCCAGTCAAAAACATCTGCAAGGGGACATCATAGTGGGTTCTACACTAGAACGGCTCTAAAGTTGCAATCCGCTTGCAACTTATATTGCTGAACCCAGCGCGGGCTTCAATGTAGCACAAGTGCGTAGAGGGGTTTGGATGGTACGCATCGGTCGGTGTGTGCCCAAACGGTACTCCGTTTACATCCACCTTAGAGGCAATGGCGAACGCCCTAAAGGCGATGGCGAACTAAGCGCTGGCAGCGTTTTGCCCCGTTATCTGGAGCGAGCTGATTGCGTCCATGGCGGCGTATGTAGTTTGCGCGATGGACCCGGTGTGCCACTCTCCATTAGCTTCTCATAAAAAACAGCCGATGATTTGACCGGTCATAGTGTGGCCTATCGGAGCAGATCAGAACGGCCATACGTCTTGAGGAAACACGTGGGCAAGCCATGAACATGCACAGTGCCAAACTCGATACGTCCAAGCAGGTTGGTTCATCGGTTGGGGATGACCGGCTTACGCGTGTGTTGGCAAACGCATCCGTTCTCATCGTCGACGACGAACCAGGCATGCGCAACTTCCTGCAGAAAACGCTTTCGGTGGTTTGCGGCCGGGTCGATGCGGCTTCGAGCAGCGCCGAGGCGACCAAAGCGCTCGATCAATGCCGGTATGACGTGATCGTTCTTGATAATGTCATGCCCAAGCAAACCGGAGTGGAGTGGCTCGCTGAACAGAGCGAAATCGGGCTCTTTTCTGACGCCATACTGGTAACTGCCCATGCTGATCTCGATACCGCCATCGCGGCCATGCGCGCGGGCGCTTCGGATTTTCTTTTAAAGCCGTTCCGGTCCAACCAGCTCATCAACGCTCTTGCGCAGAGCCTAACAAGAACGAAGCTTCGGCGACAGAACAGCGTTTTGCGGAACGAGCTGGAAGCGGGCCGAGACATCTTGCGGCAACGCGATGCGCTGGTGGGCAGTTCGGCCAAGATTGAAGAGGTTCGCGCAACCATCCGACGGGCTGCGGTGACAGACGCTCAAGTTATTATTCAAGGCGAGGTGGGCTCCGGGACACAAATTGCGGCACGCATGCTCCACAACCGGTCCAATCGAGCGGAAAACGCTTTCGTTTGGCTGCACTGCTCAACCTTGGATGAAGCCTCTTTCAAGCCTAGATTGTATGGGACCATTGACCGCACAAGCGACAGCGATGGGGCGCGCTCCGGTGCCGATGGTATGCTGGTCAGTGCCTCCGGTGGCACCCTTTACCTAGAAGACATCGACACACTTTCCCCACCCTGCCAGACGCTGCTAACGCAGCTTTTGATCGAGGAACGCTTCCGCCCTGTTGGAGCGGAGCGGTCGGTTCCACTCGACGTGCGCATCGTGGCGTCGTCAAGAACGTCCCTCAAAGATGCAGTCGCTGAGGGACGGTTCAGACAGGATCTCTTTTACCTCTTGAGTGTGATTGAGATCGACCTTCCGCCACTGCGTGAGCGCAAGGATGACATCATCGAACTGGCGGACTTTTTTCTCGAAAGTCTCGCCGGACGCTTGAACATTGAAAGACCGGACATGTCCGCTGCGGCCAAGCGTAAGCTGGTCTCCCATGCTTGGCCGGGTAATGTTGTGGAACTGCGCAACGCGATGGAGCGCGCACTCATCCAAGGTGGGTTTGATGATGTTGGCGTTGGAGAAAAAAATCGGGCTGCACCCGAGACGCTGGCAGACGTGGAAAAGCGACATATTCTGGAAGTTCTGGGTGCGTGCGATGGCAATCGCGCTGAAGCTGCTCGCCGCCTTGGTATTGCGCGCAAGACCATCGACCGTAAATGCCAGTCCTGGGGGCTGTGAGCGGTGTTTCGCTCTGTTCGCCTGCGGCTGCTCGCGCTGGCGCTACTCCCGTTGATGGTGGTGATGCCGATCCTCTTAGGCGTCACGATGGTACGGTGGATCGACAAGTTTGACGATCTTCTCATCGCCAAGGTCGCCAGTGACCTGCGCATCGCGGAAGAATATTTCCACCGGATTGAGACAACGCAGGCCGAGGCCGTTGCAGCGGTTGCCCAGTCCGTTGGGTTCGCTGAGGAGTTGTTCCGTGGAGGCGAGTCGCTCGCGGCGTTTCTTGAAGCGCGGCGGCAGGCGGCGCAGCTGGATTTTTTGGTCACCTTCTCAAGCGCTGGCCGCGCTGACCCCGCACTGCCTGAGAGCGTGCGTCACTTGGCCAGAATGTCTGCCGAGACAGGCGCGAGAGCTGGCCTTGTGCTCTTCTCAAACGTGGAGCTTGCCCAGCTTGGCGATGAACTTGCTCACCGCGCGTCCATTCCGCTTGTTGAAACGCAAGCGGCGAGACCACTTGCCCGAACGGTTGAGACACGGGGGATGGTTTTGCTTGCTGTTTACGAGGATCCGCGCAGTGGAATGATCCTTGTCGGCGGCCGGCTCCTAAACCAGAATCTCAGCGTCATCGATACGATGAATGATCTCATCTACCGCGACCTTGCCGCTGGCGCAGACCAGCGTGCGGGTACGACCACACTCTTCCTCGATGATGTTCGCATCTCAACCAATGTGCGCCTGTTTGAGGGTGAAAGGGCGCTTGGAACGCGTGTTTCCGAAGTCGTTTGGCAACAAGTGATGGTGGAAGGTCGGCCATGGCTGGACCGCGCCTTCGTCGTCAATGACTGGTACATCTCAGGGTATGTGCCGCTCACCGATATAAGCGGGGAGCGCATCGGCATGCTCTATACCGGCTTCCTTGAGGCGCCGTTTTCCGAACAAAGATCCTCGACGGTCCTTACGCTTGTCCTGGCGTTCCTCGCTGTGGTGTGCGTCTCGGTGCCCATCTTTTTGAAGCTGGCGCAAGGAGTGTTTTCACCTTTGGAAAAGATGACAGCGGTGATGAACCGCGTCGGTTTGGGCGAGTTGAATGCGCGCCTTGGAAAAGTAAAACGCCGCGATGAAATCGGTCAGGTCGCCAACCATCTCGATCATCTCCTTGATCAGGTTCAAGAGCGCGACGAACGGCTTCGCAGCTATGCCAATGATCTTAACGGGCAGGTTGAAAAGCGCACGGTGGAGTTGCGCGAAGCAAATCAGCAGTTGGAAGCGACCTACCAGCAGCTCATCGTATCGGAGAAACTCGCCTCCATCGGAGAAATCACCGCTGGCGTGGCCCATGAGATCAACAATCCGGTTGCCGTCATCCAAGGCAATTTGGAGGTGATCCGCAACGGGATGGGCAGTGATGCGCAGGACTATAAGATTGAGTTCGATCTCATTGATGGGCAGACCCATCGCATCAATACGATTGTTAGGAAGCTGTTGAACTTCTCACGGTCCGATGAAGCCTCCGAGTTTCCGGTTCAAACCGATGTTCAATCCCTGGTGGATGATACAGCAATCTTGGTGGCCGCTGACCTGCGCAATGACGCGATTGATCTTGAGATCAACCATCATGCGGCGACGCCTGACATCCTGGTTATCCCGACAGAGTTGCAGCAGGTGCTGGTCAACCTTCTTATCAACGCCGCGCAAGCGATCGGCTCCGATGGAAAGATCGCCGTCGAGACCAAACCTAGCCAACACAACGGGCAAAACGGCGCGCTCATACGTGTCTGTGACACGGGACCGGGAATAGCCTCGGAAAAACTCGCCTATGTTTTTGATCCGTTCTTCACGACCAAGCTCGGCGAGGGAACCGGTTTGGGGCTCTCCATCTCCCAATCGCTTGTGAAGCGCGCTGGCGGTCACATCTCAGCGCATAGTGCTTTAGGAGAAGGTGCGGTGTTTGAGGTGTGGTTTCCCGGAGTGGACATTTCGTCCCAATCGGACAACGACAGCCACATGCAAGTGGACATTATGTCCAGTTAGGCCTTTAGATCAGTGGTCAAATTGTCCAAAAAGACCACTTCCGAAAGCTGCTAAAATTTCCGTAAGTCATTGTACTTGCTTATTATTTTCTTTGACAAATGAGCATCGTGCGTGAGTTATCAAGCTCAGGTGCGACATTTCGGCATGTTTCCCGAAACGCATCCAAACAGATGGGGCAATGGTGCCCCACAAGCGGGGAGACGCTCATGTCTGGTTCATCGGGAGGCGCCCTAGGGTTCCTCAAGAAAGAGAACATTGTGGCCCCAGAGGGCTACAACCGTTGGCGCGTGCCGCCAGCTTCTATCGCAATCCATCTGTGCATTGGCTCCGTCTATGCATGGTCCGTTTTCAACCCGGCTTTGACTCGTGAACTCGGCGTCGTCGCGCCTTCAGGCGGCGACTGGTCACTATCGTCTGTGGTCTGGATTTTTTCCGTCGCCATCGTCGTTTTGGGGCTGACGGCGGCTGTTGGCGGCAAATGGCTTGAGAAGGTCGGTCCGCGCTATGTGGGCGTTGTTGCTGCGCTCCTGTGGGGCGGCGGTTTCATGATTGGTTCAGCCGGTATTGCAACCCACCAACTTTGGATGGTTTATCTCGGCTATGGGGTCTTCGGTGGCGCAGGGCTTGGGCTTGGCTATGTTTCGCCGGTCTCAACCCTCATCAGGTGGTTCCCGGACCGGCGCGGTATGGCAACTGGCATGGCCATCATGGGTTTCGGTGGCGGCGCGATGATTGGCGCTCCGCTTAAACAGTGGCTGTTGGATCTCTATCAGAAAACGCCTGACTTCTTGGGTGCCGAGGGTGCCGTAACCCTTGTCACAGAAGGTGGCCGCCGTTTCGCAGAAACCGCAAACGGGCTGGTGGAAGTCGTCGTTGCCTCTGCCGATCAGGCAGCAGCCTTCGGAGGGGAAGCTGGGGTCTATGTTGTCGGAACAGGCAATACCGGCGCAGCATCGACCTTCCTGACACTCGGCATCGTCTACCTTTGCGTGATGATCTTTGCCGCGTTCCAGTATCGGGTGCCCGCCGAAGGTTGGAAACCCGCTGGCTGGGAACCCAAGCCCGTCGCCTCAGGCATGGTCACGCGCAACCATGTGCACATTGACCAAGCTCTCAAGACGCCTCAGTTCTGGCTGCTTTGGGTTGTGCTTTGCTTCAACGTGACCGCTGGCATCGGTGTGATCGGTGTGGCGAAAACGATGATCAATGAGATCTTCGGTGATCTTGTGTTGGTCACGGCTGCTTTCGCGGGCACCTACGTCCTCATGATATCGGTCTTCAACATGGTCGGCCGTTTCTTCTGGGCTTCCACGTCGGACTTCATCGGGCGCAAGAACACCTACCACTGCTTTTTCATCCTCGGCACCATCTTGTACTGTACGATCCCGTTCTGGGCAGGCACGGGCGGAACGACGGCACTGCTCGGGTTCTACATTGCGACGATGATCATCTTCACGATGTATGGCGGCGGCTTTGCCACCATCCCGGCGTACCTGGCTGACATCTTCGGCACGATGCATGTGGGCGGGATCCATGGTCGTCTGTTGACCGCATGGTCCACAGCGGGTGTGCTTGGCCCATTTGCGATCACCTACTTGCGCAATCTGTCCAAGAACAACGCGATCAACGATCTCGTTGCCAAGGTGGACCCGGCGGTTTTCCAGGAGACCTTCGGCGCGCCCATCGGGCAGCTGCGTGAACTGGTGGACGCCAACACGGTGACAATCGCTAAACTTATGGAGATCGTCCCAGTTGGTACAGTCGATCCGAGTTCGACGCTCTACAACACGACGATGTTCGCCATGGCTGGCCTTCTGGTGATCGCGTTCTTTGCCAACCTCATGGTTCGCCCAGTCGGTGAGAAGCATCACTACAAAGAGCCTGACGCGGCTGCTGTCCCGGCTGAGTAGGCTGCGTACCTCTCCCCCCAGCATCTAAGAACGGCGGTGGCCCTAGAAGTTAGGGCCGCCTTCACCCACCCACCTTCACCCACAAAGACCCCACATCTCGACGAAGCCGCACAAAGCGGTCAATGTAGGCAAAAAACAGTTTGCGGCTATGCAGCAACGCAGCATGCTGATGGACTTTCCGGGATTGGCGCGATCGGGCGTTTGCAACCGGAAAAGAGGGAAACGCAAAGCGATGGCACTCGATATGGTTCCGGGCGATTCCAAGCCCGAAGACGAGAAAAAGACGGATCGCTCGGTTGCTGAGCCCGGCAAAGATTTCATCGGCAAAACATCTACCGCCGCCGGTGGTTGGGGCGCCCTGAAAAGCGTTGGCAAGCGTATTTTGAACAGTGGTCAGCCGCTCACCAACATCCGCACCCTATTGAAAGCCAACCAGCCGCATGGGTTCGATTGTCCCGGGTGCGCATGGGGCGATCCGGAGCACGGTTCATCGTTTGAATTCTGCGAGAATGGCGTGAAGGCAGTCTCCTGGGAGGCAACCAAAGAGCGCGTGACGCCCGCTTTCTTTGCTGAGCACACGGTCTCGGAGCTTCAGCAATGGAGCGATTATGATCTGGAGCATGAGGGTCGGCTAACACACCCGATGCGCTACAACCTTGAGACCGACAAGTATGAGCCGGTGGACTGGGACGCGGCGTTCCGCGAAATCGGAGAAGAACTGAACAAGCTCCCCGATCCAAACATGGCGGAGTTTTATACCTCTGGTCGCGCGTCGAACGAGGCGGCGTTCCTCTACCAAACGTTCATCCGCCTCTACGGCACGAACAACATGCCCGACTGCTCTAACATGTGCCACGAGGCGAGCGGTGTGGCGCTGACCGAAGCCATTGGCATCGGCAAGGGCACGGTTCGTCTTGAGGACTTTGACGAGTGCGACGCGATCTTTTGCGTCGGGCAGAACCCAGGCACCAACCATCCACGCATGTTGGCCGAGCTTCGCAAGGCGGTGGAGAACGGCGCACGGGTTGTCGTGTTCAACCCGCTCAAAGAAAAGGGCCTCAAACGTTTCGCCGATCCGCAAGAGAAGCTGGAGATGATCCGTGGCGGAAGCGAGGCAACGTCAACTGACTATTTCTGCCCCCGCCTTGGCGGCGATATGGCGATCTTCCGCGGGATGGCGAAGGTCGTCTTTGAGGCTGAAGACAATGCCCAACGAGATGGTCTCCCCGCCGTCCTCGATCATGACTTCATCGAAGAGCATGGCGGCGGCATCGATGAGTATCGAAAGCTATGCGAAGAGACGCCGTGGGAACAGATCGAAGAGCAGTCTGGTCTCAGCCGTGAGGATATCACCACCTGCGCTGAGATCTACATGACGTCTGAACGCGTGATCGCGACGTGGGCCATGGGCATCACACAGCATCGCCACTCGGTGCCGACCATTCGCGAGATAGCCAGTTTCATGCTTTTGCGTGGCAATGTGGGGAAACCTGGCGCTGGTCTTTGCCCGGTACGCGGCCACTCCAACGTGCAGGGCGACCGCACCGTCGGCATCAACGAAAAAGCGCCCAAGCCGCTCATCGATGCGATGGAAAAGGAACTCGGCGTCGAACTGCCCCGCGAGCCGGGCCACAATGTGCTTCACGCGATTGGCGCCATGTTGGAAGGATCGGCCAAGGCGTTTATCGGCCTTGGCGGTAACTTTGCGCGCGCAACGCCCGACAGCGAGCTGGTGGCAGAGGCTTTCAAACGGATGCCACTGGCTGTTCATGTGGCCACGAAGCTCAACCATGGGCACTTAATGCCAGGTCAGAAGAGTTTTCTCCTGCCCTGCCTTGGCCGCACGGAAATCGACAAGAACTCTAAAGGGCTTGAGCAGTTCGTCACCGTGGAGGACTCGATGTCGATGGTGCATGGGTCTGGCGGGATCAATCAACCAGCGTCAGAGCATCTCCTGTCGGAGGTGAAGATCGTGGCCGGTATCGCGAAAGCAACTCTGGGCAACAGCGTGGTCGATTGGGACACGCTCGCCGATGACAATGATCTCATCCGGGACATGATCGCCCGCGTGCTTCCGATCTTCGGTGATTTCAACACGCAAGTGCGCAAACCAAGAGGCTTCCGCCTGCGCAATGGCGCGTCCCACCGAGACTTCAAAACGGCCAACGGCAAGGCGAACTTTACAAACCATCCTTTGCCCGATCAGACCGAATGGCAACGCAGCCAGAAAGATGACGGGACATTCGTGTTACAAACCTTCCGATCGCACGATCAGTACAACACCACCGTCTACGGCATGGATGACCGCTATCGTGGCGTGTTCGGACTGCGCGAAATCGTCTTTATGAACCCCAAGGACATGCAGCGCCTGGGCGTTAAAGCGCGCGGGTTGGTGGATGTTATCGGCATCTTCGATGACGATATCGAACGAGTCTGCGAGAACTTTCGTGTCGTTCCCTATGATACGCCGCTGGGTTGTGTCGCGGGCTACTATCCGGAAATGAACAAACTCGTTCCCCACGGTCAGTTCGGCTCGCAGAGTTACACCCCTGCGTCAAAGTCCGTCATGGTGCGATTCCGCGTGGTGTATGGTGATGGGGCTTGCGATGGGCCTTGAACGCCGTTTGGAAGCTGAAGCGCAGTTTGAAACCATGATGCAGCAACTCTTGCGCGATGAAAGCAACGCGTTGACGCCGCTTAGCGCGAGCCTTCTCGCTGCGTCGTTCAGCGGATACTGCTCTGACAGCCACACATTCTCCAAGAAGCTTGGTGTTGAGCATGCGCTGGTCATTCGCGAATGCGTGCATCTTGCCGATGAGCTAAGTGTGATCGAGATCGAAGGCAAGAATGAGCGCACGCAGCGGCTCACTTACTCTCTCACGAATGTAGGGCTCGCCATGCTCGGGGCAGGGCACTGATGGCCGTGGACATCGACGACCTCGATACGTATCCACTGCGTCAGCCGACCTTCTCCGTTTGCGCTGATCGTCGCTCGGAGAGTGTCTCGGAGCGACCTAACCCTGAACAGTGCCAGCTTATCGTCGAGACGCCGGTTGCGATTGTCATTCAGGGCACAAGCGTCGCTGTGATGATGGCATCACCATCCGACCTGGAAGATTTTGCCGTCGGTTTCGCCTTCACCGAGGGGTTCATCTCTAGTCTTGACGACATTATCGACCTTGAGCTGGTCGACCATGAACAAGGTATCGAAGCCCGGCTGTGGCTGAAGGACGATAAGGCTGAAGCGTTTATCAAGAGGCGTCGGTCTATGGCGGGGCCTGTTGGTTGCGGTTTATGCGGTATCGACAGTTTGGAGGAAGCGACACGCTCTGTTCCGCGCCTCGCAGGCGGACCTACACTGCTTTCCCATGACGACATGAACCGCGCGACTGAGCAGCTTCGCAACCATCAGCCGTTCCATGACGAAACCCATGCTGCTCACGGTGCGGGTTTTCTTCTTCCCGGAAAGGGCATCGTCGCGGCACGTGAGGATGTCGGTCGGCACAATGCCCTTGATAAGCTGGGCGGCGCGCTGCTCTTGCAAAAGCTGCCGATCGAGACTGGCGCGATCGTGCTCACTTCGCGTGTCTCTGTGGAGCTTGTGCAGAAGGCTGCGCTTCTCGGATGCCCGGTCCTCATCGCCGTCTCCGCGCCGACAAGCCTCGCTCTAGAAACAGCGACGAGAGCAGGCATCACCTTGATCGCGCACAGTCGCGGCGACGGGTTCACTATCTTTAGTCATCCGCACCGGTTGCAAGCTGGCTGATCGGTACAGCGGCATGGCGATGCTTGGCTATACGATGATGCCCGGTAAGGGGGATGTGGACCTGCTCTTAGCGGCCTTCGCAGAGGAGCTTACCTGTTCTGGCAAAACTGTTTGTGGATGCGTTCAAATCAACAAGGACCGATCCGATGGTGGCCGTTGTGACATGGTGGTGCGCACGCTGCCAGCGGGCGAACATATATTGATCTCGCAGCATCTGGGCGCTGGATCGCGTGGCTGCCGCATGGACCAGAACGCCCTCGAACGCGCAGTCGCATCGGTTGGGAATGCCTATAGCGCTGACTGTGACCTTCTCCTCATCAACAAGTTTGGAAAACATGAGGCGCAAGGGCGAGGTTTTCGTGATCTTATCGCGCGCGCCATGAGTGATGACGTGCCGGTTCTGGTTGGTCTCAACGTGCTCAACAGGCAAGCGTTTGCCTCCTTCGCGCAGGGGTTAGAGACCTCGGTGCGGCCTGACTTGAAGAGCCTCTTGGCGTGGTTTGAAAACTCTTAGTGCCTTCCCAAGCCAACCGAGACCAAAGTGTCCGTGATTGAGGGCGTCGACCGTGGGCAGCGGCTCAGTGTCGATGGTGATTGTTACGCCAAATCCAGATGTCTCTGGTTTTCTGGTTCGCCCATGCTCTTGGAAGGTTAAGTGGGCCTTCCAAGATAGCCGCCAGAATCTCGGCTTGTGATGGGTGCTGCATGCACGGTTCTTACGGGTTGGCGAACACCGTTGCCAGTAATGCGGTGCACAAGAAATTGTTGACACTAATCCGCAAGAATTGGACAGTGCAGGAATTGTCGCCAACTAGGAGCTTGCGCAGATGATCAAACACGATTGGTGGATGCGCGCGTTCGATGATTGAGCTATCCCGCAGACAGGCCATCAAGATTGGGCTTGCCGGACTTGGCTCGGCGTCCCTGAGTGCTTCATGGCCATTTCTCGCGCTTGCTGATGACATTTTAGATCTGGCCCATGGCGCCTCACCTCTGGGTACACTCTCTCACCCTGCAGGTTTTGAGCACTTTCCTAATCGCTCACCCTTTGCACCAAAAGGTGGAATGCTGCGCCTTGCTCGTGTCGGTGCATTCGATACGCTTGATACGTTGCGTTACCCAGGTCGCCCGCCTGCGGATATGCGTGTCATCTACGATCGGCTTGTGATCGCTAGCCCTGACGAGCCCGCCAGCTACTATGGACATTTGGCTGATGGGGTAGCCATCTCCGATGATTTTTCGCGGCTTACCTTCCGCCTTTTACCTTATGCGCGTTGGCACGATGGAGCACCGGTTACAGCCGACGATGTGCTGTTCACATTCGAGACCTTGAAAGAGACAGGCGCGCCGTTTTTCAGGCAAGCCTACCGTGCTGTGCAGCTGGATCAGACGGGTGACCGCAAGATCATGTTTGTCAACGAGGGGCCTCCAAACCGGGACCTTCTAAGCAGCATCGCGAGCTTACCTATCCATCCGGCGCATCGACCCGAACCGCCCGGTCCAGAAAACCTCCCGCTAGGAAGCGGCCCTTATCGCCTCGTTGAAAGCGATGCCCCAAGCCGTATCGTATTGGAACGTATCCCAGACTATTGGGCGGGCGATCTTGGTACCGCCAGAGGCGCCTATAACTTCGACCGTATTTCTGTCCGCTACTACCGCGACGCCGATGTAGCATTCGAGGCCTTTCGCGCCCGCGAGTATGATGCCCGCATTGAGACGAACCCGTCGCGTTGGCGCAATGGTTATGACGATTTGGCCGATGCATCTCCGCCCGTGCGGCGTGCAACGACGCAGAGCGATGGTCCGGGGCGTCTGCATGGCCTTGTCATGAACATGCGGTCTGGTCCTCTCGCAGATATTCGTGTGCGCAAGGCGCTGCATTTAAGTTTTGATGCGCCCGATGCAGTGGAACGGTTGTTTAGCGGGCTATTTCAGCCTGTGGCCAGCTTGTTTGAGAGTACAGCATTTGCCGCGAGCGATTTTGAGGCGCTGGTGGACGCGCCACTTCCTGGAACGCGCGACGCCGCGCGGCAAGCAAGCCAATTGTTGGATGAGGCTGGTCTCGTTTTGGATGGAACACGTCGTGTTGATACCGAGACCGGTGAACCGATCCGCCTAAGCGCTCTGTCTACCGATCCTCTTTACGATGGTGTGCTTGGCGAAGTGGTGCTTGCGTTCCAGCGGCTTGGCCTTGAGCTTGTGCCCCAAGTCCTGGAGCCCTCAATCGCCGTGCGGCAGTTGCTTGATCGCAACTTCGATATCGCCACACTAGCATGGACGCCGGGCAGGCTTCCGGGGTCTGCGGAACGACTTCTCTGGCACAGCGATCTCGCTAACCGGCCGGGCAGTTATGCGCTTTCCGGTCTGCAGGACGCGGGCGTTGATGCGGCACTCGATGCGCTGTCAGCTGCGGACACACTCGACGAGGCGATCATTGCAGGTCAGTCGGTCGATCGCCTGCTACGCGCAAGCTTTGCTTACATGCCATTGTGGCGTGACGGTGAAACGCGGCTTGCCTGGCGTGAGGGCATCGCCTGCGTCGATGCCGCCGGCCTTGGGCGGTCACCCAATTTCCTATCCGATTGGTGGTCAAACAATGCTTAGGACCGGTCTCATCACAGTCGTGCGATGGATCAGCAAAGCTTTGCGGAACGGCAATGCGCCGTTTGATGCAGAGCCTTGTTGCCATGAGGCTGCGTACCGGTTGTTTGGCCGGTGTGGTGAAGGGTGCTGCAGTGATTCCCAAATCCAAGGTTTTATGGAAGACTGGGCCGAACGCAGCCGCGAAAGCCGCATGAATGAACTCAAAACACACGACGGGAGACGATAGCGCCATGTACATCGCGATGAACCGCTTCAAAGTGAAGAAGGGCGAAGAGTTAGCCTTTGAGGCCGTGTGGAAGAACCGCGAAATCCATATTTACAAAGAGCCAGGTTTCGTTCGCTTCGCCATGCTGAAGGGGCCGGAGGCGGACGATCACACACTGTATGTTTCTCACACCACGTGGACCGACGAACAGAGCTTTGTCGATTGGACACGCAGCCAATCGTTCCGCGATGCGCATAAGGGTGCTGGACAAAACAAACCGCTTTATCTTGGGCACCCGAACTTTGAAGGGTTTAGCTCGGTGGAAGGGCTCGAGCTTGAATTGGCTGAGGCGTAGTAGGGCCTTGATCGCTGTGGCGGCGCGATAGGATCAAAGCTCCAGTCCCAAATAGGCCGAAGAACAGCACAAACCCCATCAATGGGTAGAGCACAGCTAGTGACGAGAGTGATGTTGGTAAGTCTCTGGTTGTCACAGGTTCGACGCGGATTGGTCGATCGGCCACCCACGTTTGTTCCCAAACACCAATGAGACTTCCATTGGCATAATCGCGAACGCGCACGGAGACACCACCGTTATGACTTGCGCTGTTGTTTGGGCTTCGTAGCAAAATCTCGTCATACGCTCGATCAGTGAAAGCGATGTACCCCGCATAGAGGTTTGCTTCCTGCAAGCGCAGGTCAGTCGGTGGATCAAGGACAGCACAGATGCTGACCGCCATAACCGCATCTACAGAGTCTTGAAAAGGAACTGTGATCGTTGCCGGATGCAACATCAGCGAGGTCGCTTCCAACGTGACTGGCGATCCATCGGCCAGGCTTTCTGGCAAAGTAACCAGATCGCTGCCCATAGATAGTGAGGCTCCATTCAGGAGCGCATCGCCCAGAAGCCACGTCCCCGATTGAAAGGCATCAAAAGGAACGTGGCCTGATCCATTTGTGAACAAGGTCTGATCGGCCGAAAAATAGGCGATCATTGATGATGCGTTCCCACCGAAGTACAGCTCAACACTGTCCGCTCGGCGCTCGATGATGATCTCGATCATCGGATCGCTGCCTACCTGCCCGGATGCGTCGGCATAGGCGCAGGTAAATAGTGTCGCCAGGAACACCAGAACGAAGCAAAGCGCCTCATGTCGCAGGCCCCAACGGAACCTCCGTTTTGATGGCAACCGACCTTCCGGCTTTGGTTGTACTCTCGGATTCACCTTAAGCCAGTTTTCCAAAGCCGGACGGCGCTTTGGCAGCGTAGACCGGACGGGAAGTGTCGTTGGCATGCCGCTCGCCCTGACCTCTGATTAGCCCAGCAGCCCTTGCGCCTCAGCTTCTTCCCAAATCTCATTCCAGGCCCGTGATGCCATGCCGCGCTGACGAACGCCGCGGGCCGTTTCGAGATTGTTTGCCTGGCCTTCGCCTTCAACAACAATGAGACCGACCATCCCGAGGCCAACGTGCGGCGTGCACTGGTAGCCATAATAGCCGGGTACGGTGAGTGTTACGTCGATACCTTGGCTGATCTGGCTCGCCCATGGCTCGGCTCCTTCGGGTAGCATGCCCTCAGAGCTAGCAGAGTTATGGCTGGGATTGACCGATACAAAGCTCACGGTATCGCCAGGCTGCACGACGAGAATACGTGGCGCAAACACGTTGCGCTGACGTGGATTGTCGGGATGCACGTTGAGCATCTGCACTTCATGGGTGGTCTCGGCTTTGACGAGCGCCGGTGCGGCGAAGCTCGCGGCGGCGATAGCGCCGGTGCTGATGACAAAGGTTCTGCGATTAATCGAAGCGGTCATGTCAGTGTCCTTGAGGCTCTTACGTACTTGCTGGTGGAAGGTAGCACGATAAAATTGCGATTGAAACGCAACTTATAGGAACCAAGACGATGGTCGTACATTGCAGGAGAGTGCGCAGTCAGAACATCTTCTTGCTTCTCGCTATGATACCTGTGTTTCTAGGATTTTCAGTTAGTGTTGCAACCGCTTCTGCAATGCCGGGGGATCATCAGGCCCGACCTTTCACGTTGCTCGATCATATCTGCAGCCCGAGCGTTCTTGAGGAGCTCATCAAGTCTGCTGAGGAGGGTCATGAAGGGGCACAGTATTATGTCGGGGCCATGCTGTTTGATGGCATGTGCGGTGAAATGGATGAAGCGGAGGGGCTCATTTGGATATTGCAAGCGGCTGAGCGTGGCTTGATCGACGCTCAGCACGATTATGGGCGGCTTTCTTTGGAAAGCGCCACGACCCAGGAGCAGCGGTATAGAGCACTTTACTGGCTGGGTGCTGCAGCAGGACAGGGCGATGCCTTATCGGCTCTGACGCTCGCACGCATGCATGAAGCCGGTCTGCACGGCCTTGATCAAAACATATGCTTGGCGCTCGATTGGTATGCAGCAGGCGAGGCGCTCGGTAATGATGATCTGATTGACCATGCGCAAAGTCTTCGCGCTACGTCGCCTGACTGCTGACCGACTGGTTTTTAATACTCAGCGATGATCGTTTGATCAACGCGTATCTTCGGCACGCGTATGCTTTATCAGTCTGCTGAGGATGCGCGCCAGAATCCGGATACGCGTAACCCTTCACTATCCCAACCTTCTTGAAGCGCCGCGTCACGTACAGCGTTGGCCTGACTGCGTTCACCGGCAAACCAGAGCCTGGCTCCCTCATGCTCTGACAAAGCTTGGATCACTGCTGGCCCAAGAGCTTCGCCTCTTGCGCGGCTGAGCCAGTGGATTTTGATGTCGCGCGGCGACGAAACTGGATAGTCGCAAGCCTCACCATTTTCAGCTTCCAAGAGCGCAGTACCGATGGCCGCGGCGGGTAACTTTTCAAGTATGCGAGCGGCGGCGGGAAAGCCTGTTTCATCCGCTGTCAGCAAAACGTGATCGGCATGCATCAAGCCGCCACCCGCTGGCCCAACAAGGCCAACGATGGAACGGACATCATGGCCAGCCATGATTTCGCTTGCCCAGTCGGTCGTCCGCCCGCCTTCATGGATGAACACGTCAAAGGCCATCAAGTTGCTTTCATGCTCGACCCACCGTGCTGTGTAAACAGGTCGATGGGGGGCATCCTCGCCCTCTGCCCATTTGATGGAGCCATTCGCGGCGACCGTTGGCCAAGCGGTCACTCCTGACAGGTTTGGGAGAATGAGCCTGAAGTGGATCGAGCTGTCCCCGTACTGTGAGACATCTTCTGCTTGAACCGTGACCCGAAAGAAGGCTGAGCCGAGACGGCTGACGTCGCGCACCTGGGCAAATGTAAAATTGGCTGGAAGTGGTGCTGTGGTTTCAGGTCTGTTCCACGATGATGCGTCAACGTTCGGCATGGGTTCGTTCAATGAGGCGTGAGGTGTTCTGGTTACCATCTGGGGTCCTGCAAAGGGTGGGCGGATCACTCGGCACTCTTTCTGACATAAGTTGCGTTTCACCTGCAACTTAACCGTGATACCGCAGCCTCCAATGGACATCGATGATTGACTCATGAACAGCAGGCCGACAAAGAACTAACACCATGATGCTGGCTGCATTCGCGTGCCCATGGAGGGGATTGTTATGTGAGTGAATTGAAGCTCGCACACGATGAGGGAACGGCGCCATGCATGACCGTACCCATCTAATCGCCCATTGGGTGCTGGCCTTGTGAATAGGATGATTGCCAGCACGAAGGTGCTTGCCAAATAGGGTCTGCCTGTTATTTCTTGAAGAAAATTTGCAAATTTAAGCGCTTTGGCTCAACGAGTGCTTTCTCGACGGGTCTGCGGAGGAAAACGCTCTTCTTTTGCGAAGTGTTCTCAACAGGGGCGATCGCTCCTTGCTATTACCTGTCGGTTGGTAGCCTGAAGGCGTGCTTTTTAAGAGACCTGACTTTTCCAGTTTAACGGAAACTGACATGCCGGCCACGCACTTCCCTTTGACCCCCGCCGTTCTGCAAGAGTGTTCCAATGAATGACATCATCCCAACCACCTACGATGAGTGGGTTCATTGCATCACTGTGAAATGCAAGATCCCCCTCACGCCAGAGTTCGTCGCTGAGCGAATTGCTGAGCTGCAAAACAAGGACGATTACAAAACACATCGCTTCATTGAACGCTGGGGTGAAGCGCATTACGAGCGGACCTTGGGTTGGTTTCGCCAAGCCGCAGAACGTTCAGAGACGCGGAACGTTTGAAGACGTACTAGCTCCACTTATGACCATACCTGTCACGATCCTGAGTGGCTTTCTTGGCGCTGGGAAAACCACTCTTCTGCAAAGCCTTTTGGTTCAAGCTCGTGAGGATGGTACCGTGCGTCTCGGGGTGATTATCAATGAGATGAGTGCGCTAGATGTGGACGGGCGCATCCTTGATACGACCGAGGTTCTTTCCAGCAAAGACGCCCGCTTTGCTTCAATCCCTGCCGGAAGTATCAGCGGTAAAAAAGGGCTCGCCGCGTTCGATGCGGTTGTTGCAAAGCTCAAAGGCGCTCACGTCACCCACATCATCATCGAGACCTCTGGAAGCACGCATCCATGGCCGCTTCTGGAAGCTATTCGTGCTCACTCATCGGTGAAGCTCCACGGGTTCTTGTCAGTGGTTGATACTGCAACGCTCGTCCAAGACTATGACAATGGTCGGGCTATCGTTCCAACAGCATCGCAAAATCTGGCGGCGGGGAAGCGGGGCATCGAGAACCTGTTGGCCGAACAAATCATGTTCGCAAACCGTATCCTCCTGAGCAAAATGGACCGTGCTTCGCCAGAACAACTGCAAAGCGTGGGAGAGGCGATCCACCCAATCAATGTGGCCGCTGATATTCTCGGAATGCAGTGGGGAAACGTCAAACTTGGCGATGTGCTCGCCATGCCTGCCTATGATCATGCTCGGGTTGCCACATTGGGCGCTGAACTTACCGAGTGGGATGAAGAGCATGAAACAAGCTCAATGGCAGGTGCTGAAGACTATCGCATTGATAGTGTTGTCATATCGGACCCGCGCCCCTTCCACCCGCAACGCCTTTGGGATGTGTACCACCATTACTTGGGCGAGGGCATTTACCGGAGCAAAGGGTTCTTCTGGTTGCCGACCCGTGACCGCTTTCAGCTTTTGTGGAACCAAACGGCGGGGAACGTCGGCCTCGGGGTTATCAACTACTGGAAAGTGGCCGCGCTTGAGGATGAGAGCTTGAATCTTCTACCTGAGGAGCGCGAGGAGATCCTGCGCGCGCTGGAGGGGCTGCCGCAAGACTTTGGCGATCGGCACTGCCACGTTACTGTTATCGGCGACCGTGATGGACTCGAAACCTTTGCGAACGCCTTGCGTGATTGCCTGTGCACTGATGAAGAGGTCGAACAATGGAAGGCCGGACATCTGTTCGATGATCCATGGCCGGATTAAGGGTTTAAGAAGCCGTAGTCAGATCACTCTAAAAGCTCTGTCAGCTAGCAGCAAACCTCGACCCTAAGCGCCGACTACACTCGCTCTGTGCATTCTTCGGCGACATCAACGGTTTCTACAACACCCGTCGTCGCCACTCGGCACTAGGAGGATAATCATCGGCCAAATTCGAACGAAAAACAGCTTAAACGGGAACCGGATGTGGAGCTAATACGGGATAAATCAGGTGCAATCGGACGTCTGCCCGCCGCTTAAGACCAGGATCATTGTGCTCATCAGTAGTACAACAGCTGGAATTGCTACAGGTGTCCTTCTGCTCATGATTGGCTATCTAGGCTCGCCATCCAGGCCTGACCAAGACGCGCGGTCGTCGCGGCAAAACCGGGTGCGAGTTCTTGCGGTTCAGGTGCTTCACTATGGCTGCCGATCCAGGCAAGGAGCGCCATCCGCCGAAGCATGATGAAAGTGTCCATCTCCGCCTCGTCCTGCGGTGAAACAGGGCGCAAGCTCCGATAACCGCGCAGCCATGCAGCCTTAAACTGGGGGATGCGTGGATCATCTTCGATAAAACTGATCGTGGTAGCGAAATCGTACATGAGCCAACCATGACCACAATCATCAAAGTCAATGAGACGCGTGTCGGCGTCATTGACCAAGAGATTGGCAAGGCGCATATCCGCATGGATGAGATTGTACCGTTCGGTCGATTTGCCGTAGACGCAGAGCCGCTGTCGGATGGTACTTTCAACCTCTTCTAAAACTCCGCGCACGGCATTATCCACCTCTGGCGCATCGCGCCAATCGCCCCAGGTGGGTTGATCTCCAAACACCGTATCGACATCCCAGACCAGACGTTCGAACGGGCTTGGTTTATCCCAGCTAAGCGCATGGAGATGGCACTTCGCTGCGATCTGCCCCAACTGTTCGTAACTTGGAGTGAGATCACGGCTTTCATCGGGCTTTGAGCCCTCTACAAAGTGAAAAAGCACCAAGAAACGGGTGCCTGGCAATCCAGTGATCCGGGCTTCTTGGATCGGCGATCCGTCACGTCCGGTGTGATATCCGGACGTTGTTACGGCGCCTGCGCGACCCAGTGCGTCAAGCCACGCAAGCTCACATTCAATAGCGCGGCGGCTGTGGTAACCGTCCCGATGCACACGCAAGACGGCTTTGTAGCCACCGGGTGCTTCAACCAGATAGGTGGCATTCTCCGATACATTGATGAGACGCGCCTCAGCGCCCTGCGGCATGTCCCATAGATGCAAGGATTGATTGGCAAGCGTTTGGAGGTAGGTCAGAAGCTCGCCGAGCGGCATGTCGTTTGCGGCCATAGTGCAGGTTTACATCTTTTATAGCGTTGAGCGGAGTTCTGCGGTGAGTTGGCCAGTATCGACCCAGACCCTACGAACTTGCGATGTCGGCCGCAGAAAGGGCCGGTGTTGACGTACGGCAAACCAAGCCTATCTTCCGCGACCGCCATGCTTTGATCGTTTTGCTTCATGCTAGCCATAAAGTGGTCCGGTGCTGATAGTCATCTCACTTATTCTGCAGCCAGCATTGTATCGGATATGGCAACGGCCCGGCCACTCTCTGCTGCCCTTTCCATCCGTAGGGATAGTGTCTCTATCGAGCGGGAAAGCACCAGGACGAATGGGGATCAAGCTGGAAACCGTAGGCCGAACGGGTTTGGCGAATGGGCCGTAACAGCTCGTTCGGACCTGTCACGCCGCCCGCAACCAGGCCAGAATGACCACCAACATACTTGGTTAGAGAGTAAATGTTTGCTCCTATGGATACCAGCTCGTTGACGGCGCGCACTTTGCGCTTCACGTGGAAGAACGTTGCTGACAAGGTTGTTGTACACCCGCGTTTCTGGCGAGGCGATCAGGTCTTCAAATGTTGCTTAGGCTATGGAGCGGTTAACATAGACCCGCTAAGAGATTTCAAATGCGATGGCGAGAATACCAATCGCGATGGCAGTCAACTCAAAGCCCGTGAACCACCTGGTCTCATACCAGCGAGCTTTTATCTCCCGCCTATCAAGACCGGCTTGTTTGGGTATGGCCGCACGTTTTGGAGCTTGCGTCGTCTCACGCGTGATCGAGCCCCAGCTTTTGCACAGCGTGTCGTCATTGATGTGCCAAATGACCTGGGGTGTGCCAAATGACCTGGACTGCCGTGAAACCGGTCACTAGGCCATTCTTGCTCGCTTTGCGCTGTATGGTCATGTATTGCCGCGCGCGTGCGGGCTAAAAAGCACAAAATTCTCCGGGAGGATACCAACAATGAACATAACACTCACAGCTGTGACGGCGGCTTTTGCCGCGCTCCTGATGGCTGGCGCCGCCGCCGCACAAGAGCGCATCACCTACAAATCGGCGCGAGCCGGCTCATCCTACTTTCAAATGGGGGTTCAACTGTCCGAGGCTATCAGCGCAGGCACAGATGGCAGCGTGAGCGTCACCGTGGAGGAGAGCCAGGGCTCGGTTCAGAACGTCATGGATGTTCGTGCCCGTGGCGCAGACTATGTGTTCACAACGCCGCCTGCTCTCATCACGCTGGCGCGCGAAGGCCGCGCCATGTTTGAGGATCGAAGCGATCCATCGTTTGAAACGATCCGCGCGCTGTTCCCCATCCCATCGCTGACGATGCACTTTGTGGTCTCCGAAGACAGTGGCATTGAGACCTATGAGGATCTTGCGGGTGCCTCAATCCTTCTGGGCAGCGGCAGCTTCGGCGCGCGCGAAGGTGCCCGTTATCTGGAGCTGTTTGGTTTGACTGATAATGTCACCGTCTCCGATGCCGATCTTTCCGGTGCGGTCGCCGCACTGCAGAATGGGCAGGTCGACGCGTTCGTGACAGCAGGTTCCTACCCGGCGCCGAATGTCATTGAAGCTGCCGCATCGACCGGCGTGCGCGTTCTTTCCATGAGCGAAGAGCAAGTCGAAGAGACAGGTCGTACCCGCATCGTTATCCCCGCTGGCACGTACACCGGGCAGGAGATGGACATCGTCACCACCTCGCTTCCCGTGGCGGCTTTTGCGACGTCTGCCATGAGTGAGGATACGGCGTATCTTCTTGCAAGTACGTACTGGACGCAGCAGGAGGCACTGACCACTGGTGCTGCCTGGTGGGGTGGTGTTTCAACCGACCTTCTGTCGAACATCACGACCGAGTTTCATCCTGGCGCGCTGCGTTACTACCAGGAAATCGGCGTTTCGGTCGGCGCAACGGACTAGTCTTGTTAAAGCTGAGCGAGCGCGCATGCGGGGCCAATGGCCCCGCCGCTTTCTTCCAGTTTCTATTCTGCGAGTGCTGTTCTCTAGTTCCTGCCCGTACATTTTGCCTGTGCGTTGGAGTTCTCCATGGATAGACGCGCCGAGCGCCAATCGGCTCCGATAGTATGGGTGCTGCTAGGAGGCGCGACAGTTGCCTTTCATCTGGGGCTGATTTTTTACGGTCTCGTACCCAACCTCGTCAGCAGGCCCGTGCACATGGCACTGTTGCTGCCCTGGATTTTTGTGTTCGCAGCCCAGACGAAAGGTGCGCGGGTCAGCGGTATGATCCTCGCCGCTCTTGGTATAGTGGCCTGCGCTTGGATCGCCTTGCAGCATGACGCGCTGCGCAATCAGTTCGGTTTTCTTGAAACCGACTTCCAAATTGCATTGGCGGTCATGTTGCTTGTCATTGCAATGGAGGGCGCGCGCCGGATGATCGGCTGGCCTTTGCCGATTGTGGCGCTTCTGGCGCTTCTCTACGGTCTCTATGGCCAACATCTGCCCGGGCAGTTCGGCCACGCGGGTGTTCCCTTGCGCAGCTTTCTGGGAACGCTCGTCATTACGGAGGGCGGGCTGTGGGGCAAACTGACCGGCGTTTCGGTCAATGTCGTTGCGATCTTTGTGATCCTGGGCGCGATCCTCAACGCTGGTGAAGCCGGGCAGGGCTTTATGAACGTGGCGTCTGCTGCTGCGGGGCGTCTGAAGGGGGGCGCGGCGAAGGTTTCGGTGCTCTCTTCGGCACTTTTCGGGTCTATCTCCGGTTCCGCATCGGCAAACGTTGCCTCCACCGGCGCGATCACGCTGCCCGCTATGACGAAGCTTGGCTATCCCAAACGTTTGGCTGCCGGTGTGGAAGCCGTCGCCTCGTCCGGCGGGCAGATTATGCCACCGTTGATGGGCGCGGGCGCCTTCATCATGGTGGAGCTGACGGGCGTGCCTTACACGCAAATTATGGCGGCTGCTTTGCTGCCGGCACTGCTCTACTTCGCCACCGTTTGGATCGGCATTGATGCATTCGCCTCACGCTTTGATTTGAAGGCGATCCCCGTTGATGAGCGCCCTAAAGCGCGCGATGTCATCATCACCTCACTCTACTTTGCTGTCCCTTTTACCATCCTGCTCGCGGCCATCTTTGCGGTTGGCTATACGCCGCAATTCGCGGCATGCCTTGCGATTTTTGCTGCCTTTGCACTCTTGTTTGTCAACCGGGAAACGGGCGTTGATCTGGGCGTTGGAACGGTACGCGTTGCGCACGCCATGATGGCCGCTGGCAAGCAGGTGGCGATGATTGGAAGCATCATCATCTGCGCGTCGATCATTATCGGCGTACTGGGCATCACCGGTCTCGGTGTGAAGATAACGTCACTGATCGTCGGCGCATCCTCCGGTCTTTTGTGGCCGGCCCTCTTGCTGACGGCTCTGGCTTGCCTGCTTCTGGGCATGGAGGTGCCGACGACAGCTGCCTATGTCATCTGCGTTTCGGTGGCCGGGCCCGCCCTTATCGCGCTTGGTCTGGAACCCTTGCAGGCACATCTGTTCGTTTTCTGGTTTGCGCTTCTTTCAACGATCACTCCGCCCGTTTGTGGGGCCGTTTTCATTGCCGCGGGCATGATTGAAGAAAACTGGCTCAAAGTGGCCGCCACGGCCATGATGCTTGGCGTCGGGCTCTACATCATTCCCCTTGCCATGATTGCCAATCCGACGCTTTTAGAGCTTTCTACTACGCCGCTCGTAAGTGTCTTGACGGCAGGTCAGGTGGGGCTTGGCCTTGCACTCTTATCGTTGGGACTCATCGCATCCCTAGCACCGGCAAAGCGTCTGGCTCTTCTGGTTGGTGGCTTTATGGTGGTCTTTGTGCGGGTGCTGTTTTAAGCGCTGCCGATCAAGGTAGTCAGCAAGGCTGAGTGTATGGACAGAGATGACCACTGGATCAGCCGTTTTGAGAGCCTTTCACAGCTTCCAAACGAGGCCAGATCGCAGCTTGCCGCGGGGAGCCAGATTGCCCACGTTGGTATCGGTCAAACGGTCTTTCGCCCCGGGCAATCGGCCGATAATCTTTTGCTCCTCTTGGAAGGGTCGGTGCGCGTGCAGCAAGTGTCTGACACGGGCCGCGAGGTCTTTTTATACCGCGTGCATGCCGGGGAAAGCTGTGTTCTCACGACCGCGTGTATGCTGGCGTTTGAGAATTATGCGGCCGAGGGCGTGACGGAAACCGACGTGACGGCGGTGATTATCCCACGGGGCGTGTTTGACGCGCTGATCGCCACATCGAAGGAGTTTCGCGCGTTTGTGTTTTCAGCATATTCACGCCGGATAACGGACCTTTTTAAGCTGATCGACGATATTGTTTTTCAGCCCCTTGATGTCCGGCTCGCCAAAAGGTTGCTGGAACTGGCTGATGAAAACGGGGTCGTGCCCGTCACTCATAGCTTCCTTGGTAATGAATTGGGGACGGCTCGGGAAGTCATTTCGCGCGCACTTGGTGAGTTTCAGCGACGTGGCTGGGTGAGCCAGCAACGCGGCAAGATATCTTTGCTCGCGACGCCTGCTTTGAAGCATCTGGCTGAAACCGGCAGCGCTTAGCGGCTGACAAAGTGCGCATGGATCCTTGAAGTTGTGTGACAATGTCACTGAACGAAGTCTTTGCCCGTGAAATAGTCATGCCTGGACGCGCTCTTTCATGCTGCGCGCAACAACAGGAGAGACAGATTATGACCAAAAATGTTGGGTCGATTGACCGGGGCCTTCGGATTTTGCTTGCACTGGGTTTGGTGATTGCTGCCTTCACCGTGCCAGCCGTTCAGGGTGGTGTTTTGCAGTGGGTTGCGCTTATTGCGGCGGCTGTGTTTGCGTTCACATCGTTCATCAGCTTTTGCCCGCTTTATCGCATCTTTGGCATGAGAACCTGCGCCTGAGCTGAAGCCGCACGCGTTTGAAAACGTCGACCAAGAAGGGGCCTCTCATTGCCTCTTCTTGCCGTCAAGGCCGGGGATCAGGTGCCCTATGATCCCGATGAGAAAAGCTGTGCTGATACCAAATGTGAGAAGCCCGGTTATGGACGCAAACGCACCAAAGATGCGCAAGCCCTCGCCCAGCACGAGGTCGCCGTAGCCAACAGTGGTGTAGGTGATGAGCGAATAGTACATGCTTGCTTCAAAATTTTCGAACGGACCCGCTGCTAAGAGAACCGCGGCCCACAGCCAAACTTGGACCATGTGCGCAAACACCATCGCAAAGATGGCGAAGGAAAGAAGTGCTGGAAAGCGTAGCGGCTGTGGCTCTTGCAAGCGATCTGTGAGCCAGACAATCATCGGGATTGCCGCCCAAACGACCAATACGTGAATGAATGCACAGGCAGTAAGGACCACGGTGCCAAGCGAGATTTGCAGAGTCAGCGACATGAAAAACGTATGGCTCGTTTGGTCAGTTCTGCTGAAGCCTTCATCTTACATGTCCGATGAAGACAAGTTCATCGAAGGCATGCCCACTGAACGGCAGCAAGATCTTAGGCGTAGTTTCGCTTCCTGGACGTCTTGCCCAAGCCGGGGTTCAAGGTATTGGTCGGGTCACACTTTTTGTAAAAGTCAGCCAGAGCAGGCTTGGCCTCATAGACATGCCCCACATTGTGTTCGGCGGGGTACTGGGCTCCGCGTTTTTCAAAGATTTCAAGAAGCTTCTTCTTGATCGCTTTGGTGTCGTATCCCTTCTTGACCAGATAGTCATTGTGGAAAACATGGCACATGAAGTGGCCGCAATAGAGCTTGTGCACCAAGGCGTCCTCTATCTCTTGCGGGAGATCGTCGAACCAGTCTTCTTCATTGCGTCTGAGCGCGACATCCAGAGCGACAAGGCCACTTATTTTGCTTGTGTGCACGGCCTCGTACCGGATCGCGGCACCGGCCGCTGCGAAGCGGTGGAGGCTTGCAATCTGTCCTTCGCGCAGCGTGCAGGCGAACCAATCGCCATTGTCGCCCGAGAGATGCTCTTGGAGGTAGTCGGTGGCCTCTTCAATGCCACTGTCGCGCATCTTTAAGATGAGATGATGCTCGTAGCGCTTGCGAAAATCTTCCATCTTTTTGGGCAGCATATTCGGCCAGAGCGCCGATAAGCCCTGCATGATGTGGTCTATCAGGTTTTTCGGTAGGATCGGCACGGCGTTGAGGCGTGCATCCAGCCATCCTTTTAAGGCGAACAAGGCTGGTAGACGGTCTGTCCCAAGCTTGTCGATCAAGACCAATGTGTCTTTGCCATAGCGCTTGGCAACATCGTAGAGATTGGCGTGAACATACTCTGCCGATACCGGTAAGTTCTCAAAACCTCCCAGAACATCGCGGCGCAGCTTTGTCAGAGCTTCCTTGCTGTTGGTGCCGATATAGAACGTCTGCTCATTGTCTGCCTTGGGATAGGTATCAAGGCGCACGGCGAAGATGGCGAGCTTTCCCGCACTGCCAGCAGCTTCGTAAAGACGGCGAGGATCGGCGTTGAAGCGCGATGGTGTTGGCTCATCGACTTTGCGAATGTGCTCACGATACTCCGTGTCGCACGCCTTGCGATCAGAGGTCTTGATGTCCGCCTTGGTGTAGTCGCGGTTTTGGAGCCGCGTCAGGATCGTTTCGGGATCGTTGCCGAGGTCGATGTCCAGATGATTGACCAGTTGTAGCTGCCCCATCGCGTCCACTTGGGCGTAAAGCGCAAGCTCAGTGTAAGAGACGCCGCGCTCGATCAGGGAGCCGCCGGCATTGTTGCAAATGCCGCCAATGATGGACGCGCCGATTGTCGTTGAGCCAATCACCGAATGCGGCTGCCGTCCAAAGGGCCTCAGCTGTTTTTCCAGCTCAAACAGCCTGCCACCTGGAAGGCTGATGATTTGCTCGCCATCCCGCAGAAGATGGATATCATCGATCCGACTGGTGCTCACCACCACAGCGTCGCGATCGTAGGTTTCTTTGGGTGTCGAGCCTTCCGTCAGGCCTGTGTTGGACGCTTGAAAGATGACAATCTTGTCGGCTTCCACGCAGGCTTTGAGCACTTTCCATTGTTCTAGGAGCGTGCCGGGGCGCACAACAGCAAGCGCTTTGCCTTCACCAGAGCGGTAGCCCTTGCAGAAGCGCTGCATGGATTTGGGGTTGGTGATGACGTGACTTGCGCCAATGATCATGCGCAGATCGTCCAAAAGCTCAGCGCTGGTCACGTCTGAATGTGCGAAACCCGTATCCATGGTCGTTCCCATCGTCCCAATGCCAAAGATCATGCAGCTTTAGCTTATTGCCCTTGGCGGCGCAGGGCTATGCAGCCATGTACGTACCGGGGATGCTCTGCGCTTTTTGTCTCAAGCACTTATCATAGAGGTGTTAACCCGCGTTGCGATACCGCAAGTTTTCCCGGCTAAGTTGATCGACGCTGGTGACTCCCATCAGTTTCATGTCTCGCTCGATCTCGGTGCGCAGATTGCCGAGCGCTTTCTCGACCCCTGCCTGACCCGCCGCGGCCAGCGCGTAGAGGTAAAGCCGTCCGCCAGAGCAAGCTTTTGCGCCTACCGACAGAGCCTTTAGAACGTGTGTTCCACGCTGAATGCCGCCTTCGCACACCACATCGATCTTGTCACCAACCGCATCAACGATCTCGGCGAGCTGATCGAAGGGCGCGCGGCCACCGTCCAGTTGCCGTCCGCCGTGGTTGGAGACCATGATGCCGGTGCAGCCAATGTCAACGGCGCGCTTGGCGTCTTCCACGCTCATGATACCCTTGAGGGCAAACTGTCCGCCCCACTTGGCGCACAGCTCCTCAGCGTCTTTCCAGTTCATCGACTGGTCGAGCATCGTGGAGAAATAATCACCCACGGAGACAGCGATGTTTGTTCCCGCTGAGATATGGGTGGACAGGTGCGGCATGTCGAACTTCGGCTTGGTGAGGAAATTCCAGGCCCACATAGGGTGTGTAGCGAAGCTGAAGAGGGATTCCAGCGTCAGTTTCGGTGGCGCTGTGAAGCCCGTGCGCAGATCACGCTCACGGTTTCCACCCGTGATCGTATCTACTGTGAGGGCCATAACGTTGAACTTGGCGGCCTTGGCGCGCTCTAAAAGAGCATCATTGAGGCCCCGGTCCTTGTGGAAGTAGAATTGGAACATCTTCGGGCCCGGCGCCAGTTTAGCGATCTCTTCCACCGCGACCGTTGCAAGCGAAGACACGCCAAACATGGTATCGTGCTTGGATGCTGCCTTCCCGACTGCGCGTTCCCCATCATGGTGAAACAGACGCTGCAGTGCCGTTGGTGCGCAGTAGATGGGCATTGAAAGCTTCTGGCCCATCACCTCAACGCTCATGTCCACGTCTTCGACGCCCGCCAGAACGTTGGGCACCAAGTCACACGCCTCATAGCTTTCTGTATTGCGCCGGTAGGTCACTTCATCGTCGGCAGCACCATCGATGTAGTGAAAGATCGGCGAGGGCAGGCGGCGCTTGGCGAGCGCGCGGAAGTCTTTAAAGTTATGGCAATCAGCGAGGCCCATAGGCGTTTCCCCTTGGAACGTTTGCCACGCTGTAGCACCCAATGGGCTAGCCCTGCACCCGCCTTTTGGCGAAGCTTGTGGTAGCCTGCCGGAAAAACATTTGTGCCGTTTGGCTTATGACGTCCGGCCAAGGGCCCTCATTCGGCCGCTTGCGGGGTCTCCATACGCGATACCCGGCCAACCTCGGGGGTGAGGGCGCCTGTTGATGGATCTCGGGGACCTTGGGTGATGAGGCGTGCGCTGTTCTGCCCGGAGATGAAGGAATAGAGCCAGCTTAAAGCAACCGCGATGCGGCTGCGCGTACCGATGAGAAAGTAGACATGGGCGATGCCCCAAATCCACCAGGCGATGCTGCCGGTAAACTGAACACGCCCAAAATCCACAACCGCTGCCCTTGGCCCGATTGTGGCGAGGTTTCCCTGGTGACGGTACTTAAAAGGGGCGACGCTCGTTTCGCCGTTCAGCCGTTTCTTGATCACCTTGGCAATGTACACGCCCTGCTGCTTGGCGGCTGGTGCGATGCCTGGTACCTGCTTGCCGCTTCGATCTTCTACATGAGCGGTATCGCCAGCGATGAAGATCCTATCGTCATCGGGCAGAGTGAGCGTCTGCGTGACCATTACGCGGCCTGCGCGGTCGGCATCCGCTCGAAGCCATTTGGACGCTTTTGAGGCCCGAACGCCGGCGGCCCACAATGTGGTTTTTGCCGGAGTGTGCTCGTCGTTGAGAATGATGCCTGCCTCATCGACATGCGTGACGGGGTGACCGGTCTTGACCTCAACACCAAGTTTCGCGAGCGCATCGTGCGTGTAGGTTGAGAGCTTCTCTGGAAAGCCGGGAAGCACCCGATTGCCTGCCTCCACCAACAAGACCCGCGATTTCTCTGTATCGATGTGTCGGAACTCTTCTGGGAGTACCTTATGTGCAAGTTCGGCGATAATCCCCGCCAACTCCACGCCAGTTGGCCCGGCGCCGATGATGACGAAGGTCTGCAATGCTTTGCGTTCTGCTTCGTCTGTCGCGTTTTCAGCCATTTCAAAAGCTGAGAGGATGCGCCGGCGAATGGTGGTCGCGTCTTCGAGGGTTTTGAGGCCGGGTGCGTACGTCTCCCATTCGTCTTTGCCAAAGTAGGAGTGCCGTGCGCCCGTTGCCAGAAGAAGCGTGTCAAAAGGTGTTCGCGTTCCATCTGCACAGATGACCTCTCGCGCTTCCCGGTCCACGCCTGTGACGGTTGCCATGAGCGTTGTCACCTCTTTGCGCTTGGCAAAAAGACGCCTCAGTGGCCAGGCGATCTCTGAGGTCGGCAGGATCGTCGTGGCGACTTGGTAGAGAAGCGGCTGGAACAGGTGATGATTGCGCTGATCAATGAGCGTGATGTCCACCGGTGCACCAGCAAGCCCTTTCGCACAGCATAGGCCAGCAAATCCACCCCCGACAATAACAACCCTTTGCTTCGTGCTCATCTGCCCGACTTTCTGGTTAACCCGATATCCAATGTCGACCTGACGCCAATCTTTTCCATCCGAACGCGTGTCCAGGTATCGAGGCTGATGTCTTAAACCGTCTTCTCATGCGACTTAGGGCGTAGATGGCAGGTTTCGAGTGTCTGGTCACCCGTATCGAACGGTCAGTGCAGACATTGGGTTGTCTCGTGGGAGAAACCACTTCGATGTCCGCGTCGCTCAGCACAAGATTGCAACGAAAAATACTGCAACTAAAAATTTTATATTTGTTGATACGGCTAATGTCTTGAAGCGGATTTTGCCGCTTTGTCGACAGTTTTGATCGCCGATTGAGGCCGTAGCAATGACCCTTTATCGATTAAGCTATATCTCTCACGCGGCTGAAACGCGCGGCACGATGAGAGAGTATGTCTCCAAACAAATCAGTGAAGTCAGCTCCAAGAGCAACAAGGCGATGGGTATCTCGATGGTGCTCGTTCATGTGGATGATTACTTCATCCAGGTCCTGGAAGGCTCACGAAACAAGCTGTCCTATCTGATAACAAAGATCATGTCCGATGAGCGTCATTCTCACGTTGAAATCGTGGGAGCACATCCCTTAACGAGCCGCTCGTTTGTGGGCCAGTATTCGAAAATTTTCGATATCAACTCGCAGGACAATGCTCTGTTCCAAAAGTATACGATGGATGAAAAGTTTAATCCCTATGAGCTTGTCCCCGATGCTATGGATGAGATGCTCGATAGGATTATCAAAATCGGGCAAAAAGCGTGACGCTGAGTGTTGGATGAGGCTCTGGCTGTAACTTCCACCCCGCGCTTCCCTTAGACAAATCTCACAAGGGAAAGAAGCGCGTGTACATCGCGGTGAACCGTTTCAAAGTTAAGCCGCTTTATCTGAGGCCGCCGAACTTTGAAGAGTTTCGCTCGCTCGAAGAATTGGGACTGCAGTTGTCCGAGGCTTAGGGTCAGGACCCATTAATTTTGCGGTCATGGCGCGCTGTTTGGCAAAGAGATGCAAGGAAAAGCTTGAAGAGCGGGGTTCCTCCCCGGTCAAAAGCTTTGACACCGCAGATCAAAGCCAAACGCGCGTCGCTGAAGCGATAGGCCTTATTGGCCCTTCTGGTGCGTTGCAAAGGTTTGAAAACCTCA
>JBCCLK010000031.1:0-34407 GCA_039026935.1 Pseudomonadota bacterium
CCAAGAGGCTTGTCGCGGGTCCGTTCCATCCGACGGGTGAGGAGCATGCCGAGTGTTTGGTGCGCAAGCCGCCCTTCAAACGGGTAGCAGATCATGTAGTGGCGATTGCCACGCGGGAAGGTTTCCACCAGCAACCCATCTTGACCAGGCAGGGTGGACTTATCGCGCTGTACCCGCAACCAGTCCGCGACTTGGTTGGGCAATGCATCCCAGCTCTCGGGTGTCGCGAGCATGTGGCGCACTTCGTCGGCCAGATATGTGGAAAGCGGAAATTTACCGCCTGCATAGGAAGGTATCTTTGGCTCGTCCGTTGTTGTGCGCGAGACGAGCGCGTCCTGCTCGTGAATGCCTTCAAAGCGGATGACTTCCCCGCCAAAGATGAAGCTGTCTCCAGGAACCAGCGTCTCAAGGAAATACTCCTCAAGCTGACCGAGGATTCGTCCGCCGCGCAGCGCGCCCGTGGAGCGCTTGGCGGCCTGCTTGGCGGAAATCAGCCGCACATTGAGAAGCGGCATCTCGATGATGGTGCCGATGTTAAGCCGGTAGCTTTGTGCGACATCGGGGTTTGCAACGCGCCACTTGCCGTCTTTGCGTTGGCGGATACGGGCGTAGCGTTCATAGCTTTTGAGCGCGTAGCCGCCCGTCGCGACGAAATCGACAGAGCGTTGAAACGCCTCGCGGGTGAGAAGGCGGTAAGGGTAAGCTGAGCGGACCTCTGCATAAAGATCGTCAATCTCGAAGGCATCAGAGCAGGCCATGCCCAAAATGTGCTGCGCCAGTACATCGAGCGCACCGTCTCTGATGGGCGGCGTGTCTTGCGCACGGTCATAATTGGCCTTGAGCGCGGCCCTGCATTCCAAAACTTCAAATCGGTTGGCTGGTACGAGAACCGCTTTGGAGGGTTCGTCCATCCGGTGGTTGGAGCGGCCAATGCGCTGCGCTAAGCGGCTTGCCCCTTTTGGTGCGCCAATGTGGATGACAAGGTCAACGTCCCCCCAATCGATGCCCAGATCGAGGGTTGAAGTGGCGACCACAGCCCGCAACGCATTTCGCGCCATAGCCTCCTCCACCTTGCGGCGCTGGCCGACATCAAGCGAGCCATGGTGGAGCGCGATGGGCAGCGCGTCCTCATTGATCGTCCACAACTCACGGAAGACAAGCTCGGCCTGCGAGCGGGTATTGACGAAGACAAGCGTTGTACCGTGATCGGCGATGGCTTGGAGAACTTCTGGAAAGGCGTAGCGCGCCATATGCCCGGCCCAGGGAAGCCGTTCTTCGCTTTCTAAAATCGAGATGTTTGGCTTCGCTCCGCCATCCACCGTAACGATGTCTGCGCGGTCTTGGATGCCGGAGTGTTGGGGTGAAAGCCACCCGGCCAAAGCATCTGGATCGGCGACCGTTGCCGATAGGCCGGTGGTGACCAGATCGGGAGCAAGTTTGCGAAGACGTGCCAACCCGAGCGCGAGCATGTCGCCACGCTTGGAGGTGACAAGGGCGTGCAACTCATCAAAGATCACGCGCTTAACACCACCGAACATGCGGTCTGCGTCCACGTGCGACAGAAGAAGTGCCAACTGTTCCGGCGTTGTGAGGAGAATGTCCGGTGGATTGCGTTTTTGCCGTTGTCGCCTTGCAGCAGGCGTATCGCCGGTGCGTGTCTCAATGCGGATCGGCAGATCCATCTCTTCAGCCGGTGTCGTGAGATTGCGCGCCACGTCCACGGCCAACGCCTTCAACGGCGAGATGTATAGCGTGTGGAGCATACCAGGACGGTTTGTCTGGCGGTTAGACCGTCGGGATGTGGTTTTGCCTGCCAGATCAATCAGCGAGGGCAGGAAACCGGCTAGTGTCTTTCCCGCGCCCGTTGGGGCAATGAGAAGCGCATCGCGTTTTGCATCGGCGCGCTCCATCAAAGCGAGCTGGTGGGCGCGCGGTGCCCAGCCCTTGGCAGCGAACCAGGTTTGAAAAGCCTCTGGCAGATCTGGCACGGGAGGATGAATGGGTGCATTCACGCGAAGGCCTGTTATAAAACGCTTACATCACGGCAAAGATGGACCAACGCGCGAATTATGCGCTCATCTGCCATACCTTTGTCGAACGCCTGTGAAAGTGAACCACGCGTCCCTTTCAAACCTGCGCCACGGATCGGGACTGCTGACAGGAGTTGCCATGACATCTCATCATTGGACCCGCCCCTTTCTATGCGTTGCTGGCCTGCTCGTGCCAGCCTTACTTGCTTCACCTTTGGTGGCAGAGGATGCCTCCTCGCTTGATGCTGATCGCTACGTTGTTGTCGAGATGGATGGAGGCATCCTGCGCATTGACCGCGATACGGGCGAGGTGAGTGAGTGTGAACAGGGGGCTGCTGGGTGGGTATGTCGCCTTACAGCCGATGATCGCCTTGCGTATGAGGCAGAGATCAACCGCCTTGACGCGATGGTCGAGGATCAGGTTGACGAGATTGCTCGTCTTGAAGAAGAGATCGCAGCCTTGGAATCTTCACGGCCTGTACGCCCGTTCGTTCC
Source organism: Pseudomonadota bacterium (assembly GCA_039026935.1). Lineage (GTDB taxonomy): Bacteria > Pseudomonadota > Alphaproteobacteria > Rhizobiales > MH13 > MH13. Next base: position 2,526 of record JBCCLK010000031.1, read on the forward strand.
AGAGGATGAATCACAAGACCAGGCTATCCGCGAGCGGCTCAACTTGCCATCGGACGAAGAGTTAGACGCGATCATGGATACGGCTGAAGAAGCCATGAGCCGATTTTTCGGCATGGTGGAGCGGTTGCGAGATGACGTTGAAGCAGAGCGCGGGAACTAGGGTCAGGATCCATTAATTTTGCGGATCTTGGTAGGCGTTCATTGGTTTTTCTGGAAGGCGCAAAGGCGCAGGAAACCATGAGGTTTTCAAACCTTTGCAACGCACCAGAAGGGCCAATAAGGCCTATCGCTTCAGCGACGTGCGTTTGGCTTTGATCTGCGGTGTCAAAGCTTTTGACCGGGGAGGAACCCCGCTTTTCAAGCTTTTCCTTGCATATCTGTGCCAAACAGCACGCCATGACCGCAAAATCAATGGGTCCTGACCCTAAGCGTCGGGCCTTTCCTGCTACGACGTCTCGCTCACTGTCGCGGCCTTGAACGCTTCGATTTGGCTGTCGAGATGCGCAAGCTTATCGTCCGGCCATACCATGGCCCGCCGCGTTTCAAGGTTCAGCATCAAGCTGGTGATATCGGCGATAGCGATCACCGTGTCGGTCATGGTGTTGATGACATGGTGGCGGAAGCTGACCGTTTTTGATGACCGCGCCCGCATACCCGTCATGATGGTGACCACATCACCAGCGGACGGGCGCAGCCCATAGGTCAGTTTGAGTTCAACCGCGGCTCGCCCCCAATTCTTAGAGCGCAGCCACGCATCGTCCGCGCCCGCAAGCGCCCAGGCGTGGGTTGCCGAGTCAGAGATCATACCGACGAGATACTGATCGGTGAGCATGGGACCATCCGCGCTTTCGGCGGCGGGGCCGAACGCATCAGGACCGATTACGCTACGGTAGGTCGCAGTCAACGTCTCCAGAGCTTCCGCTGTCGGCGCGCCGCTCAAGGCTAGATCGCCCGACTTGGGCAGCACATGATCAGAGGGCGGCGGCACATCAAAGGCTGATAGGTCCTCACGTGAGACATCGGGCAAAACATCAAGCGATGTTGCTGTCAGAACACCAAAACCGTCCTGGGTCGACATGCGCTGGCTGGCGTAAAGGCGATGCTCAAGCGCAATGCGTCCGTCGGTAAGCGCGACCATGCCTGTCGTTGCATGCACTGGCTCTCCGCCACGCAACTCGGCGTGGTAACGGATGATGCGACCAAGGCGATGGGGAACTTGCCAACCAGCTTCGACGAGGAAAGTCCGCACTGCCCGGTCAAAACGCCAGGCGTAGGCCTTAATGTTGATGTGATCATTCTCGTCGCATTCCCAGCTGTTGACGGTGTCGCGGATCGTCTCAAGGGGCCCGATCATGAAAGGTCCTCAGGCTGGGGGATCTCAAGGTCAGCCAACATAGCGTTCAAGAAGGTGAATGTGGCCGCCTCTGCCTCGCGGGCGATTCCCAGATCAAAGGCGTGAAAGCCGTGGCATCCGCCGGGCGCAACCGCAAGCTGCGTTTCAACACCCGCGGCCATAAGGCGCTGATGCAAGAAGAGGCTGTCATCCAAGAGCGGGTCTGCGGTTCCAACGCTCAAGAAACATGGCGGCAAGCCATCAAGATGGGCGTATAGCGGTGAGACCGTTGGCGCGCGGGCGTCCATATGATCCGGCACGCATTGGCGCACAAACATTGCAATATCGCGTGTGGTCAGAACAAGCCGCTTTGAGCCCCAAGCGCGGGCGGACGGCGATAGCGTGAGATCAAAGCATCCAGCCAAGAGAGCAAGGCCGGCACACGCAATGCCAGCATCGCGAAGCTGAAGCGCGGTAAGAAGGCCTAAATGCGCGCCCGCTGACTCACCGCCCATAAACACTGGCATGTCTTGTGCAAAGGCCCAAGCTGCAGCGGTCAGGCAGTCGCTCGGCGCAGCAGGAAAGGGATGCTCGGGAGCGAGCCGATACGCAACGCTTGCCGCGATCAGGCCTGTCGCTTCGCTAAGTCGCTGGAGCGCCGTATCCTGAAAATCTGCTTGTCCAAAAGTCCATCCGCCACCATGAAAGTGCAGGTAGATGCCCTGCGCCTCACGGGTCTGCGGCTCAAGAAGCCGGATTCGCACGCCGTCATGCTCGATCCACCGCGCGTGGTCGAGCTTTACAGGTGGCGGGAATGGTCCGCCGTCCTTGGCGCGGGTTGCTCTCACGACCGATGGCGCCACCGACCAGTTGTCTGGAACAGTCTCCATCGTTGCCAAAAGACTCTGATTAAAAGCTTCTGTCTCCTCGCTGATTAAAGCCGGGTCAAATGGATCAACCGCAGCCTTTGGGCCATGGGCAGGACTGAAAGGCGTCTGATTGGTCATTGTTGGGTTGGACATCGAAGGCCAAGAAAGTCGCATTGGGAGGGAGAATCGCACAGGCTCTCATAGACCACGGGCCCCCACGATGACGACAGTTCAAATGGCACGCAGTCGATAAAAAGTAGTTGAGTTGGCGCTTCACTGATCGGCGAAGACCTATCTCAGATGCTCAATACTTGGGCGTTTTGAGGATGCAATGCCCATGGATTTTGAATTTAACTGGTAAGTGCAAGTCCTACCAAGGTCGAGTTTTGCTTGAAATCGGTTTGATATTCTTCTCACTATCGACTTATGGTTTAATCGGTTTGGCCATTCCCCCACGGTTCAAGCCCAATGCGTGAGCAACACGCTTCAAAATAAGGGCAGGTTTTACATGGTTTCTTCGCATCATTTTATTGTCGCCGACGATCATCCACTCTTCCGTGACGCACTGAAGACCATCGTTGCGTCCAGGTTTCAAAATGTCGACGTGTCGGAAGCCGGCGACATCGACGCGGTCACCGAGCTTTTGCAGAACGACGCGGATATAGACCTCGTTCTTCTCGATCTGAACATGCCAGGTGTGCGTGGCTTTTCTGGCCTTATGTATCTGCGCGCGCAGTATCCAGGCGTGCCTGTTTGCATCGTTTCTGCAACAGAAGATCAAGCCATCATTCGCCGCGCACTCGACTTCGGCGCAGCTGGCTTCATGCCTAAATCACTGGGTGTGGATGACATGGCAGCTGGTATTAAGGCGATCCTCGATGGTGACATCTGGACGCCCGCTGACCTCGATCTTGCCAACGCGCCGGAAGATGATGAAGCAGCAGCACTTGCAAAGCGTCTGTCTTCGCTCACTCCACAACAGGTGCGCGTGTTAATGATGCTAAGCCAAGGTCTGTTGAACAAACAGATCGCTTATGAGCTTGGTGTGTCTGAAGCGACGGTGAAGGCGCACGTTTCGGCAATTTTGCAGAAGCTAAACGTAGAAAGCCGAACGCAGGCCGTTATTGCAGCTTCGCGTATCGAAAATGGCAACTGGCAAGACGCGGTTGCCGAGCTCGCGCATTAGATCTGAGTGAGGCTGTTTGCGCGCGGGGCGGGGTGAGCGATCACTCCGCCGCAGCGGCTGTGCGCCTCCTCTGAGCGATCATCGCCCTGAGCGCTGCTGGTTTCACCGGTTTGTTGATAATGCTCGCGGCAACTTCTTCGGCTCTGGCTTGCATATCCTTGGACCGATCTGCCGTCACCAGGATGGACGGCAAGTCAGAGCCGAACCGCCAACGCAACTCCCGAATAGCTTCAATACCTGTTCCCTCATCCAGGTGATAGTCCGCAAGGACGATCTCGGGCATCACGCTACTCTCATGCAACGCCTTGCCGACATCCGCAGCTGTCGCTCCGGTGATGGGTACGGCCCCCCAACGCGACAGGAGCCCTTGCATTCCTTCCAGGATGCTCGGTTCGTTGTCGATGCAACACACTACGACGCCAGTCAGGTCGGCCTGATGGCTGGGGCCGCGTGTGCCGCGTGCGGGTTTGGGATCAAGAGCAATCAGGTCATCGCGCGTTTTGGTGACATGCGGCACGGCTACACTGAAACAGGATCCAGACCCGCGCTCTGACTGGATGCTCACAGACAGGTCGAGCACAGTGGCGATCCGGTCCACGATGGACAGTCCCAAACCCAGCCCGCTTGCTGTGCGAGCACCGTCATCCAGGCGCTTGAACTCTTCAAACACCTGGCGCTGTTCGCGCAATCCCATACCTAGGCCGGTGTCGTAGACCGCCACATGGTAGGTCTTGCCCTTGCGTCGCACACCAACGGCGACGCCGCCGGAGCGGGTGTATTTGATGCCATTGGAGACAAGGTTCTGCAAAAGTCGCTTCATAAGTTTTCGATCAGAACGGGTTACCAGACTGGTCTTCATGAACCTCAAGCGCAGCCCACGCTCTGCAGCTGCGGGCGCGAACTCCACGGCGAGTTGCTCAAAGATCTCTTGAAAGGCGAAGACACTGGGCTCGGGCTTCATGGCGCCAGCATCGAGCCGCGAGATGTCCAAGAGCGCACCGAGAATATCCTCGACTGCCTCAAGGGATCGGTCGATGTTGCGGCTGTGCTTAGCGGCGTCGTCGGGCAGATCCGTCTCGTTGAGGGTCGAGGTATAAAGGCGGGCGGCGTTCAGCGGTTGCAGGATGTCGTGGCTCGCCGCCGTCAGAAAGCGCGTCTTGGAAATGTTCGCACTTTCAGCAACCTGGCGCGCAAGCTCCAACTCCTGGTTCACCCGCGTTAGCTCTTCGGTGCGCTCATGCACCCGCTGTTCCAGCTCTTCGTTGATTTGTGCTAGCTCGTGTGCCGCCCGTTCGCGGTCGGTGATGTCGGTGTAGGTGGTCACGATCCCGCCGTCTGGCATGGGATTGGTGCGCACTTCAAGCACGAGGCCTGACGGCTGCATCGTTTCCGTGAAGGTCGCCATATCCACAACCATGCGATCTACGCGCTCTGCCACTTGCCGGCTTGGGCTGCCAGACCCGAAGGCCCCGCGCTCGGCACTGTGGCGCAGGATCGTGTGAAGCGATGTGCCGACTTGGCCGAACTCAGCGGGCAAATCGAGAAGATCACGAAACTGACGGTTCCAGCAGATGAGGTTGAGGTCGCGATCGAACACGCTGATCCCCTGCCGGACCTGATCGAGCGCTGTCTGGAGCAGATCGCGGTTGTACTGGATGGCAACGCTTGCCTCATCCAGCAGCTTCATCGCCTCGTCCGACGAGGTCTGGTGCCGACGCAGCATCAAGGTCATTACAAGGCGCGATGATGCCGCGCCGATGGCGCTGGCAAGCAGTTGTTCGGCAAATCGTAGGGTATGAATGTCGGCCTCTGCACTCGCCTCAATAGCTTTGCCGCGTTCGCGAGCGTGGCGTTGGAATGAACGATCTGTGCGTTGTTTGCCAAGGTACCGCGCGACCGTCGTTTGAAGCTCATCGTATGTCACGCGCATCGACGATCTGCGAAGCGCTGGTGTTGGCGTTAGATCTGCGGGCACAAAGATTTGCGCCTGCAGCCGTTCAATCGCTTCGGGTTGACCTGCGATCGAGACGACAAAGTAAGCGATGAGGTTTGCCGACAAGCTCCAGAAGACGCCATGTGTCAGCGGGTCGAAATCAAGACCGAAGAGTTGCTCGGGACGTAACAGCGCAAAGCCAAAAAGGCCGCTGTCTAAAAGGTCGGGCGCCAGGCCCCCTGCTGCGACGAAGTTTGGAACAAGAAGGGTGTAGAACCACACCGCGAGCCCTGCGATCATTCCGGCCACTGCGCCGCGCGCGGTGCCCCGTTTCCAAACGAGCCCGATGAGGAACGCTGGTCCCATTTGCGCTATCGCTGCGAAGGAAAGGAGGCCTATCTCTGCGAGGGCCGCCGTGTCAGCTGCCGCGCGGTAATAGGCATAGGACAGCATGACGATGACGAGTATCGATGCTCTGCGAACGATAAGGACGAGGCTTCCCAGCTGTTGCGGTGCCTCAGTTCCAGCCCTTGCATCCCAGCGCCGTCGAACAATGAACGGCATCACAAGGTCGTTGGAGATAAGTATGGAAAGGGCGAGCGAAGCAACGATGACCATCGCCGTTGCCGCTGACAGGCCGCCTACAAAACCGATCAGAGTGATGAGGCCGGCATCGGCGCTGATCGGCAAGTTCAAAACGTAGGTATCCGGTTCTACCTGCCCGCCCAGCAAGACTTCGCCCGCAAGCGCTATGGGAACCACAAAAGCATTGATCGCGAGAAGGTAAAGCGGGAATAGCCAGCGTGCGCGGGCAAGTTCAGATGGGTGGTTGTTTTCTACCACCATGATGTGGAACTGCCGAGGCAGGAGGATAAGCGCAAAAGCGCTTAAGAGCGTCATGGTAATAAAAGTACCGCCACTGATAGACTCTGTGACCGCATCAAGCGCGCCAGCGGCAGCTGCTTGGGTCAACAGATCGCCAAATCCATCAAACATCGAGAATGTGACGAACAATCCCACAGTGATAAAGGCAATGAGCTTGATCACTGATTCTGTGGCGATCGCCAGCATGAGCCCATCTTGGTGCTCACTGGTATCAATGGTGCGCGTGCCAAACAGGATCGCGAAGATCGCCATGGCGATGGCCACCAGGAAGGCAAGGTCGGCGACAAAAGTGGGATTGAGCTCCACCGCGGGTGTCTCAAAGAACAAGCCAACCGAGCTTGAAACAGCCTTCAACTGCAATGCGATGTAAGGAATAACGCCAATCACAGCGATGATGGCCGCCACCGCCGCCACCGCTTCGCTCTTCCCGTAACGGGCGGACAAAAAGTCGGCGATGGAGGTGATGTGCTCCGCCTTCGACAGGGCAACGATGTGGCGTAGAAATGGCCAGCCTAGCACAAGCACCAAAATCGGGCCGACATAGATCGCGATGAAGTCAAGCCCACTAACGGCTGCCAAGCCGACCGAACCAAAGAACGTCCAACTGGTGCAGTAGATTGCCAGAGCCAAGGCGTACAGTGTCGGGCGCGGCTGGCGCACCGGGGTTGCCAGAGCGCGCTTGTCGCCATAGCTGGCGATCAGGAAAAGCGCCGTTATGTAGGCGAGTGCTACTCCAAGTGCGAGCCAACTGGGAACCAACCCGCTGTCCTTTCCATTGCGCCTTTCAGCCTACTCGTATCGCCGAGGAAGCTTATCACGCAAGGCTGCGGTCCGCTTCCTGATACTCCGCTCGTGGGGCTTGCCCAGAGCGCAATGCCGTTAATCTCGCTATCGGCGTGATCATTGGTGGTGCGTTCAGAACAATCGTCGCCTCTATGGTCGACGATGTCATCATGCCGGTGATTGGTGCTATTCCGGGTGGCCTCGATGTCTCCAACCACTTCATCGGCCTTTCAAGTACCGTCGATGTGGGAAAGAGGCCGCTCGCGAGCAGGGTGCAGTGCTTGCCACGGCTCACTCATAACGGCTGTCGTCAACCTCGTGATCATTGCCTTCGTGGTGTTCCTGGTGGTTAAAGGCGTCAACAAGATGAAGCGCCCTCTGAAGAAGAAAAGGCGCTGGAGCCGCCAGCGCAGAAAGTTCTTCTGGCCGAGATCTGAGACCTCTTGAAAAAATAATCGCGTTGTCAGAAGGATAAGGCGTCAGCGCCCCATCCTTCAATGGACGAGCATTAAAGGATACGGGCCGCGAGCGTCGTCATGCTCGCGGCTTTGTTGTTCTTTGCAGCTCGCCCGATTTGTGGGCCTCTGCTTCCCAATGCGAGTGTTGCAGGTGTTTGGATTTCGCTGACGTTGTGTTTCCTGCTCCCAGTACTGGAAGACTTCAATGTTAAGCGCGCCTTCCCCATCCGACATCGCCCTACGTTCGCCAGAGAGCGGCATCGTCGACATTATGAATTACGGTCGTAGCAAGGGCGGTGTAATGCCACTTTGGGCCGGTGAGGGGGACCTTCCCACACCAAGCTTCATCGCAGAAGCCGCCGCGAAGAGCTTGGCCGATGGCGAGACCTTTTACACGTGGCAGCGCGGTCTTCCAGAATTGCGTGAGGCGCTCGCCGCTTACACGCAGCGGCTAACGGGAATTGCACTTGCCCCGGAGCGTTTCATCGCCACCGGATCTGGCATGCATGCGATCCAGATCGCCCTGCAACTCCTGCTTGATCCCGGCGATGCCATCATCGTGCCGTCGCCGGCCTGGCCGAACATTGTCGCCGCCTCAGGTGTTCGCAAGGCTGAGGTCATTGAAGTTCCAATGCCCTTTGTCGATGGGCGGTTCTCGCTTGATTTTGACGCAATTGAGAAAGCTGCCAAGGACCCTAAGACTCGCGCCATCTTCGTTAACACACCGTCCAATCCGACTGGATGGGTGGCGGATCTTGAAACGCTCAAAGCTGTCCACGCGCTTGCCGAGCAGTATGATCTTTGGATCATCGCCGATGAAATTTATGCGCGGTTTGTGTATGGCAATGCAGCTCTTCCGGGGTCAGACCCGCTGCGCGCCCCGTCCTTCAAAGATGTCGATCCGTACTCGCCGCGCGTGGTCTATGTGAACAGCATGTCGAAGAATTGGGCAATGACTGGCTGGCGTGTCGGCTGGATTGAAGCGCCCGCTGAACTTGCTCAAATGATCGAGAACTTCATCCAGTATTCTACCTCAGGTGTCGCTGTTTTCATGCAGCGTGCTGCACTCGCGGCGCTGAACGATGGCGATGATTTCATCGCGATGCAGATCGAGCGTGCGACGAAAAACCGCGATCTCCTCATGGAGACCTTTGCGCCACTTAACCGTGTGCATGTGAGCGCACCTGATGGCGCGTTTTATCTTTTCTTTCGTGTGGAAGGAGAGAATGACACCAGGGCATTGGCGCGCCGTCTGGTTGACGATACGGCGGTTGGCCTTGCCCCTGGCACTGCTTTTGGTCCAGGAGGCGAGGACTTTTTGCGCCTCTGCTTTGCGCGTAATCCAGATCAGATCGCCGATGTCGCGCAGCGCGTTCGTAGGTGGATAAGCACAAATCCTTAACGATTTCTCCCTAGCACTTGTTTCCAAACCGGTTTGAATATGCCATTGTCCTAATATAAAGGTGGGCATTATGGCACATTTGCCGAAAACGGTTTCTGAAGTTCGTCTAGACAGTCTTCTTGATACCGCCGTGGATGGGATCATTCTCATCGACGATGAGATGCGGATTCTTGTCTTCAATTCAGCGTGTGAACAACTCTTTGGGTACGAGGCATCAGAGATTCGCGGTAAGAACGTATCCACACTCATGCCGCGCGAGTACGCCGAGGAGCATGATGGCTATGTTCGTCATTACATGGACACTGGCGAGCGTCGGATCATCGGCATCGGCCGTGAGGTTCGCGGTCAACACCGCGATGGCTCCGACTTCCCCTTGGAACTTTCCGTCGGCGAGGCGCTGACGCCTGAAGGCCGTCAATTTGTCGGCATTGTGAGGGATCTTCGCCCGCGCAAAGCGGTTGAGCGTCGGCTCAATCAGCTTCAGGCAGAACTGGTCCATCTCGCCCGCGTATCTGCCATGGATGAAATGGGTTCAGCCGTCGCGCATGAACTGAACCAGCCACTTACCGCCGTTATGCTTTATCTCCAGGCTGTCATGCGGCGACTGAAGGCGATGAATGGGGACGGTCCACGCGATCCCATGATTGCCGACACGATTGAGAAGGCTAAGCGCGAAGCTGAACGTGCTGGCAACATCATCCAGCGCATGCGGCATTTCGTAGAGAAACGTGAGCCGGATCGTAAGTCGATTCGCTTAGGCCCGCTGATCGACGAAACATTGGAGTTGACGCGGGTTGGTATCAACTCCGAAGGCATTGAAGTTTATTCTGACCTGCCAAAGGGCTTGTCGTTGGTTGAGGCTGATCCGATTCAGATCCAGCAAATTTTGGTAAATTTGCTGCGCAATGCGTTCGAAGCGGTTCGCGGCAGCACACGCCCACGCGTTTTTGTTCGCGGCACGCAGAACGAAGAAAGCGTGAGCATTGCGATTGAAGACTCAGGGCCTGGCATTCCCAAGGAGGTCCATGACCGCCTGTTCAAAGCTTTTTCGACGTCCAAGCGTACCGGCATGGGCCTTGGCCTATCCATCAGCCGGTCCATTGCACAAAATCACGGTGGCGATCTCAGCGTTGACCCGGGCGGCAACGGCAAAGGCGCCACGTTCATGCTCTCCTTGCCCAAATTAGCGCCAATCAGTGCGCATGAGGTCGAGGGCAGCGAGATAGTTACTGATCGCCCGACCCTGCAGACCTTTGCATCTCAATCAGCTCAAGACTTCGACAAGGGAGGCCTGTCATGATGGCCCGTTCACTAAACCCAGCTCAAGCAATTTTCATCGTTGACGATGATCCCGCCGTTCGCGATGCACTTTCTGTTGTCTTCTCGCTTGAAGGTTTCGACGTGGAGACCTTCGAGAGCGGTGATGATTTCATCGCAGCACTCGCCCATTTGCCGCCAGCGTGTGTTCTGCTTGATGTTCACATGCCCGGTAGGTCCGGTATGGACACCTTGAAGGCGCTCGATCCGCAAAACTATCCCGCGCCAATCTTTATCATCTCGGGCCAGGGCGATATCCCGATGGCTGTGTCGGCGGTGAAGGCGGGTGCCTTTGACTTCATTGAGAAGCCATTTGACGCCGAAACGGTGGTCAGTCGTGTGCGCGAGGGCATCTCGGTTGTTACGCGCCGCATCGAAGCTGACGAGTCTGGCGCTGATACACATCCCGATCTCGATCTTCTCACACCACGTGAGCGTGAAGTGCTTGAACAAATCACGTCAGGCTCGTCCAACAAAGAAGCGGGCAGGGCGCTTGGTATTTCGCCAAGGACAATTGAGGTTCATCGGGCACGCATCATGGAAAAGCTTGGCGCTAAAAATGCCGCCGACTTGGTCAGAATTGTTTTGTCAGGGTCACCTCAAGCTGAAGCCCGGTAGTTAGGCATCGGCCAAGGCGAACGCTTACCAATAGAGTCGCTCGCGCTTGATCCCTCGCGTGAGGCAAACCGCGTAAGCGGAGTGCGTTACGCGCTCGTGCTTATTCCGCGGCGCGGTCTCATGTACCATAATACCAGTAGTAATTAATGCACCAATGCTGCTAGCGGATACTGTCGCGCATTCTGCGCCTAAGGTGATTTGAATGATCATTCACATCGTCGAAGATGACCACGCTGTTTGCGATGCCGTTGCCTTGTTCGTTCGGCAAATGGGCCATGACGTTCGGACGCACAGTGATGCGGAGGGCTTCTTTGCCGCAGGCATTCCTGGCGGCGAGGATATTGTGATCGTTGACATCGGTCTGCCTGGCATGGATGGGACACAGCTTGTCGCTTGGCTCAATGCGTTGGCTGACCCCCCTCGCATTCTAGCGATAACCGGCCAATCGCAGACGATTATTCGCGATTTTCTCGAAGGCGCACAGACAATCGACATACTGCGTAAGCCGCTGTCAGCCAGTGAACTCGCCGTCCACCTCTAGACACACTTCAACGGCTATCGCCTAGGGGTTTTTCCGAACAGGAAACGGGCGGACGTGATTTACTTCAAGCTCGAAATTAGGCTTTCCTGATATTCGTACCGCCGTCCGCCTTAAGAGCGGTTCGAGCGTACGTGGTTCGCCATCGCGCATTGCAAGCGCGATGCAGTCTGGAGATTTTCGGATGGCCCATGCGTCCTACTCTGATCACATGGTGGGCAACAAAAAAAGCGACACGCCTGTCAGGCGAGGCCCGGACACTGTTCCTCACAACGCATGGGAAGCGCTGCGAACCGCGCCAACAACGCGTCGGCAGGTCCACTCAGCGCATGATGTGATTTACTTCGAGGGCGACGACGCCAAGAACCTGTACGAGCTCGTGTCGGGTTCGGCGATGCTGTACAAACTTCTCCCGGACGGCAGGCGGCAAGTGGTGGAAGTTTTGGGTCCTGGCGATCTGTTTGGCTTCGCCACCGACGCCTACCATGAATGCTCTGCCGAGACGCTTACAGGAACCACAGTTCTCATCTTCAACAGGCGTGATATCGAACAATCAGCCGCTGCACAGTCGCATCTGACGCAGTGTGCGTACCAGCAAGTTTGCGCCATGCACGACCATGCCGTGCTTTTGGGTCGTAAGTCCGCATATGAGCGAGTGGCAACTTTTCTCATGCGTTTCATCCCGGAGCGGGGCGGCATCGATTGTCCAGGGCCGTCAGATGATGGACCCGATACGGGTCGTGTCGTGTTGCATATGACCCGGCAAGAAATGGCCGACTATCTTGGATTGACGATTGAAACGGTCAGCCGTGTTATCTCCGACATGAAACGCAAGCAGATCATCAAGCTAGAAAAGCATGACCGGATTGTGATTAATCGCATCTGCTCCTTGTGCCAACTCACTGGCATGCACGCCGAGTAGCAGACGCTCAAAGCGCTGTGTTACGCCCTTCATACGGCGGCGGAATGTTTGACGACGCGCTTACTTGCATGAACGTCAAAGCGCGATGCGACGAGGCGGGCTAGAAATCTAGCGTCCTTTGGAATGCTGACTTCATTGCCCATCACTTCGCAAAGCCCATCATCGGCCAGATCATCCAGTGCGATCAGCTGCTCGTTGATCCAGTGTTGATCCGGACAAATCCCACCGCGTTGCGCTGACAGGTCTGTGTGAAACCCGGTGAGGAGCTCCTCAATGATCTCGGCGCGAAGAGTGTCTTCGCCTTGCATGGCATAGCCTCGCGCAGTGGCAAGCAAGCCGGCCTCAATAGCACGCGTCCAGCTGCGTGTATCTGCGCTGTTCTGCACATAGCCTTGTGAGAACTTACCGATGGATGAGGCTCCAAACCCGATCAGCGTTGTGGCGGTGTCGGTGGTGTAACCCTGGAAGTTTCGCTTCAGTTTTCCGCACCGCATCGCGTGTGCCATTGGATTATCAGGCCGGGCAAAATGATCGAAGCCGATGCTCACATACCCCAAGTGCTCAAGCGCCCTATGCGCGGCGCGCACCTGTTCCAGGCGGCGGCTTGCACAAGGTAGCGCGGCTTCGTCGATGAGCCTTTGGTTCTTCTTCATCCAGGGCACATGCGCGTAGCCGAACAGCGCAATCCGGTCTGCCCCAAGGTCCGCGCACACAGTGGCCGAGTTCACCACATCCTCCAGCGACTGATGAGGTAGGCCGTACATGACATCCATGTTAATGGCATGCAGACCAGCATCATTTAGGCGCTGAACGGCCGTGCGGACGGTGCCTATCGGCTGGATGCGACCGATAGCTGTTTGAACGCGCGGGTTGAAATCCTGCACGCCCAGGCTCACCCGTGTCACGCCGTAGGAAGACAGGTTCCGCGCAAGCCTTGACGTCACAAGACGCGGATCAAGCTCAATGGCGTGCTCCATGGTGGGGCTGCAATCAAACCAAGCATAAATTTCAGCAAGGACATTTTGGAAGGAAGCATCTGGCAAGAGGCTGGGTGTTCCGCCACCCCAGTGGATATGCATCACCTTAGGCCGGCGTGTTAGATGTGATCCTACGAGGCGAACCTCCTCGGCCAGGACATCGCCATACGCCTGAAGGGGGGCTTCTTTCCTGCTCGCTTTGGTCTGACAGCCGCAGTAGCTGCAGATTTCGCGGCAAAAGGGGACATGGAGGTAGAGCGAAACTGTATCGCTTGATGTCTCATCCGGCGTTGAAAGTTGTCCAAGCCACCGTGCGTATGTGTCGGGGCCAACCTCAGCATGGAAGTGTGGTGCGGTCGGGTAGGACGTGTAGCGCGGCACATTGATCATGGCGTAACGGCTGATATTGTGAACAGGCATGGGGCTGACCTTCTCATAGCGTCGTGATCGCTCTTCAAAGCGCGAGGCCAGACACTCGGCTTTGCAGCGATCTTGGTCCTTAGAGGGCGCCTAGGCTTGGGCGACATGTTTGTGTGCCAGAAGCCAAACCCATGGGTCTTGATAGGGATCAACTAGGGACGAATTGGCCGTCGCCCTAAAGACAGGATACATGCATGTCTTGAGCGATCTGAAGAACCTCGCGCAGGTCGCAGAGGGGCCGACAGTGCAGGTGTGACCGCAATCAACACGACACTTCTACGAACACTTTGCTTTGGCCTCATCGGTGCGGCCATACTTGGTCTTGCCGGTGTTCCCGGCGGCTGGATCGCCGGAGCAATGCTTGGGGTAGCGATCCCGGCTCTGTCAGGCATTGCGGTCGCGATGCCCGATTGGCTTCGTGATTTTGCTTTTGTCTGTGTCGGCATCTCGATGGGAACTGGCGTTACCCCGCAAACGCTGGCACTTTTACCATCATGGCCAGTCACCTTGCTCATGGTTGTTGCGAGCATCCCTGTGATTGCTGGGACACTGGCGCTCTTTTTGATGCGTGTCGCCAAATGGGATGGTCCGACGGCCCTACTTGCGTCGATGCCGGGGGCTTTAAGCTACCTCATTGCAGTGGCGCCTGAGGTTGGTGCGCATGTACCACGCGTTGCGATCGTTCAAACCGTGAGGGTGGCTATTCTTGTCGCTGTCATCCCGTTTGTGGCGATTGTGCTTGCTGAAGACGTGGCTTCAACGCCTACCCCGCCGCAAGCATCACTTGATGAGCTACTCCTGCTCGGGGCAGGCGGCATTGGCGGAGCTGTGTTAGCTCAGCTCTTGAAGGTTCCAGCGGGTCTTATGATCGGTGCTTTGGGGGCAAGCGCTGCGCTCTATGGTTCTGGGCTTCTTGTAGGCCACCCTCCGCAACTCTTTGCCATTTTCGGCTTCGTCATTATGGGATCGAGCATCGGTGCACGCTTTTCTGAAACCCGCTGGCGCGACCTCAACGCTGTGCTTTGGACGTCCATTGCAAGCTTTGCCATTGGCGGTTCGCTGGCCGTCGTGATTGCTATACTCGGCTCATGGATCACCGGACTGCCGCTGTTGAAGCTTATCGTCGCCTTTGCACCTGGCGGATTGGAGGCGATGGTCGTCTTGGCTTTTGCGATGCAGCTCGACCCAGCTTTCGTTGCGGCACATCATCTGGTGCGTTTTCTTCTCATCGTCTTCATCCTTCCTTTTGTTCTGGGCCGTGTCGGTGTCGCGCGTGCGACCGATCGTCGCGAAGGGTGAGGATGATCGCAATAAAGGGTGTTAAGGCGCGAGGATAAACTCTTGGGAAACCATGCCAGATTATCGTTCCGACCGGCAGTATCGAACTAAGGCACGTCTTTGCCTATGACCCAATATGATCTCTCGCAGTTGCGCGTGCTGGTGGTTGACGACAATCAGTTCATGGTTCGCCTCGTACGAACCATGCTTGCAGCGTTTGGTGTTCGAGGTGTTGTGGAGGCGTACGACGGCTCTCAGGCACTCGAGCGCATGAACGAAGGCACTATCGACCTCATCATTCTCGACTGGGAGATGCCAATTCTGAATGGAGCGGAGCTGGTTCGCTTGGTTCGAAATCCTGAGCACCCGTGCGCCTATGCGCCCATCATCATGATTACGGGCCATACGACCGTCAGGCGGGTGGAAGATGCGCAGGCCATGGGCGTCAATGACATTATCGGCAAACCCTTTTCCACTGAGTGCCTTTATAATCATCTTCTAGACAATGTGCTTCATCCAAGACCGTTTCTTAGAACAATCGATTACTTCGGACCCAAGCCGCGGCTACCAGAGTTAACGCACGCTCTGACGCGAGACGCAGAACCGCAAGGCGTAGGCGCTATGCATCAGATCATCATCAGCGAAGCAGACGACATGTTCACCGAAACGGTTGACGTGGCATAATTTGACCACATGGCCTGTTTGAACCCTGATCTGCTTCAGGCCACGCTCGCTTTGGCCTGGCCTGTTGCGACCTCTGCAGCAATCTCCGCTCGCTGAGACTCAAGCTCCGTGCGAGCGATCCGTTCCGATGACACCTGAAAAGGACATGAGGCCAAATAGCCTCTGCGATATGCGGGGATAAGAACGCCCGCAATCCCCTGCCGACGCCCACGAGGGAAGCTCCGCCCGTCTCTGCAGCACGCAGGCGAAGCGCGAGGTCTTCTCCATGTCCACTTCCCAGTCTAAGTCCGGATCTAAATCCAAGCTCAAGCACGCCACATCGCAGGTTTCCAAGGCACGCTCAGACCCCGCATGGCTTAAGGAAGCTGAACGCCATTTGGGTACAGCCGAATGGTCAGGGCGTCGGCATAATCCAGCCATTGTTACCTTCTTCGCGCGTGCGGGGTTTTCAGGCATTCGTGACGATGAGACGCCGTGGTGCGCCGCGTTCGTCAATGCCGTGATGGCCGACTGCGGCCTTCCGACCACTGGAAAGCTAACCGCGCGGTCTTTTCTGCGCTGGGGCCGCGCGATTGATCGCGCCGAGCGTGGCGCGATCGCTGTGTTTCGCCGCGGCAAGTCCACCTGGCAAGGTCATGTCGGCTTCGTCGTCGATGCAGATGCAAAGTACATCCATGTGCTCGGCGGCAATCAGTCGAACGCTGTCACAGTTGCGCGGTATCCGCGCTCCAAACTTTTAGGTTTGCGATGGCCAGTCGCGTGACATTCCTTTCTCCCCTAGCTCCAAACCCAAGGTGCCGTCCCATGGTGAAATCTCGCTCGCATACCCGCCCTATCCTGCTGGTTCTTCCCATTGCGCTGGCTGTCACCCCAATGCCCGCCCATGCAGCCACGCTGGATCTTGGCTGGGTCGTGGATTTGGCATTTCCCTATGTGGAAACTGCGCTCATCGCGCTTGCTGCTCTCGCTCTTGGCTGGCTGGCCTCGCGCCTGGGGCGATGGCTGGGTGTCGAGATCGACCGGGAGCATGCTGACGCTCTTCATGCCGCGATCGCACGAGGTGTGCGGCATGCCTTGTCGCTGGTTCGTGCTGAGATAAGAGAGCATGCTGAGCTGGATGTTGAAAACCGCCTGATTGCCGAGACCGCTATCTATTTGGAGGAATTGATGCCCGATGCCCTCCAACACTTCGGCCTGACCGATGACGCGCTCGATCGCCTGATCCGGGCTCATCTTGGACCTGAGGAGTTTCATTGGGTCGCCCAGGCAGAAACAGCGCAAAGCGCCTCAACGCAATGACATGCCTTATCTCCACCGTTCTGGCCGCGTTACTCGGCGTTCTCCTGGAGCGCCTCGACCTGTGGGCGCAGCGCCGCAGAACACAGGCGCTATCTGTCCGTCTTACCAACGTCGAGGCGCAACTACGTGCCGAGCGGATCAATGCGCATATCGACAGGAGCATCGCCAGTGAGGACGATCTGCGTGTTCTTCTTGATCGGTTGTAGCGTCAGCCTCGCTGGCTGTCAGACCACGCCTGGCGATACAGGCAGTGTGATTTGCTCGCTACGACCGATCCATGTGTCACCTGCCGTTCGCGACTTCTTGCGCGCACCTATCGAAAGCTCAGAGACACTGCCTGACGGCTACAATCGGTTTGTGCGGGACATTGCTGCGCACAATGCCAAGATGGTGCGCCACTGCCCCGGCATCGGATGACAGACCCAATCAATCGAAGCCGCCGTTAAAGCTGCTGTGACAGGTCGTAGCCAGCATTGCTGGCAAGTTTCACCACATCCTCACGCGGTCGTTTTTCAATCTGGTCGAACGCCCATAGCATAATGGAACGCGTCCCAGACCGGCAGTAGGCGAAAACTTTTCCGTCACTTTCTGTAATGAGCTCAGCCATCTGCGACACGTGCTGTGGCCCGAGCATGCCCGATACGATCGGCAAGTGGTGGCTTTTCAGGCCCCATTGCGTGGCGGCATTGGCAACAGCTTCAAAGGATGGCTGGCCGCGTTCTTCGTCGTCGGGGCGGTTGCAGATGATGGTGGTGTAACCCTCCTTGGCAAGGGTCTCCACGTCTTCTGGAATAATCTGCGGGCTGACCGCAAAGCTGTCCGTCACTGTGTGGATATCCATTGAAAGTCTACCCCATTGGGATTGCACCATTGAGATGCCGCCTCATTGAGGCACCTCCAGTGAGCCCTTCTATCGCGCAAAGAAAAAGTTGTCCTAAACCTCAAGTTGCGACGCAAAGAACATCAGCACGTATGTATACGTATCCTTAAATGCACAAGAATCATAGGACATTCGGGTCGTAAAGACCGATGGTCGTGTCAATCAGCGGAAAACGTCACCGACGTTTGCGTCATCCTGCGTTTGATAACGGCGCAGTAGAGGTCAGCTAAAGACGACGGTTTTGCCGCCGTTAATAAGGATGCGGCGCTCAAGATGGTAGCGCACCGCGCGTGCCAAAACCTGGCTTTCCACGTCCCGACCGGCGGCAACCAACTCGTCTGAGCCCATTGCATGTGTGACACGGATCACGTCCTGCTCGATGATTGGCCCTTCATCGAGCTCTGGCGTTACATAATGCGCCGTAGCGCCAACCAGCTTCACACCGCGATCATGCGCACGGTGGTAGGGTCGCGCGCCTTTGAACGATGGCAAAAAGGAATGGTGGATGTTGATCACCCGGCCTTCCAGGCGACGGGACAGCTTATCCGACAAGATCTGCATGTAGCGCGCCAATACCACCAGATCGACGCTTTCGCGTTCAATCAAAGCTTCGAGCTCAGCTTCCTGCTCGGCCTTGTTATCCTTGGTCATCGGCAGATGAACAAAGGGTAGACCATCACCCTCGACCCGGCGTCGCCAAGTTTCGTGGTTCGAAACAACAGCCACCAAATCCATCGGCAACTGGCCCACCTGCCACCGGTAGAGAAGATCATTAAGGCAGTGGCCGAACTTAGAGACCATCAAGACGACCCGCGGTTTCACCGAAACGTCCGACACTTGGAAGTTCATAGCGTAGGCGGTGGCGACTGGCTGAATGGCTTGGGCGAACGCATCTGCCCCGTGACCGTTTGGTGGCGTCAATCGCACCCGCATAAAGAAGCTGCCGGACCTTTCGTCGAAGAACTGCGCGCTCTCCACAATGTTGCAGTCTTGCGCCGTGACGCTGTTGCCTACTGCCCCAACGATGCCCTTTCTGTCGGGGCAGGAGATGGTGAGGATCAAATCGGAGATGGTTGGGGATGTCATGGAAGATGCACAGGTGAAGGGGAGAGGATGTGGCAGATTACGTGGCACGGATGACGTGGCGCAAATAACATGGCGCGGACCGGACGCACGTCGCTTTGAAGCGCCCTTGCAATGTGTTCTCGCTCAGCCCAGCGTTGGCATGGTGAATTCAGGATCGGTCCGCATGCCGGTCGGCCAGCGTGCCGTCACTGTTTTGAGACGTGTGTAGAATCGGAAACCCTCTTCACCATAGACGGCATGGTCGCCAAAGATGGATGCCTTCCAACCGCCGAACGAATGAAACGCCATGGGTACGGGGATCGGCACATTCACACCGACCATGCCCACCTCAATGTCCTTGGTGAAGTTGCGCGCCACATCCCCATCACGGGTGAAGACGGCAACGCCATTGGCGTAAGAATGATTGTGAATGAGATCGACAGCATCCTGGTACGAGGTACGGCGCACCATGGACAGCACTGGCCCGAAAATCTCTTCCTTCCAGATCGTCATATCGGGCGTGACCTGATCAATCAGCGTGCCTCCCATGAAGAAGCCGTTCTCGTAGCCTTGCGCCGTTTGTTTGAAGGCTCGGCCATCGACGACGATCTTGGCACCTTCTTTCTCGCCTTGATCGACATAGCCCTTTACCTTGGTCAAATGCTCCGCCGTCACCAGCGGACCCATCTCGGCGCTTGCATCCGAGGCTGGCCCAATTTTGAGCGCTTCAATCTTCGGCTGGAGTTTGTCCACAAGTGCATCGGCGACAGCATCGGTCACAGGCACAGCAACAGAGATCGCCATGCAGCGCTCGCCTGCTGAGCCAAAAGCTGATCCCATCAGCGCGTTTGCTGCCATATCAAGGTCAGCATCGGGCATAATGACCATGTGGTTCTTCGCGCCACCCAGCGCCTGGACGCGTTTTCCGTGCGCAGTGCCTTGGGTGTAAATGTAGTTGGCAATCGGCGTTGAACCGACAAACGACACGGCTTTGATATCGCGGTGTTGAAGGATTGCGTCCACCACCGGCTTGCCACCTTGCACGACATTAAACACGCCATCGGGCAGGCCTGCTTCTTTCAGCCAGTCGGCGAGGAGAAGAGACGCAGAGGGGTCGCGTTCCGAGGGTTTCAGGATAAACGTGTTGCCAGCCACGATGGCGATGGGGAACATCCACATCGGCACCATGGCGGGGAAGTTGAACGGCGTAATGCCTGCCACCACCCCGAGCGGTTGACGGATGCCATAGCTGTCAACGCCTGAACCAACCCCTTCTGAAAACTCGCCTTTCATCAGGTGCGGCGCGCCAACGGCGAACTCCACCACTTCTATGCCGCGGGTCACTTCGCCGAGCGCATCATCATGGGTCTTGCCATGTTCTGCTGAGATGGCATGGGCCAGCTCATCGGTGCGGTCCCACAGGATGGTTTTGAAACGATCAAGGACGCGTGACCGCCGCAAGGTCGGTGTCGCCGCCCAGCCAGGCAGAGCGGCCTTGGCCGCCTCGACCGCGGCTTGCAGATCCGTCGGTGAACCAAGCATCACTTGCTTGGGCGTTTCGCCGGTTGCGGGGTTGAAGACGGGCTGTTGGTCGCCGCTTGCGCCTTCGGTCAGATGTCCATTGATGAAGTGGTGGATGGTGTCCATGGCGATGTCTTCCTCGGAGGCGCTTTTTGCGCGACCCCTACGTCGCGCTGTCCAGCGCCGTCTTAGGGCCTTTGGTTAAGCTTGTGAAGAAGATGCAGGATAGACCCAAAGGTAGGCCCAAGCGTAGCGTTCAGAATCGGCTTAACGCGAGACAGAAACGACCTGCCCGCTCGATAAGCCAGTGAGAAAGCGAAGTCGCTCGCCGCGCCCTTCCGCCACGACCGGGCGGTTTACGGGGGCGGGAAGCGCGATAGAGGTGATGTCACGAACCGTATCAGCCTCGAAGCGTACCAACCGCAGCCGCTCGCGCCTCGCGTCCGGCACAGCAAGATCAGGCCGCCCATCACCGTCTATGTCAGCTGTTGCTGACAAGCGTTGCTCGCGTGCCCGGATTTCGTGGTTAGAAAATCCACGCGCCTGCGCCACCACTTGCAACCCGCTCCGGCCGAACGTTGCAAGCTTTAACGTGCCGCCAATATGCGGTGTCTCTACGAAAGCGATCTGTAGGTGGCCACGCCCCAAATAATCGGCGATCCCCGCTATGTTAAGCCAACGGTTTGGCGTGCCGATAAAACGGGTGGTCCCAAGCTCCACCAACGCTTCCCCGCGCACGCCATAGACGGTCACAGCCGCTCCGGCGCGGGCTGATGCGCGGATCGTGATGATCTCGGTGCGGCCGTCGCGATCAAGGTCTGCCAGGTACGGGATGCGGTCTTCAAAGACTTCTGATGGTGGAAGGGCCAACGAGGTCTGCGCGCCGTTGGAAAGGCGCACCGTGAGCGTTCCCGCCTCAATCGCATCGCCGAGGATCGCGTGGGCGTAGCGGGTTGTGGGTTCGGTGTACCAAGCTGCGGCAACATCGCCGGAGCCCCTGGCGACGCATCCATCGGGCAGGCCATTGCGTGGCCTTGTACACCGTTCGGGTGCGAGCGCGCGAACTTCCCCATTGACGAGCCGTACCTGCCAGTCTTGCGCAAGAGACGCTGAACCGCCCGCAAGCGTAGCTGCCATCACCACGATTACGATCCATAAAGGTCTCATAAGAGAATGATCCCCAGTGTCACGATGCCCCATATCGTCATGAAGTAGTGCGTGTGCTGAGAGCCTTTGTGCGACACCCAATAGTGGAACCAGTTGCCGCCAACCAGAAACAGACCCCAGATGAGGATAAAGCCCAACACCGCCCATCCCGCTACAATCTGAGCTGTCAGAGGGTCCACTATTCCAATGATTGCAAGTGTCAGTGCGAACGTACCCAAGAGCAAAAGAGCGGCGACCAGCGTTTCAAACACGACGATCAGGCGGAAGAGAACGTTTTGCAACCGCTTCGACGTCATGCGGTTGTCTTTCACCAGAGCATGGATGGCCGGATACTCCGTCTCCATCGTCTCCATGGAGAACACGTCGCGCACAAGATCGCGGTTCACTTCTGGCGCGCGCCAGTTCTCATAAGCGCCAATGACAAGCCATCCTGCTAGGAGGCCGACAAGCATCGTCTGTGCTGCCAGTTCTAAAAGTTCCATGAAAGCCGTTTACACATGTGGAATGTCTCCACGCATGTTTCACGGGCAAGGTCCTGTGGCAAGCAAGTGGCTCTGTTCATGCCGAGCTTAGCAGCCGATCTGCATTTGCGTGAAGGTGCTCAACCAGCCTTGGGTCCAGTCCGAGGCGCGCTGCCAGCATGGCAAGATAGCCCTTCTCAGCTGCACCATTAGGATCAACGGCGATGAGAGAGGCAGCATAGACTTCCACGCGCTGCTCTTCTGTTTTCGCAGCAGCAGCCACCGCACCAACATCGAGTGGTTTGGCGAGCTCTTCTGCGATAAAGGCGCGCTGATCACCCTCTATGTCGAGTTTTTCGAGCGCTGAGGAAATCCGCTGACGCTCATCATCGGTGACGTGACCGTCGGCTTTGGCCGCTGCAATCATCGCCGCGATCAGCGCTTGGCTTAGGTCGGCCTGCTCTTGGGCATCGTCTGGCATGAAGCCTGTGCCTGAGGCATCTTCGATGGGCAATGGCGTACCCATGCCATCACTACTCGAGCCACCACCACCCATACTGGGTGGGTTGGCGGGCGTTGTGGCCCCCGGCGCTCGGCCCGCCTGATAGTCTTTCCATGCTTTGAAGGCGAGGCCGCCAATGACGGCGGCACCGCCATATTTGAGCGCACCTTTGGCAAGTTTCTTGGGTTTCTTTCCACCAAGGAGAAGCCCGGCGAGGCCGCCTGCGATTACGCCTGTGGCGAGCCCGCCCTTGCCTGAGAGGAGGCTGTCAATGTTGAGGCCGCCGCTCGCGCCTGCGTCACTACTTTGAGCATTTTGGTCGGCAGATTGGGCCCCTGTCACGCTGGACAGATCGACTTGGCCCAGAAACTGGTCGAGCAGGGCTTTGGCATCACGCATGGCAAATCCTCATTGTAGAAAACGGCGACCACCCATGTGGCAATGATCGCAGTGTGTTCAAGAGGAACAGGTGCGGCCTTTCAAAGAACCCAATCGGCAAAAACCAGGGCTAAGAGCATGCGATTGCCGTCAGAGGTCGAACAAGATGCGCTTTGACCTATAAGCCCGCCAGATTGTCGCAAAATAAGTGTGGTGCCCAGGGGCGGGTTCGAACCACCGACACCGCGATTTTCAGTCGCGTGCTCTACCAACTGAGCTACCTGGGCTAAATATGACGCTGGCTCTAGGACGATGGATCGCCGACCCTAACCTCACGAAACGGCCTTATAGGCAAAGCCATCGGTCCACGCAATCCTTATGCGACGCCTGATGCAAGGAAACTATCGTCAGACGAACCACAAGCCTGACGCCTCGATCAAAGCGCTCTCATTGAAGCCAAACGACGGCTTTAGCGACGAGGTCGCGGGCGTCGTGTTGCGCGGCGTTGACGTTACGCAGCGCGAACGGTGCGCAAGAATTCCGACACGCTTTCGCGCAGCTGCTCGGCTTCGGAGGCAAGCTGAGAGGAGGCTGTCATAACCTCGTTGGCAGCTTCGCCTGTTTCAGTGACAGCTGACGAGACCTGCGTTATGTTGGCAGATACCTCGCGGGTGCCATTGGCGGCCTCTTGCGTGTTGCGCGCAATTTCTTGAGTCGCCGAGTGCTGCTCTTCCACGGCCGCTGAGATGGAAGTAGCGGTCGTGTTGAGGTCTTGGATCATACCGCCAATTTGGTCGATGGCGTCGACGACGGCTGACGTGTCTTCCTGCATGCCTGTGATCTGGGAAGAGATCCGTTCGGTTGCCTTCGCAGTCTGATTGGCAAGGCTCTTCACCTCGCCTGCAACGACCGCGAAGCCTTTGCCAGCTTCGCCCGCGCGGGCCGCCTCGATGGTGGCATTAAGCGCAAGCAGATTGGTTTGCTCTGCAATGTCAGAGATCATCGAGATCACATCCCCGATGGTCTGGGCACTGGAGGAAAGTTTGGCGACGGTTTCAGTGGTGTGTTCGGCGCCTGCAGCAGCCTGGTTGGTCATCGTTGCTGATTGGCTGATGCGCTCAGAAACTTCCGCGATAGAATTGGTCATTTCCTCTGAGGTTGCAGCGACAGTCTCCACATTGATCGACGCTTCTTCAGACGCCGCGGCGACAGCCGATGAACGGTCAGTTGCGCGATCGGCAGCCTTTGAGAGCTCATTGGCCAGACACACCATGCGCTCGGCGGCTTTCGAAACGCCCTTCACGACACCGTCCACATTGCCTTCGAATTTGTCGGCCATGGCGGCCATCTCTTCGCGTTTTTGCGCTTCTAGACGCTCAGCCTGTTCGGCCTGCTCAACCTGCAGCCGCTCTTTTTCACGACCGTTTTCTTGGAACACCAAGAGCGCTCGCGCCATGTCGCCAAGCTCGTCCGTGCGATCGGCGTCTTTAATCTCGATGTCGAGATTGCCCGCGGCCAGGCATGTCATGCGCTCGACGACGTCGCTGATGGTGCGCGAAATCATGCGACCGATGAAGATCGCAACGATTATACCGATCAGGCCGGCGCCGACGCCTAAAATAAGCGTGGACCGAAGCACCCGATCCACTTCTGCTTCCGCTCGCGGTCCGACCATGTTTTGGGTAGCCAAAACATCCTGCAGAACAGCGTGGTAGCCCATCGCGACTTGCGGACCGATAATGTCAAGTTCATTGAACAAGATCTCATTGCGCGCGATGATGCGGTCCTTGACGTCGATCAGGAGTGCTTCGAAAGATGCAACATGTTCTTGGTAAGCCGTAATATGCGCATGCTGCGGTGTGCCAGGCGCTGAAAAACGCACCAAAACCCCAGCCGTGGCGTTGCCAAGTGCCAGCTCGCTCACCGTTGTTTCTTGGTCGATGATCTCGTTGCGTAGGAGAAACTTCTCCGAGTGGTAGCGGGCAAGCATCAGATGCTGCTGAACAACAGCGGCAAGGTAGGCGCCATCGACATTGCCTTCGTTGTAGGCCGCTTTCATCATCTCACTGATGGACGCGCGCGATTGTGCGCCCGCCTCGTTCATGAGGGGGACCAGCCGATTGTAGTCGCTTTGCAGTTCAACGACTCGGGCAAAAGCATCATTGTAAGTGTCAAGCGTCTCTGCCAACCGAACCACGCGCGCACCCCGCCCGGTTTCGCCAACAAGCTCAGTATACTCGCGTTTCAGGGTCCGCAGCCGCTCGATGCGTTCAAAAACGAGCGCCGCGTTCTCCTCAGAGTTGTCAATGCGATACTGGGCGATTGCAGCATTGGTCTCCAGCAACGTTGCGTTGGCCTCGTTGACCATGAGGCTTTCGTGCGCTGCCTGGCGGAAAGAGCTGAAGTCGACTTGGATGCTGCTCACGCCTTGCTGCGCCATGGCCGCAAGTAGAAACAGCAACGCCAGAACGATGCTGAAGCCGAAGAACACCATTTGCTTGAGCGATAGTGTTTTGATCATAGGATAGCTGTGTCCCCGTGCGCATCGCCACGTGATCGCGGTATGATGGATTAAGCGACGCTAAGATCATGAGCTATAAATTTGTCTTAACACGTTGGTTGGACACCACATTGTCGCAGATCTCGCTGTACGGTCACGTGTGCCGAACCGGCTGACCGGCTCTTGTGTAACACTCCTGATACGCAACCTCTGCGGGTGTTTTGTAATGATTTAGTGCTGCGTCTTCGCCGCGATGCTGGAGGCGTCCATTGCTGCGTCATCACGAAAATGTGATCTGTTGGCGTCCGCATCAAGGGCCGTTGTGTCGCTCAAATCTTCGTCCCGACCAGGAATGAAATAGCTTCCCGATAGCCAACGATTGAGATCGACGTCTTTACACCGAGCAGAACAGAAAGGCTTGAAGGGCGCTACAGCATCACCGGAAGCAGCGGTAGAAACCGGTGTTCCGCACACGGGACAAGGTTTCGTTTGTGTCATGGAGGGTTGCGTCTTGGACGACCGTGTCTTGGGCGACCGTGTCTTGGAAGCCGATGCTTTGGAAACTTGAGTTTTGGAGACCATCGTAACCCTCATCCCTTCTTCGTTTGAACCTCTCAATGAGGTTGGCGCTTGGACGCTACGCTGATTGCGCTTGCGAAGCTGTTTCCCGCCACATGTCGGTAACCGGCAGGCCGCGTGAACCCAACATTTGCGCGATCTCGTACAAGGGCAAGCCGACAACGCTCGTGTAGGATCCGACAAGCTGAACGACAAACGCACCGGCGCTTCCCTGGATCGCATAGCCACCTGCCTTACCGTCCCACTCCATGGTTGTGAGGTACGCCGCAATATCTTTCCGGCTGAGACGTTTGAACCGAACGCGCGTTTCAACAAGACGGCTTTGCATCTTGCCTTTCCCATCTGTCACCGCAAGCCCGGTGTAGATGCGGTGCGCGCGGCCCGACAACAGCTCCAAGCAGCGTTCAGCCTGAGCGCGTGTTTCAGCTTTGGGCAGGATACGGCGTCCAACGGAAACGACCGTGTCAGCGGCCAAGACGACCGCGTTCTCAAAACCGCCCTCAAGAAGCAGGCGCTCACGCGCTGTTTGCGCTTTGGTACGCGCCAGCCTGACGGCTAGCTTTCGCGGCAACTCAAGACGCTGCGGTGCCTCGTCGATATACGTGGGTTCCAGGCGATCAGGTACAACTCCAATTTGCTCCAACAACGACAGCCGCCGAGGGGACGCCGAAGCGAGAACCAGCTTTGGTCGTGTCATGTCGGAAGGAAAGAGCGCCACGGAAACGATCCATCGATTTGCAGGTCGTCTTTGAAGAAGGGTCGACCTTACTTATAGCGGTAGGTGATGCGGCCCTTGGTAAGGTCGTAGGGTGTCATTTCCACCAAGACTTTGTCACCAGCCAGAACGCGAATACGGTTTTTGCGCATCCTGCCAGCGGTGTGGGCGACGATCTCGTGATCATTTTCCAGTTTCACGCGAAACGTGGCGTTGGGCAAAAGCTCGGTAACGACACCGGGAAACTCAAGAACTTCTTCTTTGGTCATGCAGATCCTTAATTGAAGCAATAAATGAAGCTGGCACCGTTGTGCCTTAGGGAGCGGTCCGCAGGTGGAACGGCAATTACCCCGTACAGTGCGGCGCGGTGTACCTGAAAGTGGCGAACAGATAAAGCCGCACGTCACGAAACGCGCCGTGCGCCCAAGCGAGGAGTTGTTACAAGGGTTCGACTGCGCCGCCTTTATGAGAACCGCGCTTTCAGGCGGGTCGCTAACCCATCGCGCATGGACCGGTACGCGCTTAAAATAGTATCGCGGGAGCCTTGCGCAAGCGTCGGGTCTGGGGTCGGCCAATATTCAACCTCCATAGACTGATCGCGGGTTAGCTCCAGTGCGCGGTGATGGGCCTCGGGCGCCAGCGTGATGATCAGATCGAAAAACCCATCTTCCATGTCTTCAAAGGTGCGTGGGCGGTGGCGACCGAGATCAAGCCCCATCTCTTGCATGATGGTCTGCGTAAACGGATCCGGCTCGCCTGCGCGCACGCCAGCGGACTGGATGTAAAACTTTCCGGGAAACAGATGTTTGGCCAGCAGTTCAGCCATAGGGGAACGCACAGCATTCATGGAGCATGCGAACAGAACCGCGCTGGGTTGGAGGGAGGCAGACTGCCCCGGCGCAAGGTCCATGCCCGCAGCAAAGCTTGGTTCATCCGCCGACACGGGGGCTTAGCCCTTCCAGTGCAGGACACACACCAGCGTAAAAAGCCGCCGGGCCGTTTCAAAATCCATAGATATTTTGCCCGCCAGCCGCTCTCGAAGGAGTGTTGAGCCATCGTTGTGGAGGCCACGACGGCCCATATCAATGGCCTCGATCCGGCTCGGGCTCGACGTTCTGATGGCCTCGTAATAGCTATCGCAGATCAGGTGATAGTCTTTCACCGCGCGTCTGAGCGGCGAGAGCGCGAGCATGTGTGCTGCAATGGGAGCGTCGCTGGTCGCTTCGCGCACATCGAACACGAGGCGTCGTTCGACCACCGCAAGGTTCAGCGCGTAGGGCCCCCGGTCATGACCTTCAAGAGAAAAGCTGTTGTCTTCAATCAGGTCGTGGATTGCGACCTCGCGCTCATGGTCGATCGTCGGGCTGGAGCGGCCAATGGACATCTCGTCGATGGTGATACTGACCAGACGATTCGGACCGGTTGAGGCAGCGGATGCGCCCTTGGTAGCATCAAGACCTTTCTCAGGCAGCATGGCGACCTCTACCAGATGGCGATGAGAGCAGGAGTCCTGACGGACTCACGTACGGTTGGAACGTATGGCAACGGAACGGGCGTGGGCCGTCAAGCCCTCCGTCTGCGCCAGGGTGATGGCCGCGGGCCCAAGCTTGGACAAAGCCTCGGCGTTGCACTCAAGGACGGAGGTGCGTTTGATGAAGTCCATTACGGACAATCCAGAGGAGAACCGTGCCGAGCGCGCCGTGGGCAGCACATGATTGGACCCACCGACATAGTCGCCGATTGCTTCTGGCGTGTGATGGCCCAGGAAGATCGCGCCGGCATGGCGGATGCCGGTCATCCAAGCGCGAGGGTCTGCAACGGCAAGCTCCAGATGCTCCGCCGCGATGCGGTTTGCGAGCTCCAATGCCTCTTCAGCGCTCGCTACGTCAATGACGGCGCCATAGTCTTTCCAGCTTGCGCCCGCGATGTCCTTACGGGGAAGGGCATTGAGTTGAGCCTCGACCGCGCGATGAACCTCACCTGATAGATCAGGGCTGAGCGAGATGAGGATCGACTGCGCGGCGGTGTCATGCTCCGCCTGGGCCAAGAGATCGGCCGCAACCCAATCTGGGTTGGCGGTTTCATCGGCAATGATGAGCACCTCGGAGGGGCCGGCGATCATATCAATGCCAACGGTGCCGAAGACCGCGCGCTTGGCGGCAGCCACATAAGCATTTCCCGGACCGACGATCTTTGCCACAGGTTTGATCGTCTGCGTTCCATAGGCCAAGGCAGCCACAGCCTGCGCACCCCCAATGCGGTAAATCTCATCGACGCCCGCACGTTTGGCGGCGGCCAGAACCGCCGGCACCAGCTCGCCGTCTGGCGAGGGTACGACCATCACCAGCCGACCGACGCCTGCAACCTTTGCAGGCACGGCATTCATGAGAACAGACGATGGGTAGGCAGCGGTGCCACCAGGAACATAGAGGCCGACCGCGTCGATCGGCGTCCAGCGCGCGGCGAGCGAAACGCCAAGCGCATCGGTGTAAGCGTCGTCTTTTGGCATCTGGCGCGCATGATGTTTCTCGATGCGGTGCGCGGCAAGATCAATAGCGTCTCGCACGTCATCAGACACGAACGCTGCCGCTCTATCAATCTCATCGGCTGTTATCTGCATGGTCTGGGGCGTGAGGGACAAGCGATCAAACCGCTCCGTCAATTCACAGACGGCGGCATCGCCACGTGCACGCACGTCTGAAAGAATGGCCTCCACGACCTCACGGACATCCAAAGACTCCTCACGCTTTGCGGCGAGCAAAGTTTGAAAGTCCGTTTCAAAGGACACATCGCAGGTGTTGAGATGCACGGGCATAAAACGCGCCTAAGCTGGGGTTAGGGTTCGCTGCCTGGATGACGCGGCAGATTGTCCGTCGTCCATGCGCCACCAAGGTCGGCCATGGCAAGCTCCAAGCACTCCACAAGAAGTCGCACCGTTGCACCGCCCGCAAAGGCGAACGTGACAGTGCCTGCCGGCTCGTCCGTCATTTCGAACACAATGGACAGGAGTTCTAAGACGTCGTCCGTGCGCGATCGATCAACCCCGGCGAGTTGTGCCTGCATCACGCGCGTCACCTGCACGCCCGTGCGTCGCCGCTCATAAGGCGGGCTCTTGCGGTCCGCATTCACTTCCCAAGCGAAGCGGTTGCCAACCAAAGCAAAGCGTTTGTCGGTCGGCAGATAGGTCATCTCGCCTGTCTTGATCACCATGTCCTGCGTTGCTGCAGAGATGACGGTGAGGTCGTCCGCATCAAAGGCGACCAACTTGAGGACCTTGGGAGTGTCGTCGGCTTTGCTCATGGCGGCAATGGCGGCTCTGGGCCTTACGCTGCTAGCCGTTCGATCGTCGCGCCACAGGCGGAGAGCTTTTCTTCCAAACTGTCGAAACCGCGATCCAAGTGATAAACTCGGCCTACCGTCGTTTCTCCCTGCGCCGCCAGGCCTGCAATCACGAGCGAGACTGAGGCGCGTAGGTCTGTCGCCATCACTTCGGCACCCGTCAGGCTCGGTTGCCCTTCGATGAACGCGCTCTGACCATCCAGCCGGATAGACGCGCCAAGCCGGGCAAGCTCCGCCACGTGCATGAAACGGTTCTCAAAGATCGTCTCCTTGATCTGCGAGGTGCCCTGCGCCATCGTCATCAGCGCCATCAGTTGCGCCTGAAGGTCGGTGGGAAAGCCAGGAAACGGTTCTGTGGTGATATTCACCGGGATGATCCCGTTCCCGTTGCGGCTGATGGTCAGCGCGTCGGGCCCACGCTCGATCTTCACGCCTGCCTCTTCCAACGTATCAAGGGCCGCGCCTAAGTGCTCAGGGCGTGCACCGGTGAGGGTGACCTTGCCGCCGGTCATCGCCACAGCCATCGCATAGGTGCCGGTCTCGATCCGGTCAGGAACGACACTGTGTTCGGCCCCGTGAAGCTCTGCAACGCCCTCTATACGGAGTGTCGACGTACCAGCCCCGTCGATTTTAGCGCCCATCGCGTTGAGGCAGTCAGCCACATCGACGATTTCCGGTTCCTGGGCGGCATTCTCGATCACACTCTCGCCACGCGCCAGACTGGCCGCCATCATAGCGACATGGGTGGCGCCGACCGACACGCGCGGGAAGGTAATCCGGTTGCCCACAAGACCGTTCTTGGCCTCCGCCAAAGCGTAGCCCTGTTCGATCTCAATGTTCGCGCCCAATGTGGTGAGCGCATCGAGAAAAAAATCGACCGGACGTGTCCCAATGGCGCAGCCGCCTGGCAGCGAGACCTTGGCATGACCCATCCGTGCCAGAAGCGGCCCGATGACCCAAAAGCTCGCCCGCATGCGGCGCACCAGATCATAGGGCGCAGTGGTATCGACGATTTCACGAGCGGTTAGATTCACCGTTGCGCCGAATCCGCGGGATTTGCCAGCGCGGCGACCCGCAACACCATAATCCACCCCATGATTGCCAAGAATGCGAGACAGCGTCACCACATCCTGCAAGCTTGGCACATTATGTAAAGTCAGCGTCTCCCGAGTCAGGAGGCTGGCGATCATAAGCGGCAGTGTGGCGTTCTTTGCGCCCGAGATCGGGATCGTGCCGTTCAGCTCGTTGCCACCAACAATGCGAATCTTGTCCATGCGCTATCGCTCTTAAAACTCTGCAATGAGAATGTCGCTTGCTCAGGCACGACGTAAGCGGGTGCCTAGCGAGCCGCGGGTGTACGCAAAAGAAAGGCAAGGTTCAAGGCAAGCGATGCGCGAGCCCTAACTCAAGAGGTTTTGGGTGGTTCGTCGTCCAGCAGCGTATCGAAGGCGGTTTCTTCCCTCTTACTGACCCCTTTGCCGCCGCGTCGGCTGCGCGACTGCTGTTTGCGCTTGGCGAGGTTGGCCCGTAGAGCCGCGCTGCGCGGATCATTACCAGCCTTTGCTTCGGCGGGGTTGCGCGCGTCAGGCATCCGCTGGTCACGTTCATCGTCCCCTACCTTCTTGCGCATTGAAGCATCCATTATGGATTTGACGTTGATAAGGGTGTAACCTGGACGGAGTAGTTCAGGCCAGTGAGCGGGCAACACCTGGCTCGGTTTGCTTGGTGTGTTGAAGGAGTGCCTGGCCGTCCTTGTGCGTGTTTTCCCGCTGTCCGGCGCTTGCGCACCCGCTAAGCCTGTGGCATCACCCGCGCCGCTGATACAGCTTATCTGCGCGCTGCCGTAGCTCAGGGGTAGAGCACTCCCTTGGTA
>JBCCLK010000032.1:0-33056 GCA_039026935.1 Pseudomonadota bacterium
ACTTTCCAAGGGTTTGCGAGGAACGTGAGCGCGAGTTCTAGTTTTTCCTCGAACGAGCCGTGCGGAACGCGCGAATTTGCTGTTTTTTCCAGGATCAGAGCTTTCTGGCGCTCAAGGTCTTCCACCTTGTTCTCGTAGCGCTGGATGATCGTGGCGTTGCTGGCCGCCATGATGCGATCGAGCACAGCGTCAATCTCTTTTTCCAGCCGCTGTGCTTCACGCTTTGCGGACGCCACCATGGCTTTGGCGTGCTCAGCGCGGGCATCCCAGGCTTTGCGGAACATGGCGGTGGCCAGTTGGATTAAGCTGGCAGACGGCTGCAAGGCTTTCAGGAGTGCGCCGACATCGCCTTCGATCTTGTCGCGGGCAATGGATTTGCCGTAGCTGTCGCAGCCCTTGGTCTGACAGATATAATAAGGGTAGCGCTTGTCCCGACCCGTCGCCCAGGATGAGCGGTAGGGGACGCCGCAGTCGGCACAGCAGACAAAGCCACGCAGGGCAAAGTCGTTGCCGATGTTCTTGCGCTTTGGTGCCTTTGCAACGCCTTGTCGCCGCTCTTGGACCTTATCGAACGTCTCTATGGTGACGAGAGGTTCGTGTTGGGCCTTGAGCCAGTGGATCTTGTAGGTCTGCGAACAGATATGGCCGGTGTAGATCGGATTGGTCAGAACATCCGTGACCCGCTGTTGAGGGATTTCGCCCTTTTTGTCGCGCGGGAAGTCCGAGAAGCTCTCAAAAAACGGGTCACCTCTGCTTGCGTTGCAAATCACCCCAGAGCGTAGCCTTCAAACGCCTCGCGGATGATGGATGCACAAGGCTCATCGTGAAAGAGCATTTTGCCCCGCTTTCGACCTTGCGATAGACATAGCCAATGGGCGCGGCATGCACATAGTAGCCGTTCTCCATGCGAGCGCGCATCTTCTGTGCGACTTGGCGGCCATTCTGCTTGCGTTCTAGTACGCCTTGCGCAGCGATGATCGTCTCGATGAACTCGCCTTCAGGCGTGTCTAAAAAGTTGAAGTTGGGGGATTTGCGGATAGCGCCTTGGACATCCATTTCGCGCTTGAGTTTCAGGTGGAACTCCGCATCTCGAGCACAGGCGAACGCACTTGAGCGCATGCAACGTAAGAAAAGACCAATCGACTTAAGCTTTGCCGTTTCATGCAAAGTTTTTTGGCTGCTTAAATCACTCAACGACGCCTACAGGAACTCCTGTCTCCATCGAGCGTTGAGCGGCATCGGCCAACATCTGCGCCCGCAAACCATCATAGATAGATGGTGATGGGGTCGATCCCGCACCGATAGCCGTAACGAAGTGTTCCATCTCACGAGCGTAAGCGCGCGCGTAACGTTCTAGAAAAAAGTGCTGTGTCGGAGCACCAGTGAATCCGTTGTCTGTGGCGAGCACCACGCTGTGTTCCATTTGGTTCTCACCCTTCAAGAGACCCTTGGAACCATGGACTTCGATGCGCTGATCGTAGCCATAGGTG
Organism: Pseudomonadota bacterium; assembly: GCA_039026935.1. Classification (GTDB taxonomy): domain Bacteria; phylum Pseudomonadota; class Alphaproteobacteria; order Rhizobiales; family MH13; genus MH13. The sequence continues at coordinate 1,491 of JBCCLK010000032.1, forward strand.
GCACGTCGCGAATTTGAAATCTGGCAGATGCGACCGCTCGCCGTTTCCAGTGTGACGGCTGCGGTGTCTACATCCTCAGCTTTACCGATGGCAGGGTCCACAAGGTTCGATCCGACAGCGAAGACCTTCACGGGCTCCTCAGCCAACAGAAAGCGCGCCATGTCCAAGTCATGAACCATCATGTCACGAAAGAGCCCGCCAGATTGTTCGATGTAGCTGATTGGGGGTGGAGCTGGATCGCGCGATAGAATGGTTACCAGTTCAATATCGCCAATAAGACCAGCCCGCAATTGCGCCTCAAGGTGGGAAAAGCTGGGATCAAAGCGCCGGTTGAAAGCGGTCATGAAGGGCACGCCAGCTGCTTCCACAGCCTTGATGCAAGCGCGTGTGCGGTCGGTGGAAAGATCAATCGGCTTTTCGCAGAAGATCGCCTTGCCTGCGCGGGCCGCCCGATGAATGAGGTCAAAATGAGTTGTGGTCGGCGTACAAATCGCAACCGCATCAACCTCCGGCGAGGCGATCACCTCGTCCGACGTCATCGCCTTAGCACCGTACTTGGTGGCCAAAGCCTGCGCCGCTTCGGGCAGAAAATCACTCACAGTCACGAGCTGTGCGCCATCAACGCCTGCCAGCGTTAAGGCATGCACCTGGCCAATGCGACCGCAGCCAAGTAGTCCGATACGAAGCATGTTGTGATTCCTAGTCTGCTGGTTTGAAAGCGCGCAACACGGTGCGCGTCGCAGCCTCAACCGGGTCATGTGTTTCTTTTAGGATCTGCACACGATCAAAGCGGCTAGGGTCAGCGTCGACCGCAATACGCAAGGCACTGCCAAATGCCATGCGTAGCTCCGTGCCGATGTTGAACTTGCAGATGCGCGATGTTCGCGCCAGCTTTGTGCGTTCATCCACCGGGACGCCGGAGCCACCATGGATGACCAAGGGTGTTTTTGTCAGCGCTTCAATGGCACGGATACGCGGTTCATCAAGCCCGCCTTGTTTGTTCTGCTGAAGGTGGACATTGCCAACCGAAATGGCGACGGCGTCGACCCCGGTTTCCTGAGCAAATTGAGCGGCCTCTTGCGGGTCTGTACCAGCAGAAGCTTCGCCGCCATCATACCCGACAAACCCGATTTCACCTTCGCAGGAGATGTCTGCCCCATGAGCGAGTTCGGCGATACGTCGTGTTTGAGCAATATTATCTGCTAACGGATTGCGCGAGCCATCAAACATCAAGCTCGTGAAGCCACTATCGAGGGCCTCGCTGGCTTCATCATAGGTGTACCCATGGTCGAGATGCAAAACGATGGGCACGCTGGCGCGCTCGGCCAGATGGCGCATCATCTTACCCAATATGGGCAACGGCGTGTGTTCGCGGCAGCTTGGTCCTGCTTGTAGGATGACGGGCACGTGCTCTGCTTCGGCAGCAGCCACATAGGCGCGCATATCTTCCCAGCCCAGGCAGACTAGCCCAGCAACAGCGTAGCCATCTTTAAGGGCTGGCTGTAAGACTTCAGCGAGCGTTGCGACAGTCATTGGAATGAGCTCACTTGAATTTTGCGACCATGTCCATGATGCCTGGGATGGTGTGCAGCTGCTCTGCGTGCGTCGGCTGGAAGTACTGCTTCAGCGACCGCTGCGATAGGCCACCAAGGATGGTAAAGTAGTACATCTCATAGCCCGGCAGTGCGGCGCAGGGGTGATAGCCCTTATCAAGGCATATCGTGGAGCCATCGACGATGTGATAAGCGTCGCCTGGCTCGTTATCGACCCGCTGCAACATCTGGACGCCAGACCCGTAGTTCGGCCGAAAGCGGAAGTTGTAGGTCTCATCGTGCCGCGTCTCATCCGGCAAGCGATCCGTATCGTGCTTGTGGCTGGGGAAGCCTGACCAGCCACCTTGGCCAACAGTGTATAGCTCGCTCACCAGCAAGCGGCCCACCCGGTCATGATACTCCGAGCCCAGAATGTGCTTTATCTTTCGGTGTGTTTTGGTGTCATCGGAGCCGTACTGCACCAGATCCAGCTGGTCTGATCGAACAGCGAAAGGCTCCAGAGTCTTGTCGTATTTCGCCCCGGCGACGAACACTTCAGCATCATCAGATAGGCAGGTGAAGCGGGCTTCCATGCCGGTGGGAACATAAACACCTTCCGGCTCCCCATCCCAGACATCGACAACCCTACCGCCAATATCCTTGGCCTCGAAACCACCCACTTGCACATGAATAGTGCCTGTGGCGGGTGTGATGCATGTCTCGTAGCGTTCCAGGCTGTACGTATAAGTTTCGCCCTTCTTCAGCTTGACAATGTTGAAGTAGTTAAGCGGCACCAGAGCATCATCCACACCCACGATGGGTTGGTTTTTGTTGTCATAGGGTGGGATGTGCATGGCGTGTCCTTTCTGGGCCGTTAGGCCAGGTTCTTCTTATTGGGTTGGTCCGGGGTGGTTGGCGATAAACGCCTTGAGCACCTCTGCCGTTGGCATCGCCGGAGCGCAAGCTGGTTTGGAGACGGTAATCGACGCGCAGGCAGAGCCGTGCAGCAGGGCGGATTTCAGGTCGTGCCCTTCAGCGAGCGAAGCTATCAACCCGGCCATGAAGCTGTCGCCTGCACCCTCCGGCTTCAGGGCATGAACGGGATAGATGCCCGTGCGAAGCTCCTGCCCGCCGGTAAAGGTGACCGCGCCTTTTTCGCCCATCTTGTAGATCACCATTGCAGCGTTCTGGGCAGCTAGTTCGCGCGCCTTCTCCAACCCCTTGTCGTAATCACCAGCCATGAAGCCGAACTCCACATCGTTGCCGACAATGACATCGGACTTTTCACCCGCCCGTGTAAGCACGTCCGTTGCAACCTCCCGCGATGGCCAGGAATACGGCCTGTAGTCCACATCGAAAATGATCGGCAAACCAGCCTGTTTGGCCAGCTCAAAGGCGCGGAATGTGGCGGTGCGTGAGGGCTCAGCGGCAAATACAGTGCCAGCTGTGATCAGCGCGCCGTAGCTCGCATAATCCACCGCTTCGACATCATCGACCGATAGCTGAAAGTCAGCAGCACCATTGCGGTAGATCACCGTTTGATGATCTTCGATAGTGCTTTCGTATAAGGCTAAAGAATTGCGAGCTTCGCCGCCAACGGGCGTTACATACTGCGTGCCGACGCCGTACTGGGTCAGCTGGTTGGTGCAGAAACGTCCGATGGAATCGTCCGAGACGCGCGTAACAAGGTCAGCGGCTCCGCCAAGTTTCACAATGCCAGCTGCGATGTTGGCGGAGGATCCGCCCATGGCAATGATAGCCGTCTGCGCATCTTCGGTACGTGTCCCAGGTGGGTCGACAACCACATCCATGCCGACGCGGCCGACGACAATGAAACGGTTCATAGCAATACCTGAACGGACCGCGCCCCACTCCATCAAACGCGCCCTTCGGTGTTGCCCGCCACAGCCCCGTCCAACACCTCAGGATAGGGATAGTTCAGACCCAACAGCTGACGCATGTCCGGCGTTGCAGCGTCTAGTAAGGACTGCGGCAGCGCAGCGGGCATATCCTCCATTGGCTTGACCCATTTTGGCAGGTACTGGATGAGCACCGCGTTGCGATCATGGGTCGAATTGTTGGGCATGGCGCAGTGCCACGTGACACCGTAAAACAAGGCCACATCCCCTGGCTCCCCTTCCATCTGGGCGTAACGCTCAAAGAAGCGGTCCTCCTCGCGGGGGTAACGTAGCTCCTTCTGTGATCCGGGCACATATGCCGTCGCACCGCTTTCTTTGGTGAACGGGTCTAGGATGACCGACACCTGTGCGTTCATCGGAAAGGAGCCATTCAGGCCGACCGGATGGGTCTCGGGCGCATGGAAATCCCAATATGGGTAGTCCACATGGGGTTCTTGCCCCGGCCCACCTGGCAGCAGCCGGTTGGCCGCGATGGACCCCATGATGAACTCGCTGCCCAAGAACTTGCGCAAGATGCGCATCAGCACGGGGTGGGATGCCATGTGGGAGAAGACATCGCCCTTGGCGAGCAGGTTCCAGACGCGGCGTTGCAGGCTGATGGTGCCAGCTTCTTCCGCCGCGCCCTGAAAGTGCGTGACTTTGGACGCGTCGGCGTTGGAATGCTCCATGATGATGGAGCGAGCCTGGGCAATCTCCTCTTTGGTGAACAGGCCGGAGATCAAAATCGCGCCTTGACCGCCCAGCAGTTCGTCGACGATCTCATCGACATCAACCGTTTCTGGTGTGTATCGCTTCATCATGGCATCACCCCTCTACACGCCCTTGCGCTGGCGGTTTCGGGCGCTTTCCACATCCGCGTTGGCTACACGCACTTTCGGCTTGTCGGAGGTGAACGGCGTGCCGACCTCCCACCAGGTATGACCCTGGTTCGTCCACCCTTCATAGGCATCAACATTCATAACGATTACGCTGGTGGCCGAGGCTGCTTTGGCGCGCTTGAAGGCTTCGCCTAGTTCGGCTGGGTTCTCTGCGCGCTCAACCAGCGCACCCATGGACGCTGCGTGGGCGGCAAAGTCCACATTGAAAGGCTCTGGCACTGTAGGGCAGTCGGCAATGAGGTTGTTGAAGCTCTCCTGGCCCATATTGTTCTGCAGCTTGTTGATGACAGCAAAGCCACCATTGTCCAGCACCAGAATTATAAGCTTCTTGGCAGTGAGCACCGAGGAGTAGATGTCGGAATTCATCAAGAGGTAAGAGCCATCGCCGACGAAGACGATGGTCTCAGCATTGGGCTCGTTCTCGCTTTGCGCGATCCTCGCGCCCCAGCCACCAGCGATTTCATAGCCCATACAGGAGAAGCCGAACTCGACATCCACGGTGCCGATATCCAATGTACGCCAGTTGGCGGTGACCTCAGCCGGCAATCCCCCGGCGGCTGTGACCACGCGATCACGCGGATTGCACAGGGCGTTCACCACACCAATGGCCTGTGCATAGGAGTTGGGTCGGTTGGAGCCATCCACTGCTTTTGCATTGATATTGTCAGCCACGTAGGCATCCCACTTGGCGCGCTCGTTGCGCGCACTGGTCACCCAACTTTCCGGTGCGCGATAACTGTCCAACGCCACGCCCAGTGCCTTCAGCCCAATCTTGGCGTCACCCACCACCGGCAGAGATCGATGCTTGCCTGCATCGTGGCGGGCAGCATTGAGGCCAATGATCTGCGCATCCTGGGCGAAGGCCGTCCAAGAGCCGGTGGTGAAATCCTGTAAGCGGCAGCCTATGGAGAGGATCACATCTGCTTGTTCGGCAATCGTATTTGCACTGTCCGAGCCTGTCACGCCCACTGGTCCGATGTTGAGGGGGTGGGTGGCAAGCAGATTGGCGCGCCCAGCGATACTCTCAATGACAGGAATGTGGTGCGTCTCAGCGAACGACGTCATCTCGGCGACGGCACGCGAATACTGCACACCGCCACCAGCAAGGATGACCGGTCGCTGGGCGGTTTTTAGCACTTGCGCCGCCTGTGCAACTTCATCGGCATCAGGTGACTGGCGACGGATGCGGTGCACTTTCTTGTCAAAGAACTCCAGCGGATAGTCGTAAGTCCAGCCCTGTATGTCCTGCGGCATGCCGATGAAAGCAGGGCCACAGTCAGCCGGGTCCAACATCGTGGCAAGGGCAGCAGGCAAAGACTGAATGATTTGAGCTGGATGGGTTATACGATCCCAATAGCGGCTTACGGCTTTGAAAGCGTCATTCAAGCCGAGCGATGGATTGCCGAAATGTTCCAGCTGCTGAAGCACAGGATCTGGCAGACGGGTCAGGAATGCATCGCCGCACAACATCAGAACTGGTAGGCGGTTGGCATGCGCCAGTGCTGCCGAGGTTAGAAGGTTTGCCGTGCCCGGACCAGCAGAAGCGGTACAAAACATGAAACGCTGGCGTAGATAATACTTGGCATAAGCAGCTGCGGCAAAGCCCATGCTCTGCTCGTTCTGTCCGCGATAGAGGGGCAAGACATCTTGCACATCATAAAGCGCTTCACCCAAGCAGGGTAGATTGCCATGGCCGAAAATACCAAAGCCACCACCGCAAACACGGATTTCACGGCCATTGATGTCGATGAACTGCGCGGTCAAATAGCGCACAATAGCCTGCGCAACCGTCAGCTTAACGGTGCCCGTTGCAGCAACATCGTTGGACATGCTGCGCCTCCCCTGTAATGCCCGTTTGGGCCTTTGTCTTTTTGGCACAAGGTCGCTTGCGGTACACTTTCCCCATTGACCCTTGCGCTCCGTGAGGATAGCGGTTTTGCAACCGGTTGCAATATCTTTTCAACGCTAACCGCGTAAAACAATGCCGAAAAGGCGGGTCTTTGGGAGGGTAAGCCATGTCAGATGCTCGCCGAGATATCGGCATTGGCATCATCGGCGGTGGTTATATGGGCAAAGCCCATGCTGTCGCGATGGCGGCAGTCGGCGCTGTCTTTGAGACAACTTTACGTCCTCGCTTAGAGATGGTTGCGGCCTCCAGCAAAGCATCGGCTGAGCGCTATGCGAACGCATTTGGCTTTGCACGTGCAGCGGACCATTGGGCCCAGCTCGTACATGACCCAGCCGTTGATGCTGTCATCATTGCCTTGCCGCAAGACTATCATCGCGTGATCGCTGAGACAGCGTTTGCGCTCGGCAAGCCAGTGTTCTGCGAGAAACCCTTGGGGGCGTCCTTGGAGGATGCGCGTGCAATGGTTGCAGCGGCCAAAGCCTCCGGCCAGCCCAACATGGTGGGTTTCAATTATATACGTACGCCGGCTTCGTCTTATGTGCGCCAGCTGGTTGAGGAGGGCGCGATCGGTGACGTGACGTGGTTCCGCGGCGAACACACCGAAGACTTTCTCGCCGATCCGTCTTTGCCTGTAAACTGGAGAACCGAGGATGCTGCCTCTGGCACACTCGGCGACTTGGCCCCGCACATGATCAACTGCGCCATGGCGTTGCTCGGGCCGATCGCCTCGGTGATGGGTGACTTTGAAACAGTGCATACTGACCGTGGAGGCGTTGCGGTCAAGAATGATGATCACGCCCAAATCATGTGCCGCTTTAAACGGGGCACCATGGGACACCTCTATTTCAGCCGCATCGCAACAGGCCGGAAGATGGGCTACGCCTATGAGATCCATGGAACGAAAGGCGCGATCCGTTTTGATCAGGAAGATCAGAACGCGCTCTGGCTTTACAAAGCCGCGGGCCCCGAAGCGCAGCGCGGGTTCACCAAAATTCTGACGGGCCCTGCGCATCCGAATTACGAGGCGTTCTGCCAAGGGCCCGGCCATGGCACAGGCTACCAAGACCAGATCATCATTGAGGCGCGGGACTTTCTTACTGCCATTGAAACCGGCGAACCGGTTTGGCCAACCTTTGCCGATGGCCTTGCAGTGAGCGAGGTTATTGAAGCGATCCGCACCTCACACGATACCAAAACATGGGCCAACATTGGCCGCTCCTAGGAAACGCACATCATGAGCATCACCATTGGCAATGCACCCTGTTCCTGGGGCGTGGAGTTTGCAGGCGACCCGCGTAATCCTGACTGGCGACAAGTGCTTAAGGAGAACAAGCAAGCCGGCTATACTGGCATTGAGCTTGGGCCCGTTGGCTTCATGCCAGAAGATCCGCCTCAGGTGGCCGAAGCGCTGGATGAGCACAACCAACAGCTGATTGGCGGCGTGATTTTCCGCCCCTTCCATGACCCCGGTGCATGGGATGAAGTTTTGGATGCATCAGTGCGCACCTGCAAAGCGCTTACCGCTCATGGCGCGCAGCATCTGGTGATCATCGACAGCATCTCTCCGCGCCGCGCGCCGACAGCTGGACGCGCTGACGCTGCAGAGCAAATGGATAAGGCCGAGTGGGATGCCTATCGTGATCGCATTGCCCGCGTGGCCAAGATGGGCACCGAAGAGTATGGCTTGGCAGTTGGTATTCACGCCCATGCCGCAGGTTTCATGGACTTCGAACCGGAGCTTGAGCGTCTGCTGGATGAGGTGGACGAGAGCATTCTTAAAATCTGCTTCGACACGGGCCACCACTCCTATGCGGGGTTTGACCCTGTAGCCTTTACGAAGAAGCATATCGGTCGCATCAGCTACATGCATTTCAAGGACATCGACCCCGTTGTGAAGGCCGATGTCGTATCGAAAGGCACTGGGTTTTATGACGCTTGTGGACAGGGCATCTTCTGTAAACTTGGGCAGGGCGATGTGGACTTTCCCGCCGTTCGCCAAGTGCTGCTGGATACTGGATTTGAGGGCTGGTGCACGGTGGAGCAGGACTGCGACCCAACGCTCGGTAACACCGACCCGCTCGCGGATGCTACCTATAACCGCACGTACCTTGGTTCCATCGGCTTCTAAGGATTCCAGATATGAAACGACTTTCTTGGGGCATGGTCGGCGGTGGTGAAGGCAGCCAAATCGGTCCGGCGCACCGTATGGGTGCGATGGCAGATGGGCATTTTTCTTTGGTTGCCGGTGCCCTAGACCACAACGCTGAGGCGGGTCGCACGTATGCTCAAACGCTCGGCGTCGAGCCGGGCCGTGCTTATGGTCATTGGCAAGAGATGTTGGAGGGCGAAACCGCGCGTGAAGACCGCGTTGACCTCGTCACAGTGGCAACGCCGAACGCAACCCACTACGCAATAACCAAAGCCTTCTTGGAAGCTGGCTTCAATGTGCTTTGCGAAAAGCCAATGACTATGACGGTGGAAGAGGGCGAGGACATTGTTCGCGCGGCAAAAGCTTCGGGCAAGGTGTGCGCGGTCAACTATGCCTACTCCGCTTATCCGATGATCCGCCACATCCGGCACATGGTGGATACCGGGCAGCTAGGGGCGATCCGCACCATTGTCGCAAACTTCAGCCATGGTCATCATGCGGCCGGCGATGATGCAGACAACCCACGCGTACGCTGGCGCTATGATCCGGCGCACGCTGGTGTCTCCGGTCAGATGGCCGACTGCGGCATTCACGCCTTACATCTGGCAAGCTTCATCACAGGTGATGAGGTCACGAAGCTTTCTGCTGACTTCGCGTCAACGGTGGAAGGGCGCGTCTTGGAAGATGATGCCATGGTGAACTTCCGCTTGGCTAGAGGCACGGTCGGTCGCCTTTGGGCCTCAACCATCGCGCTGGGTCGCCAGCATGGCCTTGATATTCAAATTTTTGGCGAAAAGGGTGGGCTGCGCTGGGCATCTGAACACCCCAATCAGGCCTATTGGAGCCCGCTTGGTGGCCGTACGGAAATCATCGAAAAGGGTGAGGCTGGCATCTCTGACATGGCTGCGCGACTTTCCCGCGTGCCTATCGCGCACCCGGAAGGCTTTCCTTTGGCGGTTGCTAACATCTACGTTGATCTGGCAGCGGCGATTCGCGCCCAGAAAGCTGGAGAACCTCTGGATCAGATGGCGAACCAATTTCCAAAGGCAGAAGACGGATTGCGGTCCATGGCGGCGGTTTATGCCAGTGTGGCATCAGCCAAACAGGACGGTGTCTGGGTCGATGCGCGGCCACCCATGTTTCGTTCCTAGTTAGCCAATCGGCTTGGGCAAAGTTCCACGGCGCACCACGCGCACTGGAAAAAGCCGCGCTTCGGGATAGCGCTCGGGATCGTCAAGCATCGATACCACCAGCTCGATCGACGAGCGGACGATCTGTGCGATGGGTTGATGAATGGTGGAGATGTCGATGTTCTGCCACCGGGCCATTTCCATATCATTGAGGCCGATAAGCCCAACATCCTCAGGCACGCGCTTGCCAGCGCTTTTCAAAGCTGAGAGCGCTCCGATGGTCAGCACGTCATCACCGCAGAAGTAAGCTTGGGCCGTCGGCCCGTCCATCAAGCTTTCCATGGCATCGCGGCCAGCATCAAAGGAATACGCACTGGCGAAGCTGTAGCGCATGGTGACACCAGTATGTTTTGCAACCTCGTTGGTGAACCCTGCGTAGCGATCCTGTGTGGATGTGGCAGTCTCCGGTCCACCTAAAAACGCGATGTCCGTATAGCCGCACGCCACCAGTTCTTGCGCAGCGATGCGACCAGACTCGACGTTATCAATACCCACAACGTGCACCTGCGGGCTGGTGGTGTGCCTGCCAAAGGAGTGCACGACAGGAATGCCAGCTTCTTTGAAGGCGCGGGCAAAGGTGGGCGATAGGGTGGAGGAGGCAACGATGACGCCATCCACCGAGTACTGCTGCACCATGCGCACAGACTTCTCAGGGTCGATTTCATCGGAAAGGTTGACCAGCAAGGGACGCAATCCGCGATCCTGAAGCCCGCGTGTGAACAGATCAAAGACTTCTAAAAAGATAGGGTTATGGAAGTTGTTGGAGATCAGCCCGATCAGCTTGGTTCGTCCCGTCGTAAGGCTCGAGGCAAGCGCATTGGGGTGGTAGCCCAACTCCCGCGCAGCGCGTTCCACTTTGCTGCGCATTTTTGTCGATACCGACGCACCGTCAGTGAATGCCCGCGAAACCGCAGAGCGCGACACGCCTGCCCGTTCAGCCACGTCTCTTAGTGTTATCGCCATTCTTGCGCCCTTGCATACTGGCAATCGAAGCGTTTTCGGCAGCCATAGCGAAACTGAGCGGAAAATGCACGTGCTGCTTCTTAAATTGCAACCGGTTGCACATCGATAGTCTCTGTGCTTTGGTTTGTCTTGAAGGGGATCAAAGCCCCTCGGAAGGAAGAACAAGCCTTGAAACTTTGTCTGGGAGGACACTCATGAAATCGCTTTTTGCGAAACTAGCCATTGCCACCGCTGTCATCGCGGCGCCTTTGATGGGGGCTACCGTCGCGCAGGCTGAGGGCGAACGCTATGTCTTAGTTAGCCACGCTCCTGATTCTGACAGTTGGTGGAACACAATCAAGAACGGCATCGCGCTCGCTGGAGAGCAGGTGGGCGTAGAAGTCGAGTACCGCAATCCGCCGACAGGCGACATTGCAGATATGGCGCGGATCATTGAACAGGCGACAGCCTCCGGCCCGAACGGTATCATAACAACACTTGCAGACTTTGACGTGTTGCGTGGCCCGATCTCTGAAGCTGTTGATCAGGGCATCAACGTCATCATCATGAACACTGGTACACCCGAGCAGGCCCGCGAAGTCGGCGCGCTTATGTATGTGGGTCAACCGGAGTATGATGCCGGCTTGGCCGCTGGTCTTAGAGCGAAAACCGAAGGCGTAACGAACTTCCTTTGTGTCAATCATGCGATCCAGCAGCCCACCGTTGGTGAACGTTGCCGTGGCTATGCAGACGGTCTCGGTGTTGAGCTTGGCGATTCCATGATGGACTCCGGCACTGACCCGGCAGAGATCAAGAACCGAGTGTTGGCTTACCTGGCAGCCAACCCCGACGTTGATGGCATTTTGACGCTTGGCCCGGTCTCTGCAAACCCAACCGTCCAAGCTCTGGAAGAGAATGGCATGGCCGGTGACATCCATTTTGGCACCTTCGATCTGGGCGATGAAATCGTTGAGGCGATCAAAGAGGGCACTATTTCCTGGGGTATCGACCAGCAGCCGTTCCTGCAGGCCTACCTACCTGTTGTAGTGCTTGCCAATTTTGACCGCTACGGCGTTCTGCCTGGGAACAACATCAACTCCGGTCCCGGCTTTGTGACGGCCGATGGGCTTGAGAAGATCGAGCAGTTTGCTGGCGAGTTCCGCTAAGTTCGGAGACCAAAAAGGGGCGCTTTGAAGCGCCCCTTTTCTAATGTGCACTGGCTTACGGCTATTGCCGTGCTCAACCCCGTTGCACTCGATCAACACCTGACGCTTCTTGTCCAGTTTGGGCCAACGCGCGCATCGTAGCGTACCTGCGGCATGGTAGCCCAAGTCCCGGCGTGAAAAGGGGATAGGTATGACACAGACAAGCCAAACACCGTCTCCTTCACAGGACGCTGTCGATGAGCGGGTCAAAGAGATTTCTGGCATTCGAAAAGCCCTTATCCGCCCCGAGCTCGGCGGGATTGTTGGCACCGTTGCCGTGTTCACTTTCTTCGTTCTGTTTGCCTTTGACAGCGGTATGTTTGCTGCTCAAGGCGTTATGAATTGGTCGATTGTTTCGGCGCAGTTCATGATCATTGCCGTTGGTGCGTGCCTTCTAATGATCGCCGGTGAGTTCGATTTGTCGGTCGGTTCCATGATCGGCTTTGCCGGCATGATCACCGCAATCATGTCGGTGACATTTGGCTTGCCCATGTGGATCGCCATCATCTTCACCTTCGTCACTTGCCTTGCGATCGGCGCACTTAACGGTTTCATTGTTATTCGAACAGGTCTGCCCAGCTTCATCGTGACGCTGGCATTTCTCTTCATTCTTCGCGGTTTCACCATTTACCTACCGCAGACCATTGAGAATAAGACGATCATTGGCGGCATTCGCGAGGCCGCCGAAGGTGATTGGCTGGCGGGTTTGTTTGGCGGCACCGTTGGTGAGTGGTTCTTTATCTGGTTGGCGCAAAACGATCTCATCGCCACGTTTGAACGCGGCAGCCGTCAGGGAGAGCCTGTCGTCGACGGTATCCCCGCGCTGATTGTTTGGGCCATTATGCTTGTGATATTTGGCCATGTTTTGTTGACCAAAACACCCTTTGGAAACTGGATTTTTGCCGCTGGCGGTGATGCTGAGTCAGCCCGTAACTCCGGCGTTCCGGTGAACCGGGTCAAAATCATGATGTTCATGTTCACCGCGTTTTGCGCGACCGTTTTTGCGATGTGCCAAATCTTTGAATTCGGTTCAGCGGGCGCAGATCGTGGTCTTTTGAAAGAGTTCGAGGCGATTATCGCGGTGGTGATCGGCGGGGCTTTGCTTACTGGTGGCTATGGATCGGTCCTGGGGGCCGCGCTCGGCGCCCTGATCTTTGGGGTTGTGCAACAGGGCCTTTTCTTCGCAGGGGTCGAAAGCTCGCTTTTTCGGGTATTCCTCGGCGTTATCTTGCTCGGCGCGGTAGTTCTAAACACGTACATCCGCCGCATTATAACCGGCGAACGATAGGGGAACGTCGTTATGAACTCACGCACGATTCATGCCCCCATTATTCAAATGAAGAACATTGAAAAGCATTTCGGTTCAGTGATCGCGCTAGCCGGTGTTTCGGTCGATGTTTATCCAGGCGAGTGCCACTGCCTTTTGGGCGACAATGGCGCAGGCAAATCGACCTTCATCAAGACCATGTCTGGCGTACACAAGCCAACGAAGGGCGAGATCCTCTTCGAAGGCGCAACCATGAGTTTTGAGACGCCACGTGATGCAATGGATGCTGGCATAGCAACGGTGCACCAGCACTTGGCTATGATCCCGTTGATGAGCGTGAGCCGCAATTTCTTCATGGGCAATGAGCCGATGAAGAAGGTGCTCGGCATCACCTTTTTCGACAAGGCCAAGGCCGATGCTACGACCATGGAAGAGATGAGTAAGATGGGTATCAACCTGCGCGGCCCGGACCAAGCGGTTGGCACGCTGTCGGGCGGTGAACGCCAGACGGTTGCTATCTCGCGGGCTGTGCATTTCGGCGCGAAGGTGCTCATCCTTGATGAGCCGACCTCTGCCCTGGGTGTCCGGCAGACATCAAACGTGCTGGCTACCATCGACAAGGTCCGCAAGCATGATGTGGCTGTGGTGTTCATCACCCATAATGTACGCCATGCGATGGCCGTCGGAGACCGATTTACAGTTCTCAATCGCGGTCAAACACTAGGTACTGCGCAACGTGGCCAAATCACGCCGGAGGAGCTGCAAGATCTGATGGCCGGCGGCCAAGAGCTTGCAACACTAGAAGGTTCTCTCGGCGGAACGGTGTAACGTTTAGAGGATACTGCTGGTGAGTTCTGACTGTCCGACCTTACTCGCTGGGCGCGCCGAAGCACTTTTGCCCCCCGGTTGCTTGCAGAAATCCTTGCAGGTCTGCGCATTCGCAGAGTGCTCTATCGCCTCTGAGACAAAACCGCTTGCTGATTTGACCTGGCTTTAAAAGGTACGCAAGCACCTGCGTTCGCAGCCTAGTCCGGCCCAGCCCAGCCCAGTTATAGCGATGGGTTCATCCAGCAGGTCCATAACGCCCGCAATGGGGACTGGCTGTGTGGAAACGGTTTTCGGGGATGGTCGATCGACGCCAGCGATCCCTGATGACGTGCGATGTTGGTCAGGACTGGATTGCTGCAATCAGTGGCTTCACACCCATGATCGCGGTCATGCGCTTCAGATTGTAGGCGAGAACGCTGAGGTTATCTCTCCCTATCTTGCCGCAAATCTCGCCGATCGTCGTGCCGGATTCAAGGGTCAGGACCACCTAAACCTGCAAGCGCAGTTTTGGGGATAGTGCTTCCGGATTGAGCTTCAAGTGAAGGATAGCGGTAAGACCTGACTGCTTTGCTGCGGCGAACGCTTTGGGGAAGTCTTCAGTACTCTCAACGGTCGCGCCGAAAGCGCCGTAAGAGCGGGCGAGGGCGGCAAAGTCTGGGTTCTTCATGTCTGTGCCAGACGGACGGCCCGGATAGTGACGCTCCTGATGCATGCGGATGGTGCCGTACATGCCGTTGTCGCAGATGAGCGTAATGATGGCTGCGCCATACTCGGCGGCTGTGCCGAATTCTTGGCTGACCATCTGGAAACAGCCGTCACCTGCTAGACAAATCACGTCGCGGTTCGGATGAGCGAGCTTCGCGGTTATAGCTGCGGGAAGTCCGTACCCCATGGACCCGGATGTTGGCGCAAGCTGGGTTCGCCAGTTTCTGTAGCAATAGTAGCGGTGTAACCAGGCGGAGTAGTTGCCCGCGCCATTGGTAAGGATGGCATCATCTGGCAGCACGCGGTTCAGATGTGCAATCACCTGTTCCAGTTTCAGTTCGCCCGGCGTTTCCTGCGGGATCTGCCAAGCTTCATAATCACTGCGCGCTGATGTGAGCCAGTTGCTGCTATTGCGTTTTACCGCTTTCGCGGCGAGCTGCTGAACGACTTTATCGGGATCAGCAACGATGGCGAGCTCGGGCCGATACACGCGCCCAATTTCGCTGGGATCTGGATAGACGTGCAGCAAGGATTGTTTGGGCATAGGCGGCGTGAGCAGCATGTAGCCGCTGGTCGTTATCTCTCCTAAGCGTGCGCCCAGAGAAAGGATGACATCTGCGTCGCGCACCCGCTCAGCCAAAGCTGGGTTGATACCGATCCCGACATCGCCAACGTAGCAGGGATGCCGATTGTCGAAGTAATCTTGGCACCGGAACGATGCGCCGATGGGTAAGCCCATGGTTTCAGCGAACTCACCTAGTGAGCAGGCTGCCTCCGCGGACCATTTGCCCCCACCAACAATCACAAGGGGTCGTTTGGCCTGCTCAAGCCTGTTGATCAGGCTTGAAATGTCCTGGTCTGCCGCAAGACCTGAAGGTAGTGTCGCTTTGGGCACGGCCGAGGCCTCCGCTGGCCCCGACAATACATCTTCCGGCAAAGCCAAAACGACTGGCCCTGGGCGGCCGGACTGGGCCATGTGGAAGGCGTGGCTGACATACTCAGGGATGCGGTCGGCGCGGTCGATTTCACCTACCCATTTGGCGAGTTGTCCAAACATGGCGCGATAGTCGACTTCCTGGAACGCTTCGCGGTCACGCTGGTCCGATGCGACCTGCCCGACAAACAGGATCATCGGCGTAGAGTCCTGGTGCGCAATATGGACACCAGCACTAGCGTTGGTGGCGCCCGGACCGCGTGTGACAAAACAAACGCCTGGTTTGCCCGACAGCTTGCCGTCCGCTTCTGCCATCATGGCCGCACCACCTTCTTGCCTGGCAACAACCACATCGATGTTACTGTCATACAAGCCGTCTAAGGCGGCAAGGTAGCTCTCACCGGGAATGCAAAAAACGCGTTCAACACCCTGTTCGACTAGGCAGTCGATGAGAAGTTGTCCACCGTGCAAGGGTACCCCATGTTTGGGCGCGTTGGTTGTCGTGCTGGTCTCGGGCTCAACTGCGATTGTGGCGTTTGTGTTCATGTCAGGCAAAATCCGCGCGTGCGACGAGGCATGCAGCCGCCGCCGCGAACCGCGCACGGGTCTCGACACGCGCCCTCTCGATATCCTGCGCACGCAGTGCATCAATACCGGCGGCATGCTCAGCGACGATTGTGGGACCGAACTCACAGGCAGCGGCGTTCTTCAAAAACGCAGAGCGGAAATTGTTCTGGATGTTGGCTTCGATCATCGCGATTATCTCCGCGTACTACTCATTGCCGGAGGCTTCTGTGATGGCGCGGTAGAGCGCGAGCTCGGTGTGAACACGGTGCTCAAGCACACTCTCAGGACCCAGAAGATCGGCGGCTTTCAAATGTGAAAAAAGCATATCAATTATCTCCATTTCGTCCGCCTTGCGGACCTACGCAGCCAGAGCACGTTTTCCAGCCTGCACACCGGTGCGCAATTGAAGTAGATGAACAATTTGCTTGCGTTTTTTCAAAGCAGTCCGGGCTGATCCGGAAGCTGGAACTCTGTGTTGGCTGAGTGACGAATGATCCCACACCCCGGCGCGAGTCGACGATGCCATCATATCTCAATAACCAGATCGTTTCGCGCACCACAGTCCGTGCCACGCTAAACTTTTGAGACCGGTCTTGCTCTGTCGGCAAACGATCTCTGGGCCTAAGCTGCCTTGAGCCGATGGTCTCCGAAATCATATTGGCCACTTCATTGGGAAGACGTTTTGGCCGATTGATTGGACTCAATAAATCTGTCGCGTCAGACACATCAAGCCTCCTTCTTCTTGCCGTGTGGCGCAATGCGCATGCCGTTGGGATTGCTTGTATGGGCCGTGGGCTCACCAAAATAATGGTGGTCAAGGGCGTCAAACCGCTTGATTCTGACCTTGATGCGGCAAAAGTCGTGCAGGTTGTCGGAGTAGGGGCCACCGAATGTGCCGACCCAGTTGAGATGGCCAAACAAGGGGATGTTCTCTTTATATCTGAATATCTGAGTGACCACTGCCGAAGCCGTTCGGGAGATTATGCTGGGCAATTGTGGAGCGATTGCAGCCGCCATTGCAAAGACAAATATGCATCCTGGACCCTTCTCTCTCATTCAGGGAGATAATCGCACTGTTGGTGAAGTGTTGGTGCAGCATACGCCGATTAAAGCAGTTGGCGTTATCGAGTTGCTTGGTGGTGCGCACAACGAGCACTGATCAAAATGCTCGCCATTGCAAGGAACCTGCACGGCTACCTTACCTGCACTTTACATATAGACGATACGGATAGCGAAACGGTCCGAAGCTGATCACTCTTAGATAGTCTGGCTACTCAATCGTCTGTGTTTTTTCGAGAAGGCCAAAGGCTGCTTGATTTAGTATGTAAACCAGTGTGCTGAACGGGTCAGGCGGCTTTCACCAGCGTGGACTATGGCCCGTGTGGATCAGGCGTGAACTCGTCTTGAACAAAGAAAGCGGCGGTCGCGAAGGACCGCCACTTTTTTCATATGTTCGATGGCCTGCTCGGCTCCCAAAATGAAAAAGCCTTGAAAGCATCGGATCTGTATTTGGGGACCTTGTATCTTGCGCGGACAAGGTCCGCGCAAGATGCGACAATCACTCAGCCGGTGCCGCCGAAGGCTGGTCGGCTAATGGCCGCTCGTTATCGTCATCGATAAAAGTGGTTTGCAAACCATGCTTGGCTCGCTGACCATCTCGGTAGACGGCTCGGATAAGCGAGATACCCATCAAGACCATCACAAGGCTAAAGGGTAGGGCACCGATAACCATGGCTGTTTGGATGGCACCGACACCGCCTGCGATGATGAGGCCACCAACAACACATGCCAGCGCTGCACCCCAGAACAGAATGTGCGGACGTGCTTTGGGGCCCTCATCGCCCGCTGCGTTGATCGTGTTGATGATCAAAACCGCGCTATCTGCCGTGGTCACCAGATAGGTCAGCAGCAAGATCACGACGATGATGGACATGATGTAGGCCAGTCCATCGCCCAGCATCACCGAGAGCATCGCGAACAGCTGATCAGACTGACCTGTGTTGGCGATGGCCCCGTCAGCAACGCCGGTCAGCTCAAGATCAATAGCAGTGCCACCGACAAGCGCGAACCACACAAAGCACATCATGGCTGGGATGATCATCGCGCCCAGAACGTATTCGCGGATCGTCCGACCTTTGGAAATGCGCGCCAAGAAGACGCCCACGAACGGCGCGAAGGCAATCCACCAAGCCCAATAAAACACCGTCCAGGCACCCTGCCAGCCGGACAAGCGGCTTTCGGTTGCTGCGGTGTAAGCAGCCGCAAGATCGGCAGCTGGCAAGGCCGCTGCGGCTTCTGGCAGCCCTTCGCGGAACGAAGCTAGCGTGCCCCATGGGCTCTGTGCTGCTTCATATATTGCAGCCAGGGCTTCTGGTGGCAGGTTTTGTACACTGGTAGGAACGGCAGCTGTGAAGGATTCTACAGGTGTGGCTGTCCACACCGTCAGGAAGTTGCCGGGGATCGAAACGACGTAATCGTAGATGCCGACAAACAGGGTCTGCGCGCCGAAGAAGGTCGAACCGAAAGCCAGGAAGAAGGCAAGTAGGAAGAAACTCAAGCCCATATTGATGTTGGAGAGCCATTTGATGCCTTTGCCAACACCTGACAGCGCCGACAAAGTTGACGCACCCATGATGATGAACAGGGCAAAGATAATCCCCGCGGCTGATGTTGTTTGCTCGCCCGCAGCGTCCACCGTGTAGAGCCAGTCGCCTACACCAATGCGCGAAAGGCCAGATACGAATTGTTCCACACCAAAGCCGAGTGTTTGAGCAACACCCAACACTGTGGCGACCACAGCGACGATATCCACAACGTGTCCAATGGGACCAGAAAGCCTATCCCCGAAGATGGGTGTTAAAGCTGAGCGAATGGTGAGGGGCAGCCCGCGCCGGTAAGAGAAATAGGCAAGTGACAAGCCGACAATTGCGTAGCAGGCCCAAGCTGCAAGACCCCAATGAGTGAACGACCAGATGTACGCATCGCGCACATTGCCGGCGGTGCTCCCTTCTGTCAGCCCCTGGATCGTCGCGGGATTGGTGCCGAAATGATACATCGGCTCAGCAGTCGCGAAGGTCAGCATGCCGATGCCGATGCCAGCGCCGAACATCATTGAGAACCATGAGAAATTGGAAAACTCGGGTTCATCGCCCTCTACGCCAAGCTTCAAACGCCCTGCCGCTGGCCAAAGAGCGAAGGCGAAGCAAAGGATGAGGAAGAAGGCGACGGAATAGATGTACCAATAGTTGAAGGAGGATAGGATGATGCCATTAACGGCTCCAAGCACGCTATTGGCTTGTTCGGGAAAGGCGATCGCCCAAAGGATGAGTGCGCCAACCAAGATTTTGGCTGTAACCGCGACGTCTTTTGTGAAGCCTCGATAAAAGCCTGACTTGGCTACACTGATCGGCAGATCGGTGATGGGTGGTTTAATCGGCATAATTCCTCGCGTGTTTTATCGATCCACAGGAAATGGAGTGATTTTTTCTTGATAGTTGACCGATCTTTTCTCTGATCGACGACTGGTTAAGCCTAACAAGATGATGAGAATTTTGCAAAAACGCTATCCACAGCTGCATACTTTTAAGGTTTCGGTTTTTATCACCCGCGCACGGTGGAGGGCTTTTCACGAAGCCACGAGCGCTACCAAGACGCGCTGTTTAACTGTCGCTCTGAGATGCAGGTCTGCCAGAATTAACGGCAGATAAGACCGAGCAAAGAGGTGTATTGGAATCTCGCAACACCGCGTGACGCTTACTCGACGAGTCCCTCCATGTTAGACCTTCCAGCCTCCGGCGCGATCAATCACCCATTTGGCAATTCTTTAGAGGCCACCGTTGATGCGGATCGCAACCATGTGTGGCATCACATGGTGCAGCACAAGCAGTTCGATACCAAAGATCCACGCATCATGGTTGAGGGAAAGGGCCTCAAGGTTTGGGACCAGACAGGCCGCGAGTTCCTTGATGCGGCGTCCGGTGCGGTGTGGGTTGTCAATGTTGGCTATGGCCGTGAAAGCATTGCCAATGCCATGCGCGACCAAGCGATGAAGATGAACTTCTACGTTAGCATTGCTGGCAATGTGCCAGCGGCGCATCTGGCTGAAAAGATCATCGAGAAAGCGCCCGGCCTTAGCCGCGTGTTCTTTGGAAGCTCAGGCTCTGAAGCCAACGAAAAAGCGTTCAAGCTCGTCCGCCAGATCGCCCATCAGCACCATGGCGGTAAGAAGTGGAAGATCCTCTACCGCGAGCGGGACTATCACGGCACCACGCTTGCCACTCTCGCATCGAGTGGCCAAGGCGAGCGCACCGCGCACTTCGGTCCATTCCCTGATGGCTTTGTGGAAGTGCCCCACTGCCTGGAGTACCGCGCGCAGTGGGAAACAGAAGACTATGGCCGCAGGGCGGCCGATGCGATTGAAGAGGTGATCTTGCAAGAGGGACCGGATACGGTTGGAGCGCTATGTCTTGAACCTATCACCGCCGGTGGCGGCGCGATCACCCCGCCCGAAGGCTATTGGGAACGCGTCCAGGAGATCTGCAAAAAGTACGACATCCTGCTTCACATTGATGAAGTCGTGTGTGGCATGGGCCGAACCGGAACATGGTTTGGCTATCAGCAGTACGGCATCAAGCCGGATATTGTGACCTGTGCGAAGGGGCTTGCTTCGGGATATGCGCCGATCTCGTGCATGATCACGACCGAGACGCTCTTCGACATGTTCAAGACCAACCCGAGCGACCCGTTGAGCCCGTTCCGGGACGTGTCCACCTTCGCAGGTTGCACCATTGGCCCGGCAGCGGCGCTCGAAAACATCCGCATCATTGAAGATGAGGCCCTGCTTGAGAACTCCACCGATATGGGCGCCTTCATGTTGGACGAACTTCTCGCGCTGAAAGACAAGCATGCCATCATTGGCGACGTGCGCGGGAAGGGCTTGTTCTGTGGACTTGAGCTCGTGGCAGACCGTGAGACGAAGCAACCTGTATCTGAAGCCCTGGTGCAACAGATTTACACCGGCTGCGATAATGAGGGCGTTATCATCGGCCGTACCAACCGTGCGATCCCCGGGTTCAACAATACATTGCTCTTCAGCCCGTCTCTCGTCGCGACAAAAGACGATGTGAGCCACATTGTCGAAACGCTCGACAAGGTGTTTGCTCGCCACGCCGCTTGATCCCATAATGCATTGGTGAATGTCTACCAGTGCCACGTTTGCTGCCGCTTGGCTCATGAATGCGGTGAAACCTGCCGTCACCATGGTGCACAGTCAGGCAGCGTGCTGCCTAAGTAGGCATAAAGACTTCAGCATTTCTGGCGATATCCTGTTGAGGGAGGGTGTGTGGGTTGGCACGAGGCTTGCTCACCCAGCGGTAGTTCGCATGAGGACCCGCAAAGGCACCTGACTTTGCATTACACAATGTCAGGTTCAAGCGGCCCCGAGTGCCGAGCGCTTCGCGTGGCTAAGCCGTTCAAGGTCCTTCTGAAAGATACACTTTTGGGCCGGCTGCGGAATGCACGTCTAGGCTGCTGCACACGTTACTTGTCTCACGGGAAAGGAACCCCCTAAATGCTAAAACAATCGCTTCTCAGGCTTGCTCTAGTCTCGTCCGTAAGCCTTGGCGGTGTCGGCGCTGCAACAGCAGCGGACCTGGTGCTTGGAATGCCGAACTGGCCTTCGGGCACGGCAACCTCCCACATCCTCAAGCAGATCATCGAAACCAACTTCGGTCTCGAAGTTGAGCTTCAGAGCGGCACGAATCCAATCATTTTTGAGGCTATGGATGCAGGCTCCATGCACGTCCATCCGGAAGTCTGGATGCCCAACCAAGTCAACTTGCACGAAACTTTCGTTCAGGAGCGTGGCACGGTTGTGATGAATGAGCGGCCAGTCCAGGCACGCCAAGGCATGTGCGTGCCGACGGCCATCTCCGAAGAGTATAACATTACGTCAATCGAGGATCTGACTGATCCGGAAAAAATGGCGATCTTTGACTTTGACGGCGACGGTAAGCCACAAGTTTGGATCGGCGCACCGGGCTGGGCTTCGACGGTCATTGAGCGTGTTCGCGCCAAATCCTACGGCTATGATGCGGTGATGGATCTGGAAGAGTATGACGGCACCGTCGCATGGGGTGCCCTCGGCACAGCGATTGATGCTGGCGAGCCATGGATTGGTTTCTGCTATCAGCCGCACTTCATGTTTGTTGCCTATGACATGACCTTCCTGGAAGAGCCGGCGCATGATCCAGAGACGTGGACTATCGTGCAGCCCACCGACGACCCGCAATGGCTCGACAAATCGGAAGCGTCGACTGCTTGGAACGGCGCGACCTTGCACCTGCATTACGCGGCTGAAGTGAAAGAAAACTACCCCGAAGTGGCAGCGTTCTTCGAAGCTTACTCGATGCCGCCAGAAACGCTTTCCACGATGGGTCTTGAGCTCACTGTCAACAGCGTCGATCCTGAAGATTTCGCTACCGCTTGGATCGCCGATAACGAAGATATCGTGTTGGAATGGCTGACCAACTAACGCGATAATCCTGTACTTGGGCGCGCCGTAAACGTATCGCGGCGCGCCTGTCTCATTGAGTAGCGAGCCCTATGAGCGAAACTGTTGTAGAACTGAATGATGTCTGGAAAGTCTTCGGGGAACCTGCCGATGATACGATCCGGGAAGCCAAAAGGCGCTCCCTTAACAAGGGAGAAGCCCTCGAAGAGTTCGGCACAGTCATCGGTGTTCGTGAGGCCACGTTCTCAGTCGCGCGTGGTGAAATTTTCTGCATTATGGGCTTGTCAGGCTCGGGCAAATCTACCCTGGTGCGCCACGTTAATCGACTGATTGAGCCGTCGTCTGGGACGATCAAGGTTCTCGGCGAAGATGTGGGCAAGAAGAACCATAAGGCGCTGCGGGCGATGCGCGCCAAACATATCGGCATGGTCTTTCAGCATATGGCACTGATGCCGCACCGTTCGGTGAAGGATAATGTCGCTTATCCGCTGGAAATCCAGGGCGTGCCGAAGTCTCGCCGCTGGGCGGTTAGTGACCATACGCTCGATTTGGTCAATCTCAACGGCTATGAAGACCGCCTTCCGTCAGAGCTGTCCGGTGGCATGCAGCAGCGCGTCGGTATCGCCCGCGCGCTCGCCTCCGACCCTGAAATCCTCCTTATGGACGAGCCTTTTTCGGCGCTTGATCCGCTGATCCGGTTGCAGCTTCAAGACCAGTTCAAATCGCTGGTCGAGGACTTGAAGAAAACCACTCTCTTCATCACACACGATCTGGATGAAGCGATCCGCATTGGTCACCGTATTGCAATCATGAAGGACGGCGTGATTGTTCAGATCGGCTCGCCAGAAGAGATCGTCACACAGCCCGCCGATGATTATGTCCGCGAGTTTGTGCAGGGCATCAGCCGGCTGAAGCTCGTTCGCGCCCGCACCATTATGGAGCCCTTGGCTCAAGAAGATGTCGCCAAGCTCAATGGAGCGCCACGCATGGATGGCGAGAGCGATCTTGATGCGCTGATCGACGCGTCGGTTGGAGCGAGCGGCCCGATTATCGTGACAGACGGAGGCCGCGAAGTCGGTCTTGTGAATAAAGAAACGCTGCTGCGCGGCATTCAAGGGGGCAAGTAGATGGTCGATATCTCGCAAGGATCATCTATCCCTCACAAAGAACCGTCTCTGGAGGGCCCGTCTGTCGAGGGTAATGTTGCTGATGTTAAAGCTGACCGTGGCGCGCTTGACGCCTCTATTGGCCAGTTCACGCAGCAGAATGCATCATACTACCAGAAACACTTTCAAAAACTGCAAGATGCGACGGGTGGTATCGTCCTCAGCCTTAACCCCGCCGCCGCCCTTCTAGGCCCGCTCTGGGCCGCGGGGCGGGGACTTTGGGGGAGCTTCTGGGGTTTTCTCCTGCTTGAAATCATTGCCTGGGTTCAAATAGGGCGCGGCACTTGGGGTGAGCTTGGTGCGGACGATCTGGCACAGGCTGCGCAACAGGAAGAGCGAGCTACCGATTTTCTGCAGCGCGCCGCTGATGCAATTGCCAATGGCGAAGATGGGTCTCGCCTGGAAACCTTGGGCAACAATTTGATGCGGGCGGCCGAACGTAGCCGTGCCGAAGCGGAGGCACTGGCCGGTGACAGCCAGCAGATCCTACTTGCTGGCCTGATCATTCTTATTGCTGTTCGTTTGGCGCAAGGGCTTCTGTCAAACCGCGCTCTAGAGCGCAGATATGAAGAGTGGCGAGTTGATCAGAAGGCTGTTCAATCGGGATGGAGCAAGAGCAATTTCGGCTGGGGCATCGTCCTTGCGCTCGTGATCGCGCCCCTCACGGTCTATCGGTTCACGGTGGACAATGTCAGCGAGTGGCTGACCACTTTCCCCGCCGATCCAGACTTATATGGTGTAACGGCGCGATGGCTAGAGGACCGGATTGATGCGGCTGCCATTGCTGGCTCCGGCGCGTTTGATGGGATCGTGATTGGCGTGCGGCAAGTGCTCGACGCGATTTCGCTGGCGTTGATCACAACGCCTTGGCCGGTTGTTATGGCTGTGATCTGCGTGGTGGCCTGGCGCTCGGCAGGTCCGCGGGTTGCGATCTTCACTGCAGCGGCGTTGGCCTACATTGCCTTCTTGGGCTTCTGGGAAGTGTCGATGGAAACGGTTGCGCTTGTCGGTGCGGCTGTGACCTTGTGCGTCGTGATCGGAATCCCACTTGGCGTCTGGTTTGGAAAGAGTGAGCGCGCCTATAAAATGGCTGAGCCTATCCTCGATCTGATGCAAACGCTGCCAGCTTTTGTCTATCTCATCCCAATCATCGCCTTCTTCGGAACGGGCAACCCTCCTGGTATTTTAGCGACCATCATCTTTGGCATGCCGCCTGTGGTTCGTTTGACGGCTCTGGGTATGCGTGGGGTACCGGACAGTATCAAAGAGGCGGCGGGGGCCTTCGGCGCGTCGAGCTGGCAGATTTTGCGCGATGTCGAACTACCCTTAGCACGCCCGTCAATCATGACAGGCGTGAACCAAACGATCCTCATGTGCTTGTCGATGGTGGTGATTATCTCGCTCATCGGCGGTGGCGGTCTTGGCCAGACGATCTTGGAGGCGCTCCAGTTCGCTGCGAAAGGTCCAGGCCTTTTGGGCGGCCTTGCTATCCTGCTTGTTGCCATGGTCATCGACCGGATTATTCAAGGTGCCTTCCGCCGGAAAGATATGAAAACGGCTCATTAGCGTTACAGGTTATGCGCCGTCTTGGGTGGGGCTCCAGTTTGTTTGCGCGGTGAGTTTTGTTTGCACAGTAACTCAGATCGCCTGGTTGTCTCACACTGTTGTAACCGCAACGACGACAGAAGACTTAGATCTGAGAGAGCCATAGTTGCTCACGCACTTGATTTAGCCATCAAGCTTCAGTTCCCGTTTGCGGGCGGGAGTTTTCCTATTTGCTTGCATTACGCCGTGGAGTGGAAGACGACACCGGAACGCTTAAGCGATTGCAGCCGCTGTGGTCTGGATCATCAGATGCGAACCACCTTTTGGCGTTCGTAGCCGCCGACAGTTTTTCGGCCTTCTTGTCGGCCAAGTCTCAAAGGTCAGGTCTGATGGCTGCGCGCATGGCGATGATGACCGGGAAGCCTTCGACAAATTCGTCCTTTGTGACAAGCCCATCTTCATCCGCGTCAGCTCTGCGAAAATCAGCATTCGTGGCGTAGATCATTTCGTCTTCGTCTACCTCTCCGCTGCCATCGCGATCCCAGAACGCGAAAATGATCTTTTGAGCCGTTACGAAGGCCTCGCCTCGTCCAAGGTCCTCAGCAATCGGCTGAAACCCAGGATCCCATTGGGCAAACTCGTCCAATGTGATCCTTCTGTTCTCGTCATAGTCCATACCTGCGAAGACGGAATCATTGAACACATCCAATTCGCCCAGGTGAAAGGCGCTACGGTTGTTTGTGTCCATTGTTTCGAAGATCGTTTCAGCCAACACGCGACCGGCTACACCTGGCTCGTCGCTTACGTTTTGTGCATAACTGCCCACTGTTGTCAGGGCAGTTAGAGCAAGGCTGCTTAGGAACATTTGTTTTGCGAATACGTTCATGTGACGCATGATGAAACTCCAGATATAGTTTGTTTAGGCGTGAATTTAGTCGACCTTTTTGTGGTTAGCCAAACCCAGAAGCTCAGCGCGATAGCTGCGCTGGAGATGAACGTCATTACCGGGCCGGGAAAGACGTTCAGGTAGCCAGGTAAGTGAACCAAGGAGAGGTAGCCAAGATCTACAAGGCCTCCGACCATCACAGTGACCCAAATCGCGGTCATGTTCTTGCGCCAAATGAAGACGGCGCCGATGATCGTAGCAAGGCCGAACCATAGAAGGCTCCAGTCATGCTGGTTCAAGATGCCGCCGACTGCCTCTAGGTCGTTGAAGGCCAGATGGCTAGGATCGATAGCATCAGTAATAGCCTGAAAGGCACCTATTGCATCAGCAGTGAGGACTAAAATACCTGCAAAAGCGTGGACCAAGCCCCAGATCACCCAGAGTATGGCGGCTGCGATGAGAGAGACTTTATGAGAAAGCGACACCTGAAATGGCTCTCACATCTGGCGATGGATTTGATGTATCAAAGAGCTTTCATTGATAAAGTCAACTGGCTGTATGCCATGCTGGATACAGCGCTTGCTGTCTCTATCGATCATTTCGCGCACCATGTGGATGTCGCTTTGCATGTGAAGGCGCCGGAGTTTGATCAATAACCGACGGGGCGCCAGCGGGAGCATGCTTTTGCTCACACTCGGCGAACTGGGTGCCGTGACGATTGAGGACGTGCTGTCGCCCTTGTCGATGACAGAGAAAGAACAAGTTCGCGAACTGATGAAGCCGGTCGACCTGTAACATTCAATCTTGTGGTACCTCTCATAGATAAGCCCCGGAGATGAGATCACCGGGGCTCTTATTGCGTTCTCACGTTGAGAAGCTAGACAGCGATTTTGCCGCCGTCTTCTCGGGTTACGACAACCACCGATGGTCGCGGCGGCATATCGTCTTGGAAGTCTGGCCAACGGGTCGCAGGGTCTTCAAAGGTCGAGTCGCGCTCAAAGCCTGCAAAGTCACGCGTTCCATCCGTGCCTGGATGTTGAACAGCTAAGAACAGCGTTTGACCTTCCTCAGCAAAGTAGGGCCCACAAAGTTCACCCCCCACAGGGCAGCGGAAGAAAAGCCGTGACTGACCACGCAAATCGCCATCGGTCTCCATTGAGTAGAGGCCGTCTGACTTACCCGTTCGGCCCCAACCCGAGCCCTGATCGGTGGAGATCCACAACCGTCCATCAGCGTCGAAGGCGCAGTTGTCAGGCGCCGCGAACCAGCCGTGCTCGGTGGTATCTGGGCCCCACTGAGCGCCGACATCCGCAATCGATGGGTCCCCACATTTGACGAGGATTTCCCAACGATAGTCCGTGGCTGCATGGTCAGCGTCCGGTGCAATCATCTCCATGATGTGGCCGAACAGGTTTTCAGCCCGCGGGTTCGCAGCATCTGTTGCGTCCGCTTCACGGCGGGAATTGTTGGTCAGCATCATGTAAACGCGGCCATCGGGACCAGGCTCAACATCTTCGGGACGATCCATTGGTGTCGCGCCTAGAAGGTCAGCTGCCAGACGGGCGTCGATCACGACATCAGCCTGGCTCTCAAAGCCATTGTCAGCCGTCAATGGGCCGTGACCCCAGGTGAGGGGAAGCCATTCTAAACGGCCATCTTCGTGGAACTTGCCGACATAGAGCGTGCCTTCCGACAGGAGCCGCATGTTAGCGGCCTTGTCATTGCCGACTGTGCCGTCAGAGACGAACTTATAGACATAGTCAAAGCGCGCATCATCGCCGGAGTAGACCACCACGCGACCATCCTTGTTGACGATGGATTCTGCGCCCTCGTGACGGAAACGACCGAGTGCCGTGTGCTTCACTGGCATGGAGGTTGGGTCAAGTGGATCGACTTCGACAATGTAGCCATAGCGGTTGGGGCTGTTGGGTTCGGCGTCAATGTTGAACCTGTCGTGATGCTGACCCCAGGCATACCAGCGACCTGGAACCCCATACCGCTGATAGCTTGCCTCTTGATCCATACCCGTCACATCTGGACTGCCTTCATCATTCTCCTGATCTGTCCAGAAGTAACCATGGAAGTTCTCTTCAGCCATCAGATAGGTGCCCCAGGGCGTAATGCCGCCAGCACAGTTGTTGATAGTGCCGACAATGGCGGTGCCCGATGGGTCTGCGCTTGTTTTGAGCTTGGCGTGGCCTGCGGCAGGACCATCGACCGTCATCAGTGTTTCCAGCGCTGTAATGCGGCGATTGTATTGGCTGTCGAGAACGACCTGCCATCTACCGCTGACTTTCTCGATCTCAAAGATCGATCCGCCATGCGCGGCCATTTCAATCTCAACAAGCTCGCGGGTCATGGCGGGGAAGCCGTCGCGATCTTGGCGCCCACCGAGGCCCGGGAACATGACTTCCTCGTTCGTGTACTCATGGTTCACGCACAAGACACCGCGTGTTTGGTCTGCATTGAGCGGCACAAAGCCAACATAGTCATTGTTGTAGCCGAAACGCTTAAGCTGACCGTCTACTGTTTGGTTTTGCGGATCGAAATCACCAACCTCGGAGAACAACGGGTCACCCCACCGAATGAGAACGTCGGCATTATAGCCGTCCGCGATGTGGTGGGTCGTGTCGTTGCCGCTCTCAAGCTCTGAGAAGCTGAACGAAGCAGCGCTCATGGCGTTCGCTTTGTGGGCAGCAGTTAATGCCGTTGTTCCAAACAGCGCTGTTGTGACGGTGACGCCTAACATGCCTTTGAGAACATCACGGCGCCCGTAGCGGCGGTTGATGATATCGCCGATCGTATCAGCTTTATCGATAGGGGAAAGCGGTATGTTGTCTGCTTCTTCAAAGGCTTCCGCACGATTGCAAAAACCATCATCGCCAAGACGTCGATCCGTCATGTCATGATCTCCCGATAGGTACATGTTTTTAGGAGGCGCCTTCAGTCCCGATCGAAGGCGGCCAACGAACCGTAGAATTTTGAGTGTGACGGTCCGATGGAGGCAGCGTAACACTTTCGTGACAATTCAAAATGTCAGAGAAGACTTACGTTCAAATACTTACAATCATGTACGGTAGATGGTTCAGGTTGTGATTGACGTCAGGCAGAGGTGATCATCGTAACGAAGAAGGGCGCCCCGAAGGACGCCCTATACAATGCTCGGATAAGACTGCTTAGACCGAATAGTACATGTCAAACTCGACCGGGTGAGGGGTCTGATCGTAGCGGTCAACCTCTTCCATTTTGAGGTCAATGTAACCTTCGATCTGATCGGCATCGAACACGCCGCCCTCGGTAAGGAAGGCATGGTCCGCTTCGAGGCTTTCAACAGCTTCGCGCAGCGAACCCGAAACTGTTGGGATGTCTTTGAGTTCTTCCGGCGGCAAATCATAAAGATCTTTGTCCATCGGCTCGCCCGGATGGATCTTGTTCTTGACGCCATCGAGGCCGGCCATCAGCATCGCGGCAAATGCCAGATACGGGTTGGCTGACGGATCTGGGAAGCGGATCTCCATACGCTTCGCTTTCGGCGATGCGGTGTAGGGAATACGGCACGATGCGGACCTGTTACGCGCTGAATAAGCCAAGAGAACTGGCGCTTCGTAGCCCGGAACCAAACGCTTGTAAGAGTTGGTCGATGGGTTGGTGAAGGCGTTGAGCGCTTTGGCGTGCTTCAGAATACCGCCAATATAGTAAAGGCATGTCTCTGAAAGGTCAGCATATTCGGAGCCTGCAAATACCGGTTGGCCATCCTTCCAGATGGACTGGTGGCAATGCATGCCGGTGCCGTTGTCACCAAAGACTGGTTTGGGCATGAACGTGGCAGTCTTGCCATAAGAGTGGGCCACCTGATGCACGACATACTTGTAGATTTGCATCTTATCGGCACAGGTCGTCAGCTCTTCGAACTTCATGCCAAGCTCATGCTGAGCGGCGCCCACTTCGTGATGGTGCTTCTCAACCGTCACGCCCATCTGCCCCATCACCGTCAACATCTCTGAGCGGATGTCTTGGCATGAGTCGATTGGCGGCACAGGGAAGTAGCCGCCTTTGGTCCGTGGACGGTGACCGAGATTGCCCATCTCATATTCGGTATCCATGTTTGTGGGAAGCTCGGTGCAATCAAGCACAAAACCGGTGTTGTAAGGATCGGATGCGAAGCGCACATCGTCAAAGATGAAGAACTCTGCTTCTGGACCGAAGAAGATGGTGTCGCCGATGCCTGATGATTTGAGGTAGGCTTCAGCTTTTTTGGCCGTCATGCGTGGGTCGCGATTGTAGGCTTCACCTGACCCTGGCTCGAGAATGTCGCAGAAGATGGCCATCGTGGACTGGGCGAAGAAAGGGTCCATGTAGGCAGTTTCGGTGTCGGGCATGAGAACCATGTCGGACTCGTTGATCGCCTTCCAGCCAGCGATTGACGAGCCGTCGAACATGATCCCATCGGCAAACATGTCTTCGTCGACTTGACTGACATCCATCGTGACGTGCTGCATCTTGCCGCGTGGATCGGTGAAACGGACATCGACAAACTTTACGTCATTGTCCTTAATCGTCTTCAAGACATCGGCTGCTGTGGTCATACTTAACTCTTTTCCTTGCGTTATTTGGGATTGAGAGAGTGGTTGGTGGGGAACAACTCGCTCCAGAATTATTGCAATTTAGCGACCGCTAAACTGCGTCTGCGCCTGTTTCTCCAGTGCGGATGCGGACAACATCCTCAACTGAGGAAATAAAAATTTTGCCGTCCCCAATTCGCCCCGTCTGCGCAGCGTCGCGAATTGCATTGACCGCCGCTTCTAACAACTGCTCTTCCAGAACGACCTCGACTTTTACCTTCGGCAAGAAATCAACCACATACTCAGCACCCCGGTAGAGTTCTGTATGGCCCTTCTGCCGGCCAAAGCCCTTAGCTTCAGTAACTGTTATGCCCTGCAGGCCGACGTCCTGCAGAGCTTCTTTGACTTCATCAAGCTTGAACGGCTTGATGATCGCTTCGACCTTCTTCATCGCCTCCCCAATCAACTGAATGTTGCGCGGCTTGCGCACGTGGTACACAAAGCAGGGATCATGCCAACTGCCATCAGGTGAAGGCGATTGAGGGTGGCAGGGGCGGGAGCGCCCCGCAGGTCTTTGTGAGCGTACTGTAATAGTTCGACCAGAAACCTTCCCGTTCATGTGCTTGAAGGCGTGTTGTGCGGACCACCAAACACAGCAGTTCTTCTGTTTTAAACGGTTTAAGCTGTGCGGTTGGCTGTGTGATGATGATCTTGCTACGCCCGCCCTTCTCGTGTGCGGTTGTATTTGTGGCAAAGACGACGAGGTTTTCGTGATCTGTTAGACCTTATTTGCTTAATGTGTAGGCGATTTCTCTTAGAGCTGATCCATTCATCCGTGGTGTGCAGCCTATTATTGTTGCAAATGATTATA
>JBCCLK010000033.1:0-32990 GCA_039026935.1 Pseudomonadota bacterium
CTGGGTTCACACCGGGATTGGAGCAGGCGATGCTGCTCTTGCGCTTCTTTGGGCCTTGCCGGTTATCGCGAGCGCGGCCGGGCTTGTTTATGTTGTCACGCAAACGCCCAGCTATCCGGACCTATCGACCAACGTGAACAATCCGCCCGCCTTTGAGATGCTGGCGAACCAAAGCGACGGCGCAGAGCCGCTGCCTCTGGATGCAGCAAGCCCCGCTGAACGCATTCGCATTCAGCTTGCGTATCCCGATATCACGACCGTTTACATTGAACGACCCGGTTGGCATTTGGCAGAAGTTCTATCGGCCCTCGTGCGAACAGAAAACTGGCGGCTTGCAAGGTTAGACACAGACAATGGGTTGGAGTTTGAGGCAGAGATATCTATGCCGGGTCCGCTCCTGCTGGTGAGCCATGATGTGGCGATCCGAATCGTCGATGACGGTGAGGGCTCAACCATCGATGTGCGGTCCCTATCGAACATGCCCATGCATGACTTTGGCACCAACGGTCGGCTGCTGGGCGGTCTTGTACAGCAGCTCGTGCGCACCATCGATGAAACGCCGCCCCCTGCATCTGACCTTTGAGTGGCCGCTAGCCGCTAAAGCACCACATCGGGACGGGGCCAAGCCCAGCGTCCGCTTTCCCAAGCGCCTGAAGCCGTTCCAGATGTGCCAGCACGGACAAACCCGCTGCAAGCCGTAAACTGGGACTGAGGTCATCGTAGAGTTGGTCGACCAGACTGCTGACTGTCCGGGCATCGGTCTGAAGCAAACCAAGAATCTCCTGCTCGCGCTTGGTTCGATGGTCTAGCAAAGCGCGCACATGGCTGTGCGCATCGCCGATGATGGTTCCGTGGGCTGGTAGGTAGAGCCTCTGTGGGCGTTCTAAGAGAAGTTGCAGACTTTCCAAGTAGGACGTCATGTGACCATCGGGCGGTGCGATCATCGTCGTCGCCCATGCCATAACGTGATCGCCTGAGAACAGGATGGCCGGAGTGTTCGCCTGTACTACGCCATGAAGGGCAAAGCACATATGGTTCATCGTGTGGCCGGGCGTCGCCACAGCTTCCAAAGCATACGAACCCAGCTTGATGCGTTGACCATGCCGCAAAACCTGGTCGGGTGCGTGTTGGCGATCAATCGCAGCATCGAGATTGATATCACCTTTCGCGGGAGGTCGTGCGAAACGATGCGGGCCAGCGCCTATGATTGGAGCACCCGTTGCTTGCTTGAGTTGCCTCGCCAGAGGCGAATGATCGCGATGCGTGTGCGTCACAACAATCGCGGCGACTCTGGACCATCCAATAGCGGCCAGCAAAGCATCAAAGTGAACCAGATCATCGGGCCCGGGATCAAGAACAGCGATCGGATCATCGCCGATGAGATAGGTGTTGGTACCGGTGAACGTCATCGGTCCGGCATTGGGCGCTGTCACACGCCGTACCAGAGGAGTAAGCGGGACGATCTCACCCGGTTTTGCCGTGAACGTTTTGTCTAGCTGCACGCCTACACGCCTTAGTGCCAGCACCCGACATGATGCCTGCGATGCTTCTCTTCGCAAACCGTTCCGCCTTTTGGCGGGTCAGCTCACCCTTGCAGCGGGTTTAGCAGCGGTCTAATCAATGACAAGTTTCATTCATTGATCAGGTACCGGTATGTCCACACCTTCAAGTCTAGCATCAACGCTTGCTCCGACACTTGTCCAGCGGCTTTGGCCAAACGCCGAGAGTTCGTCCGACACCTATCGTGTTGTGCGGTTTGTTGGTCTGGCGCTGATTGGAACGCTGCTGCTTACCTTGTCTGCCAAAATCAAAGTGCCGTTTTACCCGGTCGAGATGACTATGCAGACCTTTATGATCTTGGCACTTGCGGCGGCATATGGCCGAAACTTGGCCATTGCGACCATCCTACTCTATCTGGCGCAAGGCGCGCTCGGGTGGCCTGTCTTTACCGGTACACCGGAACGTGGGATTGGCCTTGCGTACATGATGGGTCCGACTGGTGGTTACCTCCTCGGGTTTGTGCTTTGCGTTGCCATCGTCGGCACAGCTGCGGATCGCGGCTGGTCGACATCCATGCCAAAGATGGCACTGGCAATGCTTGCCGGACTCGTGGCCGTCTTCGTGCCGGGTGTTCTGTGGCTTGCAAACCTCTTCGGATTTGAAGTCGCGATCACCAGCGGCCTCCTACCTTTCCTTCTGGGGGATGCCTTCAAGCTTGCACTGGCGGCCTTGGCGGTTCCTGCGAGCATGGCTTTGCTGTCGCGCAAACAGTCCTGATCTAGGCTAACCAACCCGCGTGGCATCCCGGTTCTCACCCGAACGCAACGACCTGCCAGAGAATCAGCTGGCTGAGGTCGTGCGTTCAAACAGATTCAAGGCGGTGATCAGCTGGCTGCTTGTGCCATTTTGCTTCTGGCAGGGCTTACGGATCCGCAGTACGGGCATTTCGCTTCTACCGCCCCAGGGGCCCGCCGAAGCCCTGGTGGGTGCAAGCCAAAAAGGCGCGCCCTACAAGCTTCTAGTGATCGGCGACTCCTCGGTCTCTAGCATCGGTGCCCATGACCTTGATGATGGCCTTGCGATGCAGATGGCCATCCGCTTGTCCGACAGACTGCGCAGACCCGTCAATGTGCGGATCGCAGGCAACTCTTCGGCCACCAGCGCGGATCTGCGAGATTTCGTAGTGCCGCATCTACCGCGCGATGGGTACGATTTGGTCTTCGTGGTCATTGGCATGAATGATGCGAAAAACCTGCATACGGCCAAGCGTTTCGCTAAAGGCTTCGGTGGATTGATCTATGCGCTACGGGCAAGGTTCCCGAGCGCGGCGATTGCCCACTGGCCAATCTCGCCCATGTCGATCTTTCCAGTGCTACCTCAACCGCTGAAATTCTGTCTCCGATTGCGGTCTGACATTTTGGATGCCTACGCAGGCTGCCTGAGCGCAGGACGCGGCATTGAACGGTTCGACCGCCGGATGAGCTTCCCCGTCCATGGCTTTGCCAGCGACGGGTTTCATGTGAATGCAGACGGTTATGCGCTCTGGGCCGAAGAGGCCGTGAGCGCGCTTATGAGCAAAGACGCCGTTCGCAAAGCGCGATCGAAGCGCAAGAAGGCGAAGCGCCACGAAGCCGAGGCAGCCATCAACGTGCCAAGCGATCAATCCTGAAGACGGTGACGGGCCTCGACGCCACACTTTCAAGATTGGTGAGCTGACCGGTCGCGACAACACCGTCCATATCGACAAGTTCAAGCAGAAAATCCTTGTCGGTTACGGCGGCCTTATCCGGGTGCGGGCTATCAAAAAACCAATCTGTGCTGGCGCTGCGCACAAAATATGTTGTTGGTGAAACGGCAGGTTCCACGGTCCAGTGTTCGTCCGTCAGAGAGACGAAGCGTCTACCGATGAGAGCATGCCCATCTGGCCAGACCGTATCGAGACGAATGCCATCTCCCGGTTCAAGCCTCTCCACCTCATCGGCGGCAAGCTCGACCCGAGCCAGCATGGTTTCCGCCGTGACGGCAAGCCGACTGATAGTTGGAGCTACAGTCAAAGGAGCGTGCGCGAGTGTATCAACAAAGCGCTCACGGCTGAGACTGTCAAAGAACCTGGCGATATCGGCGATGTTTGCATCAAGGCCCAGAGAGGTAGACCCCGTTACAATCTGCCACAACGGCGCCGGTGCAGGTTTGCCACCGAGATTGTCTTCACCAACCCAATGGGCATACCCCATCTGTACATCGCCAACAGGCTCAAAAAGTGCTGCGATCAAGCACTCAATAGCATCCAACGAGACGGTGTTTCCAACGCCATCGATAGGCACGTCAGGATCAAGGCTGTGCACCAGTTGATCCAGCGCATGCTGAGACACTGCAAGGCAAAGCTCCACCCCTTCGAAGGTCAGTGGCACCCAAACAACCGCTGGCTCGGCAGACCGTAACTCTGGCTCTGGCGCAAGCTCCAACCGATGCGGCGGCAGACCGGACGGGATCGAAACAGGTCCTTTAGCGATCCGGCGAGCCAACGCAAAGTCGCTCGCACTCCAACGCTTCAACAGGTCGGGTGAGAGCAAAATGTGTGTTGTGTCAGAGGTAAGAGATGGATCGATACGGTTCATCCAGCGCCGTCCGAGCTTGTTTCTCCCGATGAGCCCATGTCTCTTGGAGCAGACGGTGCCATGACAGCGAATAGACGCTCTTCAAGGGCCTTGGCGAGGCGGTTTTGATCATCTTCTGACAAGGAGAGGTCGGCGTCCCGCGCCACCTCAATCGTCAGAACACATAGTTCCTGTGCGGTAGGCTGGATAAGATCACTCGCGTCGGATGGCGCGCCGCCCGATTGAAGCATCGCGGCGCTTGCCGCCAGCCGTTCCATCTCAACTCTGGGAATGATCTTGCCCAAGCGCGTGCTCATAAGGGTCGGTCCATTGGCTGCTCAGCCGCATCACCGATGAGGTGCTGCAAAACATTCTCGGCCTTATCAAGTGGCAGAGTGTGGCAAGCCTCAGCAAGACGTATTGCAAGGTGGTTTTTGCAGGAGGGGTGAGCGAGAAAAACCTCCGCCGCGCGCACTGATGTCAATCCAAGAAGCCTGGCAAGCTTATTGAGATCACAGCGGCTCAGCACAAGCGCTACGTACTCGTCCAGTGATGCACGGTCTGAAACCTTGGCAGACGTAAAGACCTGGCCCGCTTCAGAAACCTGATCTGACCCTGAAAAGTGGCCTGAACCTGAAGGACTGCCGTCGCCCGCTCGAATGGTATCCATCCACCGTCGCTCCTCGTCTGCCACCCCCTGGCATCACTTTAGCAACTGGGGCACGTCTGGACAAATCGAGATCGACGGTAAAAGGAACGCGCGGCCTAACACGTGGATGCGGAGACGAAAAAGAGAGGCCTGCGCGCTTGCTTTAAGCGACCGCGCGCGCAAGGGCGCAATGTGACCAAAGATCCGACAAGGCCCCGACCAGATGTTCGATATCTTGATCGGTGTGAAGCGGACCTGGGGTAATGCGCAGGCGCTCGGTCTTCCTATCCACGGTGGGGTAGTTAATCGGCTGGACGTAAATGTTGTACGTCTCCAGCAGATAATCGGAGATAAACTTGCACTTCTTCGCGTCGCCAACCATCACGGGGATGATGTGGCTTGGTGCAGGCATGTAGGGTATGCCTGCCCGATCAAGGAGCGCGCGAACCTTCTGCACTGCTTTTTGCTGACCTTCCCGCTCCACCGAGCTTGTCTTCAGGTGGCGGATAGAGGTGAGTGCACCAGCGGCAAGAGCTGGTGGGAGTGACGTGGTGAAAATAAAGCCCGACGCGAAAGAACGCACAAAGTCACAAAGCGCTTCAGACGCCGTAATGTATCCGCCCATCACACCGAAGGCCTTGCCAAGCGTGCCCTCGATGACATCGAGACGGTGCATAACGCCGTCCCGCTCGGCGATACCGCCACCGCGCGGACCGTACATGCCAACGGCGTGCACTTCATCAAGGTAGGTGAGTGCGCCGTACTTATCAGCGAGGTCACAAATCTGTTCGATCGGCGCGATGTCGCCGTCCATGGAATACACCGATTCGAAGGCCACAATTTTTGCGCGGCCAGGCGCAACCGAGGCTAGCTTGCGCTCCAAATCTTCCATGTCATTGTGCTTAAAGATCACCTTCTCAGCGCGCGAATGCCGAATGCCTTCAATCATGGAGGCATGATTTTTGGAGTCGGAGATAACCACGCAATCGGGAAGCTTAGCGGCCAGCGTGGAGAGGGTCGCCCAATTCGACACATAGCCTGATGTGAACAGCAACGCAGCTTCCTTGCCATGGAGATCAGCAAGTTCGGCTTCAAGCTGCACATGGTAATGGTTGGTGCCAGAAATGTTGCGCGTCCCGCCCGCGCCGGAGCCGCACCGATTGACGGCTTCGTGCATGGCGTTGATCACATCGCGGTGCTGGCCCATGCCAAGATAGTCATTTGAGCACCACACCGTGACTTCTTGCACGGTGCCGTCCGGGCGGTGACGTGTGGCTTTGGGGAAATTGCCACGATGACGTTCAAGGTCGGCAAAGACGCGATAGCGCCCCTCATCTTTCAAACCTTCCAGCGCGGTTTGAAAAAAGCCCTCATAATTCATGTCATTCTCCCGATCGCAACCTGACCCAAACGCCGACACGGTTTCATTTCCCGATGTGCCATCATCGCCCATTCTCAATCGGTTCCCATTCGCAGGGCTACGCTCGGGCGATCGACGTAGGTGTTTAGACACATTCTAAACAAAGATACATCCCTGACCCTGATTTAGATCATATTAATCGCTGGCACGCTTTGCCGCATGAGGCTGATGTTTGATGACGCGCCAAACGTCGCATCTGGAGGCTAAATCTTGGCCTCGTCACGCAGCGCGCTTGATAAGCGTTCCGATCTCGTACGCGATGCCGTCACCGGCTTCCTGGTACACATTGTAGACCATGTCTGCACCGGCTTCGTAGAGCCGCTGTTCGTCATCGGCATAGTGCGCAATGGTCGCGATTTTGTTGCGGTAGCCGAGCGCCCGCAAGAGCATGATGGCGGACATGTTGGACTGGAGATTGGGCGTGGCGAGAACGATAAGGCCAATGCGCGTTTTAAAGCCCCCCAGTCGCTCCCAAAGCTCCGGGTTGTTGGCATCGCCGCGGATCACTGGGCGGCCAGCTTCCGCATGACGATCAACGACAGCGCTGTCGAGATCGAACCCCAGCGTACTGTCTGGTTCATCAAGCGTGATCCGCAAAAACGCTGCAGAACCCACCCGGCCCATCCCAAAAATAAAGACGCGTGAATCGCCAATATCGATCGGCTTATCCTCGGCCAGATAGCGGTCCGTTTCAAAGCGCTGCATCTTGTGGCGCCACTTGGAAAACAACGCGTTGGACATGCTGCTGAGCGGCGCAGAGATACAAAAAGATAGCGCCACGCAAACCGCAAGTGCCACCAGCCACTGACCTTCGAGCAGTCCAATATCAACCGCCACAGCTGCCACGATAAGAGCGAACTCAGAGTAGTTGGCCAGCGTTAGCGTTGACAGGAAACTGACCCGCGACTGCAAATGCGAACGCAAGAACAAGACCATCCAAAGCGCTGTTTTGGGCACGAGAAAGATCAAAAGCGCGGCAGCTGTCAGCGTGGTTGCAACATCGGGAAGTCCAGCTTGTCCGATGGAAAGAAAGAAGCCGATGAGGAAAACATCTTTGAACGCACCAAGCGCCTTGTTCAGCTCACCGGCCTTGCTGCTTCCGGCGAGAAGCATGCCAAAAATCAGCGCGCCCAGGTCGCCTTTGAGACCGACCAGTTCAAACAGGGCATAGCCAGCAATGGCCATGCCAAAGCCAAACAAAAGAAGCAGTTCGCCATGGCCAGCGCGCTTGGCCAGAATGTCGAGCGGTTTGCGAACGAAGATGAGGCCGAACAGTAAGAGCGCGAAAACGCTTGGAGCCTTGCCGGTGGACGCTGCGAGGAAAACCACAGCGACAATGTCTTGCAGCACCAGGATGCCGATCGCGATACGCCCATGGCGCGAAGAAAGCTCGCCTTTCTCGTCCAGAACTTTGACAGCAAAGACAGTCGAAGAGAACGACATGGCGAATGCGACCATGGCCGCCGTCTGCCAGTCGATCCCATCGAACAGAGCAAGTCCGATGACCCCAAGACCCATGACAAACAGCGTTGCCACGGCGCAGGTGACGAGCATATGGACAGAAGCAACGCCCAGAATTTCTGGGGTTTTGAGGCTCTTCAGCGAGATCTTGAGGCCAATGGTGAACAGCATCAGCGTAATGCCAAGATCGGCGATACCTTCAAGCAGGCCACTGGATTGGAAACCCAGTGCCGCCAGGCCAAACCCGGCAACCAGGTATCCAACCATCGGCGGAAGTCCGATCAACCGCGCACCAACACCCAGGCCAAAGGCGATGATGAGCCAACCCGGATCACTGATGGAGAAGGAGGGCTGCATGAGAGGTCACTTTGTACATTGAACAACAGTTTCAAGCTGGCAGTGCAATCAATGCAGCTGACCTATCGGCCATGCATGTTCCATGCCTGCAAAGAACTAGGGTGACAGTCTTGGGTAGAGATTTATTTAAAATCGAGCGAGCAGCATGCGGCCGCATGACCAACAGTTTGGTCGCTCATACACCCTGCCGGTTTATCGCACGTATGGGCCGAATATAGCGCGAACATCGCAGTGATATCGCAAAAGAAAGGGATTGGCTGGGGCGGCTGGATTCGAACCAGCGCATGGCGATACCAAAAACCGCTGC
Source organism: Pseudomonadota bacterium (assembly GCA_039026935.1). GTDB lineage: Bacteria > Pseudomonadota > Alphaproteobacteria > Rhizobiales > MH13 > MH13. Next base: position 8,292 of record JBCCLK010000033.1, read on the forward strand.
CTTACCGCTTGGCTACGCCCCAACAGACCCACAAAGCAGACTCGCGAGCTGCTTCACTCCCATAGGTGAGAATCGAGGTCAAGAGGTCGAGGCCCTCGTTCCAAAAAGCCGCTCTCCGGGGATAAGCTGCGTCCCTATCCACGCAGCTCGCCAGCTGCGTGACAGTCGCCAGCCGAACAGCCCGACCAAAAAGCCCAGCGCACATCAACAGGAGCACGCGATGGACACCAGTCCCCGTTTCGGCCTTCCCCTTATTATGGCATCGCAGGCCCATAAGCATCTGGTGCACAACGAGGCCCTGGCTCGGCTTGAGCCCCTTATTCAACCCGTCGTTCAGGATGTGGCGGCGTCCACCCCGCCTGTAGAGGCGGAAAATGCCGATTGCGTGATCGTTGACGACGGCGCGGTGGATGTCTTCGAGGGCCATGATGCAAGCATTGCGGCCTGGATCGCAGGCGCCTGGCATTTCTTCGTGCCCAAGCCAGGCTGGACGGTGACCGAGGCTGATACCGGTGTCATCTATGTCTACACAGCATCAGGTTGGACGCCGGCAACCGGCGGAGCTGCAACAACCGATATCGACCAGCTTGGCATCAATGCCACAGCATCACAGACCAATCGCCTGACCGTAGCAAGTGACGTATCCTTGTTCACGGCCGAGACGCATGACCACCGGATCGTGGTCAACAAAGCAGGCGCGAGCGATACAGCCTCACTCCTTTTCCAGTCCGGCTGGTCAGGCCGCGCTGAGATGGGGCTTGCAGGCAGCGATGGTTTCTCCTTCAAGGTAAGCCCGAACGGCAGCATATGGCACACAGCCATCCTCATTGATGAGACAACCGGACGGGCCACAATGCCCAACCGTGCAGTGGCTCAAGCCTACCTGACCGGTGGCACGCTCTCGTTCCCTGCCGGTCGCGTCGCGGGATTTGATGGTTTGAGCATCGCTCAGGGTGGTATGGCGTTGGGAGCAGCCTTCGCAGCACCATCGGTCGGTACGCCTCTGAGCGTGCCGGCAAGCGGGGTCTATCAGATTGCGCTTGCCCTCAAGGCAATGAGCCTTGGTGAGGTCTCCGTCTTAAAAAACGAAACGGATGTTATAGCCACCTTTGATGCTGATCTTGCAGCCTCGGGTGCACGCAGTTTCACAGGCAGCGCCCTCGCATCTCTCACCGCAAATGACCAGATCAGCCTTCGCTTTGATGATGGGGCCACATGCTTGTGCGCAGAGGCCACAACCTTCCTCAGCTTAGTCCATATGTAGCGTCGTAAGACTCACGGCATGATTGACGTTTCTGCGCCTTTTCGGGCAGGACTGCGGTCATGCTCAAATCCACAGCCCCGATCTTAAGCGTTAAGCGACTTGCTTTGTGCGTCCTCATAGTCTCGTGCCTGGCCGTACCAGCCTCCGCCCAGAACCAGTTGGACATTGCACTTGGCGAGTTGTCCGAGATACTGGGGGCGCTGTCGCACCTTGAAGAGGTCTGCGCTCGCACGTCGTTCGCCCGCGACGACATGCAATCGCTTCTGGCCAATGATAGCTTGAGCGAAGTACGCCAATCCATTCTCATCGACGCCTTCAATCGCGGCTTTCGCGGGGCCGCAACGACGCACCACACGTGCACCTCATCCAGCGAGCGGCTCATTGATCGGCATCAACAGCGCGGCGCGGATATCGTGGCCTCGCTTTTGGACGGCTAGGGTCAGGACCCTAAGCCACAACGCTCGTTAACCTTCAAACGTTAACGCGTGAAAACCATTTGTTAACGACTTGTTTAAGGATCGAGCGACGGACGTGCGTCGGCGTGTTAGGCGTGCTGGCGACGTACGGAGGAGTTCCTGTGGGTGCAAGCGCAATCACAATACGAGGTGTTGCAACCGATAACGATGAAGATCGTCGGGTGGCCATCGCCTTTATGCTAGAGGCCTTCGATGCCGGATGCGATGCTGGGATCGACAAAGGCAGTTTGACCCGGGCTGCGCTCTTTCAGTCTATTATGCAAATCGTGGATGAACTGGGTGAAGAGGACGCCGCGCGGTTCTTGCGCATCAGCGCAGTTGGCGTTCAATCGGGCTATTACTCGCGCGCTGATCAAATCAATTAGAGCCTTTCTCGTGATCTTCGATACACAAGAAACACTCTAAGTCTTTGTTTTGACGCGTTTTCGAACCGCAAAACCGCATACACTTTTGCGGGCAACGCTCTAGGCCGAGCCAAGAGCAGATAGGGCCTGCACCCAAAGCCACAGGGCCAGTAATCCCAGGCCAATCGCAGCGCCATGGTTGAAACGCACCAGCCACAAAAGCGGTAGCGCATGGCGATGGCGGGTCACCATCCCGGCAACAAACGCCCACCAACCAAGAGCGCCAAGCACCACGCCGGCGACGAGACAGAGGGCGCGCGACGGATCACTGGGATCGGGCAGCCAAGCGCCAGCAGCAGCTTTGATACCGGCAAAGATCGTCAGAAAGCCGAAGATCGCGCCCGGATTGACAAGGGTCAGGATCAGGCCTGAACCCACGCCACGCCAGAGGGAAAAAACCTCGCTCGCTTGGCCATTACTCTCACCAACAGGCTGAGGCGGGCGCCGCCAAATGCGCCCAGCGTAAAACAGGAGAACCGCGCCACCCAAGAGTTTGATGGCCACGTCGTATCGATCCACAAGACCAGCGACGGCCACGATGCCGAACACAGCAAGGCTTGCATAAAGCGCATCGGCCAGCGTCGCACCAAGACCGACAGAAAAGCCTGCCAGAAAACCGCCGCGAAACGCACGGTGCGAGCACATAACATTAACTGGGCCCACCGGGGCAGACATCACAAGACCGATGCCCATGCCCAGCGCAAGTGCTGCAATCAGAGATATCAAGGAGGCGTCGCTTAGCTGAGTGGCGGCAGTGTTTCGACGAACTTGGCCGTTTCGCCAGTGGCGGGCCTGGTCAGATCGCCTTCCCACATCACCTGTTCACCACGCACCACGGTGCCCACTGGCCAGCCTTTGACGCTTTGCCCCCGATACGGCGTCCAGCCGCAGATCGAAGCGATCCAGTTATCGGTAATGGTCTGGGTTCGCTTCAGATCCACGACGGTGAGGTCTGCATCATAGCCGAGCGCGATGCGCCCCTTGCCTGCAAGCCCGAAGAGCCGCTGGGGACCGTGGCTTGTCATATCAACGAACCGCGCCAGCGACAGGCGTCCCTCAGCCACATGGTTGAGCATCACCGGCACCAGCGTTTGCACACCGGGCATACCGGCAGGGCTTTCGGGATAGGATTTGGCCTTCTCCTCGTGGGTGTGCGGTGCATGATCGGAGCCGATAACGTCCGCAACGCCCTGATGGACCCCCCACCAAATGCCCTCGCGGTGTGCTTTGTCACGCACAGGCGGGTTCATCTGCAGATAGGTGCCAAGCTCTTCGTAATCGTCGGCAGAGAGCGTAAGGTGATGCGGGGTCACCTCGACGGAGGCATGACGCTTGTGATGCGCAAGGAACGGCATCTCGTCGGCGGTGGAAATGTGCAGAACATGGATGCGCGCGCCTGTCTCTTCGGCAATGCTGACAAGGCGGCGAGTGCATTTCAAAGCTGCCTCAGCGTCGCGCCAAACCGGATGGCTTGATGGATCGTCTTTCACGCGCAGATGCGCCCGCTCGCGCAACCGCGGCTCATCTTCAGAGTGAAACGCCGCGCGCCGTTTGATGGATTTCAAGATGCTGCGCACACCCTCGTCGTCCTCAACCAACAAATTGCCGGTAGACGAGCCCATGAAAACTTTGATCCCCGCCGCGCCGGGAAGCCGCTCCAACTCGCCGGTATCGGCGGCGTTCTCGCGTGTCCCCCCGACCCAGAACGCAAAGTCTGAGTGCATCTTGTGGTGCGCGCGGGCGACCTTATCGGCAAGGCGCGCCTCGTCGGTCGTGGTCGGATTGGTGTTGGGCATCTCAAAGACGCAGGTTACGCCGCCCATGACCGCCGCGAGGGAGCCCGTCACGAGCGTCTCTTTGTGCTCCATGCCCGGCTCGCGAAAATGCACCTGGCTGTCAATCACGCCGGGAAGAATGTGCAGGCCGGTGCAGTCCACCGTATCGTCTGCTTGGCTCGGATCGTACGTGCCAAGCCCGGCGATCTTACCGTCCGTTACACCGATGTCTCGGACACCCTCGCCATCCTGATTGACGACAGTCGCATTCTTGAAGAGGCGGTCGAAGGTTTGCTCGGGCATGGGGAACTCAATCTGGAGTGGACGCTGGTGAGCCTTTAACAGGACCATCCCTCTGGCAAAACCCATCTAAGATGGTATGCGCGGGGCATGCAAAGTCACCCTGTGCAAACCCAAGTGATCTCGATGGATGGCGCGTGGCGCGATGCTGCACTGGCTCAGTTGCGCCAAGGGGCGGTTGTCGCCGTGCCGACCGAGACAGTCTATGGTCTTGCTGGTGACGCCACCAGCGCGGACGCTGTTGCGAAGATTTTCGCTGCCAAGGGCAGACCGAGCCATAACCCGCTTATTGCCCATGTCGCAGATTCAGAGATGGCGCGGGACCTTGCCCTTGTGTCCCCGGTTGCCCAGGCTCTTATAGCCGCCGTCTGGCCGGGCCCGTTGACGCTTGTTCTTCCTCTGAAGGCAGAGGCGAGCGCCACACGTGCTGTCACTGCCGGCGGGGACAGCATCGCACTTCGCTGCCCCAAGGGCGCCATAAGAGAGCTAAGCGCCGCGCTTGGCAAGCCAATCGCTGCGCCGAGCGCGAACCGATCAGGCCACGTGTCACCAACACGCGCCGAGCACGTCCTTGCCGATCTTGACGGGCGCATCCCCCTGATTGTTGACGGTGGCGCGACGGCCATGGGACTGGAATCGACTATCCTGGACGCACGCGGTGATAAACCCATGATCTTGCGGCCTGGCGCCCTCACTCAAGATGCAATCGCCAAGATCTTGAGCGTGTCAGTCTCAGACGTCACAGTGGCTGATAGCGCGGTCGATGCACCCGCCGCGCCAGGGCTTCTGGCAAGCCACTATGCACCTGCTGTGCCGGTACGGCTCGATGTTCTGCCAAGCGATCTGCGCGAGGGCGAGGCTTATCTTGGCTTTGGTGACCACACTCTTCCAGAGGCAATGACCCTCTCTTTGTCCGGCGACCTCACCGAAGCGGCGGCGAAGCTTTATGAAGCCTTGCGAACGCTCGATGCACAAAACCCAGCCAGCATTGCAGTTGCACCGATCCCCAATGAAGGTCTTGGTCATGCGATCAACAACCGGCTGAAACGCGCCGCCGCGCCTCGTAGAGTACCGTGAACCGCGTTGGTTCATCGCCGATCTTGCGAGTTTTTGGGCTTGTCGTTATATCGAAACGCTGTTCTGGGAAGCGCCTCATGGGCCGATCTGGGACGGTAAGTCGGAGTGTAGCGCAGCCTGGTAGCGCACCTCGTTCGGGACGAGGGGGTCGGTGGTTCGAATCCACTCACTCCGACCATCTTCACCGTTTCAGGTTGGTGACGTTTTGCGGAGATTTCATCGTCATGATCACTGTCGCGGCTCTCTATCACTTCGCCCAACTTGAAGATCCCAACACGGTGCAACCTGCACTGCTATCGACCTGTCACGAGGCTGGTATCAAAGGGTCGCTTCTTCTGGCACGCGAAGGCATCAATGGGACCATCGCTGGCCCCAAAAGCGGCATTGCTGGCGTCATCGACCACATCCGCGCGTTACCCGGCTTTGCCGATCTCACCTGGAAGGAAAGCAGCGCGAGCGAGATGCCGTTTGCGCGCCTCAAGGTGCGGTTGAAGCGTGAGATCGTCACCATGGGGCAGCCGGACGTCGATCCAACACTCAAAGTTGGTCGCTATGTGAAACCGGCCGACTGGAACGCGCTGATCAGCGAGCCGGATGTGGCGGTCATCGACACGCGCAACAGTTTTGAAGTGGCGATTGGCACGTTTGACGGGGCCATTGACCCGCAAACAGAGAGCTTCCGGGACTTTCCTGGATGGTGGGCTGAGAACAAAGAACGGTTCGCCGGCAAGCGTATCGCCATGTTCTGCACCGGCGGTATCCGCTGCGAAAAATCGACGAGCTACCTGGTGAGCCAAGGCATCGAAGATGTGTTCCACCTGCAAGGCGGGATTTTGAAGTATCTGGAAGAGGTGCCTGAGAAGGACAGCCTCTGGAGCGGCTCCTGCTATGTCTTCGATGGGCGGGTGTCCGTTGAACACGGGCTTAAAGAGGGGCCGCATGTACCCTGCCATGCCTGTGGGCGGCCTCTTTCACCGATCGATACGCAGCATCGCGATTATGAAGAAGGTGCTCAGTGCCATCAGTGCGTTACCAAGTACACCGACGCTGATCGCGACCGGTTCCGCCAGCGCCATAGACAGATGATGCAACAGGCGTAAAACGCCCCACACTCAGTCCAGATTTACTTTCCCGCTGCGCATCTTCTTCACAGCGCCGCGTTTGGTCTTGGCATCGACACGACGCCTCTTGGCCGCTTTGCTCGGCTTGGTCGCAACACGATGCTTGGGAACATGGGCCGCTTTTCGGATGATCTCCACCAGCCGGTCGCGTGCATCTTTGCGGTTCATCTCCTGCGTGCGGTGACGTTCGGCAAAAAGAACGAGAACACCATCCTTGGTCAGACGACTGTCACCAGAGTGCAGGATCTTTGTTTTGACCCGCTCGGGAAGGGTACGTGCCCCACGCACATCGAAGCGAAGACGCACGGCAGTCGCCACCTTGTTGACATTCTGTCCCCCAGGGCCGCTGGCGCGCACAAACTGTTCGTCGAGTTCATCCTCGTGAAGGGTGATGCTGCCGGTAACACGAAGCCCTTCCATCGCGCTCAATCTGTGTACTGCCATAGACCACGACGTGCTGCGCGTGCGGCCCTCTCAAGGCGTGTCACATCCTCACTTGCACCGTCGTCTGCAAAGGCCCATCCTCGCCCGACAACCCAATTGGAGAGGTTTGTGTCGCCAATCTGGCAAGAGGCCACATGATCCTCGCTCGTATCCTCGCGCAAACCCAGAGTGCAAGAAACTGTTCGTCGCCCAATAAAACGACGCATGGCGGTTCGGGCGAGGACATGGCAGGAAGGTGTCCGGCCGTCTGCGAGCGGACAAACCCTATCAAGCTGCGGCATTTCGGTGCCCAGAAGGGTCACCATGCCGCGACGGGTGGAAAGCCGATTGGCAGCTTCAACCACAACGATGCCAAGGTTCACAGGCCTTGGCGGGGTTTCAGGCACCGGCGGTGCGGGCAAGCGTTCCACAACGGCACCAGGCGGTGGCGCGTGGATCGCCGCGCCGGGAATGACTTGCCTAACAGCCTGCCGCACTTCTTCAACCGCCCCGTCTTGCCCAGCTGGACCGGCTTGCCCGACCGTCTCGGCATCCGTTAGAGGTTGGGGGGGTGTGGCACCGCCCTGGTTGAGATCTTCGCGTGACGGCGCATTGTTAAGATCAGCACTGCCCTGGTCCTCGGCGGGCGAACATGCCGTTGCAACAGCAAGGGTAAGGACTATCAGCCAGCGAGGCCGGGGGCGGCTGCGGCGAGCCAACGTCGCTCTATTGGCTGGCCCACACAATCCTTGCCATCCATTCCACCTCGGAACGCGGTATCTTGCGGTTGGGATGATCGGCATTGAGCGAATGAAGCTCCACATAGGCGTTGGTCTGACGTGCCAGAACCTTTGCCAGCACCTCACCATGAACGGTGCGCACAACAACGCGGTCGTTGCGCCGCACTTGCGCTGTTGGCGAGACAATCAACCGGTCACCATCGCGGTAAAGCGGTAGCATGGAATCGCCGGAAACTTCCAATGCATAGGCCTGCTCATCATCAAGACCTGGAACATTGATCGCGTCCCACCCATGTCCGGTTGGGAAGCCTGCATCGTCAAAGTACCCACCATCGCCAGCCTCCGCGAAACCCAAAAGCGGCACCTCTGTGCCGAGATCAAGACCTTGCACGCTCTTAATCTCAAGCCTTGGGTTCATCAGGTTTGCGAAACTATCGAAATTCTCGTCGGTTGCCGCCAGAACTTTGAACAAAGATTCCGTGGATGGCCAACGCGGCCGACCATCATGGCTGAACCGCTTGGAGCGATTGAACGCGGTCGCATCGAGCCCTGCACTGCGGGCAAGTGCAGAGACCGACATATCATGGCGATCGGCGAGAGCGTCGATCGCGGACCAAATCTGAATATGTGACATAGCAATAAAATCAGATAATAGGAATTTTCGCCTAGGTTTATTAGCTGGTCTCTCTCGGCAGGTCCATCATCTTAGGGATATTTTTTACGTTATTGTGTGCCGCTGCAGCGGCCTGATTTAGGGTCCATCGAAAGACATCGGTACAACGTTAATAACAACGACTCGACACAGGCCGTTTGACGCGCGGCTAAACGATACCTACTCCGACACTATGCAGCTCATTTTCAAGATCGAAGACGCAAGCATCTGGCGCGCAGCCGAAGCGGATGGGGTTTATACCGGCGCGCCGATAGATCATGCTGATGGCTTCATCCATTTCTCGACCGGCGAGCAGCTGGCCGAAACACTTGGCAAGCACTTTGCCGGACGCAGGGGGCTTTGCATCATCGCCCTTGATGCAGACGACCTCGGCGACAGGCTGGCTTGGGAACCTTCCCGTGGTGGAGCTTTGTTCCCACATTTGTACGGGCCGCTCGATACGAGGCTGGCCGTTGGCGTACGCGACTTACCAGACAACCACGATCTTTCAGACTTTGCTGACTGGGGCATCCGTCTGGGCAGCGCAATTCTGTGAAAGCTGGATGGAAATGAAAGTGGTGTGGACATGAAAGCGGCTTGACCATGACAACGGCTTGGAATCTCGCGCGCCCACTGGTCTTTTTGAGGCCGCCGGAAGCGGCCCATCACTTGGCGCTCAAGGCCCTGAAAGCTGGTCTTCTGCCACCGGCGCGCGCTGCGCAGAAACAGCGCCCTTCGTTGCACTGCACCGTGGCTGGTCTTACCGTCCAAAATCCTATCGGGGTCGCTGCTGGGTTCGACAAAAACGGTGATGTGCCCATGGCCCTCTTGCGCCAGGGGTTTGGCTTCACCGAAGTGGGCACAACGACGCCGCGCCCGCAGGTGGGTAATCCCAAACCCCGCGTTTTTCGTCTTGTCGAGGATGAAGCGCTCATCAACCGGCTGGGATTCAACAATGAAGGTCACGACGCCATGGCGCGTGCGCTTGGCGGGCTGCCGCGCAAAGGCGCGCGCGGTGGGATCATCGGCATCAACATCGGTACCAACAAAGATTCAGACGATCGTATTGCCGATTACGTTCTGGGCGTAGAGCGGTTTGCCGCGCTTGGGGACTATATCACCATCAACATTTCTTCGCCCAACACGCCAGGCCTACGCGATCTTCAAGGCCGAGAGGCGCTCACCCGGCTCCTGGATGAAGCACTCAATGCCCGGGAAAGGTCACTGACAGGAGGCGATGCCTGCCCGCTTTTCGTGAAGATCGCCCCCGATCTTGATGAAGAAGGTGTGTCAGAAACGCTGGCTGTTATCGAAGCGAGCGCAATCGAAGGTGTGATCGTATCCAACACGACCAATGCGCGCCATCCTGCGCTACGTTCTGAAAACGCCGGTGAAACCGGAGGCCTTTCAGGTAAACCCTTGTTTGAGGCATCAACGCAGCTTCTAAGGGACGTTAAAAAGGCGCTGGGCGATACCAAAGCCTTGATCGGCGTCGGCGGTGTCGACAGCGCCAGAACAGCGCAAGCGAAACTCGATGCAGGCGCAGACCTGGTTCAACTCTACACCGGCTATGTCTACAAAGGTCCAGGGTTGATCGGCGATATCTTAGAAGGTCTCGACAGGCCTCGCGAAGCGTCTTAAGCGTCAAACAACGATAGTTTTGGCCGAACGAGGGCCCTTAATTTGGCACGCGACAGCGACGATGCGACCCCGCTTGAGGGTCGCGACGCGCTCATTGCCTATCTGCAAGGCGGGGAAAAAACCCCAGATGCCTTTCGGATCGGTACTGAGCACGAAAAATTTCCTTTCACTCTTTCTGGCCACAAGCCCGTTCCCTACGAGGGGCCCAACGGTATTGAAGACCTGCTCCGTGGCATGGAACGCTATCTTGGCTGGGACCCAATTTTAGATGAGGACCGCATTATCGGTCTCAGCGATCCAACAGGCGGTGGGGCCATAAGCCTGGAGCCCGGCGGCCAGTTTGAGCTCTCCGGTGCGCCACTGAAGAACCTGCATCAGACCTGCTCTGAGGTGCATGTCCATCTGGATCAGGTGCGGCAGGTCGCGACGCCTTTGGATGTTGGCTTTCTGGGCCTTGGCATGTCTCCGGTTTGGCAGCTTGCTGAGACACCGGTTATGCCCAAGTCACGCTACCAGATTATGGCCAATTACATGCCAAAGGTGGGCACGCGCGGGCTCGACATGATGTTCCGAACAGCGACCATCCAGGTGAACCTCGATTTCTCATCAGAAGCGGACATGGTGCGTAAGATGCGCGTTGGTCTGGCCTTGCAGCCGATCGCCACGGCGCTGTTTGCCAACTCACCCTTCACCGATGGCAAACCGAACGGCATGAAGTCCGCGCGGGCCGATATCTGGCTCGACACAGACCGCTATCGCACCGGCGCGCTCGACCAGGCCTTTGAAGACAGCTTTGGTTATGAGGCCTATGTCGATTGGGCGCTCGATGTGCCTATGTATTTCATCAAGCGTGGCCCGATCTATCATGATGTTGCTGGAAGCTCGTTCCGCGATCTGATGGAGGGCAAGCATCCAGCCGTGCCGGGTGAACAAGCGACTTTATCGGACTGGACGAACCACCTCTCCACATTGTTCCCAGATGTACGGCTCAAGCGTTTCATCGAGATGCGCGGCGCTGACGGTGGCCCATGGGCGCGGATCTGTGCTCTGCCCGCGCTCTGGGTCGGGCTTCTTTATGATGATGACATTTTAGAAGAAGCGCATGAGCTGGCGATGGATATCACGGCCAAAGAGCGTGCTTTCCTGCGTGAGACGGTTCCGGTGCTTGGGCTTCGCACGCCGTTCCGCGATCAAACAGTCCGCGATATGGCGCGGCGGATTGTGGCGCTTTCCAAACGCGGCCTGGAAAAGCGCGCCAACCTCAATGCGGCGTACAATGATGAGAGCATTTTCCTCTCCGCGCTTGAAGAGGTGGTTGAGACAGGCATGACACCTGCTGACATCTTGCTGGAACGGTATGAGGAGCTTTGGGGGGGAAACCTCGACCGTATCTTCAAAGAGTTGGCGTATTAACTGGCTTTGATAAGGCGTCGAAGGGCGCTTGGCGTGCCTGTCCTGGCGATCACGTCGGTGAGGGCCTCGTACGTGGTGGACATGGCAAACGCGTTGGCATGCAGTAGGGTTTGGCCATCTATCATGATGCCTACATGGCCCGGCCAGAACACCAAATCACCGCGTTGCAGGTTGCTACCATCCTCTAGCGCGGTGCCCAGTGAACCTTCTTGCATATCACTGTCTCGCAAGGCGGAGATACCCGCCTGCTGTAGCGCAAGCTGAACGAGAGCTGAGCAATCCAGCCCCAGCGCCGAACGTCCACCCCAGACATAAGGGGTACCCACAAATAGCTCAGCCACAGAGACCCAGTCGGGTGCGAGGGCCTGCAAGGGAGCAATATGCGCGGATGGAACGTCACCAATATCTGTGGCGGCAAACGACGCGCTTGATCCGCCAACTGCGATGTCGGCCTCGTTCACCCTCATCAGCGCGCCCATCGGTAGCGGACCGACCCCCAAAACCTTGATGCTTGATGGCGTCGCTCGAGTCAGGGACACGGTCACGCGGTGCGTGGCAGGCTGCGGGTTCGCCGAGGCAAGCGCGGAAGCCGCGACCCAACCTACATAGCCGTCGGTCGTCAGCTGACCCCAACACCAATCACCCTGCCGCTGGTAAACGGTAAAGTCCTCACCGTAGAGAGCCTGGCTGACACGCGAGCCGTCGATATGATCTGAGACAAGATCGCAGAGCGGCGCGCAGATCCGCTGAAGCTCGCCATCCACGAAGCGTTCGGCCTGTACCTTTCCCTTCAAGTATGCAGCTGCGATGTCGGGCTTGTAAGGGTGAAGGCGCGGGTCCAACGTCATCTGATGGACGCGCTTAGCGCACGTCAGTGGCGTTGGAGAGGATCGTTTCGGCAAGCTGCTCCACATAGAGAGCACCATCGACTGTGCGTTGGATCACAACGTTGCGCTTATCGGCCTCATCGCGTTTGCGTGTTACAAGACCCATCGCACCCATCGTATCAAGAGCGCGCGTGATAACTGGCTTGGTAACGCCCAGCTTGGCGGCCAGCCCGCGCACAGTATGGGGCGGTGTCTCCAGATAGATGGTGAGGAGAATGACCATCTGTCGCTCGCTCAAATCGCCCGCATCACCGCGCACGCGCTCAAGCGCAACATCGTGCCAGAGCTTCAGGGCACGGTGCGGCGTGAAGCCGTGGCGCAGTGGAGACAGTCCTGCGAGGGCCAATTTGTTAACTCAAGTGATCGTTTCGGGCGCGCAATTAATACCGCGTGCTGGGCATGTGAATCAATCAGGACTCAAACAGCGTTTACGAACAAGGTTAAAAAGCAGGCGAATTGCCTGCGCCTCACCGCCTTCAGGCCGCCCAGGGCGTGAGGATGGCGTCCAACCATAGACGTCGAAGTGCACCCAGCTTCTGGTCTTCTCCACGAACCGTTTGAGGAAAAGTGCGGCGGTGATCGCACCAGCAAACGGCATGGATCCGGTGTTGGAAACATCGCCGACCTTGCCGCTGATTGCCTTTTCGTAGCGCGGCCAGAGTGGCATGCGCCAGACGGGATCGTCCACCGCCTCGCCGGTTCGTTCAATCTCGGCGGCCAAGTCACCATCATCGGTGAAGAACGGCGGAAGGTCCGGGCCGAGGGCCACACGGGCAGCGCCGGTGAGCGTTGCCATGTCGATCAAGAGGTCCGGGCTTTCCTCATCCGCCAGGGCCAACGCGTCAGCAAGGATCAGCCGACCTTCAGCATCCGTGTTTCCGATCTCGACCGTTAATCCCTTGCGGCTCTCAAGCACATCGCCGGGACGGAAGGCGCCTGCGCTGATCGAATTTTCGACAATAGGCACCAGCACGCGAAGGCGCACCGGCAGTTTGGCCTGCATGATCATCAGCGCCAACCCCAAAACACAGGCTGAACCGCCCATATCTTTCTTCATCAACGCCATGGAGTTACCAGGCTTGATGTTGAGGCCGCCGCTGTCGAAGCACACACCCTTGCCGACCAGTGTCAAGCTTGGGGCGTCCACATCAGCGCCATTCCAGCGCATATCGAACAAACGCGGCGCCTGATCGGACGCTCTGCCGACTGTGTGGATCATCGGGAAGGGATTGTCAGAATCAAGAAGATGATCGCCCACGATCACGGAGCTTTGAGCGCTGAACGCTTCGGCCAAGCCTGTGGCGCTGGCGCCAAGTGCATCTGGACCCAAGATGTTCGTCGGCGTGTTGATGAGATCGCGGGCAAACATCACACCTCGCGCCTCGATCAGCGCCTGGTCACGTTCAGGAAGGTCGGTTATCAACCGCACAGGCTCGCGCTTGGGCGCTTTGAAGCGCGTGAACGTGTAGGCGCCCAAAAGAAACGCTGTCAGTGCGACATCTGCAGAGGCCAGCGACGATTTCAGCGCATAGGTGCCAGCGGGCAAGGCCGACGCTAGCCGCCCGAAGTCGAAACCTGGATCGGCCAAGCCTTCATCCGTTTTCGATGCCCCGACGAACGCTGCAACAATCGCGCCCTGCCCGTTGGGCAAAACCAGCGTCTGGCCCGGCTTGGCCTCGAAAGCTTGCGCTTTTGACCAGTTGCCAAGAGCCTCGCACGCATCCGGTTCTAAGAGGGCACTGGCCTCCTCCAAGGAGGAGATCACGTAGAGCGGGATGTGCGGTGCTATGTCATCCCTACTCCCCGGTTCAACAAGAAGGCTTGCGAGCGCGTCCTCGTCAGGCAACGGGATGGCAGATGATGCGGCAGAGGGCGTGTCAGTCAAGGAAGCCTCACGAGTTTGAGATGACAGAAGGTCGCGCGGTTTAAGAGATCATTAGGGTTAACGGACTATTGCTTCACGGGAGGGGATAGCAAGGCTGGGCCGTAGAAAAACTGATGCCAAACAGCCTGTCATCCCATGCGTTGTTGTCCATGCCATGCCTCATCGGGCAACGTTTACGGCGTGGGCCAGTTGAGGTTCGTGTTGATGATTGCCCGTTTGCTTGCGTCTGGTTTTGAAGCTCGGCGTGGAAGGCCAGTACTTCGCCGGTTCTTGAGTCTTGCTGTTGTCGGCGCTGCACTCGTTGTCGCTGGCTGTTCCACCTCACCATCGCGTTCCTCTTCGTCGGGTCTTGCGGTGGAAGGCCGGGCAGAACTTCTTTCGCAGCGCGATCTACAGCGCGCAGCCGGCGACTGGGAACGGCGCTATGAGCGCAACCCGAACGACCGCGTCGCCGCCCTCAATTATGGCGCAGCTCTGCGCGGTCTTGGACGACATGGCCAAGCGGTCGCGATCTTGCGACGTGCTGTGCTGGCCCATGAAGGTGATCGCGAGATCCAGGCAGCGTATGCAAAAGCGCTCACCTCCGCTGGGCGCTTTGAAGAAGCTCTGCAGGTCATCTCTCAGGCGCATTCACCCGCACGGCCTGACTGGCAGCTTCTATCGGCGCAGGGCACTATTCTCGATCAGCTAGGCCGACACCCAGAAGCGCGACGAGCCTATGCCGAAGCACTTCAAGTGCGTCCTGACGAGCCTACCGTCTTAAGCAATTTGGGTATGTCTTATGTGCTAGAAGGCAACCTTCCCGAGGCGGAGCGTACACTGCGACAGGCCATCGCTGTTAACGCCCGCGTTGATCCGCGCGTTCGCGGCAACCTTGCCATGGTGGTCGGCTTACAAGGACGGTTTGACGAGGCGATGCAGATCGCTCAGCAAGATCTTCCTCGCCAAGCAGCCGAAGCGAACATAGCCTTCCTTCGCGCTATGCTGTCCGAAGGCGATCGCTGGGGCCAGCTTGAGACGATCGATGGCTAGCACTTGCATCTGCTGATGCAAGTTAGCCCACGGCTGGAATGCGCAAAGTCGCGGTGGTGAAGGCGAGCACAGCGAACATCGTGAACCATGTCACGTTCCCGCCATCGCCTTGGTGCCGTGGCACCATGACCTCTACCAGAGACCGCAAGGCGTAGAGCAGCGCGAAGGCGCAAGATACCAAGGTCATGATCGATGCCACATCCATCGCCCAGATGACGCTGATACCCAAAGCACCGATGACGATGGAGGCGTGCCTTGGGGTGATATGGCTTCGGCTGGTCGCGCTGAACTGGCTCGCGATGGCGCTTGCTATGAGGATTACCGGTAGCCATGGCGTAACCCGGCCATCACGCCGACATCGGTGAAACCGGCACCATCCGCCACTGACGTGAAGAACGGGAAGAACGGCGGCATCCGGATGAAGAACCAATGTAAATCGGCGGTGGCGCAGTTGCCAATCGTGGTCGCCAGACGCAGCACCGATACCAGAAAGCCAACGCCGATGATCGAGGCCAGAGGTGAAACTATGGCGGCTCAGTTTTCTTAGTGTTCCCGCGTTACCCGCTGACGAGCAGTGCAAACGCAGCCACCAGCACGGGAGATCACCACACGGTCTATGGCATTCATGGCGTTGGGTGGGGATATCTAAAGCTTTTCACGCACCTGCATTATCACGCGTAAAGCGTGTCTGCCCGCACGAAACGCGACAAAAATGACCAACCTTTAGTCGATCGCCATCACCTGAATGACGGCAGGCCCGATGATCACGATGAACAAGCACGGCAGGAAGAAGACAATCATCGGCACTGTCAGCTTCGGCGGCAGACCAGCGGCCTTCTTCTCCGCCTCAGACATACGCATGTCGCGGCTTTCTTGCGCCAGAACGCGCAGCGCCTGTCCCACTGGCGTGCCGTAGTTGTCGGCCTGAATGAGCGATGTCATCACCGATTTGACCTGTTCTAGGCCCGTGCGACGACCAAGGTTTTCATAGGCCTTTCGCCTATCATTCAAGTAAGCGAGTTCGGCGTTGGTCAGCGCAAGCTCCTCGGAGAGCGCAGGCGATTGCGTCGCGATCTCGTCGGCCACCTTGCGGAACGCCTGCTCGACCGACATGCCCGATTCCACACAGATCAAGAGAAGATCCAAAGCATCCGGCCAGGCGCGCTTGATGACCATCTGCCGGTTCTGAATCTTGTTGGTCAGCAAAATGTTGGGAAGAAAGCTACCGACTAAGCCAATACCGAGCGCCAGCAAGATGCGCAAAAATGCTGGCTGTTCAAACGTATCCAGACCAAAGAGATAAACGAGCGCAACGAGCGTCAATACGATAGGCATAGCCACGCGCATGAAAACATAGCGGATGACGGCGTTTTCACCCCGGTCCCCAGCCTGCGCGAGCTTATCGCGCGTGCCGTCGCCAAGAAGTTTACGTTTCAGGTCAAACTGGTCGACGATGTCGCGCATGAACGCCTTCGGTTCCTGGCGAAGGCTGGCACGGGGGCTTTTTTGACTGTCACGGGCCAGCGCGGCGCGCTCACGCGCCCTAATAGCAGCGCGCTCTGTTGCCATGCGCTTCTTACGAATGGCCAGATCGTTTTTCGCAAGCAATGGAACCGTTACCGTGAACGCCGTCGCAGCGACAGCAATTGCACTAAAAAGCGCAAACAGAAACTGGGGGTCCGTAAGGGTGAACAGAAAGTCGTTCATCGTCCAGCTCTCACACGCTCCCTAGAAATCAAAGTTGATCATCTTGCGCATGATCAACACACCGGTCAGCATCAACACTACGCACGCACCCAACAGGAGGTGGCCAAGACGCTCGGAGAAAAGAAGGGAGACATACTCAGGAGAGGAGAAATATAAGATCACCATCACGGCCACCGGCAAACATGCGATGATGGCGGCGGATGACTTCGCCTCGGTCGACATCGCGGTGATCTTGGCTTTCATCTTTCGACGTTCGCGAACCACTTTGGAGAGGTTTGCCAAGGGCTCAGACAGATTACCACCTGACTGACCTTGGATGGCCATCATGATGGCGAGGAAGTTGACCTCAGCCAGCGGCATCCTCTCATAAAGCTTAGCAATCGCTTCGTGCAGTTGAAGGCCAAGCTGCCGCTGTTCGACGACGAGCTTGAATTCAGACCCGACGGGCTCGGCTGCTTCATGGGCGATGATGTTCATGCAGTCGTTGAGCGGCAAACCAGCTTTCATACCGCGTACGATCACATCGATCGCGTTGGGGTACTCTTCAAGAAAACGCTTCATACGCGACGTTGTCTTGAAGCTCACATACCAGCTGGGTGCTGCCAAAGCGCCGACGACGCCACCAGCCAAACTGGCATAGACCGGTGCGCCTACGCTGACACAGAAGCCATAGAGCAGCACGCCCATGACAGCGCTCACGATGAAATAGGTCCGCTTCGACCACTTAAGGCCGGCACGTTGGAGCCTTGTCTCCAAAGGCGCTCTGGTGTTCGCCTTTTTCTTCTTCTGCTGCGCTTCGATCAGGTCCTGCTGCTGCTTGACCTTGCTGGCGATGTTCTTGCGGCGGTTGGCGGCCTCTTCGGCAGACGCCATGCCGGCACGGGCCGCACGCCGGTCGGCGATAGCCACCTTGTCCAGCCGCTCTTTGCGATCCTGCCGGTCCATCAGTGGAGAAAGCAGCGCATAGGCAAGCCCGCTGACGGAAAGTGCAGCGAGAACAGCAACAGCAAGGGTGATCGTTTGTTGGTCGAACATCGCTCAGTCTAAGCCGAAATCCGCTCATCGCTTTCAGCGGAGGCATCCAAGGCGGCGGCAAGCCGGTTTTCTTCATTGTAGTATCGCGCACGGTCCCAGAAGGCGGGGCGACCGATACCGGTGGACTTGTGTCGACCAATGATCTTGCCGTTCGCGTCTTCTCCAACGATGTCGTAAACGAAGAGGTCCTGCGTTATGATCACATCACCCTCCATCCCCAGAACCTCGGTGATGTGGGTGATGCGGCGCGAGCCATCGCGCAGACGGGACGCCTGAACGATCACATCCACTGACGAGGTAATCATGTCGCGGATGGTCCGCGAGGGGAGCGAAAAGCCGCCCATCGTAATCATGGATTCCATGCGGCTGAGGGCTTCACGCGGTGAGTTGGCATGCAAAGTGCCCATGGAGCCATCATGGCCGGTGTTCATCGCCTGAAGGAGATCGAACGCCTCCGGTCCACGCACCTCACCAACGATGATGCGCTCGGGCCGCATACGCAGACAGTTTTTCACAAGGTCACGCATTGTCACCGTGCCCTCACCTTCAAGATTGGGAGGGCGCGTTTCCAAACGCACCACATGCGGCTGCTGCAATTGCAATTCGGCAGCATCTTCGCAAGTGATGATGCGTTCATCAGCCTCAATGAACGCCGTCAAACAGTTGAGAAGCGTGGTCTTGCCTGAGCCGGTACCGCCCGAGATCACAACGTTACAGCGCGACTTTCCTATGACTTCCAGCACCGTCGCACCTTCCGGCGTGATGGAACCGAACTTCACCAACTGCGGCAGGGTCAGCTTGTCTTTTTTGAACTTACGAATGGTGAGCGTGGGGCCGTCGATCGCCAAAGGCGGGGCAATGACGTTGACACGCGAGCCATCCAACAAGCGCGCGTCACAGATGGGCGAAGCTTCATCAACTCGGCGGCCGACCTGGCTGACGATCCGCTGGCAGATGTTCATAAGCTGCTGATTATCGCGGAATTTCACGGAGGTAATTTGAACCTTGCCATCCACTTCTATGAAGGTGTTGTCGGCACCATTGACCATAATATCAGCAATGTCATCGCGAGCGAGGAGCGGCTCCAGCGGACCAAACCCCATAACATCATTGCAGATGTCCTGGAGCATCATCTCCTGGTCGGCGATCGACATCGCAAGGCTTTTGAGCGCGATGATCTCTGTCACCACATCGCGGATTTCCTCACGCGCTGACTCACTATCCATACGGGTGAGCTGGGCCAGATCGATCGTGTCGATCATGGTCGAGAAAACATCGGCCTTGATGTCGTAATAGTCGGATCGGCGCGGTTTTGGCGCGCGCTCCGGTGATGCCACCTGAATGGGCTCAGCCTTGGGTGGTTGCGGCGATGCTGTGGGTTCTGACGGCGATGCACCCATCGGCTCTGGCGCTGCAGGCGCTGACGAAGCGGGGGCTGGATCGGCCGGACGCGGTTCTACGGGCGCAGGCGCCGCAGGTGTTTGCGACACAGCCGGTGCGCTACCCGCCTCCGGGCCTGTTGGTTTGCTAACACCTCGCCGACCGAACATGATCTACGACGCCTTTCTCAGCGACAAAAGCTTCTGAACGATGGGCGGCATCGACGGCTTTCTTTGCGATGACCCAGCCGCACGACCGCTTATCGTCGCGGCGATTGTATCGAACGCGCTGACTGCCTCGTGTTTGGGAGAAATCTCCTGGATCATGTGCCCGGAATTGGCGGCGTTGCCGAACGCTTCGGCGTCAAAGGGAATGGTCGCCAACGGCTTCATGCCAAGGGCGTCAGAAAAGTCCTTCAGATCAATCTCGGGGCGCTTGGGAAGCCCCATCATGTTCAACACAAGCCGCGGCGGACCGTCATTTGGGCGGGCCTGTTTAACAGCATCAATGAGGTTCTTGGAGTTACGCAAGGATGCAAGATCTGGGGAAGCCACAATGACCAACTCATCGGCGTCGATCAGCGATTTGCGCATCCAGCCGGTCCACATGTGCGGAAGGTCGAGCACTGTCGCAGGTACCGAACTGCGCAGAATGTCGATCACGTCCTCGAACTGTTCGGTCGAAAAATCTGTCACACGATCCAGCGTTGATGGAGCGGCCAAAAGGCTGAGGCGTTCGGAGCACTTGGCAAGCAGGCGATCCACAAAGGTCTCATCGACTCGGTCTGGCGCATTGACCACATCGCCAATGCCAGCGGCAGGGTCCTGGTTAAAGTCCAGGTTGGCGGTGCCAAAGGGCAGATCGAAGTCGGCAATAACGGTGTTCAGTTCCATTCCGCCGGCCAGTGACCAGGCAACATTATGGGCGACGGTTGAAGAACCGCATCCGCCCCGCGCACCAATGAAGGCATAGGTCTTGCCAAAGTCAGTATCAGTCTTCTCGGTGTAGAGCTCGGAGATGAGCCGGACCATGTCCATCGCCCCTAAGGGCGCCACCGCATAGTCGCGCACGCCGCAACGCAGGAGTTCACGATACAAAAGCACATCATTCACGTGGCCGATGACCAGCACCTCGGTACCGGGATCACAAACGTCAGCGAGTCGGGCAAGCTGGTCTAAAAGCGTCTTTGAATCAGCCTTGTTTTCCAAGATGAGCAGATTAGGCGTTGGCGAGGCTGCATAAAACTCCAACGCGGCTGCCACGCCGCCTGGATGAGCGCGCACGTGAGCCTTGGACATCCGACGATCCTGTGCAGCTTCTTGGATCGTGTCGATCAGGCTCGGCGTCTCGCAAAAGGCTTGTACGGAGACACGCGGGACCGGAGCAATGTCACTTGCCGCGGCAGGATCCACCTGTCCGTCCGGCGAAGACGAGGGTGAGCGCTGGTCCGGATAATCAGTTGTCATAACGTGCACCGTTTTGTGCGTGAAGGTTCTTCATTCAGACAAGGCGTGGACTAGTTAACATCAGCGACACTGGCGCCTTCTGGATCATTGGGCTCGCTGCCTGTGGGTTCACCGCGACGATAGCGCGCCAGAACTTCAGCCCGACGACCGGCGTCAGGACGTCCAACACCGCGTGGGCGGATCAGATCGCGCGGATCATCCAGCATCGCACCGAAGTTGGACTGGGTAGCGCAGCCAAAGTTGAAATAGTCCGACTGGCTTCCAGGCTGGTTTACGCCATCTGGCCATCTGCCGCATTCGCTGGTCACCGCTTCAAGACGATTGTAAGCAACATAGACAGGGGCGTGCGCATGGCCCGACTGGACCTGGTAGTGGTGGACGGCAATGCGGCTGGGATGACCGCCAGCGCCGGCGACGATGTCATGAATTTCGGCCAAAGCATGGGTGGCGGCGGCAGCGTTGGCCGAACCGGAAGGAACCCGAACCTCCAATGAGCCAGAGCCTTGCGATGAATAGCTGCGCACGAACCCGTCGAGTGCGGTTCGATCACCCGGTGTCAGACCTCTGGCCCCTTCACCGATGAGAAGGGGAAGCGTATGTTCCTGCTGTTGCAAGCTTAGCGCATGGCGTTGATCATAGTTCAGAGCGCGCGGATCGAAGCCACCATAATGTGAAGCGGTGTTACACGCGGCCAGCGCCAAACATGTCGCGCTTGCAAAGACGACGCGAGAAGCAAAGTAAGGACCGCGCCGCGTGCTATTCGCTTCGCGCTGCCCATTTGCACCGCCGGTTGAGGAAAGAAACTTACTCATAACAAACCCTCACGCGCTGTGCGCTTAGTGAACAATGAAGCCGGCATGGCCGTGGTAGCGGCCTTGAGGCGCTAATCCGCTGACGCCGTATTGCCTTGCCAATCGGTTGAAGAACAAAGCCTCAAGATCATTGACCGGCTGGAAATTCTCGTCGGGGCGAACCAAATCGCCTCGTGCCACCGGCCGGGCAAGATAGGGCGTAATGATGATGGCAAGCTCAGTCAGTTCGCGCTCGAAGTCACTGGAGCGGAAAAGCTGGCCCAAAATTGGTAGGTCCATGAGGCCCGCAACCCCATCAATACCCTGCTGAATGCGCTGTTGAATGAGGCCGGCCATGACAATGGAGCCACCAGAGGGCAGTTCGACCGTCGTGTTCGCCCGTCGTACGCTCAGACCTGGGATAGTCAAAGACGTGCTATCACCGGCTTGTAGAGAGAAGGAGCCAACGTTCGAAAGTTCGGAGACCTCGGTTTCAATCTGAAGGGAGATACGGTCACTGCCCAGGACAATTGGTGTGAAGCCAAGACCCACACCAAAGGGTTTGAATTCGACGGTGATCTCGTTGTCGCTTTGCGCGACCGGCACGGGAAATTCGCCACCAGCAAGGAACCGCGAGGATTCGCCGGAAATGGCCGTCAGGTTTGGCTCGGCAAGTGTGCGCAAGAGACCATCTTGTTCCAAGGCTCGTATACGCGCGGATATGCCATCGCTAACAATATCAAGGACGGAACCTGCAATGGGCGCACCGGCAACAGAGAACGGATTGGACGTCGAGCCGGAAATGAGGGTGTCACCAATGGTGGCCGTTAAAGTTTGACCGTTTACGAAATCACCAAGGTTGACGCCAAGCTGACGCAAGGCTGTGCGCTGCACCTCGGCAATTGTTACACGCAGGTGCACCTGTTCAGCGCCAGCGATCTCGAGTGCATTCACCACACGTTGTGCATCACCAACAAAGCGGGTTGAGACATCGACAGCTGTCTGCGCCTGACCGGCATTGGCAACGGTGCCGCGTAGGATCACCCCATCATTGACCGGCTCAACAAATATGTTGGCGTTCGGCATGAGATCGGCAAGCGTCGCCTGAATGCCTGTCACATCCCGCTGGACGGTCAGGTTGAGAATAGCAATTTGGCGATCGGCACCGTCGAACAGAAAGATGTTGGTGTCTCCTGCATCAATACCGATGATGAAGACCCGGCGGGCTGTTCGGACCACAGCGTCCGCAACGGCAGGGTTGGATACGAGGACGTCTCTAACATCGGCGGGCAGTTCCACGACCATCGACTTATTGATGCCTAGAGAAACCGTACGCACTTGCCCCACGCTCGTGATGCTCAAAGAGTCGTTGCCGACAGCATAAGCCTTGTCGGCATGCATCAGCGTCACCGCTACCAGGGCGGCAAAGAGCCATGTAAAGAGTGTGTGGAACCACGGCGTGACAGCGTCAGCCTTCGATCCTGGAACTGCGAAACAGGTCATCGGCCTTTAGCCTCCTTGAATGCCAAAGCGGATCATGCGGACGGACCCGCTTGGACCCCCGCGCAGGCGCCGTTCAACATCTTCATCGACGGTGGATTCGGTGTCGTCAGCATCGGCGATGGAGCGTAGCGTCAAAGACAGGCCCCCCATCTCATCGGCCAACGCAATCAGCTCTGACTCGCCAGGCGACAGTTCAAGCGTTGCAATTTCGCCGGTGACAAACTTCTCGCCATCACGTTCCTCAATGGTCTGGTCAATCGCCAAAACCCGAACGTTCTGGAGGATTGTTTCTGCGGTGAATATGTCTCCACCGTCAGTCGATGCGCCACGCTGTAACCGCGTTAAGATCACGTCAATGCGATCATTGGGCAGGATGAAACCAGCGGCGCGCGACTCTGCCTCCACCCGAACAGAAACGGCACGGCGACCGGAAGGTAGCAAAGCCGACATAAAGCCGCGTCCAGCGGTTGCAATGATGGGAGCTCGCAAGGGTTCGCCAGCAAAGATCGGTGCGGTGACTATACCCTGATCATAAGTTCGCAGCGCATCAGGATCTTGATCTTCGCTGATAAAGGCTTCCGCCACATTGGTCGCCGGCCACTCCTGCCACTCCATGGCAGCCTCGCTAAGACGCTCACCAATGCCAATGTCGTATCGGGCCACCAAGACACGGGTCGTGTCGATGGTAGGCTGCTCAGTGATGGCGACAGATTCTGGTTCGGGCGCGGCTAGGTTGCCCGCTGCGACCCAGGCGAGAAGCCCTGCGACTGCGGCAACGCCTAACACGATGATCCGAGAGGACTTCATACTCAACCCCTTCAACACGAGGGGCGTACGTCTATCTGACCTCCACCAATTTCTTGGTCGCGGCCAAAACGCCGAAGAACGCACGCCATACTTCTGAAGGTAAGGTGCGCCGTAAAGGTATAGGTAAGGTTAATCGGATGTGATCATTTCGCATGGACCGGCGAAGCACTTGAAAAGTCTTAGTATTTACGTGTCGCTCAAAGGGCGATTGCGAGCTTGAACCATATGCTTTGGGTCATAACGATCATCGCGGCGCCCGATAAGGCGATGCCATACGGAATGCCAACGTCGGCTGACAAAAGGCGCGTCGCCCACGGCGCGTTGATTGCGATCAGGTAATGGCGATTGGCGCGGAATACCAGAACAGCAAGCGTGAGTGCCCCGCCCAAGACTCCCGTCAACAAAGCAAATTCAAAAGCAAGGCTTGGCCCGAGCCATAACGCGATAGCTGCTGTCAGCTTCGCGTCACCACCGCCAAAAACGCCAAGAACGAAGAGCCCAAAGGTTACGACCAGCGCCACGATGGACGCCAACGCGTGCCATCCGATCGTCTCCAGCGACAGCCCGGCAAGCATTGCAGCGGCAAAGAACGAACCAACGAGTGCGAGGCAGAGTTTATTTGGAATGGTCATCGTGAACAGGTCCATGGTCGCCGCAAAAATCAGCAACCCAGGAAAAACGCCCAAGACAATGAGTTCGATCATAGTGTTCCCCAACCGTCGTTTTATCCTCAATTTTCAGCAGTCAAACGCAAACGGGCAGCCCGCTAAGAAAACGGACTGCCCTCTCAACTTTCCAGCAGAAAGTATTCCTATTATGCTGGTGGTAATAGCCCAGCAGCAATCGCGTCCCAAGTCGGGCAACGCGATCGCGTGCGCCGCGGCTGCAGAACAAGATGGGGAAGTGCTCGCGCTGTTGGC
>JBCCLK010000034.1:0-32948 GCA_039026935.1 Pseudomonadota bacterium
CTAATGTCGCTGGTGGAGATCGGTTTCCGCTATGACCTCATTGTTGTTGGCGGCAGCATCTACGATGTGAACGTCATCGAGCAGTACAACATGCTCAACGACGATGACAGCTTGTGGCTGGCTGGAGCCAGCGCTGATGGCGGCTTCAATGGCGCCATCAATGACTTGAGCAATGATGCCGTCATTGCGCGGCTAGGCGAGACGGAGTTCGAAGAACTCACCTCTGAGCACAGCGAAGCTATCGACACTCTGGCGTCGGGTTCCGATGCCATCGGCCCCGACATCTTAAGCTTAGCCGCCAGCGGCTCTACCCACATCAACGTTCTCTTCATTGAAGGTTCAATCCTCAATCTGAATTACATTTACCAGGCCAATCGCCTGAGCGATGCGGACCAGATCGAACTGCTCATTTCCGGTGCCGAGGATGACTGGCTGATCGAGTCCGGCGGCAACGTGATGGCAAACGGGGCAACAATCATCGACTCCAACCTTGATGCGATGGCTTATGTCGGTGGCGAGATCTATTCAGATGCCGTCATCCTACAGGCTAATCTGATCGACGAAGCCCCTGCCCCTGATGAAGAGTTGGCAAGCGAAGCGGTCGTGTTCCTTGCAGACGAGATGATCGCCTCTTCTGAGAACGAGGCCGACCTCCAGCAACTGGCGCATGCAGACAGCATGGTGGTCTTGGCTGACCCGATGCAGTCGGTTCTGGCTTAAAGGGGCAGCCATGAACACGCATCCACAGTTCGACAAGCTGCAAGAGGCTGAGGCGAGCGACGATCCCAAGCCAACCAAGAAAGGTAAAACACTGCCTAGCAAAGACGGGGTTGAGCTTGATGAGGCGGCTATGGAGGAAATGGTCGATGCCATCCGCGTAGCAGCGAAACGCCCAGTGCGAGAAGGGGTGCCCACGGATACACTGTCGGAGGCTCGGCCATCAGCGTCAGCCCCGGAGGCAAAGGAAGCAGCGGAGCGCGTTTCTGATGAGAAAGCACCGTTCACGGCACGCGGACTGGGTACGTCGATTGATGCGGAAGTCTCCGCGTCAGCCGAGCCAGGCGGACCATCCAAGAAAAGTGGAGGAAGCGGCGGCGGTGATGGCAGAGGCGGTGGGAACAAGGGCTTTCACAAGCGTATGGGCCCGCAAGACTATAACGCGAGCCTTAAGCGTGGATTGGCTGCCGTCCGCAGCAATATGAGCGTTGTGATGGTCTTAACGACCGCCACCAACGTTCTGGTGCTCGCGATACCGATCTATCTATTTCAGATTTCCGATCGCGTCCTTACTAGCCGGTCGGTCGACACGCTGGTGATGCTGACTCTGGTTATTGTCGCCGCGGTTGTGCTTCAGGTGGTGTTCGACGCTGTGCGCCGCTTCATCTTGATGCGGACCGCCGTGGAAGTCGCCGTGCAGTTGGGTTCACCCATCCTAAGCGCAGCATCGCGTGCTTCGCTCAATGGTAACGGTAGAGAGTACCAGATCCTGGGCGATCTGCAGCAACTGCGCACGTTCATTACCTCCGCAACGCTTCTTTCCTTCCTTGATGGACCGTTTGCGCCCCTCTTCATCCTCGCAGTCTTCCTGATACATCCCCATTTGGGGTCCATAACGCTGGCGACAGCGCTGGCACTGCTTGTCATTGCGATCATCAACCAGCGTGCGACATCCAAACCTTTCGCGGATGCCAATTTTGCCCAAGGAAAAGCGAATCTACACCTCGATTCCATGGCCAGAAACTCGCAGATCATTAACGCCTTGGCGATGATCCCGGAAGCCGTCGACATCTGGGGGCGCGATACTGCACAGTCTTTAAAGGCCCAAGTCATTGCGCAGGACCGGAACATTGTTTCAGCTTCGATCTCCAGGGGTGTAAGGCTGCTGACGCAAGTCTCGCTGCTGGGTTGGGGTGCCTACTTGGCAATCCGTGGTGAGCTCACCGGCGGGATGGTGATTGCAGCCTCGATCGTTGCTGCACGTGCGCTAGCGCCTATCGAAGGCGCCATTGAGGGTTGGAACCAATTCTTGCTCTCGCGATCGGCATACCAGCGTATCCAGCAACTGCTTCAGGCATCGCCGCTCAACACAGAGCGACTCCGTCTACCTGAACCACGTGGGCGTATCGACATTGAACGGCTCCTTTACGTACCAGCCGGAACCAAGCGCGTTGTCCTCAATGGACTTCAGTTTTCACTCGATGAAGGGGGTTCGCTAGCGATTATCGGGGATTCTGGTGCTGGCAAAACCACACTGGGCAAAATGCTGGTTGGTTCGATTCTACCGACATCGGGCAGCGTTCGTCTGGACTTGATGGACTTACGCAACTGGGACCAGCGCCAGCTGGGAGAGAACATCGGATACCTGCCGCAGGATGTTCAACTGTTTCCAGGCACGATCAAGGAGAACATCGCCCGTATGCGGTCCGATGCGACTGATGAAGAAATCTACAAGGCTGCTTCCTTGGCCGACGTTCACTCGATGATTGCCTCGCTTCCCCTCGGTTACGAAACAATGATCGCTGCTGATGGGTCGCCACTATCGGGTGGCCAGAAACAGCGCATTGCGCTGGCTCGCGCCTTTTTTGGGGATCCAAAGGTTCTGGTTTTGGATGAACCGAATTCCAACCTTGATGCGCTGGGTGACCGGGCACTCGCACAGGCAATGCAACACGCCAAAGCCAATGGCATAACGGTGGTGGTAATCACGCAGAAGCCGTCGCTGCTCAAGCACGTTGACAAAATCATGCTTCTGGCCAACGGGCTGATTTCCATGTTCGGCGATAGGCAAACCGTGCTTCGGCAATTGGCGGGCCAGCAATCAAAAGGCCAGTTGGGTTCCGGCGGAGCGGAAGTCCGAGGCCAATCATGACCGTTCCAGCCATTTACCCCGCAGATGCCAAGCCGCCCGAACAAAGCGAATGGTACCAAGACGTGCCTCGTAGTATTCGCGGCTATACTGTTTTTGGCATTGTGCTTCTGACTTTGACATTTGGTACGTTTGGCGCGTGGGCTTTTTACGCTCCGCTGGCGGCTGCCGTTATTGCTCAGGGCAGCTTCGTCGCCAGCGGCCAGAACAAGATTGTCCAACATTTTGAGGGAGGCATTATCGAGGAAATCCTAGTGGCCGAGGGTCAATCGGTCAGTGAAGGTGAACGATTGTTGATACTCGATGAAACCGCTGCCTTAGCAAATCAGCGGCAACTGGAACTGCGTGCCATTCTGCTGGAAGCGATACAGGTGCGCCTGACGAGCGAGTTCCACGAGGAAGAGGCGATGGCAATGCCGCAAGACCTTTTGGATCGTCGCAGCGAACCGGAGATCGCCGACATCGTAACCAGCCAGGAGCGCAACTTCCTTGCGTCGCGGCGCAAACTCGCCAGCGACATTGCTCTCTTAGAAAGCAACATTGCATCGTTGGGCGCCCGCGCTACAGGTTACGGCGAGCAGCTCGTCTCGATTGAAGTGCAGATCGGCTATCTGAGATCCGAGCTTGAAGACAAAAGGTCGCTGCTCAATCAGGGCTACATCCGTGAATCTGAAATCAATGCTCTTGAACGGGCAATTGCAGAGGCCGAGGGGCAAGTTGGCCGACTGGCCGCGCAGATCGAAGAGGCAAGGATTCAGCAGACCACTTTTGAACGCCAGATTCAGCAGACCCGAGCAGCCTATCGCCAGGTCGCGATTGATGAACTGCAGAGCGTTGAAGCTGAGTATGACGGCGTACGAGAGCAAATCCGCGCAGCCGAAGATATCTTGATGCGCTCGACCATCCATGCGCCGGTGACTGGGATCATTGTCCGGTCCCATTACCACACGCCAGGCGGCGTTATTGAGAGTGGGAAGCCCATTTTTGAAATTACGCCGGCCAATGTTCCATTGCTGATCGAAGCGCAAGTCGGTCGGAACGATATTGACAGCATCATTGTCGGTCAGTCCGCCATGATCCGTCTTACCGCCCTTGACCAACGAACCACACCGGTGCTTGACGGGATTGTTGAATACATCTCAGCTGACGCGCTACCAACGCGCGTCGGCGATGGGGAAATGGACGTGTACTTTGTTCGGGTAAGCGTTGCACGTGAGGAGTTGGCGCGCGTGCCGGGCTTCAACCCAACGCCTGGCATGCCTGCGGAGGTGATGGTTCAGACCAAGACGCGCACTTTTTTCAGCTATCTCGCGCGTCCTATTCTCGACAGCATGAGCCGTGCATTTCGCGAACAATAGGAAAGATCGCATGACGCCCGGACCAAAAAACAGGGCGATCTCCAGAACTTGCAAATCTTCCACTCAACGTGGCTGCGTTCAAAAGGGGATGGGCCAGGCTAAACATCACCCTTTTCAAGCTTGGTGATAGAGACGGCGATGGCATCACCGCTGACAACAACTTCAGCTTCAGCAATCTGCAAGCCGTTGGCCAGAACACGCACATGTTCTTCCGCTAGCGTTTCTAGCTCAATCACAGCACCACGGCCCATCCGCAGAAGTTGATGCACCGGCATCACGTTGCATCCAAGTTCCACGGCGATACTGATTGGAATACTATCAATTGGATTTTGCATCGCTGCGCTTAGCCCGTTAAATACCACTCCCAAAACCATTGGGTGGACGCGGTTAACAGGGCCTTAACACACGACCCACCAACACACTCTTTGCGGATCCAGCTTATGGCCAGACCTAACCGCCGCCATATCGCGCGGCCCAAAAACCTCTTTCGAAACGATCGGCACATTGAGTGGCAGGTTGATCACGAAATAACTGCTTACGACGATGCTGTACGTGTCATGGAGGACCGCGCTGAAGCCATCGCATCTGGCGAAGTGCGCGAGCTAATCTGGCTGGTGGAGCATCCACCAATTTACACCGCTGGCACCAGTTCAAAGCCGGATGACCTTATGGAGCCAGACCGGTTTCCCGTATTCCAGACAGGTCGCGGTGGCCAGTATACCTATCATGGCCCTGGACAACGGGTGGTTTATACCATGCTCAACCTCAACGATCGCGGGAGAGACGTAAGGGCATTTGTCGCAGGCCTTGAGGATTGGATCATTGCCACCCTTGACCGCTTCAATGTCCACGGTGAACGACGTGAAGATCGCGTGGGCGTTTGGGTTCAACGACCGGAAAAAGCATCTCCACATGTTGGTATGGTGGCTGAGGACAAGATTGCCGCGATTGGCATCCGCTTGCGAAAATGGGTTAGCTTTCACGGATTGAGCATTAACGTGGAGCCAGATCTTGACCACTTTTCCGGTATCGTTCCTTGTGGCGTGGAAACGCATGGAATGACCAGCCTTGTCGACCTAGGACTTCCGGTAACAATGGACGATGTCGATATTGCCTTGCGCACCGAGGCTGAAGCCCTCTTTGGTCCTTTGACATCACCCTCTTAGGGAATCGCCCTCTTAGGGAACAGCTTGCCAAGGTCGAGTTCGTCGATCGAATGCAAACTCAACAGCGTAGCCAGAGGCACTTCGATCATCGACGACGACGGAGGCGGCGCCTCGTTCATGCAGCCTTGCCGCGTCAATGTGGATGGGTGCTTCGCAGCTGTCGGGAATATTCAATTTGGAAACGATGACGGTTGCTAACGCGCAATCCTCCCTAAAAGCATCCGCCAGAAAGACATGTGAGATCAGACCGCCCTTTTGTAGCCGGGCGACACACCCAAGCGCATCACACTGCCATGCCTCACTCTCAACGCCACTTGCCGTATCGACGGCCAGACGTTGTCGCCAAAGGTCACGCGCGAAACGCCCAGCTTCACCGGTGGAATGTTTAATGGACATCGCGCCATTACCGTCGGCGACAACGACGCCAACGTCGCTACCATCGCGCGCAACCAAGAGGATCGGAGTTGGCTGAAACAACCCTGTCGCAAGGATCGCAGCCAAGGGAACTATAGCTAAGAACCTTGCCCATCCGACGAAAAAGGCGCCCAGACAGCCCGCAAGAACAAAAAGACCGATCGCGCTGCCTTTGATGGCAGGCACGCCCACATGTGCACGATCAAGCTCAGCAACCCAAACTGCACTAGCAACCAACAGATCAAGGGTCTCAGCCATGACCCAAAGTGGCAAACCCTCAAGGGCAAACGGCGTTAGGAGGAGAACCAAAAGACCAGCAGGCATGATGATAAGGCTGACGAGAGGCAATGCGAGGACGTTGCCCACAAGCGCCAAGGGTGTTGCATGTGAGAAATGATACGCAGCAAAGGGCGCTGTCGCCGCGCCTGCGATGAGAGATGTGCAGGCAATGCCCACGATCAAAAGCGGCCCATACGCCACGCCGGGCGGAAGCCATCCAAATATACGCATCCGGGCGGCCCACAGCATTGGGGAGTGGACAGTGGCGCTGTAAACAGCAACCAATGCGATGGTCGCTGCAAATGACATCTGGAAGCTTGGTCCAAGCAGGCTCTCCGGATGCAGGATGAGCACAGCAAGCGCGGCCCAGCCGACGGCACGCAACGTCACAGCTCTACGCGACAAACCAACCGCGAGAAGCGTAATAACAATCATGATGAAAGCGCGCTGTGTTGCGGTCGACGCGCCTGATAGCCCGAGGTAAGCGCAGGCAATTATGAACGCAAGCGCAGCTGACCAACGTGCCACTGATACAGATGCAGATAACCCGGGAAAAAGCGACAGGATCACATAAACAAGGCTCATCGCCGACACCGTCATGAGAGCCATATGCATGCCGGAGATCGCCAGGA
This sequence comes from Pseudomonadota bacterium, assembly GCA_039026935.1. GTDB lineage: Bacteria > Pseudomonadota > Alphaproteobacteria > Rhizobiales > MH13 > MH13. Next base: position 6,716 of record JBCCLK010000034.1, read on the forward strand.
CATGCGACAGACCCGCCGCCCGCAGTGCATAGCGCGTTTCTGCGCTCAGGCCATCACGATGCCCCACGAGAAGCGCTGCTACGAGAACACCAGAATCACCCTCCGCCTGGAGCTGATAGCGCCTTGCAAGACTGATCCTAAGCCGTTCCAGTGCAGCAAGCGCATCAAAGCGTGAGGCCGAACCTGCTTCGCCGCTTTCGGTCAGAACGCTTGCCGGAAGCACATTTGGCCGACCGTAAGCAAACCCTGTCGCATCGATGCCGGCGAAAAAGAGTTCGCGGCGCATGTTGCGCGCGCCAGCCATGGCCGGCTCAGGCGGTGGACCGAGGCGCGCGAGCATCTCAACCTGATCACCCGGGTTTAAACTGCCAGACGTTGCGGCGGCGGTGATGCGGATACGTCGAAGCTCTCTATCCAGCGACCCATCATCAAGGACTACCTGGTCGAGCGTGATACGCGCCCGACCTGCACTACGCTGCTCCAAGCGTACGATAGTGCCGCGCACACGTGTCGTCGTCTCGCTTAAGAGTTGGTGACCAGTTGCCATATGCGCCTTGCCAGCGATCAAACCAGCACCAAGAAAAGCTGCAAGAAGGCACAAGAGCAACGGAAATGCGGGGCTCGTACGCGACCACCAAACGATAAAAGCTATAACAAAACAGAGGCCTACCAGCGCAGGTGCAGATGGTTCAAACGGTAACGAGAAATATGCCAGAATACCGCCAGCAAAGAAGGCCGCAAACCAAACAACCCCATTGCCGCGCGCAATGACAGCTTCGTAGCTGCAGGCGAGTGCATCGCACACGGCCTCTGATCGTGGACGCGCGTCAGGTTTATAGTGGTTCTTTTGAACGGACGCCTCGGAATCAGCAGAGTCCGTATAGTAGGGCACCAGCGTATTCGCTGGCTGAGCCCGTTCAACCGGCTGCTTACGTTGCCCAGTTCCAGCTGCACCAGACTTGGTGTTATGTGCAAAAACCATGACAATGCGGTCCGTCGCAGATGGTTGTCTCGACCGGCAAACGTGCTAAGGCCGGGCACACCGCAAAAACATCATCCAAATCACAAGCCTGCCACCGGAAATGACGCCTAGCGGTGTCAGACGCCCTTGTCAGTTTCTTATCACACGCAGACCGTTTCATCTATGAGCCAAAGCCCACACAAACCTGTCGTTACGCGCTTCGCGCCCTCGCCCACCGGCTTCTTGCACATTGGCGGAGCCCGTACTGCCCTGTTCAATTGGCTTTATGCCAAGTCTGTTGGAGGTGAGATGCGGTTGCGCATTGAAGATACCGACAAGACGCGGTCCACGCAGGAGGCCATCGACGCCATCTTGGATTCGCTCTCATGGCTTGGTCTGACGTGGGATGACGAGACGGTCTACCAGTCCAAGCAAGTAGACCGTCATGCAGAAGTCGCCCAGGAGCTTTTAGACAGCGGTAAAGCCTACAAATGCTTTGCGACGCCTGAGGAGCTAACCGCCATGCGCGAGGAGGCACGGGCCGCTGGCAAGCCGCCGCGCTATGATAGCCGTTGGCGAGATCGCGATCCAGCGGACGCGCCAAGCGGCGCGCCCTTTGCCGTCCGCATCAAGGCGCCACTGGACGGCTTCACCAAGGTTAATGATCAAGTCCAAGGTCTTGTTCGTGTTCCCAATAAGGACTTGGATGATTTCATCATCCTCAGATCAGACGGGACTCCAACTTACATGCTCGCGGTGGTTGTTGACGACCACGACATGGGGGTCACACATGTCATTCGCGGCGATGATCACCTCACCAACGCGGCCCGCCAGAGCATTCTTTTCGATGCTCTGGGATGGGAGCGCCCCGTTTTCGCGCATATCCCACTTATCCACGGGCCTGATGGCGCCAAGCTGTCCAAACGACATGGGGCTGTTGGGGCGGAGAGCTACCGAGCAGACGGTTTCCTCGCTGAGACCATGCGCAACTATCTAGCACGTCTTGGCTGGGCCCATGGCGATGATGAAATTTTCTCCACCGACCAAGCCATTTCATGGTTCGGATTTGATGGCATGGGTAGGTCCCCTGCCCGCTTCGACGTCCAAAAGCTGACTGCTATGAACGCCCACTACATGCGTGAACTGGGCACAGATGTGTTCATGGAGGCCCTAGCGGTTGGCGCTGAGCACCTCACGAACGCTGAGAAACTGCCCTGGCCGCTATCAGGCTCGCAAGAGGCCAGCTTTCGGGCTGCCATGCCTGGTCTGCGCGAACGTGCCAAAACACTGGTTGACCTGGTGGAGAGCGCCACCTTCTTGTTTGCGCAACGTCCGCTCGTCATGGAAGCTAAAGCCGAGGCGCTCTTGACCGATGAAGCACGTCAGCACCTACTGATGCTTCACACACACTATCATGACGCCCAGGATTGGAGCGTGGAGACGCTTGAAGAACTGACCAAGAGCTACGCTGCAGAACAAGACATCAAACTGGGTGCCGTCGCACAACCGTTGCGCGCGGCGCTTACAGGTTCCAAAACCAGTCCGGGCATTTATGACGTTCTCATCGCGCTCGGGCGAGAGGAATCGCTTGCCCGTATACGCGATCAGGCTGCTGACGGTTAAAGGCCCATCAGCCTTGGCAGAAGCCCCAGGGTCAGGACCCTCGTTCTCGAAGGTTTCGCGTCAGCTCAGACACTGATACAGTCTGTTTATGTACCCTTTTGGCGGCTTGTGGCCGATCGGCTTATTGGATACCCACAATCCGAAGTGGTAGTTGGGTGCAGTGCAGTAACCCACACCGACGCCTATCCAACCAAACAGGTGGCTCATTCGCCCGCAGCGGCCGAAAGAGGCCACGCCTGAGCATAGGAGATCATCTGTATGAACGATATGTCCCCGGTAGATAAAACAGCCGTCCTTACGGTTGATGGCGCATCGCATGACTTGAACGTCCGTGCGGGAACGATTGGCCCGGACGTCATTGATATCTCCAAACTTTATGCTGCAACGGGCGCATTCACGTACGATCCAGGTTTCACATCAACGGGTTCGTGCGAATCGCAGATCACCTATATCGATGGCGACAATGGCATCCTGCTGCATCGCGGTTACCCGATCGACCAACTTGCAGAGCATGGCGACTTTTTGGAGACCTGCTACTTGCTCCTGTACGGTGAATTACCGACAGCCGCACAAAAGGCTGACTTCGACAATCGCGTGACACTCCACACGATGCTGCATGAGCAGATGGCACGGTTCTACACCGGCTTCCGTCGAGATGCGCACCCGATGGCCATCGTGTGCGGAGTTGTCGGCGCGCTCTCAGCTTTTTATCACGACTCAACCGACATTTCAGATCCGCACCAGCGTATGGTTGCAAGCATCCGCATGATCGCCAAGCTGCCAACGATCGCGGCAATGGCGCTTAAGTATTCTATTGGTCAGCCGTTCGTGTACCCGCGCAATGACCTCGATTACGCGGCAAACTTCCTGCACATGTGCTTCGCAGTGCCTTGCGAAGAGTACAAAATCAACCCTGTTCTTGCCCGCGCAATGGACCGCATCTTTATTCTTCACGCCGACCATGAGCAGAACGCGTCAACCTCTACAGTTCGCCTAGCTGGTTCATCGGGCGCCAATCCATTCGCCTGCATCGCGGCCGGGATCGCTTGTCTTTGGGGACCAGCACACGGCGGCGCAAATGAAGCCGCTTTGAACATGCTGGCTGAGATTGGGTCTGTTGAGAACATCCCTGGTTACATCGCACGGGCCAAGGACAAGGATGATCCGTTCCGCCTCATGGGCTTTGGACATCGCGTCTACAAGAACTATGATCCACGCGCGAAAATCATGCAAAAGACCTGCCACGAGGTTCTCGGCGAGCTTGGGATATCTGACGACCCAATGCTTGAAGTGGCGATGGAGTTAGAGCGTATTGCGCTCACCGACGAGTACTTCATTGAGAAGAAGCTCTACCCGAACATCGACTTCTACTCCGGCATCACGCTGAAGGCGTTGGGCTTTGCGCCCAATATGTTCACCGTCTTGTTCGCTCTTGCGCGGACTGTGGGGTGGATCGCTCAGTGGAAAGAAATGGTGGAAGACCCACAACAGCGCATCGGTCGTCCTCGCCAGCTCTACACCGGCTACACGCAGCGAGACTATGTACCAATGTCACGGCGTCAGAAGTAGAAGGGTTTACTACCCCTGTAATTTACGAAGGGTCGGCCATGCGCCGGCCCTTTTGTTTTCATCGTCTTAAATGGTGCACAGGAGGGACAATGGAAAAGCCAAAATGCAAAAGTCGGAACGCTGGCCTCTTAGCCACTGCTAGAGAAACTGCTCAACCACCTGACGCGCGCGCTGCGCAGGGGTAAGGGTGTCAGGACCAGCCATACGTTCATCAAGTTCTACAAAAGCATCGACTTGGGCGCGGCGCTCAGGCGTATCGGTTGCGAACGAGACCAACGCACGCGCCAAAGTGTCTGGGCGCGCAAACTCGTCAATATACTCGCGCACCACAGGTCGATCGAGAATAAGATTAGGCAGGGTGACTGTCCAAACTTTAACAAGTTGACGGAAAATCCGCGCCAAACCGTCAAGCTTATAAAGCACCACCGAAGGAACCCCGGCCAGCGCAAGCTCCAGTGTAACTGTGCCTGAGGCCGCGAGCGCTGCATGCGCCTGTCGCATCGCAGAACGTTTGTTGTCCTTGCCGGTTATCATTTCGACCGACACTGGCCATGTTTTCAATTCCTTTGACACAGCCTGTGCATGCTTGGTGACAGCTGGCAGGACATACCGGGGTTGCCGCAGTTTACGGGCATGGCACAGGGCCTCGACCTCCAAAAGCGTCTGTTTGAACACCGGCAGATGGCGACGCAGCTCGCCACTGCGACTGCCTGGTAAAAGCAAAATCGTCGGTGGAACATCTTCCGTCAGAGCGGTGCGTTCGCCAGACGCAGGCCGCAGACTGTCGAGTTCTGCGATCAACGGGTGCCCCACATAGGTCGCAGGTGGTCCACCCAGACGCTTATGCGCTTCGACTTCAAACGGCAAAAGCACCAGAAGATGATCCATGTATCCACACATAGCTATGGCGCGTTTTGGCCGCCATGCCCAAACTGACGGAGAAACCCACCCCACAATACTCTGTTGAGGTCGGCGCTTGCGTACACGCTGCGCTACCCGATGAGTAAAATCAGGACTGTCGATGATAACGACAAGATCTGGCTGTGAGGCGATAATGGCATCGACCGTCTGTCGCATGCGCGCAAGGATGGTGGGAAGACGTGCGAGAACGGGGCCGAGGCCCATCACCGCGATGTCTTCAATGTCAAAGAGGGTCTCAAGCCCATGAGCCTTTAAACCTTCGCTGCCCAGCCCTTCAAAACGGACACGATCACCGAAGGTCTCCCGCAGTGCGGCTGCGAGCGATGCGCCAAGTTGATCACCTGACTCCTCGCCAATGACAAAAAAAATGCGCTTGGGCGATCCCTCTTGCACAGTCTGAGGCGATGATGGTTGCGGTGCCGCGCTCATCCGCGCTGATCCTCGCATCCTTCTGGTATGAATCGTGCCCGCGGCAGGCCTATCACAGAAATGCCCTTCGAGGCGCACAGGTCAAAGGTGGTTTCTTTTTCGCTGATCAAAACATGACCAGCTTCGATAGCAACCGCTGAAAGATGTGCCTGAGCAGCGTTTTCAATCGTGCGTGGGCCAATAGCTGGCATATCAAGGCGCAAGTCTTGTCCCGGCCGGGTGCATTTGGCCAGAGCGCCACTGCGCCCCTTGGAGCTGAAACGCCCCGCAGCTCTCATCTGCGCCACGCGTTGGAGCATTCCGTCTGTTCCTTCAGCCCCTTCCATCGCAATGAGCCGTCCGTTAACCGATACTGCGCCTTGACCCATATCGAGATGTCCGGCCGTCCAAGCAGCTTCAGCGGCCTTATCCACATCGTCCCAAAGGGTCGCATCCACCTTGGGCCCTGCAAGTTGGCCGTCAATCGCGACCAGTTCTGGCGCAACATCATGAGCACCGACCAACTCAAAACCGCGTTCTGCGAAGAGACCTGCCACCTTATCAAGAAGGGACGCATCGCCTCCGGACGTTACCGCCCCAAGAATACGCGGCAACAGTTGCAACGCACCCCAGTCGAGCTTCAATGATCGATAATCAGGTCGACGGCTTATACTGCCAACGATGACAAGGCGCGTTGCAGAAAAGTCGTCGAGCATGCGCATGAGACGACCAACCTCACCCCACTCCACGCGCTCAGTAGCAACGGTACCCGGCAGGTCGGTAAAGGACGCCTCCCCTGCAATCGAGATTGCAAGGACGTCGTTAAACGAGTTTGCTGCCGCCCGGATAACCTGTGACGGCAGATCGCCACCACCGGCCAGTACAACCAGCTTGTGGTTGCTGGCTTGATCGGTGTTGTCTTGCTGGGTCTTGCCAGCGGACGCGGGTGAGCTCGACATCGACGCCACGCGTATCGTTCACTCTACTCGGGCTCAACCGAGTTCGGGAGGCATAGCGAACGATCCGAGCGATCACGAATGAACGCCAGGACGCGCCGAACGCTTGGACTGTCAGGGAACATTTTTTCCACATCGTCAATCCGCTCTTCAAGGTTCCCTTCATTGGAAAACAAGAGCCTGTAGGCCTTTCGGATGGTGTGTATCTCATCGCGATCAAAGCCACGACGACGCAAGCCGACGACGTTAAGTCCACTTAGCCAACCGCGATTGCCAATCACCATGCCATAGGGAATAACATCTGCACCCACGCCTGTCATGCCGCCGATGAAGGCGTGCTCGCCGATGCGCACAAACTGATGGGCCCCCGATCCACCTGAAACGATGACATGGTCCTCAAGAACACAGTGGCCAGCCATCATGACATTGTTGCCCAGGATCACATGATTGCCGATCTGGCAGTCGTGTGCCACATGGCTGGAGGCCATGAGCAAGCAATGATCGCCGACACGAGTGATCATTCCGCCATGCTCTGTTCCAGGTTGGACTGTCACATACTCGCGCATGACGGTGTTGGCGCCGATCTCAAGTGTTGATGGCTCGCCGTGATACTTGAGATCCTGCGGTCGGTGTCCGATCGAGGCGAACGGGAAAATGTGACAACCTGCACCCACAGTCGTGCGGCCAACGACGACGGCATGGCTCTCTAGCTTGCAATGGTCGCCCAACTTTGTATCTGCGCCGACATTACAAAATGGGCCGATACTGACGCCTTCGCCAAGCTCAGCACCATCCTCAACAACAGCCGAGGCATGAACGGATATGCTCAAACAGGTAACTCCTGATCTGAGATCATGGCACTAATCTCTGTTTCGGCGACCTTCACACCATTCACGGTAGCTTGCGCGCTATATTTCAAGATATTACCGCGCTGCTTTAGTTTCTGCACTTCATAGTGCAGCACATCCCCAGGGGTTACGGGCTTGCGAAACTTCGTCTTATCAATCGTCATGAAGTAGACCAGCGGGGGTTGTTCACGCGGCGGCATATTGGCGATACACAGAACGCCAGCGGTCTGCGCGATACCCTCTATCATGAGAACACCGGGCATGACGGGTTGCCCTGGGAAATGCCCCATGAAGTGTGGCTCGTTCATCGTGACATTTTTGATACCAGTTCCCGACTGATCACCATTGATGTCGATGACTTTATCAACGAGCAAAAACGGGTAGCGGTGCGGCAAGTAGCGCAGGATACGTTGAATATCGGCCGTAGCGTAAGTCGTTGATCCTGCTTGGCCCTGGTCAGTGTTGTTGGTCATTGGTGATGGCGATCACATGAAAAGATAGGTTGTTTGCGAACGGGTTACAGCACGTTCATTGGCTGGATTCAAACCCAGTAGATGCTTTTTCAAAAGGATCGTGGCGCATCCGAACGCCCGAAACATCAAGGATTTCGGTTTTTAAAACCCTCTTCACCCAAGCGTTTGAGCGCCGCGAACTCTCGGAAGGCCTGACGTGCGGGCTTGGCAGGTATTCCAGCCCATTTACCTCCAGGGGGAACATCATCTTTGATGCTGGCAGATGCAGCGATCTGTGCACCCATTCCAATGCGCACATGCCCGCCTACCCCGACTTGACCGCCCATGACCACGAAGTCTTCCAGCACCGTTGAACCAGCAATGCCAACTTGAGCGACGAGCACGCAGTGGCGCCCAACTTCAACATTGTGACCAATCTGAACAAGGTTATCGATGCGCGTTCCCTCGCCAATGATCGTGTCGCGTGTGGTCCCGCGGTCAATGCAGGTGCCGGCACCAATATCGACGTCATCTTGAATAATGACGCGTCCAAGTTGGGGCACTTTCAAATGTCCCTGTGGCCCCATGGCAAAACCAAAACCGTCCTGCCCGATCCGGGCGCCCGCGTGTAAAACGACCCGGTCGCCCAACAACGCATGCTGAACCACACAATTGGCGGCCACATAACAATGACGCCCAATCTGCGTGTGATGCGAAATCACGGCACCAGAACAAATCTTTGTTCCAGCACCCACCGAAGCATAAGGACCAATCGACGCCATCGGCTCAATGACAGCACCGTCCTCAATAGTCGCTGTCGGGTCAACGAAGGCTGCTTCGGATACACCGCCCGTCAGAGCAAACCCTTGTAGCTTTACACCCTCTGGCATGAGCAAAGCAGCCGCTTTGGCAAAATCGCGATAAGGCTGCTTGGAGACCAAACCAACGGTGTGAGACGGCACCTGATCGCGAAACTTTAGACCGACGATGACGCAAGCTGCGGTCGTCGTTCCCAGAAACTGTGCATACTTCGCGTTGTCGAGAAAACTCAAAGACCCAGTCTGCGCATGCTCGATAGGTGAAACACCTGAAAGCAACGCGTCTTGAAGTGATGCTTCCTGAGCGTTGATCAACTCCAAACCGAGCGCCTCACTGATATCACGCGGTGATACATCACGAAGCGGGGGGAAAAACTCGAGGCTCGACATCAAAAGCGACCATTAATAGGTGAGACAATCGGTGTAGCGGTCTTTTCAGGAGATCCGGAGACCAGGTTCTGCCCGGTTCGCGCAGCATTATAAGCGACCAACCGTTTCTAAACGCACAGCCGTAGGATTATGGTCCGGTTGCTGCTTGCAAATAAGGCTTACCGGCAGACTTTGCGTGGGGATGGACCTTCAACCCTGCAGTTGTGAAACTTCGAGATAGCACTCAACAGCAGAAAAACGGCGCTGCCAGGACTACTGATCTGTACCACCGCTTAGAGGTTAGAAACGAGCACCGGCGGAGAACCGGAAAGCCTGTTCCTCGTCAAATTCCTCAGATGCCACCACGAAGGCGTAATCAGCACGCAGCGGACCGAAGGGTGAATTCCAAATCACACCGCCGCCGACAGAAGCGCGGATCGAGTTTTCATCATCGACGATCAAACCTGCAATGTTATCGACGCTTCCCACCGGATCGAACAAAGTACCAGCATCGGCGAAGACAGCACCTCGGATACCGAGCGCTTCGGACACCACGGGTAGTGGGAAACTCAGTTCAGCTGAAATGCCAGCAAAGGTGGTGCCACCAAGAGCGTCACCGGACTCAGCGTCACGTGGTCCAATGCCATCGAAGCCACGAACAAGACCTCCACCTTGGAAGAAGCCATCAGCTATGAGCAGATTATCCTCATCCCACGACCAGACATTGCCAGCCTGAACACGCACGCTGGCAACGAGATCCAAGTCCGTCGATAGTGTACGGAAAGCTCGAGCATCTAGCGTTGTCTGGATGAATTCAACATCACCGCCCAGACCAGCAACGGACTGACGGAGCCGCGCGAAATAACCATCACGTGGGGTCGTGCGGCTATCAATGGTATCGTACACCAGGGTCCACGCGATACTCGAGTTCAGGCGCTCATTGGAAAAGTCTTCTGGTGTTGGCGTGTCTGGCAGCCCGGCAATAACACTGTCAGGCGCACCGACCAACTGACCAATCGCCCTAGAAGCAGTCGATCCTGCTTCGAGCTGATAATCAATCGACTCCAATGAATAGGACAGACCAAGAGACAGATCGTTTGTCAGCGGCGCAACGACGCGAAGCGTCCCACCATTGGTTTCAGTCTCGAAGGCAACATCATCGATGTCACCAGATTCACGGCGGAACAGGTCAAAGCCCGCTGCAAGACGACGTCCAAGGAAGAACGGTTCTGTGAAGGAGAAGTCATACGTCCTGTTATCATCAAGACCACCACCGACCGCTGCCCGGACAAACTGTCCGCGTCCGAGGAAGTTGCGTTCGGTCACCGACAACACCAGAGAGAAGCCACTACCCGTCGAGAAACCTGCTCCAACGGAGAAATCACCTGTTGACTTCTCAACGACTGCAACATTGAGCACGATACGATCTGGTGCAGACCCACGGGATGTCGTGATACGGACTGTCTCAAAGAAGTCGAGAGCTTCTAGGCGACGCTGCGCGCGTTGTAGGAGAACGCGATTGAAGGCGTCCCCTTCGGCAAAGTCGAACTCACGACGGATGACGTGATCACGCGTGCGCGTATTGCCGGAGATATTGATCCGCTCAACAAAAGCACGCACACCTTCATCAATGAAGTAAGTAAGATCGATTGTATTGTCGGCAACATTGCGGTCGCCGCGTGGACGAACCTGAACGAACGCATACCCAAAGCGCGAAACTTCGATCGTCAAGTTTTCGATCGAACGATCAACAGCACTTGCGTCATATGTGTCGCCGGACTGCGTCTCGAGAACAGAAAAAAGATCTTCAGGATCAAGCTCGCGTAGAGAGGAATCGATTTCGATTGCTCCAAAGGAATACCGAGGGCCTTCATCAACAGTGAAGGTTATGAAAAATTCATTCTGTTCCCGATCCAATTCAGCGACCGCGGAGACGACGCGAAAATCAGCATAGCCCTCATCAAGATAAAAACGCCGTAGGCGCTCCCGGTCAGCGTCAAGACGATCAGGGTCGTAGACATCAGATGAAGAAAGGAAGGAAAGGAAACCGCTTTGCGTCGTGGTGATAACGTCGCGCAGTTTGCCATCGCTAAATGCTTGGTTACCAATGAACGTAATGCGCGAAACCGATGAACGCTCGTCCTCGTCGATCTCAAAAACAAGATCAACGCGATTTTGGCCAACTTCAATAACCTTGGGTTCAACACGAGCTGCGAACCGACCGTTCCGACGATAAGCCTCTAGGACACGCTGCGTATCAGATTGAACAGCAGAATCTGTCAGGACCCGACGCGGTTGTAGCTGCACCACTGTCTCAAGATCAGAATCGTCAAGCCTGCGATTGCCCTCAAAGGCGATCTGCCGGATCACAGGATTCTCCACCACCTGCACAACTAGAACAGACCCGCGGCGCTCCAACCGTACATCTGAGAACAGACCAGTGGCGAACAACGACTGAAGCGAGTCGTTGAGATCACTTGCAGAAAACGACCGTCCTGGCACCACCGTCACGTACGAAATAACAGTGGCATCTTCGATGCGCTGATTGCCGTCCACTTGAATGGAAGAAACTGTCGCCTGCGCAGCTGCCGTCGGGACAGCAAGCCTTCCATTTTGGGTGGAGATCGTCACAGGCATTGCAGCAAAAATCACTGCAAACAAAAGAGCACGTCCAAATAGGCGCATAATTCATATAGTCCTGTTGCCTGATGATATTCGTACAAGAGGCGTGCGAGTCAGGCATACTCCCACGACACGACTTCTATCTCGGCCACGCGCGGACGCAACCCGTCCATGCATATTCGTCAAAATTGCTCAATCTTTCGATGATCTTTGGTACCGGGCGTTGCAACTGAGCAACGGTCATCGGTCTCAGCGGCAAAACTCACCGCAAACAATCACCTTTGTTGCCGACAAGACCCGTCACGAACAAACCCTATCTTAGAAGTGTGGTGATGTCGTTCCAAGTTGCGAACACCATGAGGCCCATGACCATAGCTAGACCGATGCGAAAGCCAAACTCTTGACTTCGCTCGCTTAACGGCCGACCGCGGATCGCCTCGACAGCATAAAACGCAAGGTGTCCACCGTCTAACATGGGGATCGGGAACAGATTTATGAGACCAATTGAAACCGATATGATAGCAGCCAGTTGAATAAGAGCTAGAAATCCTAAGGTCGCGACATCCCCTGATATCTTAGCGACCCGAACAGGCCCAGAGAGCTGATCGGCAGACTCTTGGCCAACAATAATCCGCCCAATATACGTTAGTGACTGGGTTATCACCAAGCCAGTCTGTTCAACGGCCCGGCCCGTTGCAGCAAGCGGCCCATAGGTGACGGTCTCAACCTCATCTTCACTCGATTCATGGACGACGCCAAGTACGCCAACACGCTGGATATTACCAAATCCATCGTCGATTTCGCGTCGCTCCGGCACTACCGTTACATCCAGAAGGGCTCCAAGGCGGTCGATCGTTAAGGTCAAAGGACGTTCGGCTGAAAATGCGACAGTGCGTTGGACTTCGGCGAAGGCGGAAACTTGTTCGCCATCAATGGCAACGATGATATCTCCCGCCACAAGCCCAGCCATTTCAGCTGCCGACCCCTCTTGCACGCTGTCGATTCGTGGCACAGTGATACGCTCACCAAAGGCCATGAAGATCGATGCGAAGATGATGATAGCCAAGATGAAGTTGGCAGCAGGACCAGCTGCCACCACGGACGCTCGCTGCCACAATGGTTTTAATTGGAATGCGCGCGACTTTTGCTCGTCATTCATCTGCGCCAATTGCTTGTTATCAGGGACACTGGCGACGTTTTCATCGCCATCAAACTTGACATAACCGCCTAGAGGTATCGCGGATAGCTTCCAGCGCGTTCCCTGGGTATCTGTCCAACCCACAAGCTCTGGCCCAAACCCGACCGAAAACGCGCGCACGCCCACGCCGCACCAACGCGCGACCGCAAAGTGCCCCAACTCGTGCACGAAGACGATCAGCGTTAGAACAAATAAAAAAGGTACAATCGTTCCCAAGAGGAACGATCCAGTTCCAGCGATAAGCTCCACAATTACCGTCCTTTTTCCACCCGGATACAGTGTATCTCAGGTGCCTGTAGCTGAGCAATTGGTGCCGCGTCCTAAGGTTAGCAAGAGCTTGCGTTTCCTATGTCGCGCCCTTCATACGCCACAACGCAGCTAATCCCCTTACACGATTTGCAAGAACAAGGCGCCGAACGCAAACAAACCTTCAGACACCGTTCCATCGCCCTTCGCCGACAGACCAATCAAAAAGGCCAGACAGCTGGCGAAAACCAACCCGTCGACCCGGTCCATGACGCCACCATGTCCGGGTAATATCTTGCCGCTGTCTTTGGCGCCGAACTTCCGTTTGAGCGCAGACTCCACCAAGTCTCCAATTTGCGCGGCAACCGACAACGCGAACGCCAAAAGCCCGAGGTAAATCAACGTCGCGATGCTGGGCTGGGCTGAGAATTGCCCTGGATCTTCGTCAAGCCACAAAGCACCTGAGGAAACCCAGCCGTCGGCCCACACAATGTAGAGCACTGAAATGATAACCGCTGCAAGCACGCCGGCGATAGCGCCTGACCATGTTTTGTTTGGAGATATAGCGGGCAAGAGCTTCGGGCCTTTGAGAGATTTCCCCACAAAGAAAGCTGCGCTGTCGGTGGCCCAAACCGCGGCAAAGACAAGAAAAATCGCCGACAGACCAATAGCATCATGGCCGCGCAGACTAACAAGGCTAACAACAAGCCAGGAGGCGTACGCAATACCCGTCGCTGACCAACGTCCCTTTACTTCCAGCAATGCCGTACCGAGCGCAACAAACAGCAACGCTGTGGCGAAAGAAGCACCAGAAACCGGACCGACCCAGTGGGCTATCGCTGCCGCCACACAGACGATTGCAACGCCAAAAAGAAGTCGGCGTGGTGAACTCTGCCCGGTTAGCCGCTCCCATTCGACGAGAACAAAGAGCCCAAGCACAAGAAACGCAGCTAAGGACACCACGCCGCCCGTCCACGTGGTCAACAGAGCCACTGACCCCAAGACCAAACCGGAACTGACGCGGCGCGCCAAATCGGACTTGGCTTTGAGTTGCCTTGGCTTAGCCGGATCAGACATCAGCTCCACCCCGGGCTCATGCATGAGGAGCGTTTCGTGACATCGATAAGCACCACGTTACAGGAGACGCGTTGGTGCCGTCATGACCCTACGGCAAGTTTCAGAGTGTCTTTGCGGCCACCAAAACGACGGGATCTTGCTGAAAAGGCTTGCAGCGCCTCATCGAGTGCCTGTTCATTGAAATCGGGCCAAAAGACCTTTGTGAAGACAAACTCTGCGTAAGCTGCCTGCCACAGGAGAAAGTTCGATAGGCGCAGCTCTCCGCTGGTACGAATGATAAGATCAGGGTCGGGATGGCCGTACGTGTCCAACGCATCGCTGAAAACTTCTTCGTTGATCTGGGCGGGATCAAGCTCGCCACGTGCAGCAGCCTGCGCGAGCGTGCGAGCCGCGCGGACAATCTCATCGCGTCCACCATAATTGAAAGCAATGTTCAGGAACAATCTGTCACATGAGGCGGTCACATCTTCTGCGCGTTCCAAAAGCGCCCGGATATCTGGCGATAGTGTATCCCGATCACCCAAGATCCGCACTTTCACGCCGTTGGCTTTTAACTCGGCCAAATCGCGATCAATGAAGAAGCGCAACAGCGTCATCAGATCGCGCACCTCAGCTGCAGGACGTTTCCAGTTCTCAGAAGAGAAGGCAAAGAGTGTCAGGTGTTTGATGCCGCGTTCGCCAACGTTACGCACACAATCACGCAGCGCATCAACACCGCGCCTATGGCCTTCTCTGCGTGGCAGGTGGCGCTGCTTCGCCCACCGTCCATTACCATCCATGATGATGCCAATGTGGCTCGGGTGAGATAGATTCCCACCTCCTGGCACCGCCTCGGCGACACTATGATCCAAAGCGGTCCTGGACGTCGATACCTGTGTGCCTGCGAGCGACGATCGAGGCCGATCACTTCCATTCTCGTCCGTCGGGACGAGACGGCTGGCGTTGAACATGCTTGGCGTCATGATTGCTCTTTAGGCACGTGTCTCACCGCATGCGCGGGTTACACCTGCATAATTTCCTTTTCCTTAGTCGCCAGCATCGTATCAATTTCCCCGACAAAACGGTCGGTTAGTTTTTGAACATCATCCGACTTGGAGCGCACATCATCCTCAGAAAGTCCATCAGCTTTCTTAATGTGGTCTAATCCGTCGCGCCGCACATGGCGCACAGCGATGCGTGCTTGTTCGGCGTATTTCTGAGCGACCTTGGCGAGTTCCGTTCGGCGTTCCTCATTAAGTTCAGGGATTGGCAGGCGAATATTGGTACCGTCAACCACTGGATTGAGGCCGAGGTTGGACTGGCGGATGGCTTTTTCTACGGCAATCAAGGTGCCTTTGTCCCAAACCTGGATCGAAATCATGCGTGGTTCAGGAACGGAAACCGTCGCCAGCTGCGTAATGGGCATCTGGCTTCCATAAGCATCCACAGTGATTGGCTCAACCAGGGACGAAGAAGCTCGGCCGGTACGCAATCCGCCAAACTCAGTCTTAAGGCTAGCAAGTGTGCCCTGCATACGTCGTTCAATGTCAGCGAAATCAATCTCGGTGGTCATGCTCAATGCTCTGGCAGATGGTCAAACGGAAGGATGAATAGACATACTGTACGCAAAATGACTCGCTCAAAAGACGTTTTAGGTTAAGGCGTTATCCAAGTACCGGTCCCGTCTTTTGTAGCCGCTCCGGCGAGCGCACCTGCTTGGTGGATGGAGAATACGCATATCGGGATCGCATGGTCTTGAGCGAGTGCTAGCGCCGCCGTATCCATGATTTTGAGGTCTTTGGAAAGAGCCTGCGTTAACGTCAAGCGTTCATAGCGTGATGCGGTGGCGTCTTGCTTAGGGTCTGCGGAGTAAACCCCGTCCACTTGAGTGGCCTTCAAAATCGCGGCCGCCCCTAGCTCAGCGGCCCTCATCGCAGCACCGGTATCTGTGGTCACAAAAGGATTGCCGATGCCACCAGACACGATGAGGACGTCGCCGCGCTCCAAAGCCTCAAGCGCGGCGCGTTGTGAAAACGGCGCACAGAACAAGGGTGCATCAAAGGCACACAAGAGCGTGCATGGTTCACCTGCAGCACGAATAGCTTCTCTCAACGCAATGCCGTTTATGAGCGTGCCAAGCATGCCCATGTGATCGCCTGCGACATGATCGCCGCCTTTGGCGGCAACATGCGCTCCGCGAATAACATTACCGCCACCCACAACGATGATCAGATCAAAACCGGTGCGAGAGAGGGACGCAATTTCCGAAGCTATACGGCTCATAACAGCCGCGTCATGGCCCACTCCTTGGGAACCTGCCAAGGCCTCACCGGAGAGTTTAAGGACGTACCGTTTGCTGTTTTGATCCGTCACTTGCCGCTCCGTTTCAGGATAGGTCTTCAATTGGGCACGGTCGGTTACAACAAGGAAGGTGGCCTGTCACCCAGCTTTTTCTCGCGTAACAGCGTCATGGACGATGCCCGCTAGCCTTGCGCTGCGGCAGCAACTTCAGCGGCGAAGTCAGATTCTTCCTTCTCTACGCCTTCGCCGAGTTTAAACAGCACAAACGCTTTGAGCGTGACAGGTGCGCCGATCTCCGCTTCTGCCTTTTTAAGGGCGTCGGCGACGGTGACATCGGGATCCATCACGAAGGCCTGATTGAGAAGGACACTTTCCTCGTAAAATTTGCGGATCCGACCTTCCACCATCTTTTCAATGATATTCTCTGGTTTGCCAGATTCCCGGGCCTGCTCAGCGAAGATTTGCCGCTCACGTTCCACAACCACGGGGTCCATCTCATCCACCGACACCGAAAGTGGCGACGTTGCCGCAATATGCATAGCCACCTGGCGGCCAGTCGTACTGAGCGCTGTTTGATCACCGTCCGATTCAAGTGCGACGAGCACTCCAATCTTACCCAGTCCGTCGGCGACCGACGAATGCATGTAAGTGGCGACGACACCGGAACCAACGCTAAGCTTCGCTGTGCGTCGCAGCGTCATGTTTTCGCCAATGGTTGCCACGGCGTCTTTGATGCTGTCATCAACTGACTTATCTCCGCCTTTGAGCTGCGCTGCCAGAACAGCGTCGAGTGTTCCATCGGTGCCCAGCGCGGTTGATGCTACAGAACCGACAAGGCCTTGGAACTGCTCATTGCGCGCGACAAAGTCAGTTTCTGAGTTGAGCTCGATCATAGCGGCTTGGGTACCGGAGGCGGAGAAACCCACGAGCCCCTCAGCAGCGACGCGACCAGCTTTCTTTGCAGCGCGGGCCAAGCCCTTGGCACGCAGATAGTCAATGGCAGCCTCTACGTCGCCATCGGTCTCGACGAGGGCAGCCTTACAATCCATCATGCCAGCGCCGGTGATTTCGCGAAGTTGCTTGACGGCTGCTGCAGAAATTGCGGCCATGATTTTTCTCCTTGAGCGGCAGCACGCACGTTGAGCTTACCTCACGTCGGTCCCAAATGCTCGCTGCGTTTATCTGAAGGCGGGCGGTAGCCAACCTCTTTGTCTATAGTTGGTCGTGCGCGTGCACAACGCGCCGTAGATGACAGTGTTATGGCCCCTGCATCAGGGGCACGAGAGGCCCCTGCGTCTGCGCAGCAGCGCGATCCCTATGGCACTGAAGTGACCGAGACCGCTCGATGATGCGATGCTAAGCTGTTTGCGTTTCGCCTTCGGACGCAGCAGCTTCAGCAGGCGCTTCGTCTGGAGACGGTGCGGTGTCTTCCAATGCTGGCTCAACCGGCGCAACCTCCGCAGCGCCCACATCAACACCCATATCGGTTTTGTTGCGGGAGATACCGTCAAGTGCGGCACGCGAGACCAGGTCACAAAACAAAGCTACCGAACGACCGGCGTCATCATTTCCAGGAATTGGGAAATCAACACCCTCAGGATTGCAATTTGTGTCGACCACAGCGACAACCGGGATGCCCAAACGGTTAGCTTCTTTGATCGCAATCGACTCTTTGTTGGTATCCACCACAAAGATCATCGAGGGTAGGCCTGGCATGTTCTTGATGCCGCCGAGTGCACGCTCAAGTTTGTCACGCTCGCGAGTGCGCAAAAGACGCTCTTTCTTGGTAAGGCCTGACTCAGGGTTAGCGAGCACCTCCTCCAGCATCTTTAAACGCTTGATGGAGTTGGAGATTGTGTTCCAGTTGGTCAGCATGCCACCGAGCCAGCGCGCATTGACAAAATACTGCGCGCAATTGCGGGCTGCTTCAGCAATCGGCTCAGACGCTTGACGCTTGGTGCCAACGAAGAGGATCCGACCGCCGTCTGAAAGAACATCAGAAACAGCCTGCAGCGCGCGCTGCAACATCGGCGCTGTCTGGCCAAGATCGATAATGTGTACGCCATTGCGCTCGCCGAAGATGTACGTCGACATGCGCGGATTCCAGCGGTGTGTCTGGTGACCAAAGTGTGCGCCCGCTTCCAAGAGCTGACGCATGGTGAAGGCAGGAAGTGCCATGCGGAATATCCTTTTTTTTCCGGTTAAACCTGCCGCATCGTTGGGTGAGCTTGCCAAGCAAATCTCACCACCGGATGGTCAGCCAACTGCCGCTAAACCGCCGATGCGTGTGGAATGAGAGGGCGCATAACGGCTTTCGCACTGCATTGCAACCGCTTTGCGTGGGTGGAGAGAACATCGCTGTAGATCAGATGGAAACCGGGGATCAGTTAAGATCGTAATCGAGGATCGCCATCGTGAAGTTGTAGGAGAGATCGTCCTCATCTTCATCATCGCGATGTAATAGCCCGACAAATTCCTCGCCGACATACACTTCAGCAGAATCATCCTTCTTAGGACGCGGTTTCACACTTATAGATGGCGAGTCGAACAGCTTGCGCAGATAGCTTTCAAGCTTGGAGATTTCTTCGCCCTTCATTGGCTGTGTTCCTTCATATCAAAAGCGGCGTGTAACGAACCTGGATGCCGCGCCTTGTAGGCTCCAACAGCGGCGGTGCACAATCGCTTAGCTGAGAAAAAGCGGTGCATGATGCAACGCGATCAAGCGACCAGAGATAATGGCTGTGTCAGCCAATCAAATGCCAAAACCTACATCTACCATAGGTTCTTGAGGCATGGTGTGGTCCATACTCAGCGAGGGCATGCAATCGGGTCCTTCTGGCTCAGCCCGCCCGACGATTTTGGCGGGGATACCAGCGACGGTCGCAAGCGGCGGTACCGGGTCTAAGACCACAGAGGAGGCAGCGACCTTCGCACCATGTCCCAGCTCTATATTTCCCAGCACCTTCGCTCCTGCACCGACAAGCACGCCGCACCGAACTTTCGGGTGTCGGTCACCGCTTTGCTTGCCTGTTCCACCCAACGTCACGCCTTGTAGAATGGAAACATTGTCTTCGATGAGAGCCGTCTCACCGATCACGATGCCAGTGGCATGATCAAGAAAGACACCGCCACCGATGCGCGTTGCTGGATGAATATCAACCTGAAACGCCGCGCTTGCCTTGCTTTGAAGGAAAAGCGCCATGTCTTGACGCTCCGCGGCCCATAGCGCGTTTGCAAAGCGCTGCGTTTGAAGCGCCTGGAAGCCTTTAAAAAACAGAAGTGGCTCCACATAGCGGTGGCATGCCGGATCACGGTCATACACTGCTGTCATATCCGCAGCGAGGTTTGGCAGTACGTCATGATCGGCTGCGATGTCTGTGAAAAGCGCTTCAATGGCATCAGCACCCCATGAACAGTCGCACAGCCGCCCAGCGAGTGTATGCATGAGCGCCGCTTCAAGGCTCTGGTGGCGAAGCACCAGATTTTGAAACAGCGGCTCGACCGATGGATCTTTTTCAATAGCGGCGAGCGCTTCATCGCGGATTGTACGCCAGATCGGATCCGGACGCGTCAGCAGTGGGCGCACGCCATGTGAGACGCTCGCACCAGACGGGATGAGTAAGCTATGTTCGTTCATGACGCCCTTGGTTATAGCTCGCAGTAAACAAATGCCAACCGGAGAGTGGGAGATGACGCGCGCACCGCAAACATCAAGCGAGAGCAAGTTAGACGTGGGCAATGACGTGAATGGCCAGATCAAGGTCACCGTGATCGAAGGGCACGCCACTATCCTCATTTGCAACACGAAGCGCCGCAATGCCATTTCCAAAGCCATGTGGCAGGCAATAGCTGAGGCCATTCATACCTGCGATGCTGATCGCGATATCCGCCTCATCAGCATTCGCGGTGCAGGTGGCACTTTTGTGTCCGGCGCCGATATTTCTGAATTTACGGCCAACCGGGATAACCCAGAACAAGCTAGAGCCTATGAAGCGGCCAACGGTGCAGCCTTTGCTGCTCTGCGCAAGGCCCGCACGCCAACCCTTGCGCTTATTGAAGGCTATTGCTTCGGGGGCGGCGTTGGCTTGGCGGCAGCTTGTGACTTGCGCTTTGCAAGCTCTACGGCGCGTTTTGCCATACCCGCTGCAAAACTTGGCCTTGCCTATCCGCTCGAAGGGATGCGGGACCTTGTTTGGCTTATTGGTCCGGCAGCCACCAAGAAGCTGTTTTTCACGGCAGACCCCATTGATGCGATTGAAGCTCAAGCGATGCGTCTGGTCGAGGATGTGGTCTCAGAGAACAGGTTTGAGGAAGCCGCTAAGGAATATGCCGATACGCTTCTCTCGCGCGCGCCACTGACGCAAGTGGCTGCTAAATTTGCAATTGGGTCAGTGGTCGGATCCGTCGACGAAAGCGAAGCGCGGAAGGCTGCTGACGTCTGCTTCGCTTCCCATGACTATGCTGAAGGGCGCAATGCATTCCTTGAGCATCGCGCACCGGTCTTCAAAGGGCACTAGTGACCCAAAAAGGCAAGAACACCCGCCTTGTGTGCTTTGTCGCCAACAGCATTCATATGATCACGTGCTGGGATCATCAGAAGCTGACCATCGGCTAGTAGATCAACCAGCTCTTCCCCGTTGCCCGACACTTCATCTTTCTCTCCGATGGACACCAGGGCCGGTTGATGAATGCTGCGCACATCCGCCTCGGTGATTGGATCGCGAGAGGCTGAAATGCATGTCGCGAGCGCTTCTCGGTCCGATTTGGTTTGATCGGCGAATGCCCTGAACGCTTTGCCAACGGGGTGAGTCACATCGGCCAAACTCTCCGCCCGAAGCGCATCGGCGATAATCTCTGACCCGCCAATGCCGCGCACCATATTGATGCCCAGACCGCCAAACAGCACTTTCGAGACGCGCTCTGGAGCATCCATGCACAAGAAAGCTGAGATCCGCGCGCCCATCGAGTAGCCCATAACCGTGACCCGTTCGATCTCCAGATGATCAAGGAGCCGCCGAGCATCGCTCGCCATAATGCGCGCAGTGTAAAGCGCCGGATCGTAGAGTTTTTCGCTTTGGCCGTGGCCACGGTTATCAAGCGCGATGACCCTATGACCAGCCTGTGTCAAAAGTTCAAACCAACCAGGACCGACCCAATTGATCGTGTGGTTGGAAGCAAAGCCATGGATCAAAAGGACTGGATCGCCCTCCCCCTGATCTCGGTAAGCGATGGTCACGCCATCGGACTGAAATGTACCAACCAACTCATCGCTCATGGAGTTACCTTCTTTCATGCAAAGGGCAGCGTTAGCAGGATGCAGGAGCGTCTCAAAGAGTGTCCTTCACAGAGTGCCTTGCGAACGACAAGGACCGCGCGATAAATGCGCACCATGGAGCTTCGGGACATACCCACTATACCCATCGCTGGCGGCGGTATTGCTGGTCTTACCGCTGCGCTCTCCCTCGCGCGTCATGGGATTACGAGCCGCGTCTACGAGAAGGCGCCTGCGTTTGAGGAATTGGGTGCCGGCATCCAACTCTCGCCCAACGCGATGAAAGTTCTCATCAAATTGGGATCAGCTGATGCGCTTGGGCCTTACCTCGTTGAGCCATCGCACATTGTTCTGGCGGATGGAAAAAGCGACGCGCCGCTGGTGCGGCTGCCCGTCGGAGACCAAGGCAAAGAACGTTACGGTGCGCCTTACGCTGTTGTGCACCGCGCGGACTTGCAAAAGGTGCTTGTCGAAGCCTGCGACGCCCATGCCAACGTTCAGATCATACTCGGGCAGTCCTTGGACCCTGCAAGCACCGATGGTTTGGTAATCGCCGCTGACGGTGTGCATTCGAGCTGGCGTGAGGTGGTGCAGCAAAAAGCTGAGAAACAGTTCACCGGCCATATTGCCTGGCGCAGGGTGACGAACGGGAATGACCAACCAGATGATCACGTGGTGCGCCTCTGGCTCGGCCCGAAAGCGCATCTTGTCGACTACCCTATTCGCGCAGGCGCGGCACGCAACATCGTTGCTATCGCGAGAACACCCTCCCCCACCCCATCAGAAACGACGCCTCTTGATGCTTTTTCACACTGGCACCCTCGCATCAAAAAGTACCTCGGTGATCACACCGATTGGACGCCATGGCCGCTCTACAGCGTGGCCCCGGATGCGCGATGGGTTACCGACAACGTTGCGCTTATTGGCGATGCCGCACACGCCATGCTTCCGTTCTTGGCACAAGGCGGTGCAATGGCGATTGAGGACGCGTGGGTGTTGGCCGACAGTCTGGCCCACAGCGCGAGCGTCGATCAAGGGCTTTCACGCTATGAAGCGCGGCGCAAGCGGCGTGTCTTGAAAGTCTGGCACGCCGCGAAGCGCAATGGCCGTCTTTATCATTTGAGCACCCCCCTCGCCATGGGGCGTAACGCGGTTATGCGCGCACGCAATGGGATATCTTGGATGTCAGACTACGACTGGCTTTATCAGTGGAACCCACCAGCGTTGGACTAAACCCCGATGACCGGGGCGAGCGATAATTCAGGCTGCCTTGTCTGTCTGGGCCTCTGCTGCGATCTCATTGAGTGCGCCATAGTTGAGTTTACCGGTTCCAAGAACGGGCATCTGGGCAATGGAGATGGCTTTCTTCGGCAACATTAGCTCTGAGATACCGTTCTTTTTTGCCCAATCCCGCACCTCTTGAAGCTCAGCATTCTCGCGCTCGGTCACAAGCACCAGCATCTCGCCTTTGCGCGCATCTGGCAGAGAGATAACGGCGTGATTGTCATCTGGCCAAACCTGAGAGACATAGGCTTCTACAGCGCTCAATGAGACCATCTCACCGCCCAACTTTGCAAAGCGTTTTGCGCGGCCCTTGATGGTGATGCGTCCGCCGTCATCAAGATCGACAATATCGCCTGTGTCGTACCATCCATCCTCGGGCGGCTGCACGATACCAGGCTTATCCTGTCGGATGTAACCCGCCATGACATTGGGGCCCTTGATCAACAACCGGCCACCTTCGTTCAAACCAGAAACCGGCTCAATGCGGTGATCGATAAGTGGCAAAAACCGTCCGACGCTGCCTTCTACATTGTCCAAAGGGTGATTGGCGGCAAGCACAGGCGCAGCTTCTGTGACGCCATAGCCCTCAACGATGTCTTTGCCGTAGTTCGCTTTGAATGCAGAACGGGTCTGCTCACGCACGCGTTCTGCACCGAGCACCATCAGTTCGACATCGGCAAAATCATCAGCCTTTGCCGACCGCATCCAGCCATTGAGGAAAGTGTCCGTCGCGATGACGAGCTTAGCCCCAGACGTGCGGATATGCTCAGGGATTTCCTTGTAGTGAAGTGGTGATGGGTAGAAATAGACACCGACACCGAGGATGACCGTGGCCACCAACCCCACTGTCAGCCCGAATGCGTGAAAGACCGGCAAAGCCATGAACAGCCGTGTTCCAGGCGTCAGATCAAAAAGCTCATTGAACTGCCAGCAGTTTGCCAGAATGTTTGCATGGGTGAGCGCAACGCCCTTGGGCAGACCCTCTGTGCCAGACGTGAAGAGAATGACAGCTGTGGCATCCGGGTCAATTGCATAGCCATCTGCCGCGCCAAGCATGAGCTTGGATTTGACCATGCCCTTGATCTTATCGACCACGCTGATGCTCGCGCGAACGTCCTCAAGCCATATGAAGGTGCAACGGTCCGACAGGCCTTCCACAAGATCGTGCAGACCTGCTTTTTCGATAAAAGCCTTGGACGATAAAATAACGGACAGCTGCGCCGTTTCGCAGGCCGCTTTGAGACTACGCAGCCCGCTGGAATAGTTCAGCATGGCGGGAACACGGCCCACCGCCTGACAGGCGAAGAAAACCGCTGAGACGGCCGAAGCATTCGGCATCATAACGCCAATGGGCTTCGACGTATCGCCTAGGTTACGGATCTTTTCACCCAGAATGAGAGAGCCAAGAACCAAACGATCAAACGTAATCTCGGTCTGCATGAAGTCCGTGACTGCGATGGTCGAACCACCAAAGTCCTTGCGCGCTTTGCAAAGGGCAGAGAACAGCGATCGGCGCCAAGGCTCATTGCCCGGTTCTGGAACAGGCTTAACTTGATCGCGTACTGTATAGGTTGCGGCTCTGGCGTTTGCCTCAGACATCATATTACCTCACCCGACCTTTTTTGCCGCCCGTTCTTGGCATCACGCAATCCCCTGATCGGTGGCGCGGCTGCCTGCGTACTTTTACGAACTAACTCCATAACGTGGCCAGCAAAGAAAACCAAACCGGAAGGATCGTCATCAGCCTCGTAACAGCCGAGCATTAGCCGCCTGAACCGCTGGGCGTTCGCCGATCCGTTTTGCCCATTCTCGCAAAGCAGAAAGGGGCGGCACACGGCTTGCAGGCGCATTGTCGATAAGGCGATATCCGCTCACGATCCAGGGATACACCATCATATCGGCTATGCTGTAGTCGGTGCCCGCAAGATACTCGTTCTCCTGAAGCCGCGCTTCGACCACCTCAAGAAGTCGGATCGATTCTGCCAGATAGCGCTCAATCGCGTGCGGCACCTCTTCATCGATCCGCGTAAAGTACCCCCACTGTCCCATCATAGGGCCAAGGCCGCCGACCTGCCAGAACGTCCATGACAGCGCATGCGCTCGCGCTTGAGGATCTTGGGGCAGAAACGCACCGTGCTTTTGCGCCAGATGCACAAGAATCGCACCCGACTCAAAAAGCGTCACATCTTCATCAACCAACGCTGGAATTTTACCATTAGGATTGAGCGCCCGGAATTCAGGGGTTCGTTGATCCCCTTTACCGATATTGATCATCACCAGCTCGTAGGTCAGCGATAGCTCTTCGAGTAAAATGGCCGGCTTTTTGCCGTTGGGTGTGTTCCAAGTGTAAAGGGTGATCGAAGCCATGTGAGAACCTTTGCTGGTGACGTGAATACCAATGATAGGAAGCGTTTAAAATGTCATCCCATGCACACCTGCGTACACCGATGCCCTTGCACATTGGAATGGCTTGGGTAGACACGCTCTATGCATGACCAACAGGGCGAACCTGCGCTCACCAAGGGTCTGACAACGTTAAGAGGCATACGTGTCCTGGATTTCGGGCACACGGTCATGGGCCCGACCGCCGGGCTCATCCTTGCCGATCTTGGAGCAGAGGTGATCCGCATAGAGGCGTCACCAGACGGCGATCAAACACGAAAGTTAAAAGGTTTTGGAACAGGTTATTTTCCTTTCTTCAACCGAAATAAGAAGTCCGTTTCAATCAACCTGAAGACTGAGGCTGGCCTTCAGCTCGCCCAGCGCCTTATCGCAACTGCAGATGTCCTCATTGAGAATTTTGGGCCCGGCACTATGGACCGCCTCGGGCTTGGTTATGAATCTTTAAAACCGATCCATCCACGCCTCATCTATCTATCGCTGAAGGGCTTTTCCAGAGGGCCGTATCAGGACCGGGTCGCCTTGGATGAGATCGTGCAGATGATGAGCGGTCTTGCTTACATGACCGGGCCTCCTGGCCAACCGCTTCGCGCCGGATCGTCGGTGGTTGACATTACCGGTGGTATGTTCGGGGTCATTGCGGTCCAAGCTGCGATTGCCGAGCGCGAGCGCACCGGACAAGGTCAGAAGGTTGGGGCGGATCTCTTCGGCTCAGCCATGTTTCTGATGGGCCAACATCTTGCCTATGCCGCGTTGTCTGATGCTCCCATCCCGCCCATGCCAGCGCGTATCTCGGCTTGGGCGATCTATGATCAGTTTACCACTGAAGATGGAGCACGCGTTTTTCTTGGCATAACATCGGACCGTCACTGGAAACGCTTTTGTAACGTCTTTGAAGCAAGCGAGCTTGCCGCTGACACGTCGCTTGC
>JBCCLK010000035.1:0-32171 GCA_039026935.1 Pseudomonadota bacterium
CTGCACGCTCGCGCCAATCTGGGTGAAGAAACGCCCGAAAGCCGAAGCCGAAGAGCTGGGCATGAAGTTTTTGAACCGGGTGCGCATCGGCGACCAGGCGCATAAATACCCTGGCCAACTGTCCGGCGGTCAGCAGCAACGCGTTGCGATCGCCCGCGCGCTATGCATGACGCCGAAAATCATGCTGTTCGATGAGCCGACATCCGCGCTTGACCCTGAGATGGTGAAAGAGGTGCTCGACACAATGGTCGATCTCGCACAAGAGGGCATGACCATGCTCTGCGTCACCCATGAGATGGGCTTTGCGAAGGCTGTGGCTGACCGCGTGATTTTCATGGATCGGGGCGAGATTGTTGAGCAGAACGAGCCCGAAGCGTTCTTTGACAATCCGCAAAACGAGCGCACGCAGAACTTCCTCAACCAGATCCTCTGAGGGTTCCCTCCCTCGATCAGGGCTACAAAATTAAGGCCGGGCACATCAAGCGATGAGCCCGGCCTAACTACATGAGTGTTTGCTCATGAAATGTGATGGCCACACGCGCATCCGGGCTGTGTATCAAAGCGCACCTGTCATCTGAGCGTCATACTCGCGCCCTAAGCGGCGAGAATGGCTCACAAACCCCTTCCACATGATTCCGCCTACAAGGCGTCTACGAACGGCGCGTCGATCCGGCTAACAGACTGTGCCAAGACGTTTCCCGACGGCTCACGGGCACTCCTGCCGCTTTCGCTCGACATCGAAGCTGGAGAGAAGATTGTCATTCTTGGGCCGTCTGGCTGCGGGAAGACGACGCTCCTTCGGATCATTGCCGGGCTTGAAACACCCGACCTTGAGGGCTCGGTGCACTTCGACGAGGAAGACGTTACCGGCCTTCCGATCGAGACGCGGCGCGTTGGTATGGTGTTCCAGTCCTACGCTCTCTTCCCGACCCTTACCGTAGCAGGCAACATTCTGTTCCCGTTGCGTTTGAAGAAGGTGCCCAAGGATGTCCAAGAACGACGCCTCGCCGAGCTGGCGCAGCTTGTCAGCATTGAGGGTCTGGAACACCGTTACATTCACGAGCTGTCCGGTGGTCAGAAGCAACGGGTGGCCCTTGCCCGTGCTCTGGCCGTCGAGCCGCGTATTCTGCTTCTCGATGAGCCGCTGACCGCGCTTGACGCATCGTTGCGGGAACGGTTGCGCGCGGAGCTTTCGGCCCTGCTCGACCAACTAGGGGTTACAGCCGTTTATGTGACCCATGACCAGGCCGAGGCGATGGCCCTAGCGGACCGAATCGTCGTGATGGATCGCGGTGTTATTGCCCAAGTCGGTACCCCATTCGAGATCTATGAGGAGCCAGCTTCGCCCTTTGTGGCAACTTTCATTGGTGCGGCGGCACTCATCCCTGCTCACGCCCATGATGGCGGTGTCCACATTCAAGGCCAGCGGGTTGCCCCATATGAGGACAAGCGTGGCGATGTGTTCATCGTCGCTCGCCCCGACGACCTCACACCAAGCGCGGATGGTCCGTTGGAAGGCACGATTACAGCAGCAACCTATTTCGGTGACCGCAAGCGGCTGCATATCGCCTTGAACAACGGGCCCCCGGTCATTGTCGACACGCCGCCGGAAACACAGCTTGAAGCAGGCAGCGTCACCAAGCTGAAACTGCGAGGCGAGCACCCCCGAATCCTATCCTCGTAGCGGCACGATACTCATGCCGAGCGACCAGTATGTGGAAAGCTCAAGAGAGGGTCATCAGGCTGTTACGAAGCGCACCTAGAGCATTTCTCGTGATCTTCGATTCATAAGAAACACGCTAAGTCTTTGTTTTGACGTGTTTTTGAACCGCAAAACCGCCTACACTTTTGCTGAAAACGCTATAGGCCAGCGCCGGTTTCAATCGTTACAGCCGACCCGGCTTTGTCATTTGGGAGAAAGTAATGTTCGCATCATCCGCTCTAAAGAACCTCACCATCGCAGCCCTCGCGGCGACAGCCTTGTCCTCTGTCACCCTCGTAAACGACGCCGACGCGGCAGAAGGGCGTTTGGTCCTCTACACCTCGCAGCCAAACGCCGATGCACAGGCCACCGTTGACGCGTTCACCGCAGCGCATCCGGGCGTTGAAGTGGAGTGGGTTCGCGACGGCACCACCCAGATGATGGCACGCCTTGCCACAGAGTTTGAGGCCGGCAACCCACAGCCCGACGTTCTGCTCATCGCTGACATGGTGACCATGGAAGGCCTGAAGCAGGAAGGGCGTCTCTTGGCGCACTCCGGGGCCGATACATCCGCCTATGACGAAGGTCTTTATGATCCAGAAGGCTTCTACTTCTCCACCAAGCTGATCACGACTGGCATCGTCTACAACACAGCAGCTCCTTTCCAACCGGAAAGCTGGCTTGACCTTATGAGCGATGAGGCCGAGGGCCAAATCCGCATCCCCTCACCGCTCACCTCCGGAGCCGCACTCATTCACTTGGAGACGCTGACGTCGAACCTCGGCGAAGGCTGGGGCTATTACGAAACCCTCGCTGAAATGGATACGGTCGCAGCAGGCGGGAATGGCGGTACATTCAATGCCGTCGCCGGCGGCGAGCAGCTGTTCGGCATGGTGGTTGATTTTTTGGCAATCCGTGAAAAAGCAAATGGCGCGCCGGTCGAGTTCGTCTTCCCGACCGAAGGCGTCTCGGCTGTGACCGAGCCTGTCGCGATCCTTTCAACGGCGCAAAACCCCGATGCCGCGAAAGCCTTTGTGGATTTCCTCTTATCACCGGAAGGCCAGCAGCTTGCCGCTGACCAGGGGTATGTTCCTGCACACCCCGCCATCGAATTGCCTGCCGGTTTCCCATCACGTAATGAGATCACAGTCATGCCGTTTGATCCAGCGCAGGCCCTTGCCAACTCTGAAGAGAACCGCATTCGCTTTGCAGATCTGTTCGGCCAATAAATCAGGACCTTTATGATAATCGCAGGCGCGCCCACACCTAACATTCGAAAGGTCGTTTCATGAGCGACCAGACGATAGGTGCGCCTGCTGTCCGCCCACGCAAGATAAGCAAACCAAGAGCGCGGCCGATAAACCGGCACCATGTTGAGCCGCGCGATCCCGCCAAAAGCCTGACTCAGCGCCTTCCGTTCGCCCTGTCGCGGATGGACGGATCTACGCCCTATTGGGTGCTCGGCATCGCGATCGTTATCCTTTCGGTGTTCCCGCTCGGGCGTCTCTTAATCGCAGCTATCGGTCCAGGCCTTGAGGCCTTCATGACGGAGATCGGGCGGACAGCCTCGATTCGGGCAGCGATGAACACGCTGGACGTGTCGATCTGGTCGTCGGTTATCTCGCTTATCTTAGGCGGGGCGCTCGCGTTTCTCGTCGGCGCCACAGATATGCGTGGCAAGCGTGCAGTGTCGGTGGCGTTTCTGCTTCCGCTGATGATCACGCCCCAAGTCACAGCGCTCGCCTGGCTGCAACTGTTTGGCCCGTCTTCCGCCCTCTTACAGTCCATAGGCCTTGCACCACCACCCGGCAGCGCCAACCCGATTTATGGCCGCGAAGGCATCATTCTGCTTCTGGGTGTTCAGCATACCGCGCTTGCTTTCATCACCTTACGAGCAGGCCTTCGTGCGATCCCAGGCGATGTGATTGAAGCGGCGCGCGCTTGCGGTGCTGGCTCATGGCGGGCTTTCTCGTTCGTAGGGCTTCCCATGCTCGCGCCGTTCATCGCCGCTGCCTTTGCGTTGTGCTTCGTTTCGTCGGTGGGCAACTTCGGTATCCCAGCCCTGCTGGGTATCCCGGAAAACTATCTCACCTTGCCAACGCTGATCTATCAGCGGCTTGCAAGCTTTGGCACTGGCATGATCCCGCGCGTTGCGACGCTTGCCGTCCTCGTTTCGTTGATAGCGGGGCTGGGCACGCTGATTTCAGCCATTGTTCTTGCTCGCTATGCAACGCGGATTGAGGCGGACAAACCACTGACGCCGTTCAAACTCAAATCAGCACGCTTGCCGGTCGAGATGGGCGTGTGGACGCTCAACGCTTTCTTACTCGTCGCGCCGCTAACAGCCCTTATCGCCGCTTCGCTTCTCCCGTCCTATGGCATGCCGCTCAACGCCGAGACCTTTACGCTCAACAACTACATCGAAGTCTTGTTTCGGCAGGATGTAACGACCCGTGCGTTCACCAACTCGTTCTTTCTGGCAGGCGGTGCAGCGCTCATCCTGATGGCGCTCTCGCTCCCCTCAGGCTACGCTCTTTCGCGGCTGACTGGCAGGCGACGCATTGTGGTGGAAGCACTGGTAGAGACGCCATACGCGCTGCCTGGTATTGTGCTCGCGATTGCGATGATCTTGCTGTTTATTCGCCCACTGCCGCTCATTGGTGTGTCGCTCTACGGCACCTGGGCCATTATCCTCATCGCGTATCTGTCCAGCTTCTACGTCCTTTCACTGCGCCCAGTGACGGCAGCCTTCAGCCAGCTCGATCCGAGATTGGAAGAAGCAGCCGCCATGTGCGGCGCGAGCTTCTGGCACCGGTTCACACGGGTTCTCGTGCCCGGCGTTCTTCCTGCCTCAGCGGCAGGAGCATTGCTTGTGTTTCTTACCGCGTTCAACGAGCTAACGATCTCAGCGCTCCTTTGGTCGTCAGGCACGGAGACGCTGGGCGTCGTGCTCTTCAACTTTGAGGATGGCGGCTATACCACCCTCGCCTCAGCGATTGCCGTGGTCACCGTTGCGGTGGTGCTGGTGCTTGTCCTTATCCTCGACGGCCTCGCCGGTAGATTGCCCAAAGGCACACTTCCCTGGCGCTAGCTGCATGATAGAAGGCGGGCATGAACCAGTCCGCCTTTCTTCTTTCCCTTTTTGATGAAGCCGTGCGCGTTGCAGATCCGATGATCTGCGTGCCAACTGCCCTGCCCCCCAAACCAGACAAACTGCTTGTTATTGGCGCCGGCAAAGCGTCCGCACGCATGGCCGAAGCCGTCGAGGAAGCTTGGGGGCCATGCGACGGGCTGATCATCACGCGCTATGGTTATGAACGCCCATTACAGGGACTGAAATTACGCAGTGCGGCCCACCCGGTGCCCGATCAGGCAGGTGTCGAGGCCACGCGCGAGCTGCGCGCGCTCTTGGAAACCGCAGACGAAGACACGTTCGTTTTGGCGCTCATTTCCGGCGGCGGTTCTGCGCTGATGATCGATCCGGCGGGCGACGTGACGTTGGAAGACAAACAGGCGGTGAACCAGTCGCTTCTCGCCTGCGGCGCACCGATCACGCAGATGAACCTCGTTCGCAAGCACCTCTCACGCGTTAAAGGCGGGCAGTTGGCGGCGGCGGCTTATCCTGCAAAACTGCTGGCCCTCATGATCTCCGATGTGCCCGGTGACGATCCGGCCTTCATAGCGTCTGGCCCCACAGTTGGTGATGCCTCAACACCCTCAGACGCGCGGTCCGTCATTGATTGCTATGCAGTAAGCCTACCAGCTTCAGCCAAGGCGGTGCTAGACAGCGAGACAGGCGTTGTTCCGCCAGGCGATGAGCGCTTGTCCAAAACGACCAACCAGGTGATTGCCGCCCCGTCTCAGTCGCTGGCAGCTGCGAAGGCTATCGCTGAGAAAGCTGGGATCGCCGTAACCATTCTAGGCGATGCACTTGAAGGCGAAGCGCGGGAGCTTGGACAAACCCATGCCAGACAGGCGCTTAAGCTTCAGTCTGAGATCACCAGTCCGGTGCTCCTTCTCTCTGGTGGCGAATGCACCGTCACGCGCACCGGTGATGGCGCTGGCGGGCCAAACGCCGAGTATGCCCTATCGCTCGCGGTCGCACTCGATGGCACCCCAGACATCCATGCCATCGCCTGCGACACCGACGGGGTGGACGGTGCCCCTGATACAAAAGGCCATGAGGTGGCCGGTGCGCTCGTAACACCGCAGACGCTGGAACGCGCGAAGGCTCAAGGTCTTAGTGCAGCCGATTATCTAAGCCGAAACGATGCGCATAGCTTCTTCCGCGAGGTCGAGGGCCAAGTGACGCCCGGGCCGACGCTCACAAACGTCAATGATTTCCGCGCGATCCTGATCGAAGCTCAAAGTTAGAGATCGACGGGCTGCAAGGCACCTGATGGATCAGCGAGCGCAACCGCTTTCACCACGGCATAGATCGGTTGGCCAGGCTCTAGCGCCATAAGGCCCACCGAACGCTTCGTAATCTGCGCGACAAGCGTATCAGTGCCGCAAGCAAGATGCACATCCATGGAAGAGGATGACGCGGTAGACGGGCGCACTTCGGTGATGTCGCAGGCGAGCGTGTTGAGCGCACTGAGCCCATCAGGCGGCACGAGCGACAGCATCACATCGCGCGCACAGATCTCCACCTCAACCGTGTCACCCAGTGCGGCATTCACCTGCGGCACGATGAGCTTGCCACCAGATATGCTCAGCTCGGAGAGCCCATCTGCGCTGTTCTTCATGATGAGCCGCGCTTTCAGCGTCCGAGCCAAACCTTGTTGTGCTGACAAACCCAGGACGGCAGCCGGCGGGCCCTGTTCAATCACCTTTCCATCGGCGATCACCACCGCATGGCGAGCAAGGCGCAGCACCTCATCACGCTGATGGCTGACATAGAGGATCGGGACACCAGCGGCGTCGCGCAGTTTTTCCAGGAGGGCCAACACATCCGCCTTGCGCGCCTGATCGAGCCCCGACAATGGCTCATCGAGCATCAAGAGCTGTGGCTTAGAGAGGAGCGCGCGACCGATGGCGACCCGTTGAGCCTCACCACCAGAAAGCTGAGCCGGACGATGCTTCAGCCGGTCCTCAAGCCCCAGGAGCTTGGCCATCGAGAGAGCGTCGGCACGGGTTACCTCACCGCCCGACGCACGCACGCCGTAGCACAAATTGCCAAGGACACTCTTGTGCGGAAAGAGCCTCGCATCCTGGAACACGAGCCCGACGGACCGTTTGTGCACCGGCACATCGACGCGTGAAACATGATCGAACAGCACGCGGTCACCCAGCGTGATACGCCCAGCATCCGGATGAACCAGTCCAGCAATGACCTTGAGAATAGTGCTCTTACCAGCGCCGGAACGCCCGAACAGCGCCGTCACGCCCTCGCCCGCTGTAAAAGCGATATCAAGGGTGAAATCACTCATCTGTTTGCGGAGTGCCACATCAATATTCATCGGTGGCCTCCGATGCCGCGCCTAATCGAGTGCGCTGTTCTTCGCGCAAGAAGTTCCGCCACAAGCACCGCCCCGACAGATACGGCGATGGAGACGATGATCAGCCGGAAGGCGCTCTCTTCACCGCTCGGCACTTGCAGAAATGCATAGATCGCCGAAGGGATTGTTTGCGTGCGCCCTGGTATGTTCGACACAAAAGTAATGGTTGCGCCGAACTCACCCATCGCCTTGGCAAACGCGAGCACGGTACCAGCCACAATGCCAGAGAAAGCGAGCGGCAGTGTGATCGTCAGAAGCACCCAGACCCGGCTCGCCCCCAGGGTCGCGGCAGCTTCCTCTAAGCCTTCATCCACCGCCTCGATGGCAAGGCGTATGGCACGCACCATCAGCGGGAACCCCATGACCGCGCAAGCGAGCGCCGCCCCCGTCCACTCGAACGCGAGGCGCAAACCGAATGTCTCCTGCAGAAACTGTCCAGCCGGTCCCTGACGACCAAAGCCGATGAGGAGCAGGTAACCCGTGACAACAGGCGGCAAAACAAGCGGCAGGTGCACCAGTGCATTGAGCACCGAATGCCCCGGGAAGCGCCAGCGCGCCAAAGCATAAGCCGTGAGGAGGCCGAGCGGTAGGCTCGCTAGTGTGGCGACCAATGCCACCTGCAACGACAAGGCCACCGCCTGCCACTCGTCTGGACCAAGCCAATCTGCTGCCGAGGCTAGAACATCTGTCATGACGGCCCGTCAAAGGGAAAGAAGCCGTGGGTGATGAGGGCGGCGCGGGCGGCGGGCGACGTCAGGAAATCAAGAAAGGCTTGCGCCTGTCGATGCGTGCTTTCGGTGACCTGCGAGGCTGAATAGGCGATGCGCGCATGATGCTGTGCGTTGATGAGTTCCACCGTTTGAACACGTGGTTCTGCCGTTGCATCTGACTGGTAGACGATGCCCAGAGGGGCCTCGCCCCGTGCCACAAGCAGAAGCGCCGAGCGGACGTTGTCTGTTTCGGCAATCCGTGTCCTTAAGACCTCCCAAACACCCAGCCTTTCCATGGCTTCGCGCGCGTAGAGACCGGCGGGAACGGCTGATGTTAGCGCCACCGCCATGCGGCCATCCTCGCCTAACGCGTTGAGGATTGTATCGACATCGAGAAGTGCTGGGGACGCGTCGAACTCAGTATCTAAGGGCGCGATCAAAACCAATCGGTTTGTTGCGAAGTCTTGCTTGCTTCCTGAGATGACAAAATTGCGCTCAACGAGGTAGGTGAGCCAATCGGGATGCGCCGAGGCAAAAATGTCTGCCGGTGCGCCTTGTTCTATCTGCCGCGCCAGGATTGATGTTCCCGCGTACGAGATGACCACCTCGCTCCCCGTCTCAGCTTCAAAGACATCGGCAATAGCGTCGAACGCATTCTTGAGGCTAGCAGCAGCGAAAACAGTAAGCGGTTCAGCGCGGGCTGAAGAAGAAAGTACCGGCACAAGCCACAACGCCAGAGCGATCAGAGGCGTCAGATGGCGCATCATAACGCGCCTTTCCCCGCCACCGCCGTTTCCAAACCCAGTTCGGCTTGTAGTTTCTTGGTGAGTTGGGAGGCCATGATCCGGTGAGCTTCTCGCACATAAGCGGCAATATCATCGTCACTTAGAGGACTCACCTGCGTCACGCGCACCCACTGGCCTTTTGCAAAGTATGGGGCTTGGGCGATACCTGCTGCTTCGGTCAGAAGCTCAAAACTCAAAGGCGCGACCTTGAAAATGATCCCGTGAGCAGGGGCGCTTTCCGGTGTCTCATCATCCTTGCCGGTCCAAAAACTCGACAGGGCAAAGACCTTGTTCTTGGTCTCATTGCCCACCTTCCAGACATGCGCATGACCCCACTGCTCAACCATAAAGGTTGCTGGCAGGGTTTTACAAAACGCATCGAAGGTTGGGCGATCCATCATGGCGCGCAGAAATAGACCGCATTCGCGTCAGGAAAAAGCCGCCCGCAAATCGACGGTGCCCTTCTTGCCGATGTGGCGATAATTCTTCTTCAGAAAGTCGGCTGCAGCCTCGCGTCCAATGTCACGCAGATTGGTGAAAAACGCCCAGCTGGTGTTGAACTTGGAGTCAGCGCCAAGCGCTGCCAGCTCCTCGCTGGCATCAATGCGATGCACGCGGTTGCGCCGATAGGTGCCTCCTTCAAGCCGCCCCTCATCAATGAGACGATTGACGAAGTCGATGGCGCGAAACTCGCGCAACAAAGAGGCGTTGAAGGTGACTTCCGAAACCCGTTCCAAAATCTCTTGCGCGGTTTTGGGCGTTTCCATTCGCTTGAGAGGGTTGATCTGCACGAGGATGATGTCCTCGCAGTCGGTCTCCGTGAAGAAGGGCCAAAGCGCGGGGTTCCCGGTGTATCCGCCATCCCAATAAGGTGCGCCGTCAATCTCCACAGCCTGAAACGCATAGGGCAAGCAAGCAGACGCCAACACCGCGTCAGCGGAAACATCGTCGCGTGTAAAAACGCGGATCTTACCCGTGTGCACATGTGTTGCTGCCAGAAACAGCTTGAAGCTTCGGCATTTGCGCACCCGGTCGAAATCGACCAGGCGCTCAACAACGTCGCGTAACGGATTGATATTGAGCGGGTTGACGGCATAGGGGCTCGTCACCTGCGAGGTAAATGGGTTCGCCCATGAGGCAGACGGGAAGAGCTTGGCAAGACCGCTCTTTTTATCAGCCCCGCCATTGGCGGCGTTCAACGGCCACATCCAGAAGCTCAGAAAATTGTCGAGGATTTCCTGCTGCTGCGCCGTGACTGAGAAGTTGCCCGAGCGCGAGATCGCTTTCCAAAATGTCTCAAGCCGCTCCCGCGCGCCCTCTGTCTGCGCCTCATACCAGCCGTCGGCAAGGGCAACCGCATTCATCGCACCTGCGCTTGTGCCGGAGATACCCTCAAAGCCAAGACGGCCATCTTCCAAGAGTTTGTCGAGCACCCCCCAGGTGAACGCGCCGTGCGCCCCACCCCCTTGGAGCGCAAGATTGACCATCGTGCGGTTCTCTGTGTTTTGCATATCGATGGAACCTCTTCGCGTCGTCAGCCTTCGTAAAAGGGCCGGCTACATAGCCGTCCAGCCGCCATCGGCGGGAAGCGCTGCACCTGTAATCTGAGCACCATAGTCAGAGGCGAGGAACGCGGCGAACGTGCCCATCTGCTCCACGGTGACGAAGTCTTTGGTCGGCTGACGCTCCAGCATCACATTCTTGATCACATCCTCACGGGACATGTTGTGGGCCTTCATCTGATCAGGAATTTGCCCTTCCACGAGCGGCGTCAGCACATAGCCTGGGCAGATGGCGTTGCAGGTGCCACCGACTTCAGCCAGTTCCAGCGCGATCGTCTTGGTAAGCCCGACAATGCCATGCTTGGCCGACACATAGGCGCTCTTATAGGGCGAGGCGGTGAGCCCGTGCGCGGAGGCGATGTTGATGATGCGCCCCCATTTCTGCGCCTTCATGCCCGGCACAGCAGCGCGGATCGTATGGAAGGCGCTTGTGAGATTGATCGCGATAATTGCGTCCCATTTGGAGACCGGGAAATCCTCCACCGGGGCGACGTACTGGATGCCTGCGTTGTTGACGAGAATGTCCACCGTGCCGAGCTTCTCCGCGGCCGTCTCAACGAGGGAAACGCACTCCTCGCCGCTCGACATATCGGCCTTCACATAGATGACCTCCGTGCCGGTCTCTTCGGCCAGGTCTTTGGCGATCTGGTGGTCTTCCTCACGATCAAGATGCGAGTTCAGCACCACTTTCGCGCCCGCCTGCGCCAGGGACTTCGCCACCCCAAGTCCGATACCCGAGGTCGATCCGGTGACCACCGCCACGTGTCCGCTCACGTCCAATTCCAATGCCATGGAGGCCTCCGGCTTGTATCTGTATCGCTTTAGAAATCGCGCCGGACCTTATCCGATGCTCATCCGTTTGCAATGCAACATGAGGTGGGCGTGGACATTGCTGTTCGGCCAAACCTTACGGTCTGCGCGGCAGGATCACCCAGATATCAAAATCGAGGATCACACCGTCCTCGTAACCATCGTCGGTCTTGTAAGGAAAATCAGCGCACGGCCTATCCTTGGTGGCAACAAGACGCACACGCGTTGCGCCGACATCGCTGCGGCCGTCAATCTCAGCCCGCTCCAGAATCTCGCTCCAGGCATAGACGGTCTCGCCCGCGAACAGCGGCGCGACGTGCCTGCCGCCATTGATTGCAGCGATATGAAACGCATTCTGGAAGCCATTAAAGGACAGTGCGCGGGCAAGAGAGATCACATGTCCGCCATAGATCAACCTGCGACCAAACCGTCCGTATCGTTCAGCATGCTGATTGAAATGCACCTTGGCTGTGTTCTGGTAGAGGCGGGTGGCGAGCATATGGTCGCTCTCTTCCACCGTTGTGCCGTCCACATGGTCGATGCGCTCGCCGGGCTCATAGTCCTCCCAAAAATAGGGCGAGCCTGACAGTGCGCCATCCCAGTCTGGGACCATGATTGGTGGTACGGCGTTGCCCAGAAGAGAAGGGCTAACGACGGTCGCAAGGTCAGGAACAACCGGTTCAGGTACTGGACTGGCTGCATCGCGTTTGCGGACCATGGCCCAACGCACATAGGACAAGACCAGTTCTCTGCGCTGGTTGCGACCGTCCGTGCGTACATAAACCGTGCCCGTCTGGCCGTTGGAGTTCTCTTTGACGCCGATCACCTCGGAGATGGCAGACAGCGTGTCGCCTGAATAGACGGGAGCGTGGAATATCCCTTGGGCATAACCAAGATTGGCCACGGCATTGAGGGAGATATCAGGAACTGTTTTTCCGAAAACAGTGTGGAAGGTAAGCAAATCATCGAGCGGCGCGCGCGGATACCCAATAGACTCCGCAAAGCTCGTCGCGGACTGGACGGCAAAGCGTGTGCCGTAGATAGCCCGATAAAGGCTTACATCGCCATCGCTTAAGGTAAGTGGCGTTGCGTGGGTGAGCACCTGACCTATGGAGAAGTCTTCAAAGAAATTGCCTGCATTTGTCTTCGACATGCATCCGCCTTGCGTTAGGACACGACAAGATGACCCTGTAGCGCTGCAAAGCGGCAAGACCAACTTTCGGGGTGCCTTTGGAAAGGCGCACCCACATCAAAGGACTCACGATAGGATGAACGAACCTCGCCATTCCGTTGCCCACCGAAGCGAGGCTGACGATGACAGACTTTTTGCACCCGCTGCCGCGCGCAACGCAGACGCGATCGTCAAGGCTTTGGTGCCGCACCTGCCCAAAACAGGGTTTGTGCTGGAAGTGGCGAGCGGAACTGGCGAGCATGTCATCGCGCTGGCAACACAAACGCCCCATCTTGCCTGGCAGCCAACGGAAATCGATGAGGAACGCCTCAAAAGCATTGCCGCCTGGATCGGTTACACCGGGGCCACGAACGTCAAACCACCAAGGCGCTACGACGCTGTTCAAACACCATGGCCGGGTCCGCAAGCCAACGCGGTGTTCCTCTCAAATCTCTTGCATCTACTTAGCGAAGCGGATGCGATGGCGCTCTTAGCCAATCTTTCAAACGCGCTCAGTCCAAGCGGTGTGCTGGCACTCTACGGTCCGTTCAAGCGCGGCGATGCCTATGCAAGCGAGGGCGATGAACGTTTTGACGCTACGATCCGTGCAGAGCGACCGCTAGCAGGCTACAAATCGATTGACTGGGTGAACGGCCAGTGCATGAAGAACGGCTTGACCGCAGTCGAGCAAATCTCCATGCCCGCCAACAATCTTATGACCCTCTGGCAACGATGATCCGCACCTTACCAATTTGCTTCACCGCTGTGGCTTTCCTTTGGGTCGCCCCCGCTACCGCGCAGACCCTCGATACGCTGACACTCACCGGTGGCCACGCACTGACCATCACGCTTGACCTTGATGGCGGATTGCAGACCTTGCGCGCGGGCGATGAGGTACTGGCTACAGCATCCAACGTTGCGCGCGGCGCGGTGCTGACGGATGGCAATGGAGAGATTGGAGCGGCTGTGTTCCGCCTTCAGGGCGATACCGAAGAATGCCCACCTGCGCCGATGGTGGTGAGCGTGCATGCCGGTGTTTTGGAAGCAACGCCGCCACTCGGCATTGCGTGCAGACGCTACGATGTAAGCGTTGGCGCAGGTGAACTGGTCTTCATAAGCCAGCCAGATTTGCATGAGGCGGGTGATGCGTTTCTCTTCAATTTGAATGATCGCATTCGCGTTCTAGGACCCATTGGATACCAAGCCCAACCTGATTGGGGATGGGACCGATTGACAAGCGCGTTGGAGCGCGCGGGCGAAAGTGAGTTCTTCGATGATCTTTATGCTCACGCCCCCGTCTTCGACGCGCTGTTGCAGCTATGGGGCGATGAGTTGTTTCTCTTTGCCCAGCACGTTGCCGCGCGAACCTTCCCAACGGCCGACGGCGACCTGCTCTATCAAGCAGGCTGCGTCCCAGGTCAGTGCGCGTTCGCTATCGGCCTTCTGGTCACAGAACCGTCGACAGAGACCGTCTATGCTGCCTTCTTCAATGAGGGCGCGCCAGATGTTCGCCCGCCGATGGCGCAGTGGAGCGAACCGGCAAAAGCGCTCTTCGACACTTGGCGCTCAGGAGATTTGCAATGACTGACATGGTTGTGACGCGCACGCTCATTTCGTCCGGCTCACCTTTTGAGAAAGAGGCAGGCTACTCGCGCGCCGTCGTCGATGGCGCTTACGTCCATGTGGCCGGAACCACCGGCTACGACTACGCATCCATGGCCATGCCAGCGTCTGTGAGCGATCAAGCACGCAATGCGCTGGGCACTATCGCCAAGGCGCTCGACGAGGCTGGCACGAGCTTGGATCACCTTGTGCGGGTTCGCTACTATGTGACCAAACGCGACTATGCGGCAGCCCTCTTCAAAGTAACTGGGCAGCTTCTAGGTGACATTCGCCCCGCCGCGACCCTTATCATCTGCGATCCTCTCAACGAGGAGATGCTGGTCGAGATCGAAGCGACGGCTAAACTCCCTTAAACCATAAGAAAGAGAACATCAGGAGACGTCACCGAAGAGATGAAGATTAAGGTCGTGGATGGTCATCTGCCGATCCCGCAACGACCTGGTCTCGGCATCGAAATCGATGAATAGGTGGTGAGGGAAAAAGAAGCCATCGGACACGCCTGGCGCCGCCTGTTTGGCGCCATGAAGATAGCTCGATCGCCGAGTGGTAAAACCCCTAGGGGCCAAAGCGGGAAATCTTAGACCCTAGTCGGCCATCCGCATCGCCTTCTTCCACATCCGATCAACGAGGTCGAGCCGGTGGGACGCAATGAACCGGACCGTGCGTGTGCCGCCACCATGAACGAGAAGCGCTGGGAGCCAGAGCCCCTTCGCGCCGATCATCAACTGGCGAAACCGCGACTGCTTGATGCGTCCATCCATCAAGATGATCCACAGGCCTCGCAGCGCAACATCACCGACTTGCGTCCAAGGAATGCGTGTCTTTCCAAAACCTAGACGGATGCGATGCACGGTCTCGCCATCCGTGGTGACAATGGGAACACCAGAAACAATCGCCCGTGCAAGCTGGTAGCCAGGGAAGAAAACAAACGCGCCCATCGCGATAAAGATGACGGCTGAAACACCGCCGACCAGGGTCAGCCCGTCAACAGACCGTGCGGAGATAAGAAACGGCAGCACGAGCAGGCTTCCCCCAACGGCCAACAAGATCACCGCGATGATGCCAGCGCGCCAGGGCGAAGCATAAAGTTCGCTCACCTTCTCATTGTCTGGAATAGGGGTGGGGCGAGACTCTAACAAAGCAGGGATTGAGCGCGAGGCGGACTTATTGGGTCACGCCTGCATTTGCCGAGGCAAGCGCTTCTTCGATGATCGGCAAGAAGT
The DNA here is from genome assembly GCA_039026935.1 of Pseudomonadota bacterium. Classification (GTDB taxonomy): domain Bacteria; phylum Pseudomonadota; class Alphaproteobacteria; order Rhizobiales; family MH13; genus MH13. Next base: position 15,088 of record JBCCLK010000035.1, read on the forward strand.
CTTCTTGCACATGGCGGGCATCAAACACGCCGATATGTTTGTGCAGGATCACGCCATCCGCGCCAACAATGAACGTTTCCGGCACACCGTAAACACCCCACTCAATGGACGCGCGGCCATTGGGATCAACGCCGATCCGGTCATACGGGTTACCCAACGAGGTCAGAAAGCGCCGCGCATCGGACAGCTGGTCTTTCTGGTTGATCCCGATGATCTGGAAGCGATCATCCTGGGAAAGCGCCATCAGCATCGGATGCTCTTGCCGGCATGGGGCACACCAGCTGGCGAACACATTCAACAGCGTGACCTGACCTTGAAAATCTTGCGGTCCAAAGCCTGGCGTTCCCTGCCCGTCAAGCGGCTCCAACACTGTCTCCGGCACGCTTTGGCCTATGAGCGCGGATGGTATCTCATTGACTGGCTCTCCAAACAAAAGCTGATAGCCGAACACGCCGCAGAGCGTGAGGACAACGCCAAGCGGCATCAGCGCGAGCCAGTTCACACGGCGCGTAGGCGGTGCCTTCGCCGGCGTAGTGTCCGTCGAGGGAAGTGTTTGATCACTCATGAATTGTTTCGCCTGGGCACAACGCCCGACGCAGGATCTTCCAGTTCAGCGAGCTGACGGTCGAGCGCGCGACGGTCGCGCCATATCCAAACGGCCAGCCCGACAAAGCCCAAAATACCAATGGCCCACGAAAAGGCGATAAAGCCAAAATGATGGTCGATGACCATTAAGCCGCCCCTTCTGGCGCGGTGTCGGCACCACTCAGATCAGTATCGCGGGCTTGGCTACGCGCTTCATGGCGGGCCGCGCGCATTTGTAAGGCCCGCACGCGACGGCGCTTCATCTCGTTATCCATGGCCGCAAAGTAGAGATAGAAAAACAGAAGCATAAACCCGACCGCGCAGATCAAAAGTGGGTAAAGCATCGTCGGGTGTATCGTCGGCCCATCCATGCGGAACACGGAGGCTGGCTGATGCAGCGTGTACCACCAGTCGACGGAAAATTTGATGATTGGCAGGTTTATCGCCCCGATAAGCGCGACCACCGCAGTCACTTTGCCTGCCTTTTGCGGCTCTTCAATCGCCTGCCACAGCGAGATGATGCCCAAATAGACAAGGAACAAGATCAGGACGCTTGTCAGCCGCGCATCCCAAACCCACCAGGTGTTCCACATCGGCTTACCCCAGAGGGAACCAGTGATGAGGCACACAGCGGTGAATACCGCACCAATCGGTGCAAGCACTTTGGCTGACACGTCCGCCATGGGATGCTTGAAAGCGAGCGTTGCTATGGCTGATGAGGCCATCATCGCGTAGGCGAACATGGCAAGCCACGCCATCGGCACGTGGATGTACATGATGCGGATCGTTTCGCCCTGCTGATAGTCAGCAGGCGCTGTAACAAACGCGCCATAGAGCCCGGCAGCCAAGACCACCACAGCGCTGCCCAAAAGCCAGGGTTTGGCAATGTGGGAGAACTTTGCCACGCGGCTTGGCGTTGCTTGTTCAATGAACTTCATCTGGTTCGTCTCATCTCATCGTATGTGCGCATACCATGCGCAAAATGAACTGACTATCTTTCGGTCTCAACGCCCCAAGGAATAGTCGGATCATCTCCTATATGGAATTTACCACCGCCTAGTTCACCCATCGTTTATCTTGATCATCATAGCTGCGCCAAGCGTTCCCACCACCGCGTAGATCAAACTGATCGCGCCCAGAAGCGCGAACGGTGGCCAGAACGGATCGGGCTCCACAATAGCAGCCCGCGTTGCGGCCACCCCGAAAATCAGGATCGGGATTGAAAACGGTAAGATGATGACGGCCATTAAAAGCGCCCCGCGACGCAAGGTCACGCCAAAGGCTGCGCCGACAGCACCCAAGAACGACAAAGCAGGCGTGCCAATGAAAAGCGTGGCTGTCAGCGCAGCGATCGCTGGTGGCTCCAAGGCAAGAAGAAGCGAGAAAACGGGCGTCACGACGACCAGTGGGAGGCCCGAGCCAATCCAATGGGCGATGACTTTGGCGATCACAAAGCTCGATACGGGCGCATCGACAAGCCGCATCAGATCAAGCGCACCATCATCCTTGTCGGACTGAAACAACCGCTCCAAGCCCAAAAGCGTGGCAAGCAGTGCGCCGATCCACATGATCGCCGGGCCGATGCGAGACAAGAGGTTGAGGTCCGGTCCGACACCGAACGGCACCGTAACGATGACAGCCAAGAAGAAAAGGACACCCGTTAGCAGCCCGCCGCTCGCCGTGCTCGCCAATCTTACATCGCGGGCGATCAGCGCCCAAAACGGGCCCGTCACGTATGTGCCCCTTCCAGCCAGTAGCTCTCAGCATCGCGAACCCGCGTGCCTTCGCCACTCTCGTCAGAGAAATCTTGGGGCGCATAGCTGGAAAGGTCGAGCGTTTGAAGTCCGTCCAAGTCGAGCAAGGTATGGGTTGCGGCAACAACGATCCCACCTTGCGCGCGGTGCTCTTCAACCACATTGAGAAAACGTTCGGACGATGCCACATCAAGCGCGGCAGTGGGCTCATCGAGAAGCCAGATCGGGCGTGGACTTATTGTAAGCCGCGCAAGCGCCACACGCCGTTTCTGTCCCTGGCTTAAAACCCCCACCGGTAGGTCAATCAGATGACCGATGGCGAGCGCTTTGAGCGCGCAGGCTATGCTCGCCCCCTCGCCAACGCCAAAGTAAGATCGCCAGAAGGCAAGGTTTTCGCGCACCGTCATCTGGGTCTTAAGCCCATCCTGGTGACCACCCAGATGCACCAACGCTGCACGGGGCACATCATCGACCGCGCTATCGACAGAAACTGTGAGCGTACCGTCTTCGGGTTCTGCCAGACCAGCCAAAACCCGCAAGAGCGAGGTTTTGCCTGATCCATTGGGCCCAACAAGCGCCAGTGCGTCTCCACCGGCCAACTGGATAGAAATCCCATTTGCCAGAAGATGCTCGCCGCGCGAAAACGCAACCTCATCAAGGATAACGCGCGCGCCCGACCACATAAAACCCATCACCCAATATCTTATCGCCAGCGGCGAGACACCCCTTTGAAAAGGCTTTAAAACCGGTTATCAAGCCCTCAATCTGCCCAGTTCGGGCACCTTGTTGGAAACGGGTGTGGGCGGCTTTACTGGAAACTAACCAGGACAGGGTTATGACAGGATAACATGTCCATGTGCGACCTACGCATCTAGAGAGCCGTGACCACCAACATCGCAGGAAAGACCAATCGGCACGGTGCAACACCAGCCGATGGGCACAGTGAAGGGAAAGCCATGTCGCTTGATAGTTTCAAATCACGCCAAACTCTGGCCGCCGGTGACCAAACCGTCACGGTCTTTAGCCTCCTGGAGGCTGAGAAAAATGGCCTCAAAGGCGTGTCGAAACTGCCCTTCTCGTTGAAGGTTCTGCTGGAAAATCTCTTGCGTCATGAAGACGCCAAGACGGTATACAAGGCCGACATTGAAGCGATGAGCACATGGGTCAACGAGCACACCTCGACCCAGGAGATTGCCTACCGCCCTGCCCGCGTTCTGATGCAAGATTTCACGGGCGTTCCAGCCGTGGTGGACCTTGCAGCCATGCGCGACGGCATTGTGGCGCTCGGCGGCGACCCGGAGAAGATCAACCCGCTCAATCCGGTGGACCTTGTGATCGATCACTCAGTGATGATCGACGAGTTTGGCAACCCACGCGCATTCCAAATGAATGTCGACCGCGAGTATGAGCGCAACCTGGAGCGTTACACGTTCCTGAAGTGGGGCCAGAAAGCCTTCAACAATTTCCGCGTCGTACCTCCCGGCACCGGCATCTGCCATCAGGTGAATGTGGAGTATCTCGCCCAGGTCGTGTGGACCGACGAGAAGGACGGCGAAACGATCGCCTATCCTGACACCCTTGTGGGAACTGACAGCCACACCACGATGGTCAATGGCATGGCCGTTCTTGGCTGGGGCGTTGGTGGGATTGAGGCTGAAGCTGCGATGCTCGGCCAGCCGATCTCCATGCTTATCCCAGAAGTGGTCGGGTTCAAGCTGACTGGCCAAATGGTCGAGGGCACAACGGCAACAGACCTTGTTCTGAAAGTCGTGCAAATGCTGCGTGAGAAAGGTGTGGTCGGCAAATTCGTTGAGTTCTATGGCGACGGGCTTGATCGTTTGCCACTGCCGGATCGGGCGACCATCGCCAACATGGCGCCGGAATATGGCGCGACTTGCGGCTTCTTCCCCATCGACAGCGAGACACTGCGTTACATGAAAATGACGGGCCGCGACGAAGAACGCATCGCGCTTGTCGAAACCTATGCCAAAACCTGCGGATTCTGGCGTGAGGGCGGCGAAGAGCCCGTGTTCACCGACACACTTGAACTGGATATGAGCACCATTGTACCGGCGATCTCCGGGCCAAAACGTCCGCAAGACTATGTGCCGCTCACCGAGGCCGCCGGGGCCTTTGTGAAGGAGATGGAAGAAACGTTCAAACGCCCACTGGACAAGAGTGTTCCGGTGGACGGCGAAGATTATGCCATGTCATCGGGCAAGGTGGTCATTGCGTCGATTACATCGTGCACCAACACCTCTAACCCTTATGTGATGATCGGGGCGGGACTTGTTGCCCGCAAAGCACGCGAAAAGGGCCTCAATCGCCAGCCTTGGGTGAAGACATCGCTCGCGCCCGGCTCAAAGGTCGTGTCGGAATATCTCGAAGCCTCTGGTCTGCAAGAAGATCTTGATGCCATCGGCTTCAATCTTGTCGGCTATGGCTGCACCACCTGCATCGGCAACTCCGGCCCGCTTCAGGAAGAGATTTCCAAAGCCGTCAACGAGGGCGATTTGGTCGCAACCAGCGTGCTGTCGGGTAACCGGAACTTTGAAGGCCGCATTAGCCCGGATGTACGCGCCAACTATCTGGCCTCACCACCGCTGGTCGTCGCATATGCACTGGCTGGCGATATGAACATCGACATCTCCAAAGATCCGATTGGTCAGGATCAGGACGGCCAAGATGTTTACTTAAAAGACATCTGGCCAAGCCAGCAGGAAATCGCGGACCTTGTCCATGAAACGGTGACACGCGAAGCTTTCATCTCCAAATATGCCGACGTGTTCGCTGGCGATGAAAAATGGCGCTCGGTGGATACAACCGACAGCCAGACCTATGACTGGCCGCCTGCTTCGACCTATGTGCAGAACCCGCCGTACTTCCAGGGGATGGACAAAGAGCCGGGCAAGATCGCCGATATCGAAAACGCGCGGGTCATGGCGATCCTCGGGGATATGATTACCACCGACCATATCTCACCGGCCGGTTCCTTTAAGGATACCACACCAGCCGGTCGCTACCTCACTGAACGCCAGGTGCCAGCGCGGGAGTTCAACTCCTACGGTTCACGGCGCGGCAACCATGAAATCATGATGCGCGGCACATTCGCTAACATTCGCATCAAGAACGAGATGCTCGACAGCGTTGAAGGCGGCTACACGCTTGGTCCGGACGGCGAGCAAACCTCAATTTTTGAGGCTGCCATGGCCTGGAAAGAACAGGGCGTACCGCTTGTGGTGTTTGGCGGCGAACAGTACGGCGCGGGCTCCTCCCGCGACTGGGCGGCCAAAGGCACCAATCTCCTCGGCGTCAAAGCGGTGATCGCAGAGAGCTTTGAGCGCATCCACCGCTCCAACCTAGTCGGCATGGGCGTGATTCCATTTGAGTTCACAAACGGTGACACTCGCAAAACGCTTGGGCTCAAAGGCGATGAAATGGTTTCCATCCACGGGCTATCAGGTGATCTGAAACCCCGCGATACCGTCAAAGCGACCATCACCTATGCCGACGGCACAGTCAAAGAGATCGAGCTTCTTTGCCGGATCGATACAGAAGTTGAGATCGAATATGTCGAGCATGGCGGTGTGCTGCACTATGTGTTGCGCAACCTGGCGCAAGAGGCGGCGTAGCCGGACCTGACAAGTCCAGTCACACGGACACAGGCTGAGGGCACACGTTTCAGTTACCTGCTCTCGGCCTGAGAGAATGTCACGCTAGAGCATTTCTCGTGATCTTCGATTCGCAAGAAACACTCTAAGTCTTTGTTTTGACGCGTTTTCGAATCGCAAAACCGCATACACTTTTGCTGAAAACGCTCTAGGTAACTGGCAGGTTTTCCATCATGCCTTCTGCGCCTCAGCGTTTTGGGCATGCGATCGTGCAGCTTCGATGCCCCAATGACACCCGTAGACCTGAACCAACTGCTAGCGAACATTGCCCAGTCTGATCGGGCGGCCTTCCGTCAGCTTTATGATGCAACCAGCGCGAAACTTTTTGCGGTTCTGTTACGTCTCTTAAAAGACAGGCACGACGCGGAAGACGCATTGCAGATGGTGTACATCAAAATTTGGCAGAAAGCGCCGAGCTTTGGCGCAAGCAACGCCAGCGCTATGGCCTGGCTGATAACAATTACCCGCAACCACGCGATCGATCTTATACGTGCGCGCAAACCCGAAGCGGTTCCTCTTGAAACGACTCAAGACCCCATTGACGAGGCCTTGAACCCGGAGCAAGTGGCCCTCAACACCGCACTTGGCGGGGAGTTGGTCACCTGCCTTGGCGAACTAGACGCCCAACATGCCGATGCGGTGCGCGGTGCCTATGTTGCAGGCGAAAGCTATGCCGAGCTTGCTGAGCGACTTGCCATTCCACTCAACACGGTGCGCACCTGGCTGAGGCGTGGTTTGGCCAGACTCAAAGTCTGCATGGAACGCGCTTGATGGCAGAGACGCCCATGCCCTCATTAAATGACAATGATGATGACGCTTTAGCGGCAGAGTTCGTACTTGGTCTTTTGCCCCGGGACGAGCGGGTGGCCTTTGAAAAGCGCCTGCACGACGACCAGACTTTAAGACGGTCCGTTTCGGTATGGGGGGAAACGCTTCTTCCCCTGTCCAGCACGATCGAACCGGTCAGTCCGCCAACCGATCTTTATACGCGCATCGAAAGCACTTTGTTTGCAGTGTCGCGAGCCTCTCAGACGGAGAACCTGTTTAGCCGCCTGTGGGTCTGGCGAACGCTCTCAGCAGCTGGCGTTGCTGCCTCACTCTTCTTGGGTATCCTTCTATTCCAAACAACGGCCGTCAGAGCCCCAGACGAGCTCATCCGGACCGCCCTGTTGGCTCAATTGGAAAATGAAGCCGCCGCGCTAAGGGTTGCCGCCTTCGTTGATAGCCAAAGCGAAACGCTGGTGCTCACTCGCCAATCGGGCGAAGCGGAGGCGGGCCGAGCCTTTGAGCTGTGGCTGATTGCTGGTGATAACGCGCCAATCTCGCTTGGGGTCTTGGCCAGCGGACCGCGTGTTGAAGTGCCCTTGTCTGACGATGTTCAACGCCTCCTTGCCGACGGCACGGCCCTCGCCATTAGCGATGAACCGCTAGGTGGCTCGCCAACGGGGCAGCCGACCGGCGACATCCTGGCGGTGGGCTCGGTCACGCAACTCAATCTATAGAGGCTTCTGAAAGCTTCGCGCACGGAGGTCTCTGCCTCAAGAAGGTCTCTGCCCCAAAACGGGAACGGCGCGGTATGGTGAAGAAATCTTAAACTTTTTTTCCAAGACGTGAAACTTTTCTGAGTTCCACCTCGTTACTGGCAGTGATCCGACCATTCCGGTTGGTTCCCCAATCAACCTCGACCCTACCCAAGGAACGACCCATGTCCCGCAGAACGTCCCGCACTCTCCTAGCAGCATCCGCTCTTGCTCTTCTGGCCGGCCCTGCTGCCGCCCACCATCATGCGAACACGAGCGGCTACGCTCTCACCGGTGATGGTGCGAGCCTCATCGTGATGGACAGCCTCGCCACCCCCGGCGATGCGCGTACCTTGACGCTTTCAAGCCCAGTGCGCTCCATCGCTTGGCGCCCAGTGACCGGCGAACTGCTTGGGTTCGCTGATGGCAGCATCGTCGTTATCGACACCACCTCGGGTGAAACCACAGACAAAGACGCCACCTTCATGGACGGCACAACCATTGCATCCGACGCCGTGATCGCATTTGATTTCAACAACGCTATTGACGCTGTACGCGCTGTGTCGAGTGAAGGTGACAATCTGGTCTATTTCCCAATCGGCTTCGGCGACAATGATGAACGCGCAAACTCCGTGCGTCGCTTCACCGATATGTTTTATGCCGAGGGCGACAATTCTGAGGGCGCAGATCCGCTGATCTTCGCCAACGCTTACACCAACGCGGTCAACGGCGAAAAAGCCTCCGGCACCTTCCAATATGTGCTCGACGCCCGCGCCAATGCGCTGGCAAGCCTTGCCAACAACGCAGGCACGCTGGAAACCGTTGGTCTGATCACCATTGACGGTAACCCAGCTGACGTCTTGCCCGTCGGAGGCTTTGACATTGTCTCGCCAGAAGAAGGCACGGACCATGCCTATGCTGTCCTCCAGATTGATGGCGAAGACACCAAAGGTCTCTACGAGATCGATCTTTCCGACGGAGCAGCGACCCTGATCGCTGACCTTGGCGCTGTGGATGTCATCAGCTTCGCCACATCGGCTGAGTAACAACCACTCGAAGTAACGACCGGCTGCCGCGCCTCCGCTCTCGCGGCAGCCACCATCTCTGTTTGCTGAATTGATTTGGGTGCACGGGGCGAACGTCCACGTGCATGACGTTGTGCAGACACAAAGTGTGTAGAACCGGGCTGATAGGTCACACTTGATAGACTATGGCTCGGTAAGTCCCTGAGGTCTGAACCTCAGAGAGTATGGTATGCGCTATCCAATTCGCTCCATAGCTGCACAGCAAACGCTCCGGTTTCGGCAAAAGCACCTGTGGCCTGACATGCCTCTTGAGCATGTGAAAGTGCCCGGAGACGAAACCGCACATCACCTGGGCGCATTTGATGGACAGAAACTGATCGGCGTTGCGTCCTTCTTTGCACATCCAAAGGGTGTGCAGTTACGCAAACTTGCGGTGGACCCGATGTACCGCAAGAGAGGTCTTGCCTCTCGCATGATCGAAGAAGGCGCCCGGTGTGCCAAGAAGGACGGACATGCCCAATTGTGGTGCGATGCACGCCAATCGGCGCTGCACTTTTATGAGCGCCTGGGATTTAAGATCGACCCCGATGTGTTTGAAAAATCGGGCGTTACCTACCAGATCGCCAGACGAGCACTGTGAGCGGCGGTCAACCGGCACATGCCTAATAGTAATGGCCGTGGCGATAGTCCCAGCTTATGAAGTGATCGCTCATCAGCGCCATGATCTCGTCCACGGCGAGGCCTTTGCGAATGAGCACCGGTCCCGGCGATACATCGCGGTCATTGTTCTGGACCGGCACCAGGGTTCCATCGGCATCCACCATCGAAACCATAACGCCCTGCTCGTAGCGGGTCTCAGCGCTGGCGTTCGGTTGGATCGAGGCCACATAGTCGTTGGCTTCAACGATGATATCCACTTCATCGGCGATACGATCACCAATGCCTTCCACTAGGCCACGATTGCCTTTGCCCGATGGGTTGGCCGAACTTGCAAACACCAACTTGCCGTGCTTCTCCCAAAGCTCACGCGCCACCAGCTCGGACGGTGTGCCAAACTTGATGACGAAGCAGCTGGTGCCGCGCGTATCCGTCATGAGCTCTTTAGATCCATCATCGGGGATGTGGGAAAGACCGTCTTCCTTCCAAGGCAGAATACAGCCGAGAAGAATGTCTGCATCCCAATGGGCTTGATAAAAAGCTTCGATCTCAGGGTTGAGTTCAGCGAGCGCACGCAGCTGATCCATTGAGCCGCACAGAACAACGCCCGGCTTGTTACGCTTGCGCTGCTTAGCGTCGAACTTGCGCTCAAGGCCAGCAAGATCGGTTGTCATGATGATATAGCCAACTTTGGTCGGGCTGACGATCACGCCGCCAGGCATGGTGAGCGTTGCCATCGATTCTGGCTGCACGCCGCCGTTCCAACGGATCCGTTTGTCCATGCTCATGCTCGTGCTCATGCTTTAAAATTCTCACGCAGGCCTTGTGGTCGGTACTTTCAGCGACGAAGCGGCTGGGTGGGTGAGATACAACAATTGCCATCAAAGGCGTCGGTCACCGGAGAGCCACTCGCGCGAGGGCGGGCATCCATGACCCGGCTGGAACCAACATCGCCCTCGTCGCACGCGGGAGTGTTGCATACGCCGCAGGATGTCAAGCCAAATGACGCGCAGACAGGCGAGCGAGAGCATGGATTTGGTGGGAGATTGGTCGGTGCACGACGCCGGATAATCAGGGGCTGGGGGCTGGAGGGTCTGATGATCCAACGCCGTGCGACCAAGCAATGATCGCACTTGTACTGACCACTGTGACCACGTCTGGGCGTGAACTTGTTCCTTTTGGGGCAATAGTGAGGCACAACGTTTTCTGCAGGCAACAGCACACGCTGTGCTCAATTCTTGCTAAAGCACGCGAAGGCTGAAACAGTCTGGCGCGTGCAACCCGAACGACTGGAACCGTATGTCAAACAAAACTTCTCCGCCCGAGCAACCGTACGACCTCAAAGACCCGGTTGATCTGAAGGCTCACCGTGTAGCCCGCGCTGAGAAGAAGGACGCAACCGCCTCCGACAAAGCGGCACCACCACGACCAACGTCCACACGTATCCAGATCGTCACCTCCAACAATGCACCGCAATCCCAAAGTGCGCTACGCTACGTCACGTTCAATCGTCGCGAACTGGATATGATCCTCAACATCTATGGCCGTATGGTCGCGCAAGGTGACTGGCGCGACTACGCGATCGATCATTTGAAAGACAAAGCTGTCTTTTCAGTCTTCAGGCGGACAGCAGAGATCCCCCTCTATACCATTGAGAAAGACCCGAAGATGGCCCGCCGCCAGGGCGCCTATAAAGTTGTGGCCGCGTCCGGGCAGATCCTCAAACGCGGCCACGACCTAAAACAGGTGCTCAAGATCTTCGACAAGAAGCCCAAGCTTGAGGTGGTGTGACCGCACCACAGACCAATGAGCTCCTTGTTCGGCTCGCAAAGCAAAGTGATGTCAGTGCGGCGACAAACGTCCTGCGCAGATCAATCACAGATCTGTGCCACCAAGACCACGTCGGCGATCCTGAAACACTAGACCGTTGGCTCGCCAACAAGACCTTTGAGCAAGTCCACCAATGGATCAACGCAGATAGTCTTATGGTCTATGTGGCCGAAATCGATAGCGCGATAGCCGGCATCGGAGCACTCAGCACAAAGGGCGTGGTACTTCTCAACTATGTTGATCCTGGCCGGCGGTTCCAAGGCGTCTCATCGGCCCTCCTCGCAACGATGGAAGCCGATGCAGCCAATGCGGGTCTTGCGCTTGTACGCTTAGAGAGCACCAAGACCGCTGAGCAGTTCTATAGGGCTCGAGGTTATGACCTAGATCCTACGAACGGCGCGCCTGACCACCTTTGTATGAGCAAGCGGCTGGAGAAATAAGGTCGGCCCCGGCTGATCTGCCGAGGCCATTGAGCTGAGGTGCAGTCACTTACGATCCAGGCGTGTCGCGCACGAACGCGCTGCCGCGTTGCGCTGTCGCAGTGAACGTCATGGCGTTCACCTTCCAGCCATCCTCGGTGCGCTCGAAGCCGTGCACATAGGTGCCCCAAACTTCCCACAGCGCCTCGCCGCCATTCTCAGGCAGAGCGCCGCGCTCCATCCGGTTCCAGGCATAGCCGTGGGAAACCATCGTAGCGCCATCGTCTCCATGGAACGTCACCCGATGATTGCCGCGCAGGTGGAATGAGGCCTTCTCTGCGGTCAGGTTGGATGACCATCCGGCGATGAGTCCATCGGCAGGAATGGTCGCCGGCTCGCCGCCGACGAGCGAAGTGAAGTCGACGGTGATTTCATCAGTGAAGAAGCTGCGGGTCGCCTCCCAATCTTTTGCATCGACCCCAGCGTCGATAGCGTCGGCGATACGAACCATCTCAGCTTGATCAACAAGGGTATCGAGGGTGAGAGGTGAGCCGCCCAGAGCAATGTCAGACGCGGCAACGGCGGAGGCGCTCATCGCGAGCGCGGCAATAGTGGAAGCGGTGAGCTTCATGATCTTGTTCCTTTAAAAAGAGGGGAAAGGCGCTGCACCAACGTTTGAGGTGCAGCGCTCAAAGCTTGAGATTTAAGAAGCGAAGTGGGCAGCCATCGCGTTAGCAGCGCGGCTGACGTTCTCTGGAACATCGTAGAAATCGAACTGCGTTACATCGTCGAGCCATTGAATGGTGGCATCACCGGCAAAGCCGTCGAGGAAGGCACGCACACCGTTGGGGATGGCAGCAGCCTCCGAATGAACAATGGCAAGCGGTTTATCGAGAGCAGCACCGTGGTCGGCCGGATGGTAGGTCAGCCAGCCTTCCCAGCTCATCTGGTTCCACTGGTTGTCATACTCTGGGATCGCACCGCGATCGGCTTCGTAGTAGTAGCCGCCAATGGGCATCAACACGCCCTCGGCACCTTCTGGCCCAGCAGCTGGGATGATGACACCGCCTTCTGTTTCAGCTTGGCGAGACACGTCAATGAGGCCAGCCACGCCCTCTTGCCCGCCATAGACAGCGTTCACGATGGTCTCATTTTGCAGCCATGGCGCGACGAGGCCAACGCGATGAATGAGCGCGTTTCCAGACGCGGCGTCTACCATGTATCCGGCGGATGCGCAGATACCCAGGCCGTTGATCTGCGCCGTATCCACTTCTGGCAGTGTGGAGACAAACTCAATTGCCGCTTCAATATCCGCGATTTTTGCAGACGGATCTTCGCGGAAACGAACGTCACCGGGCAGATCGCCAGATTGGCCCCAGCCGCGGAAGTCAAAAGTGAGGGCTGCGTAACCGCGCGCCGCCATTTCACGAGCGTAGGTCGCCGGCATTTGCTGCTGAACGCTTGTCCAGGCGCCCGTGACAATCACCGTGGGCAGAGCCGAACCGTCGTGGTCGGCAGGGAGGTAGAGCGTTCCCGTCATGGCCGAACCGTGACTGTCGAAGGTCACTGAGCGGGTTTGAAAGTCGGACGCAAGGGCCGTGCCTGAAAGCAGGGCTGAAGCAAGAGCGGTGGAAGCGATGGTTTTGGTGGCTTTGGTCATTGTCTGTCTCCGTGGTTGGCAGCGCTCATGTTGCTGCGATGAGGAGACAATGCCGAAAGCGCGGGTTTCCCACAGGCGCGATTCTTGGCATCGAAAAGGCAATTCTTGCGGTTATGCGAAAGCGCGGATGCCCCGCGTGTCAGTCAGCCGCCCGGTGCTGCGCTGGCGTCTGCGCGAACGCCCGTTTGAAGTGCTTGGAGAACCGGGATGTATCTTCGTAGCCAACGCGCAGCGCAACTTCAGACACAGGCAAGGTTGTGGTTTTCAAGAGAACGCCAGCGAGCTTCATGCGCTCGGCGATCACATATTGCAGAGGCGATGCCCCCAAGGCCGTCTTGAACGCACGTGCAAAATGAAAAGGGCTCACGGCAGCTTCAGATGCCAGAACCTCTAGCGAGATATCGCCAGCCAGATGATCATGAATATACGCCACAGCTCGCCGTAGCCGGGCATCATCCAAAGCCGCAACATCAGACGGCATGGTTTGAACGCTCTGAACCAGATGCGCGGCAAGCGCCCGATACATTGTCTCGCGATAGAGAGCGCTCGGTGCAGCCGCCAACTCGATCATCGATTTGGCCATCTGCAGCGTCAGAGGGTCAAAGGCGCCGAGTTGGGGGGCAATGCGGCCTGGATCGTCGAGTCCCACTTCGCGCAAGAGGATCTCATCGAACTGAACGGCAAGATAGCTGTGATCTTGAGTGTAGGAGCAAATTCCGCTGGCCCCCGCTGGCAAAATGAAGCCCTCATTGCGCTTCAACGGCTTATGCTCGACTCGATCCGACCCAATCGAAATGTTGTGTTCCGGCTGGTCTGTTAGAAAGACACCAACGGAGAATGTGGGAAGTGAAAACGGTCCACCACCAGCCGGCGTTGTCAACTGATGCGCGACAATAGGTGCCGTCGTCTCCGACTTGTCGGTCTTTTTCGTTGAACCGCTCATATCTCCAAGATGGCATGTCTTTCGCGTGCATCAAGGCGATTTCATTAGATAGAGCGAATATTCACCCGCTTGGATAACTCCTCGCGCGTTTCCACCCGCTCGGAGTATCGGTCGGTAAGATAAGCAGAATGACCCCGCGTCAGATGGGTGAACTTCATGAGTTCCTCCATCACGTCCACCACCCTGTTGTAATAGGGTGAGGGTTTCATGCGTCCGTCCTCTTCGAATTCAGTGAAAGCTTTAGGCACCGATGATTGATTGGGAATGGTGATCATGCGCATCCAGCGGCCAAGGATACGCATCTGATTGAGCGTGTTGAAGCTCTGCGAGCCACCTGAGACCTGCATCAGAGCGAGCGTGCGCCCTTGCGTCGGCCGGACGCCGCCAATGGGTGCAAGCGGCAGCCAATCAATTTGCGTTTTCATGATGCCAGTCATCGCACCATGACGCTCCGGCGAGGCCCATACCTGCGCTTCAGACCACAGTGACAGTTCTCTCAGCTCTTGCACCTTGGGATGCTGACTGGATGGATCATACCCTTGCGGATCATCGACCAGCGGCAGGCCCGTTGGATCAAAAACACGAGCTTCGGCGCCCAGTGCTTCCAAGATGCGTTTGGCCTCCAAAGTGAGGAGTTTGGAGTAAGACCGCTCGCGCAACGAGCCATAGAGCATCAACACGCGCGGCTTATGCTGGACCGGATCAGTGAGGCGGACCAGATCGATGGTTTGGAAGCTCTCCTCATCAATATTCGGCATCTCTTGGTTGAGCATATCAGGCATCGGCACGGCCCGCTGCTTCCGTCAGGGCGGCTTCCCGTGCTTGCGCTTCAAGCGCCCGTTTGCCGAGCTTGACGTCGATCAGCCAGACGCAGACGAACATGGCCAACATGCCTCCCGCATACTGGCTAACAAGAAACATCGGCACATCAAGCGGACGGATACCTGCGAAGGTATCCGATAGCGCACGGGCAATCGTTACCGCCGGATTGGCGAACGAGGTGGAAGCAGTGAACCAGTAGGCCGCCGTTATGTAGAGCCCAACCGCCATGGCGACTGCGCTCTCGCGTACCTTTACCGTCACGAGAATTGTGAAGACGAGCCCGAAGGTCGCCACCCCTTCGGCAAACCACTGGCTGGCGCCGGTGCGCTCTTTCAAGGACGTTTGGAAGATGACCTCACCAAACATCAGATGCGCAGCCCAAACCCCGATGAGCCCGCCAACGACTTGCGCTGCGACATAGCCCCAGGACTCCACGTCCGCCATCTTCTTCTGGCAGACCATCACCAGGGTCACAACCGGATTGAAATGCGCGCCGGAAATCGGCCCAAGCATGGTGATCAAAACGACCAAAATCGCACCTGTTGGGATCGTGTTGCCAAGAAGCGCGATGGCAACGTTCCCGCCAGCAAGCCCTTCGGCCATGATGCCGGAACCGACCACCGTGGCGAGAAGGAAAGCGGTGCCGATAAACTCCGCAGCGTATTTTTGCGCGCGTGTAGGTATGTAATCAGCAGGCACAAGCAATTTCCTTGATGACTGGTTGGCAAAGCTCTGGTTGTCCGCCGCAGCACTCCTCAAGGAGAAAACCCAACAATCCTTGCATCGCGTCGAAGTCGGCAAAGTAGCGGATCGAACGTCCCTCGCGCTCGCGGCGCACAAGCCCGGCTTGCAACAGCACAGCAAGATTGGCCGACATGGTGTTCTGACGCATCTCAAGCGCGTCAGAGATCGCACCGGCGGGCATACCCACCTCACCGGCCTTCACAAGCAAGCGGTAAGCCTCAAGCCGAGGGCGTTGGCTGAGCGCACTGAAGGCCTCGGTTGCATCCAATATATCCATACATCATGAATAATCGATATATTGATGCATGGCAAGTATGCGACTAAGGGCCTTGCAAACTGAGCCTCACAGGGTGTTGAGAGGGTATGCGCCCATCCCGCACTCTTTGGACTTTGTTTGGAGGCACGCCTCACAGGACTGGCGGGGATAACGTGCCGTTCGCCGTGGGAACGATCGTGTTCACGGTCTTTGCCATGTCGGTGGGCGATGCGCTCATCAAAGGGCTCGGCACCGACAATGGGATTGGCCTCTGGCAGCTGTTCGCCATTCGCTCGGCTCTGCTTTTACCCATCTTCTTCTCGACAGCGCTGGTGGTCGGCCTACGAACAACCCTCATGCCACAGCGCCTTGGGTGGGCGGTTTTAAGAGCGTGCCTTCTCGCGGCGGTTTGGGTGACGTACTACACCGCCCTACCGCACGTCCCCTTCTCTGTGGCCGCTGCCGCCTTATACACGCTGCCGCTCTTTATTGTCGGACTATCGGCAGTTTTCACCAAGGATCGGGTCACGCTCGGTCAAGCCGTCGCAGCCCTTATCGGTTTCATTGGCGTCGTCTTGGTGCTCCGCCCAAGCGGCGAAGCCTTCACGCCGTACGCGCTGCTACCCATCCTGTCGGCGCTTTTGTTTGCAGCGGCAATGGTGGTGACGCGGCTGCATGGACGAAACGAACATCCGCTTGCCCTCGCCTTTACGCTTCATCTCACCTTCATCATCGTCGGTGTTATCGGCGTAGGCGTCCTATCTTTTGCCCCGCATTTGATAGGCGTCGGTTTTCTAACCGCAGCATGGCTCCCACTCGGCACCCTCAATTGGCAGTTGATGGCCCTGCTGGCCATATCCATCCTCATCGCGTCGGTCGGGACAGCCATTGCCTACCAAAAGGCTCCTGGCTCAGTGCTTGGAACCTTTGAGTTTTCCTATGTAGGCTTCGCAACCATCTGGGGCGTTTTGTTCTTCGCTGAACGGCCAGACATGGTCACCCTTTTCGGCCTCAGCCTCATAGTTGTCTCCGGCATATTGGTCGTGCGCCAATCCTGACGCCAACGGAAGCGTTAGAAAAGAAAAACCCCCGGTGTAGAACACCGGGGGCCGAAGGTATTACGCCTTTGAAGGGGCAACAGCCTACTCGCGGTTCCCAAACAGCTGCAGCAACAAGATGAACATGTTGATGAAGTTGA
>JBCCLK010000036.1:0-31361 GCA_039026935.1 Pseudomonadota bacterium
CCTGTCGATCAATCGCTACCGGCGTTGGTTGATGTGATGCTTTTTGGAAGGCATGTGAGTGACCATTGAGGGCATACCAGTTTGAAGCCCTCAGCAGCTTAAATGGACAGAACCTTGGACGTTCTCCCCGCAAATCTCTCACCGCTCGCTGCAAGGCCAGGCCCGCTTATTCAGCGCATCCATATGGAGCCAGAGGGCAAGAACCGCAGTGCTTTCCGTCGTGATCGAGACAGGATCGTCCACGCTCAGGCTTTTCGGCGACTTGCGCACAAAACCCAGGTTTTCATTTCCGAAGAGGGCGACCACTACCGCACACGTCTCACGCACACCATTGAGGTGGCGCAGATTGCACGCTCCATCGCGCGCAACCTGGGGCTGGACAGCGATCTGGCTGAAGCGTTGGCGCTTGCTCATGATATGGGTCACACGCCCTTCGGACACACAGGCGAAGACGCGCTTGCTTCCGCCATGCAACCCTATGGCGGGTTTGAACACAACGCGCAGACTTTGCGCATTGTCACCAAACTTGAACGCCGCTACGCGGCCTTCGATGGCCTCAACTTAACACTGGAAACGCTCTGCGGGATCATCAAGCACAACGGCCCCGTCTTTGATTCCAAAGGTACGGTGCGTGACGAGAAGCTTGGTGGCTCGCTACCGTTTGCGCTTACTGATTTTCTGGACACGCAAGGGCTTGATCAGGATCTGTTGGCACTTGATCGCCATGCAGGCCTTGAGGCGCAGATAGCCTCTGTCTCTGACGACATTGCCTACAATACGCATGATATAGACGATGGCGTGCGCGCGGGGCTCTTCAAACTTGATGATCTATCCTATGTGCCTTTGGTGAACGCTATTTTGGTCGAGATTGACCACGCTTTTCCCGATCTCCAGCCGGAACGTCGCATGGGTGAATTCACCCGTCAGCTTATCACACGCCTGATTGGTGATGTTCAGGCTACAATCGAAACGAGGCTTGAAACCCAGTCGATCCAGACCTGTTCTGATATAGAGGGTGCAGATGCGATGCTGGCCACCTTTTCTGATGAAGTCGCCAAAGATGTCTGGCAAATCCGCACATTCCTGTTCAACACGCTCTACCGCAACGACGAAATCATGCAGCTCCGCGGGCAAGCAGAAGCTGTCGTCCAACGGCTCTTTAACCACCTGTTTGAGCATCCAAATGACTTACCGGATGCGTGGCAGTTGCCGCCTGCTATAATGAGGGATGCGGTCGCGCGGGCGCGGCAGGTTTGTGACTTTGTCGCCGGCATGACCGATCGTTACGCCCTGACCACCCATGCGCGTTTGTTTGACGTTGCTCCAGACCTGCGATACGGCGCAAGCCTCTGAAGCAAGCCCATGTAGATGGCGTTCACGCAAACGCCCTTCCTCTTTTCAATTGAACGAATTATCCACGATGACACAAAGCGCCATGCCCATGTCTGGCACCGCCACTCCCATGCCTGGCACTTCCACCTACGATGTCTTTCATGACTTTCGAGCACGTGTGCTTGCTGCCCTGGAGAGTGCGGGCGTGCTTACCGACGATGCCGCGGCTGACCTGCCTCTCAATGCGATAACCGTGGAGCCGCCGCGCGATGCATCACACGGCGATCTGGCCACGAACGCCGCGATGGTTCTGGCCAAACCGCTCAAGTCCAATCCACGCGCAATCGCTGAGAAGCTTGCGGAGGTGCTAAATAGCGACGCTGAGATTGAAAGCGTTGATATCGCGGGGCCTGGGTTTATCAACCTACGGCTGGTTCCAACGTTCTGGCGCGGTGTTTTGGCCCGCATTCTCGAAGAGGGAACAGCTTTCGGTAAAGGCGTTCTTGGGGCCACGGAGGTGCTGCCTAAAACCAATGTGGAGTACGTCTCCGCCAATCCGACTGGGCCGATGCATGTTGGGCATTGCCGTGGTGCGGTCGTTGGCGATGCGCTCGCACGTCTCTTGTCAGCTGCCGGCTATCCGGTCACGACGGAGTACTACATCAACGATGCTGGCGGGCAGGTTGATACGCTCGCAAGATCTGCGTTCTTGCGCTACCGTGAAGCGCTCGGGGAAGAGATTGGTCCAATCCCCCAGGGCCTCTATCCCGGTGATTATCTGGTCCCTGTCGGTAAGGCTTTAGCCGCTGACCATGGTGAGACCTTACGCAATCAGACCGAAGATGAGTGGCTACCGATTGTTCGCCGGGCATCCATTGATGCCATGATGCAGCTCATACGTGCGGATCTGGCGAGCCTCAATGTCGATCAAGATGTGTTCTTTTCTGAAGCGAGCCTGCAAACGGGGGAGGGTGGTGACCGGGTTGCGCAAGCCATTCAGTCACTGCGCGACCGTGAACTGGTCTATGTCGGCCATCTTGAGAAACCCAAGGGCGAAACAGCTGACGACTGGGAAGAACGGGAGCAGACACTGTTCCGCTCGTCACAGTTTGGCGACGACACAGACCGGGCGCTTTTGAAATCCGATGGTAGCTATACCTACTTCGCCTCCGACATTGCCTATCATTATGACAAGTATCTGCGTGGCTTCACCAATCAGGTGAATGTCTTTGGCGCCGACCATGGTGGCTATGTGAAGCGCATGAAGGCAGCGGTGACAGCCATGTCGGACGGGGAGGCAACACTCGATATCCGTCTCTGTCAGCTTGTAAAGCTCTTCCGTGCGGGTGAACCCATAACGATGTCCAAGCGCTCCGGCACTTTCGTCACATTGCGCGAGGTGGTGGACGAGGTTGGCCCTGATGCAGTGCGCTTCATGATGCTCTACCGCAAAAACGATGCGCCGCTCGACTTTGACTTTCAGAAGGTGACCGAGCAATCGAGGGACAATCCAGTTTTCTATGTCCAGTATGCCCACGCCCGTTGCGCGTCCATCAGCCGGATGGCGATGGCTGAGAAACTGGATGTTGACCTCGCTGCTTTGCGCGCTGCACCCGCGCCCTTTGAAGGTCTCA
Source organism: Pseudomonadota bacterium (assembly GCA_039026935.1). GTDB lineage: Bacteria > Pseudomonadota > Alphaproteobacteria > Rhizobiales > MH13 > MH13. Next base: position 2,967 of record JBCCLK010000036.1, read on the forward strand.
CAGATGCGGGGGAACTGGCGTTGATTCGCTTGATGGCCTCTTGGCCACGCATACTAAGCGCGTCAGCACGGCAGTTGGAGCCGCATCGCATCGCCTTTTATCTTCATGATGTTGCAAGCGCATTTCATGCCCATTGGAACCGGGGCAAAGATGAGCCAAACTTACGCTTTGTTAACGCTGACGAACGACAGTTGAGTGAAGAACGCGTGGCGCTTGTTGGTGCTGTTGCGCAAATTTTGCAGATCGGACTGGCCATACTGGGTGTCGAAGCGCCCGATGAAATGCGCTAAGATCAGACGCAAATCTGGAAGCGGCCATAGTTAGGTCACTCGGCCGCCGCAAAAGGCAAGGCAATGAAACCCAAAAGCCCAGCCTCAAACGACAGCAATGTCGCCGGAACCGAACCTGATCCGCTGGAAGAGCTTGCCCGGATCATGCGTGAAGATTCGCAAGCTGGTGCGCAGCAAGCTGCAGAAGATACCAGTCTTTTTGAAGGCGACCCGCTGGGTGTCGGTTCATCGAGCGATGACCTCAACATCGCTTTTGATAGCCTTGCCTTGGCTGAGGGCGACGGATCTATGCCTTCTTCCGATGACGCGCTCAGTCCTGAGCCTTTCACCCATGCGTCGCTGGCAACCGATCCATTGGCAACCGATCCAGTGGCAGGCGATCCGCTGGCGAACGACCCATTGTCGGATGATCCTTTTCTTTTGGATCCTTTGAACGATGAGCGCCTTCTAAGCTTGCCGCCGACGGGACATGTGCATGGCGATGCGGATGATTTGTTCGCTGATCTGGACTTCGGCGCTGACACACAGGACGTTTCGCCCGCACCAGAGTTGCTGAACCAGAGCGCACCCAATCAAACGCCAGAGGTGCCTGTGCCCCACTTATCGGCGCATCTAACACCGCGCAGGGATGACATGAGCCCGGTCATGGACAATGACACGCCGCAAGACATAGCGCCCCAGTCGTTAGTCTCTTCACGTGTTCAACCCGCCTTGTCTGAGGATGAGTTGGTCGCAGCCATGGGGTCTATAGCGCTTGATGACCCCACAGCGCAGATATCTGCCGGTGGATTTCAAGCTCAAGCCATTCCGCAAGCACCACCCCCGATACCAGAGCCCGTGTCTCAGGCTCCCGTACCTGGTTTCTTGCGCACTGACGCTCACGCGTTCGGCCAAGAGGATATGCAGATGGACCTGCACGGGCAGGTGTCTGCGGATATGGACCACCCAACTATGGACCCGACCGAGCGGCCCGAAGCTGAGCAAGATGGGCGCTCCGGCCTTCCAAAAATGCTTGTTTTTGGTCTAGCCGGCGTTGCAATGCTGGGTCTTGGGGGTGTCTTCGCTTTTGGTTTGCTGAGCGGTCAGAGCCCCGATCAGGGACCTCAACTCATTGTCGCGGAAGCTGTCGATGACAAGGTCGAGCCAGAAGGCGCCTCAACATCCCAGGCGCAGCCTGGTGATGCAGCTTTCGGGGCCCTGGAAGGCGATGTCTCTGCGACGGGCGACACGCCGCGCGTAGTTTTACCGCTCGGTGAGGGTGATAGCATACCCCTTCAGTCAACTCAGCGTCTCCCGAGCGCTGACACAGCGCCGGCAGCGCCCGGGTCCACAGCGCGTCGAGAGGTTCGCACCGTGACTGTCCGTGCAGATGGGACCATTGTGGAAACCTCGCGTCCTGCTGAACCAGAAACTCCCGCGGTTGAACTTCCGCGAGCGCCGGCCCGCATTCCTGCTTTCGAGGCAGCGTCGGCACCCACCGTTGTTGAGACAGTTCCGACAACGCCTGTAGTGACATCAAGTGATCCTATATCCTCAGCGCAGGTGCCAGCAGTCGACGTCAACGCAGCGCCGGCCACCTCGACACCGGTACCATCCCCAATACTCGCGCCGACTTCACAGGCCGTGCCCCCGTCAGGTCCGGCCGTTGAACCGACAGTGCAGAGTTTGGGGTTGCCTCAGACTCAAACTCCGACCCAATCGCCCGATCCAACACCAGCGGCCACCGCCACTGTGCCCTCAACCACCGCGCCCTCCTCCAACGCCCCGATCCAGTTGGCTCAACCGGCAGCAGCTCCACAGTCCGTTGAGACTGCTGCCGTTCAGCCACAAGCGGCCAGTCCGGTTCCCTCTGGAGACTTCATTGTCCAGTTGGCGAGCCTGCGCTCTGAGGATGAGGCGCGGGCAACATTCTCACGCCTGCAGAGCCGTTTCGGCTCCATTTTGGAAAGTTTCTCGCCCAACATTCAACGCGCCGACCTCGGTGATCGGGGTATCTTTCATCGAGTCCGGATCGGTCCGATGGATCGTGCGTCAGCTGACAGTTTGTGTTCGCGCTATCAGTCTGCTGGCGGCGACTGTTTCGTGCAGCGGCAGTAAGCTCAACACCTTTTGCAGGATCGCGCGATGACCGACATGGTGTCTCTCGATGACCTTCGTTCTCGTCAAGGTGGGACGACACCTATTGGCACGCGTGCATTTGTTTGCAGCCTTGCAGGCACCTCACTAACTGCGTTCGAGCGTGCTTATTTGCGGGACATGCAGCCCTGGGGCGTTATTCTGTTTGCCCGCAATGTAGACAGCCCAAGACAGGTCAAACAGTTGACCACCAGCGTGCGCCAAGAGCTGGGATGGCACGCTCCCATTCTCATCGATCAGGAAGGCGGACGGGTTCAGCGTCTTAAGCCACCGCATTGGCGTCGGTATCCGCCAGCTGCCACGTTTGGTGAGATAGAGGCCGACCATCCCGGGCGCGGCGTGGAGGCCGCACAAATAGCCGCCTGGATGATGGCGCATGAACTACTGTCCGTCGGCGTTGACGTGAATTGCACACCGGTTCTCGATGTGCGGTTTCCCGGGACGACAGATGCGATCGGCGATCGGTCGTTTCACACAGACCGGCAAATCGTCGCAACTCTTGGTCGTGCAGTGCACGATGCCTTTCTAAACGCTGGCGTTGTGCCTGTAATCAAGCATGTTCTCGGGCATGGGCGGGCAGTTTTGGATAGCCATTTCTCCTTACCCCATATCGCAGAGAGTATGGGCGTCTTGGAGCAATCCGACTTTTTCCCCTTCCGGGCCCTGGCGGACGCGCCACTGGCCATGACGGGGCATCTTGTCTTCGAAGCAATCGATGAAGAACGACCCGCCACACTGTCTAGAGCTGTCATCGATGTTTTGCGGAACGATATTGGCTTTTCCGGTGCTTTGGTGAGTGATGATCTAGCGATGGCGGCCTTAGACGGGTCGATGGCAGACCGCGCACGCATGGCCATTGAAGCGGGATGCGACTTGGCACTTCACTGCACGGGAAAGCAGAATGAAATGGATGCTCTGCGTGATGCTGTTCCGCTGCTTGAGGGCGTCTCGGCAGAGCGCTGTGCATCCGCGCTTCTTCGCCGTGGTCACCAAAGCCATGACCAGGTTGGTCTAGCAGCGCGACTTGACGTGCTTCTCGCCGGCGGACCGTCTGAGGAAGATCATGCTGATCCGACCGAGTACGGTCGCACGGGTTGATCCGCAGACCTTTTGAAGAGCCCTCTAGCGTTGCACATAAGAGCACGCTAAACGCGCGTGTGAGCCTAAGACTGGGCGGCAGACGCGACTGACAGCTTTCAAAGCGTGCAGAATGACGGCTTGGCCCATTTTAAGGTATCCAACGGGAGCCATACACCCGCTAAGCTGACGTTTAAACGCCATGATGGATATGTTCGACACGATCACCCCAACACGTGAGAGCAATGAGCGTCCCGCGCTCATGGTCGATATCGACGGGTTTGAAGGCCCCCTTGATGTGTTGCTTGCCATGGCGCGGACGCAGAAGGTAGACTTGCAGCACATTTCCATCGTGCAGCTTGTTGATCAATACACCGATTTCATAGAAGAGGCCCGCGCACAACGTTTGGAGCTTGCAGCCGACTATCTGGTCATGGCGGCATGGCTTGCGTATTTGAAATCAAGGCTTCTTTTGCCCGACCCACCGGACGATGAAGAGCCGGACCCAGAAGATATGGCGGCAGCCTTGGCGGCGCGGTTGCAGAAACTGGATGCGGTTCGCCGGGCCTCAAATCTCCTTTGGGAACAGCCCCTGAAGAGAGTCCATGTTTTCCCAACGGGCCATGTTCGAAGTTTCGGGCAACGAGAGGACACGAAGTGGACTGCTGAACTCTATGACCTTATCGATGCATACGCGCAGATTCAAACGCGTCAGCTGGAAAGTAAAATCACCATGGCGCCGCGGGAGGTTTGGTCGCTTCGCGATGCGCGTGATCTGATCGAACGGGCGCTTGGTGACCTGTCGCAATGGACGCCGTTTGAAGTTGTGATCACCGCACAAGCGGCCCTTCGAAAGACGCCAAGCAGCCAGGACGGCATGCTTGCGTCCGCTTTTGCGGCAAGTTTGGAATTGGTGCGCGAAGGTCAAGCTGAGCTACGGCAGGAGGGAACTCTTGGGCCACTTTACCTTCGCCAGGGATCAGCACCGCGACGCGATGAAACGCGTGACGAGGGTCAGACGTGACGATCAACCCGGTAGATGAGACAGCAACTGACCTATTAGGGGAAGCCGAATCCGCTCAGCAGGATGCGCCCTTTGCCTTGCCACTTGATGATGCTGTGCGGGTTATTGAGGCGCTTCTTTTTGCCTCCGACGGACCTCTCCTACCGGTGGTTTTGAAGCATCATGTGGGTGAAACGCTGAACGAGGCAGTGGCCGTGCTCAAGGAGCGCTACACGTCCGGCGGTGTGACGCTTGAAGATGTCGCCGGCGGTTTTGCGCTTCGAACAGCGCCAGATCTAGCCTACTTGTTCGAGGACCAGGCCGCAGAGCCGAAAAAGCTATCGCGTGCGGCATTGGAGACCTTGGCCATTATCGCCTACCACCAACCGGTTACGCGAGCGGAGATCGAGGACATACGCGGAGTTGCTGCCTCCAAGGGAACACTGGACGTGCTGCTTGAAACCGGCTGGGCACGTATGCGTGGGCGCCGTCGAACGCCAGGTCGCCCGGTAACTTATGGCACGACACCAGCGTTTCTTGATCAGTTCGGGTTGCCTAGCCTCTCCGACCTTCCAGGCCTGGATGAGCTGAAGGGGGCAGGTCTCTTGGAGGCGATACCCACCGATGCCAACACGCTTGGATCGATGGCATCTCTACCAGGTTTTGACGCCGAGGACGGCGGCCGCGCAGAAGACCCAATTGACGATAATGAGATCGCCGAAGAACGTTCGAGGATGGCGCTATGGCCCGATGGCGATGCTGACGTCTCAGATGATCAAGACGCCGATGTGAATGAGCCATCGACCGTTGATCAAGGTACGGTCAACGATGGCTAACGTCGCCTACAGCGAGGGCTCCAAGACGGAGGTCATGGAGCCCGCGCAGCCTCAATCGGTAGTTCCAACCTCCATCCGTATCAACGACGTGCATCATACGTACGGCGATACAGCGGCGGTGCGTGGCGTTTCGCTGGACGTGGCAGCGGGCGAAATCGTCTGTCTTCTTGGCCATTCTGGCTGCGGGAAGACGACGCTTTTACGCCTCTTGGCTGGTATTGAGCGGCCACAGCAGGGAGACATCGCCATTGGTGGCCGTCACGTTGCCGGAGAAAGCCTTTTTGTTTCGCCTGAACATCGCGGTGTCGGCTTGATGTTTCAGGATTTTGCTCTGTTTCCGCACCTAACAATCCTCGACAATGTGATGTTCGGGCTGAAACATTTGAAACGCGATGTCGCGCGTGCGGAGGCACTCAATGCGTTGGATCAAGTCGGGTTGAGACACACCGCATCTGACCACCCGCACATGCTGTCAGGGGGAATGCAGCAACGGGTGGCACTGGCCCGCGCCATCGTGCCTCGTCCGAGCGTTTTATTGATGGACGAGCCCTTTTCCGGTCTTGATCGCCGCACGCGCGACCAAGTGCGCGACGAAACGCTCGTTATCTTGCGCGACATGGGCGCAACGACAGTGGTTGTAACCCACGACCCTGATGAGGCGTTGCGGATCGCAGATCGCATTGTTTTGATGCGTGCTGGTTGCGTTGTCCAAGATGGAAGTGCACGTCGTTTCTACGAAGAACCAGCCGATCTTTTTGCGGCGCGCTTTTTCCATGAACTCAATGAGTTTGAGGGCGTGGTGAAGGATGCACACGTGGATACACCGCTGGGCTCGATGGCAGCGCATGGCTTTGCGAACGGACAGGCTGTCCTCGTTGGTATCCGGCACGCCTCGATTGAGGTACAGGCTGCAGGTCAACAGGCCGCTATGGAGGGGCAGGTTGGGCGTGTACGCGCGGTGCAGTTTTTAGGCGAGAGCGACCTGCTTCACATCGCTGTTCCCAGCTATGAACGTCCCATTTTTGTGCGCACTTCGTTGTCTGATCAGTTCAAAACCGGACAGGATGTCATCCTCAAGCCAAACGAAGATACTGTGCTCGTCTTTCAAAAGCCCACTGCTTAACCTACATCACAGACGACGGCGGTGAGGTGGCTGTTCAGAAGCTGCTTCAGCTTGACCTGTAAACATTCACGGTCCAAGACCGTGATATATGAGCTCTCGCTTGAGGCTTTCTAGAGGAACAACGACCATTCGCTGCGCCTTGGCGTGCGGCGGAGTCGCTAAGAGACAACAAAGGGATTGCGTTATGGTTCCAGGTTGGATGCAAATTTTGCTCGTGGTTTTGCTGATCGTCCTTTTGTTCGGGCGCGGCAAAATTTCGGAGTTTATGGGTGACCTTGCCAAGGGTATCAATAGTTTCAAAACCGGCTTGGCTGGCGATGAGAAAGACGATGGGAAGACCATCGAGCATTCGGAAGAAGAGCCGGTGAACACGGCAGGCACCGCGGCTGAGAAGACCAAACAGGGCTGAACCGAGGCGTGGGGATGCGGCTCGCGGCTGAGTTCTGATGATGCATAATGCGTGATCGGCTGCCGGGTTTGGAGATATCATGTTTGACATAGGCGGCGTGGAACTCATGCTCGTGGCGGCAGTCGCGATCCTGATCGTGGGTCCACGCGAGCTTCCCGGCATGCTACGTGCCGTGGGCCGGTTCGTTCGCCAAGCGCGGCAGATGACAAACACGGTGCAGCGTCAATTCAATGATGCGCTTAAAGAAGCAGAGCTTGATGACGTCAAAAAAACCATTGACGATGTGCGCTCGCTAAACCCAGCAACGCAGATCAAGCGCACCATCGCAAAAGAAATGAAGCCTCTGACCGAGGTCAGCGACAGCCTTAAATCCACCGCAGACGAGGCAAAAGTCTCCAATCCTGCTAAGTCAGTCTCCAGCAAGGCCGAAACTGACAATGGCTGATGGACCGCAGGCTGATGAATCGGAGAAGGCATCGCAAGGTGAAGCCAACACACCAGCAGCTAAACCTGCAACGCGTCGCCGTGCAAAGTCCGCTCTGGCTTCCTCGGATGCTTCAACTGAGGGAAAGCCTTCTGTAAAACCGACGGCAAAGAAGGCTCCAGCGCGAAAAACGTCTAAAACCTCTGCCAAAGTTGCACGGTCCTCGGCTGCTCAGACAACCGCAAGCAAGAGCCGGGTAAGCAAGACTCGGGCAAGCAAAGCTCCGGCAGGCAAGGGCGAAACGAGTAAAGCTCAGACAAACCCATCGTCAGCGAGCAAGTCGCCAGCCAAAAATCGCACAACAAGGCCAGCCGCAGCAAAGGCCAACGCCAAGTCAAAAGTGACCAATGAGGCTCCGACGCCGCTTGCATCAGAGGCCAGCGACACCTCTCAAGAGACGAGCGAGCCTCTATCCCTAACGCCCGTTCCTCAGGCCGCCGGGAGCACGCCACCGCCCGATGAACCGCTTCGGCCTGAGGATGATCCCTACGAGGATGACTCCGACCTGGATATCGACCCCAATGATGAGGTCGAGCAATCCCGTGCGCCATTGATCAGCCATTTGGTCGAGCTACGCCAACGTCTCCTCTATTCCGTGATCGCCTTGGGCATCGCTTTCATCGGCTGCTACTTCATTGCAGATCCCATTTTCAATATCCTGCTCGTACCGCTGGAGCGGGCGCAGGGCGAAACGTCGGAACTGGAACTCATTTTTACCGCACCACAAGAGTTCTTCTTCACCCAGCTGCGGATCGCACTGTTTGGTGCTCTGTTCATCGCTTTCCCGGTCATCGCCTCACAGATTTACATGTTCATGGCGCCCGGGCTCTACAGAAATGAACGCGCCGCCTTCCGGCCCTACCTCGTCGCGACGCCGCTGCTTTTCGTGGCAGGTGCAGGCCTGGTCTACTTTGTGGTGATGCCTCTCGCGCTCAACTTCTTCCTGTCGTTTGAGCAGCAAGGCGGCGACGGTGAAGCCAGCATCCAGCTTATGGCCCGCACAAGTGAGTATCTCAGCCTGATCATGACGCTGATCTTCGCTTTCGGTCTGGTCTTCCAGCTTCCGATTGTTCTCACCCTTCTTGGGCGCATGGGCGTGGTGACGGCCGACGGACTGGCAAAAAAACGCAAATATGCGATCGTCATTACGTTCCTGGCCGCAGCCTTTTTGACACCGCCTGATCCTATCAGTCAGATCGGCCTTGCCCTGCCCACGCTGCTTCTTTACGAGGCATCCATCTGGTGTGTGCGGCTGGTTGAGAAGCGTCGGGCAGCAGCGCATGCAGATGATGACACCGACGGAGCCGCCAAAGCCTCCGCCTGATGCCTTCGGCGCATGGCCGCGGTTGGCGTAGCGAGTGGGACGGCTGCCAATACGACAGTCCAAGGTCCAATGCTCGATATCCGCCTCATTCGCGACAACCCATCTGCCATCGACAAAGCGCTGATTGACCGCGGCTCTGAGGCTCTCTCGAGGCGTATTCTAGCGCTTGACGACGCGCGCCGCGATCACCTGACCAAACTTCAGGACGCGCAGAGCGCGCGCAATGCTGCCTCCAAGGAAATCGGCAAAGCGAAGGCAATGGGGAACGAAGCCGAAGCGCAGCGCCTCATCGCCGAAGTCGCAGAACATAAGAGCTTCATCCAGGCAGGTGAGGAGGAAGAGCGACGTCTGACCGCAGCGTTGGAAGAGGCGCTTGCCGGCCTACCCAATCTCGCCCTTCATGATGTACCCGTTGGTGCGGATGAAGATGCCAACGTCGAAGTCCGTCAGGCGGGTACCAAGTCCATTCCCAATTTTGAGGCCAAAGAGCATTTTGAGCTTGGGGAAGCTATGGGCCTCATGGATTTCGAAACGGCCGCTAAGCTCTCCGGGTCACGCTTTTGCGTGATGAAAGGCGCGCTCGCAAAGCTTGAACGTGCGTTGGGTCAGTTCATGCTGGATTCGCATTCGCGAAAGAACGGCTATCTTGAGGTGGCACCTCCACTTTTGGTGCGTGATGAGGCCATGTTCGGCACCGGTCAGCTGCCGAAATTCGCCGAGGATCAGTTCCGCGCGACAAAGCATGGAGAGGAGGGCGAAGCTTCGCATCTCTGGCTCGTACCGACAGCAGAAGTGCCGCTGACCAATCTCGTGCGCGAGACAATCCTTGATGAGGCTCAACTACCCTTGCGTTTCACCGCGTTGACTCCATGCTTCCGGGGAGAAGCAGGTGCAGCTGGTCGTGACACGCGCGGCTATATTCGCCAACACCAGTTCTACAAGGTGGAGATGGTGTCAGTCACGCATCCCAAAGCCAGCGCAGATGAACTGGAACGTATGACGGCGTGCGCTGAAAGCGTCCTCACAGATCTCGGCCTTCACATCAGAACGATGGTTCTCTCCACCGGCGATATGGGTTTTGGCGCGCGCAAAACGTACGACATAGAGGTTTGGCTGCCAGGGCAGGGGCGTTACCGCGAAATATCAAGTTGCTCGATCTGCGGCGATTTTCAGGCCCGCCGAATGCAAGCGCGCTACCGTGATGAGAACGGCAAACCACAGTTTGTTCACACGCTCAACGGTTCCGGCGTCGCTACGGGCCGCGCTCTGGTCGCGGTGATGGAGACGCACCAAACAGAAGAAGGTGGTGTGCGCATTCCTGACGTGCTCATCCCCTACATGGGCGGAACGACGTTCATCACGGCGGACGGAGTTGAGCACTGATGCGTATCCTCGTCACCAATGATGACGGTATCCATGCCGAGGGCATTGAGCATTTGGTCAGCGTTGCCGATCAAGTCGGCGACGAGGTCTGGGTTGTCGCCCCGGAGACTGACCAGTCGGGCGTGGCGCACTCTTTGTCACTCAACGACCCAATGCGTTTGCGTCAAACCGGCGATCGCCGGTTCGCGGTTAGCGGCACACCCACCGACTGCGTGCTTATGGCGATACGGCACGTCATGCCGCAGTTGCCCGACCTTATTCTGTCAGGCTTCAACCGCGGTCAGAACCTTGCCGAAGACATCACCTATTCGGGCACTGTGGCGGCGGCTATTGAAGGCACGCTTCTTGGCATCAAAAGCATCGCGCTGTCTCAAGCCTACTCGTTCGCTCCAGACATCAACCCGCCCTATGAGACGGGCGAGGCCTTGGCCCCCGATATCGTCCGCAAGCTTCTAGATGTGAGTTTGCCTGCAAACACTTTTATCAACATCAACTTTCCCGACCGCGCACCAGACGCCATTGAAGGTGTGCGTGTGACGCAGCAGGGGCGTCGCAACGTTGACTTCTTGGACATCGAACCGCGTCAGGACGGTCGGGGGCGTTCCTACTATTGGCTCTCCTACACAGGCAACGCGCCCAAGCCTGACACCGGGTCAGATCTGGAAGCTGTACGCGCCGGTTACGTGTCTGTGACGCCGCTGGCGGTCGACTTTACCGATTATGAGAGCCTCAATGCGATCCGCTATGCCCTTGGCGTGGCGTAACGCTATCTGATGACGAAGGGTGGCGATCCGGTTGGGCGTGCCGCGCTTGTATTAAGTTTGCGCTCTCTTGGCATAACCGACCACCGCGTCTTGAACGCATTTGAACAAACACCGCGCTCGATCTTCGCGCCAACATCCTATGCAGCCGATGCCGAAGCTGATCGCCTGATCCCCATCGCCTGTGGGCAGACGATGGAAGCGCCGAGTGTGTTGGCCAGGCTTTTAAAGGCTGTGCCTGTCAATGAGGGGATGTCGGTTCTGGAGATTGGAACCGGCTCGGGCTACTTCACCGCGCTTTTGAGCCAGCTTGCCAAGCGTGTGATCTCACTGGAGCGCTTCCGAACGCTTTCCCATTCTGCTACCCAGACGCTGGATGCTATGGGCGCGCGCGATGTGGAATGCGTTTTTGGTGACGGCTTGGCAGGCTGGCCTTCGTCCACGCCATACGATGCGATCTTCGTGACCGGTTCGGTAGGCACTGTGTCTCAGGTCTGGCTTGATCAGCTGACGGACCAAGGGCGGCTTGTCGCCCCGATTGGACCGCCTGATACCCAGCAGCAATGGACGGTGGCATCCAGGAGCGGGGTCGATGAGATTGCCAGCCGCGCGCTTGGGACGACATTCTCTGCACAGCTCGTCGCAGGCGTCGCGCGCGCCCTTTGAGCTCTGCGACATGTCGGCCATATGCATATGGTGGATGTTTTCTCACCAACCGCGCGCGTCTTAAACCTTCAGCAACATTAATGGTGTCTTCTCTCAATAGTTCAGTATCTGCGTTGTGAGTAAGTGTAATGCGTACCAAGAGTGGCGGTTTTGCCCACCGCAAAGCAATGAATCTCGGCCTTTTGACGGCTGCAGCTGTCTTCATTTCCGCCTGCTCGTCTGATTCCAATCGCCTGAGCGTCTTCGGCGTTGATACAGCGCAGCCAGGATCGCAGCCGGTTTTTGTGCAGCAACAGCCTGCGCCGGTCTATCAGGCAGCGCCCCAAGTCGCAGCGCCTCAGCTTGCGGCACCGCAAACATTGCCAGCCACGCCTGCTGGAGGGCAAAGCTTTCAGGCTCCCGCGCCCTACACATCGCCCACCTTCGTTGCTCCCGGCTATCCGCAGACAACAGCCAGCGTCGCGCGGCGCGCGCCTCAGCCAACAGTTCAGGCACTTCCGCAGCCTGTGTCGACGCAGCCTACCATCGCCCGTGCGCCGCTCGCGTCACCAAGCAATGAGCTCGCGCGCACCCCTGGTGGTTTGGTAGGATCGCAGGCTTCGCAACGCATTGTATCACAGCCTGTTGCTCAACTTCCGATCGCTCAACCGACCCCACAACCCTATCGTCAGCCGGTGGTGCAGACTGCGCCGCAGCAGCTCACAACAGCATCCGTGGGCGTGCAGCAAACGGCAACGCTTTCCGCACCTGCTACTTTATCGGCACCACAAGCTTTGCCGCAGCAACGCCCGGCGCAGACGTCAACGCCGGGCAACTGGTCAGCTGCCGGTGGGACGCGGGTCCAGGTTCAGTCGGGCGACACACTTTTTGCAATCTCCCGCCGTCACGGCGTGCCGGTCGATGTGTTGCAACGCGTGAACAACTTATCCAACCCGAACGCTTTGCAATTTGGCCAGCAGATCATCATTCCTACCAATGGGGCAGGAACCCCGACGCTTGCATCAGCGCCGACCATTGACCGCACGGTAACCGGCTCGATCGCCTCGCAGGCCACCCAAGTTGCCGCTGCACCTCAAACGTTGCTGGCGCCAGCGCAACCAATAAGGTCGCAAGCAATCCCAGCAGGAAACACCCATGTGGTGGCGTCAGGGGATACGGTTTTCTCCATTGCTCGCCGGTATGGTGTGTCGCCTCAATCGATCATCAGCGGTAACGGTCTGGCAAATCCGAATGCTATCCGCGTTGGCCAAAGTCTGTCCGTTGGTGGAACACCCACAACGGCAGCGCTACCAACAAGCTCGACACAGGTGGCTGCTGCCGCGCCCGCGCAAACGCCTTCACAGGTGGTCGCGGCGCGTAGCTACACGCCCGCTCAAAGCGCACCAACGCCTGCTGCCGTTCAACAGGTCGCAGCCATTCAACAGGTTGCTGCACGGAACGATCAGATTGCTGAGCAAACTCCACTTCAATTCCGCTGGCCGATCCGCGGCCGTGTCCTGTCCACGTTCGGCACCCAGGCGAACGGTACGCGCAATGATGGCGTGAACATCTCCGTCCCAGAGGGCTCATCGGTGCGTGCCGCTGAAGAGGGCGAGGTTGTCTATGCAGGTAGTGAGCTTCGTGGTTTTGGCAATCTTGTGCTGGTTCAGCATCGCAATGGCTATGTCACGGCTTATGCCCATAACAGCCGTCTTGAAGTTCAGCGAGGCGACAGGGTCGAACGTGGCGAGATCATTGCGCGCGCCGGTTCTACCGGCGATGTTGAAACGCCACAGGTCCACTTTGAGATCCGCCGTGGAACAACCCCAGTCGATCCCAGCCCCTATTTGCCTTCTTAAAACGTAAGCGAAAGCCCCGCGCGCCCGGCAGCATCTTGAATGAACTGCCAGGCGACGCGGCCAGATCGAGCGCCGCGCGTCATGGACCATTCCAGCGCATCAGCGTGAAGCTCTTGCACGTCCCCGGGAAGGGCAAAGTGCGCATGGTACGCATTGATAATGGCTAGATAGTCGTCTTGTGAACAGTTGTGGAAACCAAGCCAAAGCCCAAATCTGTCGGACAGTGAAACCTTTTCCTCAATCGCATCGCCTGGATTGATTGACGAGCCTTGCTCATTATCGATCATGTCACGCGGCAGGAGGTGCCGTCGATTTGACGTTGCGTAGAACAGAACATTCTCCGGACGTCCTTCAAGACCGCCTTCCAGTGCTGCTTTGAGGGATTTGTACGTCGTCTCGCCAGCATCAAACGATAAATCATCGCAGTAGAGAATCACACGGTGCGATGTATGCCTCAACCGCGATAAAAGCTTGGGCAAGCTCGCTACATCCTCCCGGTGAACTTCTATGAGCTTCAGAGGATTGCTCGCGAGAACCTGGTTCACATGAGCATGAACCGCCTTCACCACCGAAGACTTGCCCTGGCCCCGGGCGCCCCAAAGAAGCGCATTGTTGGCCGCAAACCCCTTCGCAAAGCGAAGTGTATTGTCGCGCAGTGTGTCTTTGGACCGATCGATCCCTTTGAGAAGCTCAAGCGGTAAAGCTTGAACAACGTCGATTGGCTGCAGAGCTGTGTCATCGGATTGCCAGACAAAAGCGTCCGCTGCATCAAGGTCTAAGGCAGCTGGCGCAGGTGGCGCCAAACGCTCCAGCGCCGCAACAATGCGCTCAAGCATGTGCGTCTGCTGGTTTTGCGTATCTTGATCGTCATTCTTCACGGAAAGGTCCCCTTGTGATCGGGTCATGAAACCCTTAATCGGGGTCTAGCTTTTGGGATCGCACGCGCCAAGCTGCCTGTGCGCCCATTCGGTTCCAAATCCGGTTCTCTGAAAAGACTAGCCAAAAAACAGCTGAGTGTGATCTAGAGCGACCAACACAGCAAGCCGTTTTGGATGCGATAGAAGCGTCAAGCCTTATCGCTAAGGCCGTGCAAGGAGTAGTTTATGTTTGTAACACCCGCTTATGCCCAAGCCGCCGGTGCTGCAGGTGGTGGAAGCCTTGTGATGTCGGTGCTGCCGTTCATCCTCATTTTCGTCATTATGTGGTTCCTCATCATTCGTCCGCAGCGGCAACAGATGAAGCGACATAAGGACATGATTGCCAACATTCGCCGTAATGACACCATCGTCACATCCGGCGGCGTCATTGGCAAAGTGACCAAAGTTATGGACGACGAAGCCAATGAGATCGAAGTTCAGATTTCAGATGGCGTAAAAATCCGTGTTGTGCGCTCCATGGTGCAGGATGTACGCGCCAAGAGCGAGCCTGTTGCTGCCAACGACTAACACGCGCTCTGATAACTGCGCGATGAACGGGTCCTGATGCTTTATTTCGCCCCTTGGAAAACAACTCTCATCATTCTGGCAGCGATTTTGGCAATCGTCTTTGCGATGCCAAATGCCTTTGACGAAGAAACCATTTCGGATTGGCCGGGGTTTCTTCAAAGACAAATTGTCCTCGGCCTCGACCTTCAGGGCGGCGCGCACATGCTGTTACAGGTGGAGCGCGATAGCCTCGTTGAAGATCGCCTGGAAGTCTTGCGCGATGATGTGCGCATCAGTCTGCGCGAAGAGCGCGTTGGGTACACAAACCTTGCCATCCAGGGCGAGGGTGTACAGCTACGCATCCGCGATCTTGATAGGGTCGAGGAAGCTGAGACGCTCTTGGACGCGATTGCTGTCCCCGCCGATCCCCTTTCTTTCGGTGCACAGGCGAGCGACGTTGACATCGAGATCGAAAATGACGGCCTTGCCCGGCTCACCTTAACGCAGGAGGGCATCAATACACGGGTTGCGCAAGCTGTTGATCAGTCCATTGAGGTCATCCGACGCCGTATCGACCAGTTGGGGACCACCGAACCAACTATCCAACGCGAAGGCCAAGACCGTGTTCTGGTGCAGGTCCCTGGCCTTGATGATCCGCAACGATTGAAAGACCTCTTGCAACAGACAGCCGCACTCTCGTTTCATCTCTTATGCAACGAGATGAGCGTGGACGAAGCCTTGCGTACCCGTCCACCGGCGGGATGTGAAATCCTCAACTCAGTCGATGAGCCAACAATCCCTTACCTCGTCCAGACACGGGCCTTGATCCAGGGTGACCAACTGGCCGATGCGCAGCCAGGCTTCAACCAAGAGACACAGGAGCCGATTGTTCAGTTCCGCTTCAACACATCAGGCGCAACCACGTTCGGTCAGGCAACCACCGAGAATGTTGGCCTTCCGTTTGCCATCGTGCTTGATGATGAGGTGATCTCAGCTCCTGTTATTCGCGAGCCCATTCTTGGTGGGTCGGGCCAGATTTCTGGGAATTTCACGGCCGAGCTTGCTAACGATCTGGCGATCTTGTTGCGGGCTGGTGCGCTGCCTGCAGACCTCACGATTGTTGAGGAACGCACGGTCGGGCCAGGCCTTGGCGCTGATTCCATCGCTGCCGGTGAGATCGCCGGTGTGATCGGCGCTATCGGCGTGTTGCTGTTCATGGGGCTATCCTATGGTCTGTTCGGCCTCTTTGCCAATGTGGCCCTCTTCATCAACATCTCGCTTGTTCTGGCAGCGCTGTCGCTGCTTGGCGCAACGCTCACCTTGCCAGGCATCGCAGGCATCGTGCTGACAGTTGGTATGGCGGTGGATTCCAATGTCCTTATCTTTGAACGTATCCGCGAAGAGGTGCGCCGGGGTCGTAAGACGATCCAAGCCATTGATGTTGGCTTTCGTGAAGCGATACGCACCATTTTGGATGCTAACATCACGACGCTCATTGCCGCAGTCATCCTGTTCCAGCTCGGCTCAGGTCCTGTGCGTGGTTTCGCAGTGACGCTCGCCATTGGTATCGTTACGACCGTGTTCACAGCTTACTCGATGACGCGTCTCATGGTGGCGCTTTGGGTCCGCTCCAAGCGCCCACAGGCATTGCCCATCTAATCTAGCCGATCTTACGGATACATCCATAGCCCTTGTAAGCCTTTAGAAGGCCTCAACGCATGTCATTTGCTCTCATCAAGTTCCTGCCCGCCGAGCCGAAACTGCGGTTTATGGTCTATCGCAATTGGGCCTTCCCGCTTTCTATTGTGTTTATGATCGCCTCACTTGGCGTTTTCGGATTTCTTGGCCTCAATCTTGGGATTGACTTCCGCGGCGGCACGGTGATTGAGATCCGCACCACCGACGGGCCTGCAGATACTGCCGGTATCCGAACGCAGCTCAATCAGCTTCAGTTCGGGGATGTGGAAGTTCAGTCTTTCGGCAATGACACAGACGTTCTGATCCGGATCGAGCAACAGCCAGGTGGTGACCGCGCGCAGCAAGCTGTTGTTGAACGTGTGCGGGCTGAACTTGGTGAGACAGGTATTGAGTATCGCCGCTTTGAGGTGGTGGGTCCGCGTGTCTCCGGCGAACTTGCGATTGCGGGCATTATCGCCGTTGTGGCGGCCCTCGGGGCGATCCTCATTTACATTTGGGTGCGCTTCGAGTGGCAATTTGCGATAGGCGCGATCATCGCCACGGTACACGATGTGGTGCTCACGCTTGGGCTTTTTGCGATCACAGGGCTTGAGTTCAACCTCTCCTCCATCGCGGCCATCCTTACGATTGTGGGGTATTCGCTGAACGACACAGTGGTCGTTTATGACCGGGTGCGCGAGAACCTTAGACGGTTCAAAAAGATGCCGATTGATCAGCTCATCGACATGTCGGTGAACTCGATGCTTTCGCGTACGATCATGACGTCGATCACCACGCTGATCGCTCTGGGGTCGTTGTTCATCTTTGGCGGTGAGATCATCCGCTCCTTCACAGCCGCCATGATCTGGGGCGTTTTGGTGGGCACCTATTCCTCGATTTTCGTCGCTGGCCCGGTTCTCATCTTTTTGAAACTTCGACCCAGCAAAGCCATCAGCAAAGAAGATGATGGTGCTGACGCCGAAGAAGCAAGCAGCGACAGCGCTTGAGTGAATTACTCGGCGGCCTGTTGGGTTAGCCCAGTCTGGCTCGCTACCCATGCATCGCAGGCTTCAAGCGCGCGTTTTGCCATGGCTTGTTTGCGCGCAAGCCCCTTCGCTTTCCCCTTGGCGCGGCTACCTTCCGGTGTGAGGAGCGGCCCTTCGACCGGTGGGAAGAGGCCGAAGTTGATGTTCATCGGTTGGAACGAACGCGGACCCTCGTCCTGGGCTATCAAATGACCGCCGGTGATATGATTGACGAGTGCGCCTAGCGCACTTGTTTCGGGCACCGAAGGCAAGGTGATCCCGAGGCGCTCTGCCGCCGCCAGTCGGCCTGTGTATAGGCCAATGCTGGCTGATTCCACATAGCCTTCGCAGCCAGTGATTTGTCCGGCAAAACGAAGACGTGGCTCTGCCTTCAGCCGCATCTCATCGTCCAGAAGCACAGGGGAATTGAGATAGGTGTTGCGATGCATCCCGCCGAGCCGCGCAAATCTAGCGTTCTCAAGTCCCGGGATCATGCGCAAGATATCGGCTTGATCGCCGTACCGCATCTTGGTCTGGAACCCGACCAGATTGAACAAGGTGCCCAGCGCATTGTCCTGGCGTAGCTGCACCACTGCATAGGGCTTGGTTTCCGGATTGTGCGGGTTGGTCAGACCAACCGGCTTCATGGGGCCAAACCGCAAGGTTTCGCGACCGCGCTCGGCCATCACTTCGATCGGTAAACAGCCGTTGAAATAGGGCGTATCCTTCTCCCAGGCCTTAAAGTCGTGCGCATCAGCCTCCACAAGTGCGTCGATGAACCGGTTGTAGAGCGCCTCGTCCATCGCGCAGTTGATATAGTCTTTGCCCGTGCCACCAGGGCCGACTTTATCGTACCGCGACTGGAACCAGGCCTTCTCCATATCGACGGTATCCGCATGCACGATGGGTGCGATGGCGTCGAAGAAAGCGAGGGCGTCTTGTCCTGTCCGCGCCAAGATCGCCTCAGAAAGCCCTGGCGACGTAAGTGGCCCGGTCGCGATGATCACGCTGTCCCAGTCTTCAGGTGGAAGCCCGGCGATCTCCTCGCGTTCGACAAGGATCAGCGGATGATCATGCAATGCCTGCGTAACCGCCTTGGAAAATCCATCTCGGTCCACCGCAAGCGCACCGCCAGCCGGCACTTGGTGCGTGTCGGCAGACCGCATAATGAGCGATCCAAGCTTTCGCATTTCGCCATGCAAGACACCCACAGCATTGGCGGTTTCGTCATCGGAGCGAAACGAGTTTGAGCACACCAACTCCGCTAGGCCATCCGTCTTGTGTGCAGCGGTGCCAGAGTTCCGCTCTGCACCACGCATCTCATGCAACACAACCGGCACACCCATGCTGGCGGCTTGCCAGGCCGCTTCAGATCCGGCAAGCCCGCCGCCGATGATGTGAATGGGTTTCATCGCTTCTCTTCCTTCTTGCAGCCCAAGTCTGTAGTGGCCGCAGCGCAACGGAGCAAGCGCCTCGCTAACCGGTGATAACGCGGCATCTTGTGAAAGCGAAGAGTGCTTGATACCCACCAAACGATTGGTTTTCCGTGAGGGGCTTCATGACGGGCGTTCGCTCTTGTTCCGTGGCTATGGCCTGTGCTTTCTTGCTCGCTGGCTGCGTGTCGTCAGGCACGAGCGCGCTTAGCTGGTATCCAACCCAGAACGCGCGAGCCCCTCAGGGCCTCACATTGGGTATCTGCCACGCGTTCGGCTGCCAGCGGCAGACAGATGTACGTCTTGCTGACTCCGATGTTCAGGAACTTGCGAGCATCATGCGGGGCTCGGATGGGAGCCCGGCATCTGAGAGAGACGCGGTTAAGCGCGCGGTCATGTGGATGGAAGCGCGGGTTGGCCCTGTCGTCGGGTCAGACCATGACATTGGTGGGCTCGACCTTCAGAACGCTGGTGTTCCTGGCCAGATGGATTGTCTGGACGAGACAACGAACACCACGACCACGTTGCTTTTGTTGCAAGAGAGTGGCCTGCTCGTCCATCACCGCGTCGCCTATCCTGTAGCCCGTGGGTTTTTCCTCGATGGTCGTTATCCCCATGCCACAGCGGTTCTTGAAGAGACTGAAACTGCCGAGCGGTGGGCGATAGATCCTTGGCCCTATGCCAACGCTGAGGATGTGGATGTGATGCCGCTCAACGAGTGGTATGCGACTTGGCCGTCTATCGGCTGAGGCGCCCAATCAGGTCGATGGGCGAGTGATACCTGTAAGGCTGAGACGATCCAATTCGGTGGGCGATACACGGTCTGTCAGGTTAAGCCTCCCGGCTACGAGAGTTTGAACAACAGGGTCGTCAGAAGTCGCCGGCGGAAGACTGTCAACAAGATTGAGTGCGATCAGTTGCAAGACCTCGCGACGGAAGGCTCCGGGCGACGGCAGAGCGTGAGCGATCTGGATTCGGTCAACCCGTCCACTCGCGGCTTCCTCACCTTTGACCCAGCTGCGCAATGCATCCTCAGAAACGCCAGATGGCGAAGCGATGAAGGCATAAAGCCCCAGTCCGACCTTCGGGTCAGGAAACCCAACCAGAACCGCGTCATCGACGTCTTTATGATCTTTAAACCGAGCCTCGAGAGCTTCGCCGAAGCGTGTGACACGGTCATTGCCTTCTGAATCGGACCAGTTGAAAACACCGCGCGTGATCGCCTTGTAGAGCCGCTTGCCGGTTGCCATCCAAATACGGTTCGGCAGGCTCTTGCGGGCTAACAGCCGCTTCTCGGAGGCTGTAAGCCGGTCGGGTAGATACCGGCGCTTATGCTTCAGGAAGTGGCGCAAGTCTTCGCGGGCTAGCAGACGAAATAGCCATGAGCGACGTCGATGGACGCTTGCCAGCTGAAAATCGACGATACCCGCCGAGCCATTGCTCAAAACGAGCCAGTTCTGCTGTTTGGCCAGATCGTTGTGGGCGATACCACTGCGATGAATGGTACGCAGAGCCGCTCGCGCATCACGCACCCAACCTTCATCACCTTGCGGTTTGCCCAGATGAAGGGGGACGCCGGGCATATAGCGCCTGTAGAGCCGGTCGGAGGCACAGGCTAGAAGCGCTGGCAATCCATCACTGTCGGGTAGACGAGAGAGCGCACGGCGTTCACGGGCAGCGAGAAACCGCGCGATAGGTTTGGTCCAAAAGGGGCACCTGCTGATGTCGCGCTCCACAACCCGCTCCCCAGCATGATCACCACTGGTCAGCGTACCGAGACTAACCGTGCCGAAGGCGTCGCTTTTGAGCACTGTTGCAAGCTCAAAGCCAACGATGGAGTTGCTTTCGAGTGACTTGGACTGTTGCACGCGTCTCACCAGGTTTGATCCAAGTGGACGCTAAAAGTTGCCTGCCTTTGGTGCAAGGGCGCTGCCCATAGAGACTGCGTCTACTCCGCTGCGACCGCTTTGCCTGACCCGCGTGCCAAGACTTCGCCGAGATAGTGGCCGGTGTATGAACGCGGCTCTTTCACCACATCTTCTGGTATGCCGATAGCGACCAATTCACCGCCGCCGTCACCGCCTTCAGGGCCGAGGTCAACGATCCAATCGGCGGTCTTGATGACCTCCAGATTATGCTCGATCACGATCACGGAATTGCCCTGTTCGACCAGTTCGTGAAGAACCTCAAGGAGCTTTGCCACATCATGGAAGTGTAGGCCGGTGGTCGGCTCGTCCAAAATGTAGAGCGTGCGCCCGGTGGAACGCTTCGACAGCTCTTTGGCCAGTTTCACCCGCTGGGCTTCACCGCCGGACAGTGTGGTCGCCTGCTGGCCCACCTTGATGTAACCAAGCCCAACCCGGTTGAGGGTAACCAGTTTATCGCGCACCGCAGGCACGGCCGAGAAAAACTCCGCGCCTTCTTCCACTGTCATGTCGAGTACATCTGCGATGGACTTGTCTTTGAACTGGATATCCAGGGTCTCGCGATTGTAGCGCTTGCCGTTGCACACATCGCAAGTGACATATACGTCCGGCAAGAAGTGCATCTCAATCTTGATCACGCCATCGCCCTGGCAAGCCTCGCACCGCCCGCCTTTCACGTTGAAAGAAAAGCGCCCGGGCGCATAGCCGCGTGCCTTTGCTTCCGGCAGGCCTGCAAACCACTCGCGGATCGGCGTGAAAGCCCCGGTGTAGGTGGCGGGGTTAGAGCGCGGTGTTCGCCCAATGGGTGATTGGTCGATGTCGATGACTTTGTCGAGAAATTCGAGCCCCGAAATAGAGTCATGCGGGGCAGGATTCTCCCGTGCACCATTCAAGCGCCGCGCCGCCACCTTGTAGAGCGTTTCGAGAAGGAACGTGGACTTGCCTCCGCCGGAGACGCCTGTGATGCAGGTGAAAGTGCCAAGCGGTATGTTGGCGTCAACGCCTTTGAGGTTGTTGCCGCGTGCGCCTTTGATCTTGATCGACTGGCCCTTTTTGCCCTTGCGGCGCTTTTTCGGCACCGGGATCGCCATCGCACCGGAGAGATACTGCCCCGTGAGCGACTTCGGGTTGGCCATGACTTCAGCGGGCGTGCCTTCGGCCACCACCTCGCCGCCATGAACCCCGGCGCCCGGGCCTATATCGACGACATAGTCTGCGGTGCGAACCGCATCTTCATCGTGCTCCACTACGATCACGGTGTTACCGATATCGCGCAGATGTTTGAGCGTTTCCAAGAGCCGGTCATTGTCGCGCTGGTGCAGGCCGATAGAAGGCTCATCCAATACGTAGAGCACGCCGGTGAGGCCGGACCCAATTTGTGAGGCAAGCCGGATACGCTGACTTTCGCCGCCTGATAACGTGCCAGACGAGCGCGACAGCGTGAGATATTGCAGCCCCACATCGTTCAAGAATTTCAGCCGGTCGCGGATCTCTTTGAGGATGCGTACCGCAATAGCATTCTGTTTCTCGGTGAGCTTCTCCGGCAGCGTGTCGAACCAGTCATTGGCGTCGCGAATGGAAAGCTGCGAGATCTCGCCAATATGCTGGCCTGCGATTTTTACCGCCAGCGCTTCGGGGCGCAGCCGATAGCCAGAACACGCCTCGCACGGGCGATCCGATTGAAAGCGTGACAGTTCCTCACGTACCCACTGGGAATCGGTTTCCCGCCACCGCCGTTCAATATTGCCGATGACACCCTCAAAGGGTTTAGAGGTTTTGTAGGAGCGTAACCCATCATCATAGGTGAAGGTGATGTCGTCTTTGCCTGAGCCGTATAGAATGACCTTCTGAACTTTCTCCGGTAGCTCAGACCAAGGCTTGGCCATGGATGCTTTGTAGTGGCGGCAAATCGCTTCCAGCGTTTGCGTGTAATAGGGAGATGTGTTGCCGGTCTTAGCCCATGGCGCCACCGCCCCCTGGCGCAAGGATAGCGACGGATCTGGAACAATCAGACCCTCTTCAAACTCGAGCGTTGTGCCAAGGCCATCGCATGTCGGACAAGCCCCGAGCGGAGAGTTGAAAGAAAAAAGCCTGGGCTCTATCTCCGGGATCGTGAAGCCAGACTCTGGGCACGCGAACCGCTCTGAAAAGATGATCCTTTCGGGAAGAGGCTCCCCCTCCTTGAGATCGGCGAACTCTGCCACCGCAAGCCCATCGGCGAGTTTCAGCGCGGTCTCAAAACTGTCGGCAAGCCGCGTGGCGATATCCTCGCGCACGACAATCCGGTCCACGACCACATCAATGTCGTGCTTGTACTTCTTGTCGAGCGCTGGCGCATCGGCGATTTCATAGTACTCTCCGTCGACTTTCAGCCGCTGGAAGCCTTGCTTCATAAACTCGGCAATTTCCTTGCGATACTCGCCTTTGCGTTGGCGCGCGATCGGCGCCAGCAGATAGAGCCGTGTGCCTTCCGGTAGCGCCATCACACGGTCCACCATTTGGCTCACCGTTTGGCTCTCAATCGGTAGGCCCGTGGCCGGCGAATAGGGAACGCCAACCCGCGCCCATAGGAGGCGCATGTAATCGTAGATCTCGGTCACTGTCGCGACGGTGGAGCGCGGATTGCGGCTCGTCGTCTTCTGTTCGATTGAAATTGCTGGCGAAAGCCCGTCGATTTGATCGACATCGGGCTTTTGCATCATCTCCAAGAACTGCCGCGCATAGGCGGAAAGACTCTCCACGTAACGACGCTGGCCTTCAGCATAGATCGTGTCGAAGGCGAGCGATGATTTGCCCGAACCGGAGAGACCCGTCATCACCACCAGGCTGTCACGTGGCAGCGACACGCTGACATTTTTCAAATTGTGCTCGCGCGCACCAGAAACCGTGATGTGTTTGGACGAAGGCGCAGATGCGGGCGTCTTGCCCGAGGGGTTGGAACCAGCCATCGAAAGGGCCTCAATAAGGGAGAAGATAAGCTTTGGTACTTAGAGGAAAAGGTACGACTCAAAAGAGGGAACAAAAATAGAACATCTCTTGTCTCCTGACACAATAGGGGATAGAATGGGGACAGTTGGGGATAAGTGGCGGGCGGACCTGCTCGTCATGTGGACAAGTCGGCTTAGATGTTGCCGAAGGCGTTGTATGAACACGTGTCTCGCTCCACACCCACCTCAACGAAAACGTTCGCTACCCCTGCAGTGGACGAAGATGTTCTTGTCGATAGGAGAGGCGCAATGGCCGGTAGTGTGAATAAGGTCACTTTGGTTGGCAATTTGGGGGCCGACCCGGATGTGCGCAGCCTTCAATCTGGCGACAAGGTGGTCAATCTTTCTATCGCTACATCGGAGACATGGCGCGATCGTCAGTCGGGTGAGCGGCGCGAGCGGACTGAATGGCACCGCGTGGTGATCTTCAATGAGAACCTTGCCAAGGTGGCCGAGCAGTATCTTCGTAAAGGCTCAAAAGTGTATCTTGAGGGTCAGCTCCAGACCCGCAAATGGCAGGACCAGAATGGCCAGGATCGTTACTCCACCGAGGTCGTACTGCAACGCTATCGCGGAGAACTGACCATGCTCGATGGCCGTAACGAGCGCGATGGCATGGGCGGGGGAATGGGTGGCGGCCAAATGAGTGGATATGGCGGCGGCCAATCCATGCCGCAAGATCGTGCGCCTGCACCTGCGATTGGCGCCGATCTCGACGACGATATTCCGTTCTAAACGGTCGGGTGAACGAAGCCCTTGGATTGGGCCAGGCGATGCGCCAGTCACTTCTGCACATCGCGCTTGTCGTGCGCGACTATGATGAAGCGCTCGACTTTTACGTCGGGACACTCGGCTTCAAGTTGATTGAAGACACCTATAAGCCAGAGCAAGATAAACGCTGGGTTGTTGTGGCTCCGCCTGGCTCAACGGGCTCAACCATTCTTCTGGCGCGCGCCTCGAAGCCAGAGCAAGAAGCCTTCATTGGTGACCAGGCAGGTGGTCGGGTTTTTCTGTTTTTGAAAACCGACGATTTCGAGCGTGACTATGCACGCTATGTGGAAGCTGGCGTCGAGTTTGTTCGCCCGCCAACAGACTTTGACTATGGGCGTGTCGCCGTCTTCAAGGACCTTTATGGAAATCTATGGGATTTGGTTGAACACGCTCCCGGTCATCCACTGGCTGGCCGTTTTTGAACTCCACCCAAGTGCCATAGTTTGTTAGGCGCCGCCTTGTGCCGCTGCGGTTGCAAGTTGCGTCACCCCATCAGCGATGAACTGAACGGCAAGAGCGGCCAAAATGACGCCTAAGAGCCGGGTTAGAATAATGCGGCCCGTGTTGCCCATGAGGCGTTCGATCCGTTCTGCCAAGAGAAAGATAACAAGGCAGAAGAGGATCATCCCGGCGAGAACGCCAACAAGCGTTAAAAATCCTGCAATCCCAGCCGCCTGTTCTGCCTCATGCGACAGAAGTACCATGGCGGAAATCGCGCCAGGCCCGGCTATGAGCGGTATGGCGAGCGGGAAAACGGCCACGTTTTTTACATGCTCTTCATCGATGGCGCGGTTCGTCCCACGGGACCGCCGCTCATTGCGTTTTTCAAAAACCATCTCAAACGCGAGCCAAAAGAGTAGCAAGCCGCCGGCAATGCGAAACGCTGGCAGCGTGATGCCAAGCGCATCCAGGAACGTTTGACCGCCAATCCCGAACACCAAGAGAATGCAAAACCCGATGGAACAGCCGCGAAGCGCCACTTCGCGCCGTTCAGCCTTGTTCATGCCCTGGGTGAGCGTGACGAAGAGCGGCGCAAGCCCCACAGGGTCTATGGTGACCAGCAGCGTGACGAAAGCATTGGATATGAAGTCAATCAGCATGTTTCCCCCCTCGCAGGTCGCGCCTTCAACCTCAAGTCATAGAGTTCTGCGAGCACGCGATAAGCGGTTGAAAAACGCACGGCTCTCTTTGTGCTGAGCCTCTGAATGAGCTAACCAAACATAGTAAAAACAGGTGAGATTCGCGCTTTGGCTGACGATCCAACAGATACCCCTTCCAACGATGACACCGCAGGTGGCGGCGTAAGTGACATCCGCTCCGTCTCGATCTCAGGCGAGATGCGCAAGAGCTATCTTGATTATGCGATGAGCGTGATCGTGAGCCGCGCTTTGCCCGACGTACGCGACGGACTGAAGCCAGTACATCGCCGCATCCTCTACGCCATGCAAGAGGCGGGGTATGACTGGAACAAAGGATACCGCAAGTCGGCCCGCATCGTTGGTGATGTGATCGGTAAGTACCACCCGCATGGTGACCAGTCGGTCTATGATGCGCTGGTGCGGATGGCGCAGCCATTCTCCATGCGGTTACAACTCATCGACGGGCAGGGCAATTTCGGGTCCATCGATGGCGATCCACCAGCTGCCATGCGCTACACCGAGGTGAGGCTTGCGCGCCCGGCGCACTTCCTGACCGAGGATCTCGACAAAGATACAGTCGATTTTCAGGAGAACTACGACAACACCGAGTCCGAACCGACACTGATGCCGGCGCGGTATCCCAACCACCACACCAATGGTGCAGGCGGTATCGCGGTGGGCATGGCGACCAACATTCCACCTCACAATTTAGGCGAGGTTATCGACGCAGCCACCGCCATGATCGACGACCCTGAGATCGATCTTGACCGGCTTTTGGAGATCATGCCTGGGCCAGATTTCCCAACGGGAGGTCTTATCTTAGGGCGCACCGGCATTCGCCAAGCTTATGCGACGGGTCGCGGCTCGATTGTGATGCGTGGACGGGTCGAAGTAGAGGAAGTTCGTAAAGACCGCGAAGCGCTGATCATCTCCGAGATTCCCTATCAGGTGAACAAGTCTGTGATGATCGAGAAAATCGCTGACCTCGTGCGCGACAAACGCATCGAAGGCATCGGCGACATTCGCGATGAATCAGATCGCGACGGCATCCGGGTTGTCATCGAGCTTAAGCGTGATGCTGTGGCCGACATTGTCCTCAACCAACTCTATCGCTTCTCACCACTGCAATCGACCTTCGGCGCCAACATGGTCGCGCTCAATGGCGGTCGGCCCGAGCAAATGACGCTGATCGATATGCTTTCAGCGTTTGTCTCGTTCCGCGAGACAGTGGTCACGCGGCGAACGAAATTCCTCCTGGCCAAAGCGCGCGACCGGGCGCACGTTTTGGCAGGTCTTGCTATCGCGGTCGCCAACATTGACGAGATCATCCGTGTCATCCGTTCCGCGCCTGATCCGGCCACGGCCCGCGCCGAGTTGATGGGCCGTCGCTGGCCGGTGGGCGACATTCGCCCGCTCATCGAACTGATTGCTGACCCACGCCACCAGGTTGAAGAGGATGGCACCTACACCCTGTCAGAAACCCAGGCACGCGCGATCCTAGATTTGCGCCTTCAACGTCTTACCGCGCTGGGCCGTGATGAAATTGGTGAGGAACTGCAAAAGATCGCTGATGAGATCCGCGACTATCTGGATATTCTTGGCTCCCGGGCGCGCATCCAGCAGATCATCAAGGATGAACTTGCAGAGGTGCGCGAGTTGTTCGCCAATGATCGGCGCACTGAAATCACCGAAAGCGACGCAGACTTTGAAGATGAAGACCTAATCCAGCGCGAGGAAATGGTCGTGACGGTCAGCCATGCCGGGTACATCAAGCGTGTGCCACTTTCGACCTATCGAGCGCAGCGTCGCGGCGGGAAAGGTCGCTCTGGCATGTCGACCCGTGATGAGGATTTCGTCACGCGGATCTTTGTTGCCAACACGCACACGCCTGTCCTGTTCTTCTCCTCGCAGGGGCAGGTATATCGCGAGAAGGTCTGGCGTTTGCCGCTAGCTGCGCCACAAGCGCGTGGCAAGGCGCTGGTGAACATTCTGCCTTTGAGCCAGGGTGAGCGCATTACCTCGATCCTCCCATTGCCGGAGGATGAGGACAGCTGGGCCAACCTCGATGTGATCTTCTGCACCAATTTCGGGTCCGTGCGCCGTAACAAGCTGTCGGACTTCCAGCGCATCAACCGCAATGGCAAAATTGCCATGAAGCTTGATGAGGGTATGAACATCCTGTCGGTGGATGTCTGCACCGAGAACGATGACCTGCTTCTAACCACTGCGATGGGTCAGGCTATACGCTTCCCCGTCGGCGACTTGCGCGTGTTCCAGTCGCGCGATTCGACCGGTGTACGTGGTATCAATCTGGCAAGTGGCGACGAAGTGATCGGCATGTCGATCCTGCGCCACTTTGATGCAACGCCCGCCGAGCGCTCCGAGTACATCAAGCGTCGCCGTCTCATAGAGGGTGAAGTGGATGACACACCGCTCGATGAGGAAGACGCCACCAGCAATGGCGCTGAGCTTGATGAAGCCAAATATGTTGCCATGTCGGCGGCGGAGCAGTTCATTCTCGCTGTTTCTGAAAACGGCTATGGCAAACGCTCTTCAAGTTTCGAGTATCGGGTGTCGGGGCGCGGCGGTAAAGGAATCACAGCGATGGCGGTGACGCCGCGCAACGGGAACATCGTTGCTTCGTTTCCGGTCGATCACAATGACCAAATCATGATCGTTTCCAA
>JBCCLK010000037.1:0-30793 GCA_039026935.1 Pseudomonadota bacterium
CACCGGCTTAGTGCCCCGTTTCAGATTTCGGCTATATCTGCTTTGCTGAGATCAGACATCCAGTTGGCTGCACCTGTAGGTCCGCTTTGGACCGGCACCGCGCAAAGCAACTTATAAAACTCCAAGGTCTCAAAGGGGCTCGAAGTGCGAGTTGGCCTGTTCCGAGTGAATGTCCGAAGCCACTACCCGGGCCATGTAGCTGCCATTCCCAGACTATCGCACCGTAATCGGCAGCATCGAGCCCAACTTGGAAGTAGAGATCACTAAGCTCAATGGCCGCTACGGAGCTCTGCGGGCATAGAAAGCGTGTGACGTCCATTCGACCGCCAACTTCTACTGACCCAAACCTTTGATCTCGTTGATGTGAAAATCATCCGGCAGAACCGGTAGAAAAGGGCCCTGTTGTACCGGATTCGAGAGGCCGTATTCAGGCTCCCAAAAACATCTCAGCACCTCAGAGGTTTTGGCAGGGACTTTTGGAACGCTTAAGCGCTCAATGAGCGTTGAGCTAATTAAATGTGCCGAAAAGGTCGTTTTTGGCACAGGTGTTCTGGGTAGCGGTTTTTGGAAAGTCATCCAATGGGGCCACTCATCCGGATCTAGAGACAGGCTCTTTTAGGGGGTTCCACGTTGATCCGCTGACGGTTTGCCGTTCTCTTCCCTCTTTGTAAAGCCCTCTTTACCTGCGGGTGTTGGCGTTCGGCGCAGGGCACGCTGATAGACAAAGCCAATGCCCATCAGAACCAGCCCAAGCCCAATGAAGGAAAGGGCGCGCAGCACACCTTCGAGTTCGGCTAGGTCGAGCAGGAACACCTTGAGCACCACCGCCACAATCACTAACCCTGAGGCAGCGCGCAGCTTTAGGTTCCTCAGGATTATACCTGCCCCAAGCAACGCCAGACCGATGAGCAACCAAACCACCGAGTAGGTGTAAAGCTCGGTCTGCTCCACCGGCAGCTTGGTGAGTATGTTGCGGTTAAAGGTTTGGCGGATGGAAAGGTTCACCCAGGCAAAGCAGAGCAGTGCCATGAACACGGTCGCAGTGCAGATGTACCATCGGCTCTTGCTGTTCCAGCCCTGCCAGATGACGGCGGCGAACAGGATCAGCGGCAGTAGATAGGCATAAGCAAGGCGGTTGAAAAGGAGGCCTTGACCGACTTCAACGGGGTCCAAGCTGCGCCCTAGAACCGGGTTGTAGAAGACGAACAACCCGGCCGCACCAACAAGCATGCCGCCAATGCCCAGAATGTCTGCCGCCAAACGCAGCTTAGCAAAGCGCGGGGTTGCGCCAATGCGGGTGAGGGCAAGGGCGAAGGCGCCGCCGATCAGTACAAGCGTTGCCGTGCCCATCAGCGCTTGCTCGTTGGTGGTGAAGCGGAAGGTCGGATCGATGGCGTGCAGGGAAAGCGCTACGACCGTCGCCACGGCGAAGAATACCGCTGCTGCCTGCATGATTTGCGCGAAGACGTCGTCTTTTGCCCGTGTCAGCAGATAGGCGCTGGCGGCGATGGTGAGTGTCGGAATGCCATAGCCCCAGAGCAGCGCATTGATAAGAGCCGGCGCTTCCACGACGCTCGCCCGGTCGATCAGCGGATCCCACACGATGCGCAGCGCGTAAGGCACCAGCGCCAGAACAGCGAAGACACGCAGGGCTATGAGTGGGAAGCGCTGCCACACCAAAGTTGTGGCCAGTGGGATAAGCCCCAGCGCGATAGTCAGCGCCGGACCTTGCAGCCAAACCGAGGCGGCGAAGGCTAGGGAAACAATCGCGCCGACGAGGCCAGCAGCGACTGTGCCATCACGGCCCGGTGCCTCTTCATCAAGGCGCGCATTGAGTTGTAGCGCAAGGCTGGTGAGCAGCATCGCCAGAACCGCACCGAACAGGGCAAACATCTGCGAGCTGGCAAGCTGCTCAATGCGCACATAGGCGACCAGATAAAGCGCGATGGCGCTGATGGTGGTGCTGGCGGCGACAACCGTTCGGGCCGGGCTGCGCAGTGCGATCCAGAACCCGGCGAGCATCAGGGCAGTAGCCGCGATGACGCCGATGAAAGCGAAGGTCTGCACCGTGCCTGCCAGCTCAATGGCATCAAGGCTTGGGCCTTCCAGCACTTTGTGCGAGACACGCAGGGCGGGCAGATCAAGCGAGAGGTACCGCACCACACCCAAAGCGGCGGGCAGCGCAACGATGAAGCGTAGCGCCGGATAGGTGTAGGCGATGGCCAAGGGAATGCCGAACAGCACCGCCATCTCCAGCACTTCCAGCAGCATGTCCTTGCGCCAATCAAAGGTAAGCAGCAGGGGGAGCGCCAGAAGGCTAAGCACACCAGTGGCGAGCCAGTCTGGCTTTGGGGTGTGATGCGTTGCCATCTCTGCGGCCTTGCGGCCAATGCCGAGCACAAAGGTGGCAAAGCCCAATCCAAAAGCGACCGCGATGAATCCATCCACCACATAGGGCTGGTCGTGCCCGGCCTCGATGGCGAACGCGCCGCCAAACAGCACCATCGCGCCAATGGCGCTAAGCGCCAACCACAGCCAGCCACGCAAGCGCGCTACAGCAAGTGCGGCAACCGAAACGGCAAGCACATACAGGGCAAGGATAGAGATGCTGTCAGAGGTCGTGTTCAGCAGGAATGGCGTGACATTGGCTGAGAGCAAGCCAATGGCTGCAAGGCCTGGACCATGGATCAGTGCAAGTGCCAGCGTTGCCAGCGCCAGGGCGGCGAGCACAATGAAAGCAAGCACCGGACCCAGAAGATCATAGAGCGCGTGGGCCGCATACACTGCGCCAAACATGGCGAAGATGCCGCCTGCGGTGAGCGTTGCGGGAATGTTGGCTTTTTCAAAACCAGGTAGCGCGAAGATGCCCGGGCGGCGGCGCGCCCATTCGCCGCCTGCTGCGAGCAGTGCTCCAAACCCAAAGCCGAGCAGCACGCGTTCGGTCGGACCGAGGATGGCATTTTCGATGGCGTAAAGCGCTAAAAACAGCCCCCCGAGCGCAAGCGTAAATCCGCCGACCCAAATGGTCAGCTTGCCGCCAATCGTGCTTTCGGTGTCAAGCTTGCGTTCGGGCTTGGATGGCTCCGCTTTTGGCGGTTCTGGCGGTGTGGCGGAGATTGGCGGTAGAGGTGGAGGCGTCGCGGCGGAGGGCGTTGCATCCTCCGTTTCTTCGGGCTCTACCTCGTCGCTTTCAAGAGCGTGTGAGGGTTCTTCAACGCTCTTGGTTGCGGTTGAAAGCTGCGTGTAAAGCGTCTCCACTTTGGCGGTCAGCTCGGCAACAGCGCGCTGAAGCGCAGCATTGCTGTCGCGCAAACTGCGTTGCTTGAAAAAGGCAATGATGCCGAGCAGCGCCCCGACGATGATCAGAGCTGCGATGGCAAAGGCGAGAAAAACGAATGCTTCCACAGTGGTGATAAAACCCGATATGCCGACCTTGGCCAGCGTTTTGCGGTTGGAGTGTTTCCAAAAAGCTTACTGCCCACAGCGGCTGGCTGGTTTTAACGAGTGAAAATGAGCCTTTCCGCTGTCTGCCCAAGACAGCGCTTGTTCTGGTCAAACACTATAGACGGACAGTTCGACGAGCATTTATTTGAAAAATCAAATGGCTATTTGAGTGCAAGCTTCATCGGGGCTTTCCTGGTTTCAAGCGCGGCTTGAAAGCGGCGAGGTTCGACGTTCGCTGAGCGGTAGAAAGAGGAACGTTTTCTATCGACGATCTTCGGCCATCGAAGATCACAACAATCAACGCTCATTAAGCTGCGCAGACGCGTGCCTTGATCAAAACCTAAACTCTAGGGAACACCATGGCTTGTTCGTCTGGTCGTGTACCCAAATATGGACATTACTCGATCAGAGTCAGAGGGCGGCTTTCCGCCTAGTTGCCGTTAAAGCGACACTGCAAAATCCGAGAGACATATCCCGCAACCGGTTTTGTTTGCCGTCTTACCTGCCCAGCTAGCAAAATACGCAAAAGTCAAGCTCGACCCTCTCCTTTTGCTATGGCACGCTTTGTTCGCGTCAACATAAAAGGAGGTTTGTATGACGGTTGAATCTCACCTCGCCGAGTTGGAACGGCGACATCAGTTCATTGATGCAAAAATTGATGGGGAGAAGCGTCGTCTATCCAAGGATGATTTGGAGTTGATGACTTTGAAAAAACAAAAGCTGAACTTGAAGGATGAGATTGAGCGTTTGCGTAAACAAACAAGCGGTAGCTTGCCGAGCTGAGGGCCGAGGGCCCAAACGTCCGCAACCCGCATGCATTGTGACTAGTTGCGGTGGCTAACTACCATCGCTGAGACATTCAAAGGCCGTCTTGATTGGTTCAAGGCGGCCTTTTCTACATTTGACGGGAGCTTCTTAACGACGCCTCATGAACGATGCCCCCGACGCGCAGAAAACTCGCCTTTCGCCCATCTTGAAGAGGGGCGCTGACTTCAGGCACATAAGTCCAAAAACCAACAACAAAAAATATCTCAAGGGAAACGCCACATGGGCAACAGAAGCTACGCGCACGTTTACCAGGACTGGGAAACCGATCCGCTCGCCTTCTGGGCACGAGCGGCGCAGGGCGTGGATTGGATGGAACCCTTTGAGAAGGTGTTCGAGCCGAGCGCCGGTGTCTATGGCCGCTGGTTCCCTGGCGGGATCTGCAACACCGCCTACAACTGCCTCGACCGGCACGTGGAGCATGGGCGCCGAGGCCAGGCCGCGCTTATCTACGACAGCCCGGTCACCGGGACAAAGAAGACCTATAGCTTCGAGGACTTGCGCGATGAGGTGAGCGCGTTCGGCGCTGTTTTAAAGAACCTCGGCGTTCTGAAAGGCGACCGGGTTATTGTTTATATGCCCATGATCCCCGAAGCGATCATCGCAATGCTCGCCTGCGCGCGCATCGGCGCTGTTCACTCGGTGGTATTCGGCGGATTTGCCGCTGCGGAACTTGCCACCCGTATCGATGACGCACGTCCCAAGGCGATTATCTCTGCATCGTGTGGAATCGAACCAAACCGGGTCGTCGCCTACAAACCACTCCTCGACGGGGCGATTGAGGCTGCAACCCACAAACCAGATTTGTGCGTCATCAAGCAGCGCAAGGAACACCCTTGCGAACTGACTGACGGTCGCGATCATGACTATGACGAAGCGATGAGCGATGCCAACGCGCGCGGTCTAGACAGCACTCCGGAACCGATGCAGGCGACGGATCCACTCTACATCCTCTATACCTCAGGCACCACCGGCATCCCCAAAGGCGTGATGCGCGATCATGGCGGTCACGCAGTTGCCCTCAACTGGACGATGAGCGCGATCTACAACATGCAGCCGGGTGAGGTGTTCTGGGCAGCATCCGATGTCGGCTGGGTCGTTGGCCATTCCTACATCGTCTACGCGCCACTTTTGGCAGGATGCGCGACGATCCTCTACGAAGGCAAACCGGTCGGTACGCCAGATCCAGGCGCGTTCTGGCGTGTTGTTTCTGAGTATAAGGTGCGGGTTCTTTTCACCGCGCCAACGGCGTTTCGTGCTATCAAGAAGGAAGATCCGGACGCCAAGTATATCGATGATTACGACATATCATCACTGTCAGCCCTGTTCCTCGCTGGCGAACGCGCAGACCCGGACACGGTGCAATGGGCAGAAGAGAAGCTGGGCGTTCCCGTCATCGATCACTGGTGGCAAACCGAGACCGGGTGGACCATCGCCGGCAATCCACTCGGCCTTGGCATGCTACCGATCAAACACGGCTCCCCAACGGTCGCAATGCCTGGCTACGATGTGCAGGTGCTCGATGATGCCGGGCATCAAGTGCCTGCGGGCACGCTCGGCAACATCGTGGTCAAATTGCCTTTGCCACCAGGA
Organism: Pseudomonadota bacterium; assembly: GCA_039026935.1. Taxonomy (GTDB): domain Bacteria; phylum Pseudomonadota; class Alphaproteobacteria; order Rhizobiales; family MH13; genus MH13. The sequence continues at coordinate 5,863 of JBCCLK010000037.1, forward strand.
TGCTTTCCAACCCTCTGGAACAATGATGAGCGCTTCAAAGCAGCGTATCTAGAAGAATTTCCCGGCTACTACAAAACCGCGGACGCTGGGCTCATCGATGAGGACGGCTATCTCTTCATCATGGCGCGCACGGACGACATCATCAACGTGGCCGGCCACCGCCTCTCAACGGGCGGCATGGAAGAAGTTCTCTCAGGCCACCCTGCCGTCGCAGAAACAGCCGTTATAGGGGTCGGTGATGCATTGAAGGGTCAGTTACCTGCGGGTTTTGTCGTGATCAAAGCAGGCGTGGAGACACCTCCCGAGCAATTGGAAAAAGAGTTGATAGCCCGCGTGCGCGAGCAGATCGGCCCGGTCGCCGCCTTCAAGACAGTGATGATCGTTGACCGCCTGCCCAAAACCCGCTCGGGGAAAATCCTGCGCGGCACAATGCGCCAAATCGCGGACAGCGAGCCCTACAAGATGCCTGCCACCATTGATGATCCTGCCATCCTGGAAGAGATCGAAGGCGCCCTGAAAACGAAGGGATATGCTGCGTAACGCCCATTATATGATCACACATTGGACGGCGTGACGGCTGTTCAGCACGTTCGTCCTCGTGTAGAGGCCCCCCACCCCTCATGCGAGGGGCACGGAAACAATTCTGGATGGGGTGCATGGCAGATAGCTTCGCGCTGGAACGCAAGACCGCGATTGTGACAGGGGCTGCAAAAGGCATCGGCTATGCCGTCGCTGAGCGCTTCATCGAAGAGGGCATGAAAGTGATCCTCGCTGATGTGGACGACACAGCCGGACAAGAAGCAGTAGACCGGCTCACACGGATCGGAGACGCTGTCTATGTCCATTGCGATGTCTCTGACCGTCTGGACGTTCGCAATCTCCTGGCAAAAAGCTTGGAAGCTTTTGGCGATGTTGATGTGCTCGTCGCCAACGCTGGCATCGTCCACGCCGCTAACTTTCTTGAGGTCGATGAAGTTGACTTTGACCGGGTCATCGCAACCAATCTCAAAGGTATTTTCCTGACCTGCCAAACGGTCGCCAGACACTTGGTGGAACGTGTCGAGGCGGGCGAGAAGCCGGGATCAATCATCACAATGTCGAGCATCAACGCCGAGGTGGCGATTCCCGACCAGATCCCCTACGTCGCCTCCAAAGGAGCTATCCGGCAGCTAACCAAAGCCATGGCGCTTTCGCTTGCGCCCCACGGCATTCGCGTCAACGCGATTGGGCCAGGGTCTATCATGACCAGGCTCTTGGAGGCGGTGAACCAGGATGAAGGCGCGAAAGCTAAGTTGCTCTCCCGCACACCGCTTAGCCGTATCGGCGAACCGTCGGAAGTGGCCTCAATCGCCGCCTTTCTAGCCAGCGATCAATCAAGCTACGTGACAGGGCAAACAATCTACGCCGACGGTGGACGCTTGGGGCTCAACTACACTGTTGCCCCGCCTGACGACGCCGAGGACGATGCATGAGCATTGCTGCCACCATCACCAATCTTTGGCGCTGGCCGGTGAAAGGGCTAGGCGGTGAGAGCCTCGATAGGGTCGATGTAAGAGAAGGCGGACTTTTCCCGTTTGATCGCGCGTTCGCCATTGAGCACGGGGATTCTTGCTTCGATCCGGATGCACCAGAGCATGTGCCCAAGGCGCGATTCATCTGTATGGTCAACCAGCCAACCACCGGGCGGATGACAGCGCGCTACGATGAGAGTTCTGGCCATATTCTGATCAGCGCGCTTGACGGGCGCACTCTGACCGTCGATCCAACTGACCCCACCGCTTTAGAAGAGCTTGCATCAGAGTTAGTGGAAGGCCGCCTTCGTGGGCCGCTTAAACTGTGCGCACCGTCAAGGCGAGATACCGGCCACGGCTTCACCGATGTGCCGCAAAACTGGATCTCTATCCAGAACCAAGCCTCCATTGACAAGGTCAGCGAAGCGGTAGGCACGACACTGGATCCAAGGCGCCTGCGCGGTAACATGCTGGTCGAGGGCATCCCAGCCTTCGAGGAAGAAGACCTTGTCGGCCAGACACTAGAAATCGGCACGCTACACGTGCGGGTGGAAGAGCCTATTAATCGCTGCCGCGCTATCGATGTGAACCCTGATACATCAAAGGTGGATCAAGACCTGATGCGTGTGCTGAAGGGCTTACGCGATAAGCGCAGCCTTGGGCTTTATGCCGTGGTCACAAAGGCCGGCAGCGTCGCCGTTGGCGACGAGGTGAAGACAAGGCAACCTTAGTTTCATTGCCTTCCTTGCGTCTGTGGGTGCACCTACCTCGCATGACCCCAGCTTGACTAGGGCGACACGCTGTAGGGGCCGCGCACATGTTGTTTCATGATGCATTCTTGGATCAGTTCAACGCTGCTATGCTGGACAGGTCCGTCTCCAAGGAAACCTCAGTTTCAGTCGTAGGCACTGAACGGCTTCCATCCTTCTTTGATGTAACAGGCCTTGCAACGGCATCGATCGCTTCAGCCTGCATCGGACTGGCGAGCCTCGTGGGGCAAGAGGAAACGATAGTTGTTCAAGTCGATCAGCGTCTCGCCTCGCTTTGGTGCTTGCGCAATCACGAACCAAAAAGATCACTGGCAAAGCCTTTGAACTTCAAAACTCGGATTTCAGCAAGACAATAGAAGCTACTCATTGGGGTAACGCAAGGCGCGTGCGAGCGCCGGCGTCCCTCAATGAGGTCGGGATGAAGTGGGAACGCGGCGCGCAAGCACTCCATTCAAGTCCGGCAGACTGGACGCAATGAAACCCCGTACGTCAGACGCGCGGTGCTATCACCACAACAATGTCAGCTCAGCTGTCGTCTGGGGCTGCCTGAACAGTTGGAACCTCATCGCCAAAGCTCACCGGCTGCGGCTTCTCAGCCTTAGGGGCGGGTCCGTCACCGGACCCATCTTCGGCAAAGCGATCAGACACAGCCACGGCAGCCTTTCGGCGACGCGGAGTGCGGGGCTCGCTGTCGGCGGTATCATCATGCTTGGAAGGCGCAAGAGCCGCATCGTCAGCGATTCGGTTTGAAACCGCATCATGACCGTTCTCAGCCCCAGCCTCACGCGCGTCAGGCGACCGGTCACCGCCCTCATCATCGCGCATAGAGCGCCGCGGATCATCCCCGCGTGGTCGCCTGGAGCGACCCCGTCCACGACGTGGTCGACGGTCACTCTCTTCACCATCACCCCCCTCACGCGAATGGTCTGCTCCATTGGCTCCAGATTGCATCTCCGGTTGTGGCGCGCTGGGATCAGATGGATCGAAGCCTTCGCGCTCATCGCCTTCATCAGCATCTAGGGGATCATCAGCGCGTTTGACGCTGACCGGCTGGTTCATCTGCTGCTGCGCAGCGGCGACGATCCGATAATAGTGTTCGGCATGCTGGAAATAGGCCTCAGACAAGACCGTGTCGCCGGATGACTGCGCATCGCGCGCAAGGTTGATATATTTGTCAGCGATGTGCTGCGCGGTACCGCGGATTTTTACGTCTGGCCCATTTGATTCGTGGCTGCGCGAAAGGGGGCTTGGTCCCTTGCGTCCGCGACCGCGCGAGCGCTTGTTCGATTGACCTGGTCTCATTGCCAATATTTTAATCTCGTCTGTTCAAAGGACGTGCTGAGGCTGCACATCATACGTAGCTGATCTTGAAAGCTAAGTTCGCCAGCCAGCCCCGAAAACCCGCAGTGCGCGAACACCCAACCTTGGGGACAGCTCTGGAAAATTCCTTAACATTTTGGACCGACGCACAAAGCGTTCGATCTTCCTCTTTGACTGTGTCAGTGGCGCTCTAACGCAGATCGCTGTACGCTCAAAAATGTACAGCCAAGCTTTCACAGCCTTGTTTGATATATGTGCTAAGCTCTGCCCACTGGCCGGCAACCGGTTCCTGCCTCAAAGTGCTTGACGTCTATCGGTCCGCGTCGGGGCTTCAGGTAGCACGAATAAACGTAGCGGCTCTTAGCCTCATTTCCAAGTCTTATTTGCCTGCATGCCCTATCAAACTGATTACGAACTGGTGAGGGCGACCCGTCAATGGGGTCGAAAGACAACAACCCGGTCGCGCCCTGCCATATCTGGTACAATCCGTTCCTGATTGAGACCAGATCGGCAAGCGATGTCTGTCACGTCCGTAGCCTGATCGAACCCAATCTCTACCAGTACACAACCGCCCTGCCGGATGCGCTTTGCGGCTTGCGGCAAGAGCTGTCGGTAGGCGTCGAGACCATCACTGCCAGCGTCCAAAGCAAGGCGCGGATCATGCTCACGTACCTCAAGCTCCAACCGTTCAAGATCACTGGTACGGATGTAAGGTGGATTGGAGACAATAAGGTCAAAACGTTGGTCTACACCTTCAAGCCAGTTCCCAACCCGAAAGGTAAGCCTGTCAGAAAGGTCAAGTGCAGCTGCGTTGGCGCGCGCCTTTTCAACCGCGTCTGGTGCGACGTCCACGCCGAGACCGCGAAGCTGGGCGCGCTCACGGGCCAACGCAAGGAGAATGATCCCGGTTCCCGTTCCAAGATCAGCAACAGACACTTCCCCATCGCACGGTATGCGTTCTAGCGCGCTCTCGACCAACACGCCGGTGTCATCCCGAGGGATAAGCGTTGCGTCATTCAGCCCGACATCGAAGTCCCAAAAGGGTGCCGTTCCACGAAGGCGGGCCAGCGGCTCGCCCACCTCACGGCGCTGGCAGAGTGCGTCGAGCGTTTCCCACTCCTCTGGCTGAAGAGCTCTGCTTGCTTCCGCCGCTTGCGCCGCCGCGTCCAGCCCCGTGACGTGCGCGACGAGCGCACGCGCTTCGCGTTGCCCATGAGCATAGGGGCGTGAAGCTATACGGGCAGCAATCTCACGAACCGCATCGCCAACAAGGCGCGTCACGCGGCTTCGTTCTCCGCCAAAAGCTCCATTTGATGGGCCGCGAGAAGCGGCTCCACCACCTGATCAAGTCCATCGCCTGTTAGAATTTGATCGAGCGCATACAAGGTTAACCCGATCCGGTGATCCGTCACACGGCCTTGCGGGAAGTTATAGGTGCGAATGCGCTCAGAGCGATCACCGGAACCGACCTGTCCTTTGCGCGCATCGGCCCGCTCAGCGGCAGCTTTTTGACGTTCGGCGTCATAGAGGCGTGCCTTGAGTATCTCCATCGCGCGGGCGCGGTTTTGGTGCTGCGACTTCTCACTCTGTGTTACAACAATCCCCGTCGGCATATGCGTGATCCGCACAGCAGAGTCTGTCGTGTTCACATGCTGACCGCCAGCGCCAGACGCCCGCATCGTATCGATACGAATGTCCTCGTTACGCACCTCGATGTCGATGTCCTTCGCTTCCGGAAGCACAGCTACGGTGGCCGCAGAGGTATGGATGCGTCCGCCGGATTCAGTCTCCGGCACGCGTTGGACCCGGTGTACACCAGACTCAAACTTCAAAAGACCATAGACGCCCTGACCCCTGATCTCAGCAATCACCTCTTTGAAGCCGCCCACCTCGCCTTCCGATGAGGAAAGAAGGTCAAGCTTGAAGCCCTTGGTCTGCGCGTAACGCTGATACATGCGGAAGAGGTCGCCGGCGAATAGCGCAGCCTCATCACCGCCCGTACCGGCACGCACTTCCAGGATGATCCCGCCCGCATCGGCCTTGTCCTTGGGCAACAACGCGACTTGAAGCTCGCCTTGCAGCGTCTCAATCTGTGCCTCCAAGTCCGCGACCTCAGCCTCAGCAAGCGCCTTCATTTCATCATCAAGATCAGGATCGGCCACCATCTCGCGCGCGGCATCTAGCTCGTCCTGAGTTTTCTGCAGGCTCATAGCCTGTTCAGCGACAGGTTCAAGCTCAGCATAGTCGCGTGAGAGTTGCACGAATGAATCGCCCTCCTCAGCCCCGGAGGCCAGACGTGCAGAGATGGACTCAAAACGCGCTATGAGAGCGTCAATTTTTTGCTGCGAAATCATCAGATCAATCAGATGCCTATCAAAGGGGTATGCCGTGCTCGCGGGCAAAGGCAACAAGTGGTTCCCGCAAGGGCTCGGTGCGCGCTGCATCGGCAAGAAGCGCATCAACTTGGTCTTTCAAGGGGTCCAACGGCGTATCAAGGATTGCAGCTTTCACTGGACCGACAGAGGCCGGTGACATGGAGAGCTTGCGGAAGCCTAAGCCCAAAAGCGCCAGCGCTTCCACCGGACGTCCCGCCATCTCGCCGCAGACCGTAACATCGCAATCATTGCGCGCCGCCGCATCAGCGATGGCTTTGAGAGGCCGCAGGAAGCTGGCAGAGAGAATGTCAAAACGTCCAGAGAGCCTCGGGTTCCCCCGGTCGGTAGCCGTTATAAACTGAAAAAGATCGTTGGAGCCGACTGAGACAAAATCACAGCGGCTCATAATGGCGTCGAGCTGAAAGATGAGCGAAGGCACCTCAATCATCGATCCAATCGCAAGGCTCTTGGGCGTTGCATGCCCATGCTTTGCAAGATGCGACAACTCGCGCCCGACCACTGCCTTGGCCTCGTCAAGCTCGCTGGCCTCTGTGACCATCGGAAACATGATGCGTAAAGCCCGCCCGGCACCTGCCATCAAGAGCGCGCGGATTTGCAACCGCATGAGCCCAGGACGGTCCAGACCAAGACGCACAGCGCGCCACCCGAGCGCTGGGTTCTCCTCGGAGAAGGTCCGCATATACGGCAGCACCTTGTCGCCACCGATATCAAGCGTTCGGAAGGTGACGGGGCGATCACCGGCAGCATCAAGAACCCTCGCATAAAGCGTCTGTTGCTCGCGTGTGCGTGGGAGCGACCGCGCCACCATGAACTGAAGCTCAGTGCGAAAAAGCCCGATCCCGTCCGCACCAGTTTCTTCCAAACTTGGCATATCAATAAGAAGGCCAGCATTGTGCTGCAATGTGATCGGTACGCCACATGCTGTGACAACAGGCCTGTCCTTCAACGCGCGATACTGCGCCTGTCGCCGGGCGCGAAACTTGACCTTCTCCGCGTAGGCACGCTCCACATCCGGCGGCGGACGCACATAGACTGCGCCATCATCACCATCGAGAATGATCGGGTCGCCATCATCAACCAGGGCAACGACACCGGCCACCCGACCCACGACGGGCACGCCCATGGCCCGCGCTACAACGGCGATGTGGCTTGTCGCCCCGCCCTCCTCAATCACCAGACCACGCAGCTTGGAGCGATCATAGTCCAGAAGTTCGGCCGCCCCCATCATGCGGGCAACGATCACCGCATCATCTGGGATGTCGGTTGGGTGGATGGCATGCTCACCGGAAAGCTGCCGGAAGAGCCGGTGGGCCAGATCATCGAAATCGTTGAGGCGCTCGCGGATCAACGGATCTTTTTGGCGCATCAGCTTGGCGCGGGTGTCAGACTGCACCCGCTCCACAGCTGCCTCAGCGGTCAGGCCAGATTCAATCGCCTCGCGCATCCGTCGAACCCAGCCGCGATCATAAGCGAACATACGGTAGGCCTCAAGAATGTCCCGGTGCTCGCCATGGTGCGAGACGTCGCCTGACTCCACGATGGAATCGATGGAGAGCCGCAGCCTCGCAATCGCCTGGTCCAAGCGATCAATCTCATTGTCTATGTTCTCAGCTATCATCTCAGTGACAATGAGCCGAGGTTCGTGAAGCACGACGTGGCCGAGGCCAACCCCATCAGCAAAGCCCGTGCCTTCTAGGTGCAGCTGACGCGTTGCTTCAAGATCAAGCCCCGCAGGCGCCACCCCGGTTAACTCGCCGGCCGCGATCATCTCCGCGATCACCATGGCAACCGTTTGAAGCGCTTCGACTTCTTCTTCGGAGTAGCTGCGCCGCGCCTGGTTCTGCACGGTGAGGACGCCCATCACACGTCCAACGCGCAACACCGGCACACCCAGGAACGATTGATAGTCTTCCTCGCCCGTCTCCGGCAGGTACGCGAAGCTTGGGTGCTTTTGTGCGTCGGCAAGGTTGAGTGCTTCAGCGCTCGCGGCAATCACACCGACGAGACCTTCACCAACCTTCAGGCCCGTACGGTGAACCGCATCCTTGTTGAGACCCTCAGTTGCCGAAAGCTCCAACACGCCATCCGCGCGCAGGAGATAGATCGAGCACACTTCGGCGACCATGTTGGCCGCGATAAGTACGGTAATTTTGTTGAGCCGCTCCTGCCCGCTGATGCGCTCGGCCATCACCTCGCGCAGACGCCGCAACAGGACACGCGGCCCCGCCATTGAACTGCGCGTGGGCATGGTGACCTCTGGTATCAGACGGCGTTTCGCTTACGAGTTTGGATGCTCGCGCGAAGGCCGACGGACGGCGATACGGTTATGCCGCATCTAATCCGTATAACGAATGCAGCGTGCGAACGGCAAGCTCGGTGTAAGCCGCATCAATCAACACCGAGATCTTAATTTCCGACGTCGTGATAGCGCGGATGTTGATCCCGCGATCAGACAGCGCCTTGAACGCCGAAGCCGCAACGCCTGCATGACTGCGCATGCCGATACCAATGACGGAAACTTTCACCACATCTTTCGACGCGTTTAGCGCATCAAACTCAACGCCGTTGTCTGGGTCTTCAAGGATTGTGACCGCCTTGTCGTAGTCGGTTTCAGGCAAGGTAAATGTGATGTCCGTCGTCGCCCCATCGGCCGATATGATTTGCACGATCATATCGACATTGATGCCGGCTTCTGCGAGCGGCCCGAACACGCTGGCAGCAACACCCGGTCGATCTTTGACACGGCGCAGTGAGATCTGAGCTTCATCCCGTGAGAAAGCGATGCCGGTGACGACCTGTTGTTCCATGATTTCATCCTCGTCGCATATCAACGTGCCCACGGGGCTGTCGGTTTGGAGTTCTGGTGCGTCAGGGTCATCGAAGGAGGAGCGCACGAACACCGGCACACCATGCACCATGGCAAGTTCCACCGAGCGCACCTGCAGCACCTTGGCACCAAGCGATGCCATCTCCAGCATCTCCTCAAACGCGATGCGTTCCATGCGTTTGGCCTTAGAGGCAACGCGCGGATCGGTCGTATAGACGCCGTCTACATCGGTGTAGATGTCACAACGGTCTGCGCCCACTGCGGCAGCAATGGCAACAGCAGATGTGTCGGACCCACCACGCCCGAGCGTCGCGATACGGTCGTCCGGCGAGATACCCTGAAAGCCAGCGATCACGGCGACCTGACGCGAGCCCGTCTCAGCACCGCTCATCCGCCCGATGAGCGTGTCAGCCTCAATCGCATCAATGCGCGCAGCGCCATGAGCGCCATCGGTCTTCAAGGGAATCTGCCAGCCCTGCCAGGACCGCGCATCGACGCCCATCGCCTGCAAGGCAAGCGCCAGAAGCCCGGACGTCACCTGTTCGCCTGACGCCACAACTGCATCGTATTCACGGGCATCGTAGATGGGTGCATTGGCACCAACAGCGCTTGGAATTGACTGCACCCAGCCAACCAACTCATTGGTCTTACCCGACATAGCCGAGACAACCACAGCGACCTCGTGCCCAGCATCGAACTCACGCTTCACATGGCGTGCCACAGTCGCGATGCGTTCAAGATCGGCCACCGACGTGCCGCCAAATTTAAGAACCAATCTGGCCATGCCAGTGTCGAGCCTCTTGGGACTGGGAGTTAGGACCGGGGAAGGAGCACGCCTGCTGAGCTCTCCTTAGCCCTCCATGAAAAGCGCGAGGGTGTTACCGGCAAAGCTGGTTCAAGTCCATCATCCGTTCCACCTAGTGAGTGCCCAAATGGCACCCAACTCAAGTTTCCGTAAGTTATGTAAGCAGTTACAGTATTTTAAGGGTAGCTACGTAAACGTTAGCTCATCTAGTACAGCGTACCTCCCAAGAGGTCATGCGAGACCGCTTCGGTGCGCCGAACCACACCCTTATCTGTTTGAGGTCCCTTTATGAGCAGACTTTCCATCGGAATGCGCCTTGTCACTCTTTCCATCGCCTTTAGCATCGGTATCCTCGCTCTTTCTGCCTCCTCTCTGTATTCGTCCAGCCAGATTTTGACGGAGCAACGTAGTGCAGAATTGATTAGCATCGTGGATGCTGCCCGATCGCAGGTCGCCGCACAGCATGCTCGCGCGCTTTCTGGCGAGATTTCCATGGAAGAAGCTCAAGCCAATGCCCTCAATATCATCAGGGACGTTCGCTACCGTGAAGTCGAGTACTTCTTCATCTTCAACTACACGGGCACGATGCTCATGCACGCCGTTCGGCCCGATTTGGATAATGAGAACCTTTGGGACCTTCAGGACCCCAATGGCGTCTACCTTTTCCGTGAGCTTTCCGCTGCAGCGCAGTCGTCAGGCGGAGCCGACTTTGTGGAGTATCACTGGCCACGTGCAGGTGAAGACGTGCCTATCCACAAGCTCAGCTACGCTGCGGGCTTCGGGCCTTGGGAATGGGTGATTGGCACCGGCCTCTACACCGATGATCTTCAGGCCGAGCTGATGAGCAAGCTGATCAACCTCGCTATTCTAGGAGGTCTTGTCCTCATCATAGGCGGTGGTCTGGCTTGGTTGATCGGTCGGAGCATTTCACGTCCAGTGCGCGATCTGACAGTCTCTATGCAAGAACTGGCAGATGGTGACACGTCGATCGCCGTGCCAGCACGCAACGAAGGACACGAATTGGGAGCGATGGCCAAGGCCGTTGAAGTGTTCAAGGAAAACGCAATCAAGCAGGCGGAGATGGCAGCTAGAGTTGACAACAATTCTGCAGAACAGCGTCAGCGCCAAGAGCGTGTTGAAACCATGATCGGCAACTTCCGCCAGTCAGTCTCCAAAGTACTGGGCGGCGTCACCGATACGGTTGGGAAGATGGAAGGCGTGGCGAGCGGGGTGTCGACGGTCGCCGACGATACAGCCAAGCGGGCCGCCACAGCATCCTCATCGGCGCAAGCTGCCACAGACAATGTGCAGACCGTCGCAAGCGCCACCGAACAGCTAAGCGCATCCATCAACGAGATTTCACGTCAGGTGGACGAGACCAATAGAACCGTTGGTCAAGCGACCCGGAGCGTGCAGTCCACGAACGAAAAAGTGGAAAGCTTGTCGATGGCAGCTCAGAAAATCGGGGATGTCGTCAAACTCATTTCCGACATTGCCGAGCAAACCAACCTGCTAGCCCTCAACGCCACCATCGAAGCAGCCCGTGCTGGTGAAGCTGGAAAAGGCTTTGCCGTGGTTGCAAGTGAAGTGAAAACGCTCGCCTCACAGACCGCCAAGGCAACCGAAGAAATCTCCGATCAGATCGGCTCGATCCAGAATGCGACCGGGGAGACCGTCGGCGCCATCAAAGACATCGGCGATGTTATCGAGAGCATCAACCAAACCATTGATGTGATCGCTGACGCGACACAACAGCAGGGGGCAGCCACTGGCGAAATCTCTAACTCGGTGATGGAAGTGGTTCAGAGCACGACGGACGTCGCCGAAAACGTGTCCGTGGTCCAAACCGCAGCTGGCGACACATCCAAGTCCGCAGGCGAGGTACGCGAAGCCGCTGAGGACGTTGCCGGTAAAGCCGATCTTCTGCGCAAAGAAATTGACACCTTCCTCGATCAGGTGTCCGCTGCTTAGCTATCCTCAAACAAACACGCTGGACCAAGCAGACAGCGCGCCCCAACCGGGCGCGCTTTTGTTTATGCAAGCCCCCTAAAGGGTGCCCCAGACTGACACATCTAAACAGCGTGAACCGACGTAATGCATCAAAAGGTCAGGTGCAGTGCGACTGCGATCTGACTGGCTGCAAGACAGAGGGAGCGTGGCCATGCGTATCGCGGATCGTCCAGAATTTACATCCAAGCCAAAACCACTGAGTTTCGCCCAGGACACGACGGTCGCGGATGCTGTCGCTCAGATGGCCGCCCTCAACTATGGTTCAGTCATGGTCGTGGATGCGGACCAACGTCTTCAGGGCGTTGTGACTGAGCGCGACATCTTGAAGAAGCTGGTCAACGGCGGCCTTGATTCAAAAACCACCTATCTCAAAGACATAATGACAGAAAATCCACGTGCGGCACGCGAGGACGATGATTTTCGTGATTGGCTGCGCATCATGTCGAACGAACGGTTTCGCCGCCTTCCCATCGTCGATGAGGATAACAAGTTACTCGCAGTTATGACCCAGGGCGATTTCGTGTCTTACTCTTGGCCCGATTTAATCTACAAAACAGGCGAGGCGGCCAAGGCAACAATAAGCCGCAACAGTCAGTTGGCAATCGGCATCGCGGGCGTGATGGTGTACACGATTATCATGATCATGGTTCTGTCTTCACTGGGTTAGGCTAAGTCGACATCAAAGCGTTTCAGAGTATCATGTTCCGCGCGCGTCCCTTGCACGGCTTTTCTTCGCGTCTGGCCTATGGCACTGAACGCGCATGACTGACGTGAAAGACAATTCAACGGGCGCATCCACAAGCGCTTCGTCGAAACCATCCATTGACCCGGCAGAAGTCGAGCGCTTCTCCGCTCTTGCCGCAGAATGGTGGGACCCGAAGGGTAAGTTCGGGGTTTTGCACAAGTTCAATCCTGTGCGCCTCAGCTACATTCGTGAGAAAGTTTGTGAACACTTCGGGATTGAGGATACGGGGCTCACGCCCTTCAAGGGTCTGCGCATGCTCGACATTGGCTGCGGTGGCGGCCTTCTGACCGAGCCGATGGCACGCCTTGGGGCAGACATCGTTGGGGTCGACGCGTCAGACAAGAACATCAAGACCGCCAGTGTCCATGCAGATGAGCAAGAGCTTGCCATCGACTACCGGGCAACCACAGCTGAAGCGCTGCTGGCCGATGGCGAGACGTTCGACGTGGTTCTCAACATGGAAGTTGTCGAACATGTCGCTGATCCACAGAGCTTCTTGAGCGACTGCGCCGCCATGGTGCGGCCCGGCGGCCTTATGGTCGTAGCGACCATCAATCGCACAGCCAAAGCCTTCTTCATGGCAATCATCGGAGCAGAACGGGTTCTGCGCTGGTTACCTGTGGGAACCCATCAGTTTGAAAAGCTCGTCAAGCCAGAAGAGATCGAAGCCGCGCTCACGCCAGCAGGCATGTCCATCATCGACAAAATGGGCGTGACGTTCAATCCGCTGGAGGATGCATGGAAACCCATTCCAGGGGATTTGGACGTCAATTACATGGTGCTGGCTTCGCGGCCGAAGTAAAATCCAAAGCCAATATAGGCCAGAGCGTTAAGAGCGACTGGATAAGAAGCCTCAGTTCTGCTCTTCGGGAAGGACCGGAATAGCGAAGACCTCAATACCTTCTTCGCCAAGCTCAGCAGCCTCCTCAACAGTCGCATGGCCACGAATAGGGCGCTCGTCCGCTTCACCATGGTGCATTTTGCGCGCCTCATCGACAAACTTAGCCCCAACATCTTCTGCTGTTTTTTCCACGTGAGCGCGTAGTTTACGCACAGCGTCCACATAAGCCTTCACAGGGGGTGGAGCGTCTTTGAGGGATGGCATGGCGGCCAGAGGGACGGAGGGCGTTTCAGGGACAGACTTTGCAGGAGCAGGCTCAGAGGATGCAGGCTCCGAGCCTGCTCCTGCCTCCGCACCGCTTGCATCCGCAGCCTTCTGGGCTTCTGCAGTGGCGTTGGCCACCATCATAGCCTGATGCACTTCACTGGCCGCCTTCGCCTTATCGCGTGTTGTGGAGACGTTCGGCGCCATCAACGCCTTGACGATCGTAGTGTCACCGCACACGGGACATTCCAGCATGTTTGTTTCGACCTGACGGTCGAAATCAGCACTGCCGCGAAACCAACCATCAAAAGCATGGCCGTTTTTGCACTTCAGATTGTAAGAGATCATGCAACAGCCCGAGCGGCATTGGAAGCAACATCGGATGCAACACCAACCTCATCTAGAACGATCGGGCGGTCATGCTTCAACGCCGGGATCTTTTCTCGCGCGTCAGCAACAGCGCCAAGGTCAAGGTCGGCCACCAGGATGCCTGGTTCGTCGTCAGCTTTTTCAGCTACAACGCAGCCCCATGGATCAACCACAATAGAATGGCCATAGGTCTCACGCTCGTCTTCATGAACACCGCCTTGTGCCGCAGCGGCGACAAAACTGCCCGTCTCTATAGCCCGCGCCCTCAAAAGCGTATGCCAATGCGCTTCTCCTGTCTGACGCGTGAAGGCCGCTGGAACGGTTAAAAGATGCGCGCCAGCCTGTGCCTGGGCGCGGAACAGATCTGCAAAACGCAGATCATAACAGACGCCAAGCCCTAGCTTGAAGCTCTCAGTTCCACCTGCGGTCCCACTTGACACCTCCACCACGACACACCGCTCACCGGGTGCATAAATGGCGCTTTCGCGCCAACTTTCGCCACCTGCAAGGTCCACGTCGAACATGTGAATTTTGTCATAGGTCGTAACCAACGCGCCATCGGGTCCAAATAACTGGGCTCGGTTGGCAAACCGACCATCGCTAACGGGCACGGCCATTGAGCCTATATGCAACGTCACACCGAGATCGGCAGCCAGCGCGGCAAACTCCTGCTTTGCCGCATCAACGCTTGCCGCCGTTACTTCCTCTACAATTGCACCACGATCCCGTTCGATGAGCGTGGTCATCTCCGGCGTCTGAATATAGGTGGCGCCCTGCGATGCTGCGTCTTGGATCAACCCACATGCATCATCCACGTTCGCGCTGACAGAACGACTGGAGCGCATTTGAACAAGACCGATGGTCACTGCATTTGCCATACTCACAGCCTTTTATGCCGCCAACATCGCGTCAAGTTTACCAGCCCGCTCCAGAACGAACAGATCGTCGCACCCACCGACATGTTTTTCGCCAATGAATATCTGCGGAAACGTGGTCGCCCCGCCAGACTTTGCGACCATCTCCGCCTTTACTTTAGGCTTCATGGTGGCGTCGTGCTCAACAAAAGCGACACCTTTTTTTTCAAAAAGATACTTCGCGCGAGAACAATAGCCGCACATAGCACGGGTGTAGATCGTAACAGCAGCCATATCGTAGCTCCAAAACATGCCTATGGTGCCCCCATCGGGACATTTCAAACGTGTTATATGGACGCACCGGCTGGCAACACAATGGTTGTGGAGAAGACCAACGCATCAACATCCCGCGCCCTTACAGCACCCGGCAAGGATCGGATGGTCTCAGAAAGAGCGTTGAGTGTTGCACCGGTGGTGTGCACATCATCGACCAAGACCACAGCGCGATCTGCCAGAAGTGCCCGCCCCTTATCGGTGATCTTGAAAGCGCTCTCCATATTGCGCATGCGATCACCACGCGAAAGCGCTTTTTGATCCCGTGTTCGTTTAACGCGCTTCACAGCGTCATAAACCACCTCAATGCCTGTAAGATCGCCCACAGCACGCGCCAACAACGCAGACTGATTGTACCGGCGCTGCATCTGACGCATCGGGTGGAGTGGCACCGGCACAAGAACGGCGTGTTTATCTTCCAAGAGAACACGGCCGGCACGGGCCATCATCGCACCCAGAGAATCCGCCAAATGGCGCTGTCGACCATGTTTGAGTGCATGCACCAAGCGAGGCGCAACACCATCATACGTGCACGCCGCGCGAAGTCGATTAAACTCAGGTGGGTTGGCGAGCGCCTCGGCGGACACCGCGCCAGGCCCCAAATCATAGGCCAGCGGTGATCCCAGCCGATTGCATACAGGCTCTTCTATCCAGTGCAAATCACGCCAGCACGTTGCACAAAGGCCCCCATCGTTCTGAACCACTGTTTGACAAACAGGACATGTCGGCGGAACCAAAAGGTCCAGCGTCCTAGACAAAAAGGAGCGAAACACAGAGCCATGCCGGTGCTCAGCTTGATAAACCGAGTTTCGGCGTGGCAACACACCGTTGCTGGTAGGGCCGGTTTGGATTTGATCACTGACCGCCGTTGGCGTAGGCGACGTCACAAGGCCGTCGTCGGGGACCAACACGCGTTCTACCATCGCACCTTACCTTACAACGCCGTTCGCGATGTCAGAGGGAAACAGCCATCTGGTCGTGTAGCGAACTAACTAAGACGTTGGTCGTATAACAGCGCTGGGCATCTGTCATGCGCAAACTTCCCAATGGGGGCAGAGCGGAACTCACCGAGACGGGCTTTGATCCTGCCCCCAAACGGCGGCGATATCAGGCCAGGCCAATCAGCCTTCCGGTCCATCACCGGTTACTTCAGCAAGCGCTTCAGGAATGCGTTCAAAGAAAAACTCATTGAGGTCTACGCCGAGTTGGTTGACCGATAACACCACCGCAACGCTAAGGCCTGCAGCGATCATGCCATACTCAATAGCGGTCGTGCCATCTTCATTACGAAGGAACAGAAGCAACGTCTGCATGCTGGCACAATCTCCTACTTGCTCAAAGTCATCGCTGCCAAGTAGCAAGTGCAAATTAAAAATTTACGTCGATTGGCTGAAGATTTAGCTCAAATTTTAAAGAACCAACCGCGCATAAGGCGCCATAACGAAGCCTAAAAAGAGACGCTCTAGTCTACAGCTTTCGTCGCACGCAGCTTCGCCGCAATCTCATCTGAGAAGTGGCCCGTATCGCTAATAGACGGTTTTGATTTCCATAGCAGTGGCTTGAGCCCGAAGTCGGCCTCCGCGCTAACGGCGTTGAGACAGGCCTCATAAAACGGAGCGGGTCTGCCGAAGTGAAAGCCTTGGACCACATCACAGCCTAACTCAGAAACAATCTCCAACTCAGCTGCGTTCTCGACACCCTCGACGATGATCGTAAGATCAAGACCGCGCGCCAGACCGAAAACGCCTTGGAGGAGGCGCCTCTGTTCTTGGCTGTCTTCGCATCCTCGCACAAAGGATCGGTCAATCTTCAGTTTGTCGACAGGCAACGTGTTGAGATACTGCAGCGACGAGTAGCCCGTTCCAAAATCATCCAAAGCGATCGTCACACCCAGGGCTTTGAGACGCGCAAAAAGCCTTCGGATATGTGGTAGCGCATCCTGGCTGAAAACGCTCTCCGTCAGTTCAAGACACAACAGCTTGGGCGGAAAGCCTGTCTTTTCCAGCGCGTGGCGCACCTCTGCTTCCACATCACCGTGCCGCAACTGAGCAACCGATAGGTTTACCGCCATTTCAATGGGAACACCGCCAAAGTCCAGCCATTCTCGACCCTGACGACATACTTGCTCCAACATCACGCATCCAATGTCGGCAATCAGGCGAGAACTCTCCGCGATGGGAATGAACTTGTTGGGCGGAATGTACCCGCGTTCTGGATGGTACCAGCGCGCAAGTCCTTCAAAACCGGTGATCTGGCGACGTGTCACATCAACCTGGAGCTGGAAATGCGCCTCAATCTGCTCAGCGGTGATGGCATGGCGCAGGTCGCGAGCAAGACTGACACGATCCTGGACAGTCTCATCCATCTGGGCGTCGAAGAGTTTGGCCCGATTGCGACCACTTTCCTTCGCGTCATAGAGTGCCAGGTCAGCAAATCGCATGGCTTCATCGGCGTTGGAACTTTGATCAGGGAGGAGCACCATGCCGATGCTGGTGGAAATGTGAACGGAGCAATCAGTTAGACTTAGATTATCTATGAAAGCCTGGATGACGGCATCCGCCAAGTTCCACAGATGCGCCGTTGCTTTGGCTTGAGGGATAAGGATTGCGAACTCGTCTCCACCCAGCCTGAAT
Source organism: Pseudomonadota bacterium (assembly GCA_039026935.1). Taxonomy (GTDB): domain Bacteria; phylum Pseudomonadota; class Alphaproteobacteria; order Rhizobiales; family MH13; genus MH13. Next base: position 23,541 of record JBCCLK010000037.1, read on the forward strand.
ACCTGGCCTTGAGGCCCCATGGCTGAACAAAGGCGTTCGGCGACATGTTGAAGGACCTCGTCCCCTGCCGCGTGCCCCAGAGAATCGTTCACTTCCTTGAACTGGTCGAGGTCGAGCAGAAACAAACCACACGACCCACCCTGCTTCAAAACGTTTTTGAGCAGAGATGCCAGTTTGCGCGCGAAAGATGCTCTGTTGCCAAGACCCGTGAGTGGATCATGGAACGCCAACGTTTCCAGTTCGCGCTCGGCGAGCTTACGTTCGGTGATATCTTGGACTGTCCCGAAAACTTCCTCCAGCGCGCCGTTGGCAGCATGGCGTGCTTTAGACAGAATGTGCAACTCCATCCGATCAGATGTGCCACCAGTCCAGACCATATCTATCTCACCGGCCGTTTCATGATTGATCATCTGCCGGTAAAACGCGCGAACTTTATTCAACACGCCTGGATCAAGCTTCATGAGAAACAGACGAAGCGGAACGTAGGCCATGTCTTCGCTAAGGTTCAAAAGCTCTCGCAACTCAGGGCTTAACGCAACAGTCCGGGTAAACCGATCAAAAGACCATCCACCCATGCGACCCAATCGATGCGCTTCGGCCAACTCCTCGGAGCGGCGAGCTGCCTGTTGGCGCGCCTCAACTTCTGCTGTGATGTTTTTGCCCGTACCCCGGTAGCCAAGAAAGGTCCCGTTTTCATGGAAGACTGGCTTGCCGTTCGATGAAGCCCAAAAAACAGCACCATCAGGCCTCTGCACATTGTAGATAAAGTCACTGAACGGTCGCCTAGCTTCCAGGTCTGCCAAATGCTCGTCCAGCATGTCTGAGTGAAGATCTTGCTGGAAAAGCTGCGTTCTGGATTTGCCGACGTAATCCGCAGGCGCCCTGCCAGTCAGGCGCTCTGCTGCGGAGCTTACGAACGTGAGGATATGGTCCGCATCGCTCTCCCACATCCAGTCTGACGCGCTGGCTGCAAAGTCAGCCATCGCAGTGCGCTGCTGCTCCAGCGCCAGCTTTGCTTCGATTTCTTCGGTAATGTTCGCGCCAGTTCCGCGGTAGCCGAGGAAGTTGCCGTTCGCATCGAAACGAGGTTTCCCACTGACGCAAAGCCACTGCCATCTACCTCCGACCAGTGCTTTGTAGCTGACATCGCGAAAAGGTTGGTGCGCTTCCACGACCTTCCGATTTTCCTCCATAACCGCTTTGTTTTCGACGTTGGAGCCAAACTCCCACCGACGAAGGCCGAGAAAGTATTCAGCCGGCTTGCCTGTCAGGTTCTCAACGGATGGTGAAAAATAGGAGTAGCGATGCTCTTCATCAGTTTCCCAAAGCCAGTCTGATGCCGACTCGGCGAAATCGCTCATCGTCTGACGTTCATAATCCGCCTTCTCAGAAGCCTCAAGAAGGTCAGTCGCATCGACCAGCGAGAAGATGAGTTGGCTATCATCACCTGAAATACGCAGCATGAAGCGACGACCAAAGCGCTCCTGCGACCGGCCAATCTCACACTGGAAGCGCAGCGAACTCGGCCCCCGCTCCAAAATTTGGTCGATATCCCCAACCGTCAAAGCCCTATCCAACAGGTCAGACAGAACGCGCGCATTGGAGTACTCGCCCAAGAGTACCTGGGCGCCGACCAACGGCAGCAGAAAGAAGTCGGTCACTTCGCCGTCTGAGTATACGGGCTCAAGCGTTCCACCTAGAGTGCCGGTACATTCAGCAACGCTTGTCAGAACATCGCTGACAAGGGAGATCGCGGCGGCAGTCACCACGACAAACCTGGACTGCGTCTCCTCCACCCTGACGGGTAGCAGAATCCGCTTCCAGCTGTGAGTCTGGTGCCTGACCTTTGATTTGTTGACAGTGACGAAAGGCCGGCCAGCGACGAGCACTTGCGTGTAAGTCTGGGCAAAAAACCGCCCAACCGAGCTATCGAAATCCTCTGTCGACTTGCCCAGCATGGACGCACCCGAGTTGCGCGTCACCTCATCGCCATAGTGGACGTAGGTGAACAGGCCATCTCCGTCGTCGCGAACGATGATTAAGGAATCGGCGAGATCGGAGTACGGCCCCGAGGTAAGATCGAGCAGACTATCAGAGCCGCCTTGTTCCCAAGCCGTCACCATCCGCTTGAAAATCGGATCACTCTCTAGATCGAACGCCTCGATCGGCCTCGTGATGCCTTCAACGGCAGACATGCGCCATTCCCTAACCTTGCACTAGATTGGGGTAAACGACGGACCTTCATTCTTGGTTAACGCTCAGACAAGCGTGAACGGCGATCAAACAAGAAGCTGGCGCGACACCCCTTACCAATGTGACGTTTACAAAAGATCGATCAACGGCGCGATGAGCGGCCCGTCGGCTTCGGGCATCGGGTAATCACGCAACCGGTTCGGCTTCACCCATTTGAGCGCCTGTCCTTCGCGTGGTTGCGGCGTGCCCTGCCAGCGCCGGATCACGTAAAGCGGCATGAGAAGATGGAAATCGTCATAGCCGTGACTGGCGAAGGTAAGCGGCGCCAGACAAGCCGTTTGCGTTTCCACACCCAACTCTTCGCGCAACTCCCTGAGCAAGGCCTCTTCAGGGCGTTCAACAGGCTCGACTTTCCCACCTGGAAATTCCCACAGACCTGCCATCGCCTTGCCTTCTGGGCGCTGCGCGATAAGCACGCGATGGTCAGCATCGATCAGAGCCGCGGCAGCCACAAGAACAAGCTTGAAAGTCATGTACGGTAATCGCCGTTGATGGCCACATAGTCCCGCGTGAGATCACATGTCCAAACCGTCGCAGCACCAGACCCCAGACCTAATTTGACCTGCAAGGTGATTTCAGCCTCGCGCATGACAGCTGCCACGTCTTCCTCGACATAGGCCGGGTCACGCTCGCCTTGATAGGCAACGCGAACACCACCAAACCAAATCGCCAAGCGATCCCGATCAGCTGGTTCGCCAGCTTTGCCCACCGCCATCACCACGCGGCCCCAGTTCGCGTCCTCACCAGCAAAAGCGGTTTTAACCAACGGGGAATTGGCAATGCTGCGCGCAATCACGTCGGCGCTCGCGTCCGACACCGCGCCTTCGACCTTCACAGTGACAAACTTTGTCAGCCCTTCGCCGTCCTTGACGATGGCATGGGCGAGATCAAGCGCGAGTGCGTTCAGCGCAGCTTTGATGGGTTGAAGGCGTGGATCAGCCACATCAGTAATCGGCGTGCCCGAGAGGCGTTTGCCAGTCGCAAACAGAAGCACGGTGTCAGACGTCGATGTGTCGCTATCGATAGTGATGCGATTGAAGCTACCATTACAGGCTTCTTGCAGGATCGCCTGCAAAACGCTTGGATCAATGGCGGCATCTGTCACGATGAACGAGAGCATCGTCGCCATATCCGGCGCGACCATGCCTGCGCCTTTGGCGATCCCCGTGAACGTCACCGTTTCACCATCAACCTCAACCTGCCGTGAAGCAGCTTTTGGAAAGGTGTCGGTGGTCATGATGGCACGCGCAGCATCCGTCCAGCCCGCTGAACCGCCATCCAGATCCCGCACGAGGCCATCCATCACATCGGCGAATTTCTCCGCTGACAGGGGTTCACCGATGACACCAGTCGATGCAAGGAACACCTGCTCGGCAACAACTCCCAGCGCATCGCGTACGATCGAGGCAGACATCTCCACCGAGGTCTGCCCCTTTACCCCGGTGAAGGCATTGGCATTGCCTGAATTCACCAGAAGTGCATCAGCAACACCCCCCACCAAACGCGCTTTACACCAGTCCACTGGCGCAGACGCGCAGGCAGATTTGGTGAAAACACCAGCAATCCAGGTGCCAGGATCAAAAGCCATGAGGAGCACGTCCGTGCGCCCTGCATACTTTATTCCAGCTGCTGCTGTGGCCATGCGTACGCCTTCAACACCGTAAACAGTTGGCGCTTCGCTCGGCGCGAACGGCGAGAGGAAGTCAGAGGCAGTCACGTCATACAGTTCAGATCACAGTTGAAGCCGCGCAATCTTATTGATCCTCTGGTGGCGCGAGCGTTTCGTCCTGATAGCTGATATCGGCTGCCTCGCGCAGCAGGGTGACTGTCGCAACGAAGTTCTGTTGCAACAATTCGTTGCGGATCTGCGGCGCGACCTGCTCAAAGCTCGGCGGCGCCGTCTCACGTGTCTCTTCCACCAGAATGACATGGAACCCAAACTGCGTTTCCACCGGCTCGGTTGAGTGGTTGCCGGCCTCCATCGCGAAGACCGCTTCCTCAAATGGCGGCACCATCTGCCCGGGACCAAAGAAGCCGAGATCGCCGCCATTGGGTCCGCTGGGTCCCGTGGATTTTTCCTGCGCGAGCGTTGCGAAGTCTGCGCCGCCATTAAGCTCGGCGATCACTTCCATCGCCTCTTCTTCTGTCTCGAGAAGGATATGCCGCGCGCGACGCTCCTCTTGCGGCTCAAAACCCGCGACCGTCTCATCATAGGCAGCCTGCACAGTCGCATCATCAACACTCTGTCCGACGACGTTAACAAGGTACGCCGTCCGAAGTGTCTGAGCACGTTCGTAAGCCATGCGCCGTTCGAAAGCAGCATCATCATCGAGATTCTCAGCTTCGGCAGCATTGGCAAGGAGGTGCAGATCAATAAGCGCGTCGACGAGCAAGCCGCGACGTTGTGCGTCTGGAATACGCTGCAACTGCTCTGCGAAGTCTTGGCTCGCCATGCCAAGCTCATCTTCAGTGATCTGATGGCCATTGACGGTGACCACCACCGTTTCCGGAGCGACCCCCTCTTGAGCAAGTACTGGCAGGCTTGCAGTGGCGCTAGCAAAGACGGCCACGAAGCTTGCAAGGGCGATGCGCTTAATCGGATTTTGCATAAAGATGTCCTTTAAAATGCATGAGAGAGGACAGACCAGAGCCCCTCAATTCGGGCCGGACCATGGCGATCTTTCCCCACGTTGACAAGCATAAGGGCCATTCCTATCTGTGAGGCGCTTTTTTGGGAGGCTTCTTGGCTCCAGGCCGTTCTCGTGCGAAACCCGGCCAACGCGTAAAACTGCGCCTTTGATACCCGCACCTTATGCGCCCACAGCGGCGCCCGGAGACATTCCCGCCATGCTCGGCCTTGGTTCCTTTGCTACAAAGTTTTTCGGCTCGTCAAATGACCGTTTGGTCAAGGGCTTCCAAGCCCGCGTTGATACGATCAACGCCCTTGAGCCGGAGATTGAAGCGCTCTCTGATGAGGCGCTAAAAGCCAAGACGGATGAATTCCGCGACAGGCTTGGCGAAGGCGAAACCCTCGACAAGCTTTTGCCCGAAGCCTTTGCTGTGGTGCGTGAGGCCGCCAAACGCAGCCTGGGTCAGCGCCATTATGACGTACAATTGATCGGCGGCATGGTGCTCCACGAAGGCAAGATCGCCGAAATGAAGACCGGCGAGGGTAAAACCCTCGTCGCTACGCTCGCCGTCTACCTCAACGCACTTGAGGGTGAAGGCGTACATGTTGTCACGGTGAACGATTATCTGGCCCGACGCGACGCCGGATGGATGGGTCAGGTTTATGGGTTCTTGGGACTGACAACTGGCGTCATCGTGCATGGCCTCTCCGATGAAGAGCGCCGCGCTGCCTATCGCTGCGATGTCACCTACGGCACGAACAACGAGCTCGGCTTCGACTATCTGCGCGACAATATGAAATATCGCCGCGAGGCGATGGCCCAACGTGCGCACCGGTTTGCAATCGTGGATGAGGTGGATTCCATTCTGGTCGACGAGGCCCGCACACCACTCATCATTTCCGGTCCGCTCGCCGACAAGTCGGAGCTTTATACCGCTATCAATACGCTGGTACCCAAGCTGACCGAAGAGGACTACGAGATTGACGAAAAGCAGCGCACGGCGAACTTCACCGAAGCTGGCTCGGAGTCGCTGGAGACCATTCTCGCGGAGGCCAATCTCATCGAAGAAGGCACAAGCCTCTACGATGTGGAGAACATCCAAGTCGTCCACCACATGAACCAAGCGCTTCGGGCGCACATGCTATTCCAGCGCGACAAGGACTACATCGTCCGCAATGATGAAGTGATCATCATCGACGAGTTTACCGGCCGTATGATGCCAGGCCGCCGCTTCTCCGACGGTCTCCACCAGGCGCTGGAAGCCAAAGAGAAGGTGCGCATCAACCCTGAGAACCAGACCCTGGCGTCGGTCACCTTCCAGAACTACTTCCGCCTTTATGACAAGCTTGGCGGCATGACCGGAACGGCGTCCACTGAGGCCGAAGAATTCGGCAATATTTATGGCCTTGAGGTCGTTGAAATTCCGACCAACGTGCCGGTCGCGCGCATCGACGATGATGATGAAGTCTACCGCACGTTTGAAGAGAAATATCGCGCGATCATCGCGTTGATCGCCGACTGTATCCATCGCGGACAGCCCATTCTTGTCGGCACAACGTCGATTGAAAAGTCCGAGCTTCTCTCGCAAATGCTGACCGACAAGAAGACCGTCACAGGCATTGCCGACAAGCTGATCGAACAAGCCGACGCAACCGGTAAGGGCGAAGAGGAATACGCCGCTTATCTGCGCGGTGCTGGCGAGTTTCTGAAAGAAAACGCCAAGAAAGCAAAGGGCAAGAACCCCGCCGTCCCGCACCAGGTCTTGAACGCCCGTTTCCATGAGCAGGAGGCTCTCATCGTTGCTCAAGCCGGTGTTCCAGGCGCGGTGACGATCGCCACCAACATGGCCGGGCGCGGCACCGACATTCAGCTCGGCGGTAATGCGGATATGCGCGTCGTTCAGGAGCTTGGAGAATTGGAGGCCGGTGCTGATCGCGATACCAAAGAGCAAGCGATTTACGCCGAAGTGGCAAAGCTAAAAGAAGAGGCGCTCGCCGCCGGCGGCCTTTATGTGGTTGGCACGGAACGGCATGAAAGCCGCCGCATCGACAACCAGCTGCGCGGCCGTTCGGGCCGTCAGGGCGACCCTGGCCACTCCAAGTTCTTCCTGTCCTTGCAGGATGATCTTATGCGCATCTTCGGCTCCGACCGCATGGATGGCATGCTGCAAAAGCTTGGTCTCAAAGAAGGCGAAGCGATCATCCACAATTGGATCAACAAGGCGCTAGAGAAGGCACAGCAGAAGGTCGAGGCGCGCAATTTCGACATCCGCAAAAACCTTCTGAAGTACGATGATGTGATGAACGATCAGCGCCGCGTTGTCTTCGATCAGCGCCTGGAACTAATGGAGGAGGATGACCTCGCCGAGCC
>JBCCLK010000038.1:0-27062 GCA_039026935.1 Pseudomonadota bacterium
AACAAGAAAAACTTTTCAAATATTGCCATCAATTGTATTGGTGACAGCTTTAATTAATAAGTTGTTCAACAAACGGTCTTTTTCTGGCAGTTTTTTGCAACATTACATCCAGACATTTTTCAAAGCACGCCATTCAAGCCAAAATCTTTCGAAAGCAAGGCGAAAATACTCATCCTCGTCAGGCACCTTGTTCTCGGGCGCGCCATAGAAGCCCTCTATCTTACAAACAAACCGCAAAACGATATCTTTGAAGCGCTCAAATGGTATCAGCGCTTTCGTGCCGTTTCGCGTTTCTAGTTCGACCATCTTGTCGCGATGTGTGGTTCTCCAATCGACCCCACCGGGGCACCCAAGAACAAGCACTGATGTCGGATCCTCTTCGTTCAAGTATATCGAATGCCCACAGTGCGGCATCATCAAGTTGTCAAACTCCTCAAAATCGCAATTCTTTTGAAGAGAGCGCAGCAAGAACAAACCAGCGGTCGATAGGCTTAGAGAAGCGCAGCTTTCCGTATGTAAAATTTCAGCGCCGATCTGCACAAAAACCCGACCGTGCGAGCACTTATCGTGGGGATCGTCTTTACCATCGTCCTTTATCCAGTGCTGGCGCAGGATGGTAATCTCAAAAATATCTGCTTTTATTCTCAAAATAGCATCGATCTCAGACCGCTACCGATATGCTGACTGAATAGCCAATCGCTCTAGGGCTCAGACTGATAACCAGTAACAGACGAAATCTGCGATCCAGATTGTGGCGAGGACGTTTGTGGCGTTGCGATCCCGGTAGAGCACGGGCGAGCATCAGTTCTTCCACTTTTGACGAGACCCCAATAGCACGGCCAGTCTTCTAGTAATCATGATAGTGCTTTTGATGGAAGGTGGATCGGTTCGACTTTTATGACCTGGCAAAACAAGCCTATGTCTTAATCCAAACAGGTGAGCGGCGCTTCTATGGCTGTTTTATGTTGCGAAAAGGCATTATTGCACCGGAGGCTTAAGGAGAACACATGCCAAAGGTTGTCGTCTTGGGTGTCTTTGTTGCCGATACGGCCCACCGTGCTGCGCGGATGCCGGTTATGGGCGAGACCGTTCTTGGTGAAGCGTTCAGCCTGGGGCCAGGCGGAAAAGGCTCCAACCAAGCGGTCGCGGCAGCATTGGCTGCCAGCACTGGTGGCGTTGAAGCGCATTTCATATCCAAGCTAGGCAAAGATCCTTTTGCCGACATGGCGTTAGAGACCTGGCGCAGCGCAGGCGTGCATCCGGCGGTAACGCATCATGAGGACAGCTACACCGGTGCAGCCTTCATTTTTTTGGAAGCGGCAACCGGCAACAACGCCATCATTGTATCCCCAGGTGCAGCGCAAACTATAAGCCCAGCGGATATGGAGCAACACCATGATCTTATCGGCCAGGCCACGGTTTTCATGACGCAACTGGAGCAGCCGCTGGATGCTGCACTACGCGCCTTAGAGATCGCCAAAGCCGGTGAGGCAACCACGGTTCTGAACCCAGCACCGGCCGCGAAGGTGCCTGATACCATGCTTGCCCTTTGCGATTTCGTGACGCCCAACGAGTCTGAGGCCGAAGCGCTGATCGGTGAAAAGGTCAAGACGGTAGACGATGCTCGGCATGCCGCGCGACTGCTATGTCAACGGGGTGCCGGCGCTGCTATCATCACACTTGGTGAGCAAGGCGCGCTCTATTTCGATGGCGCCGCGAGCCACCATGTTCCAGCTTTGAATGCCGGGCCCGTCGTGGAAACAACGGGGGCCGGTGATGCTTTCAACGGTGGCTTTGCCGTTGCTATCGCTGAAGGGTGTCCTCCGCTAGAGGCAGTCCGCTTCGGGTGCGCGACTGCCGGCCTGTCCGTCACGCGCGCTGGTGCCGCGAACGCTATGCCAACGCGGGATGACATAGATAAGCTGATCAGCGCGCGCTGACGCGTTCTACCTGCCGCATCAGCACTATGCAGTTCGCAACAGTTACGCGGCTTTGGGTATGGTCTTTTCTGGCGGTTGTTGTGCGCCCGTCATAAACGCGACCGCATCGGACATCGTGAACGCCCTAGGATCTATCACACACAGCCTGCGCCCTAGACGATGGACGTGCACGCGATCAGCCACCTCAAAAACATGTGGCATGTTGTGGCTGATCAAAATGATCGGAATACCCCTGGCCTTAACATCCTGGATGAGTTCGAGAACCTTGCGGCTTTCTTTCACGCCAAGCGCAGCCGTCGGCTCGTCCAGGATGATGACCTTCGATCCAAAGGCCGCAGCGCGCGCCACCGCTACGCCCTGTCTTTGACCCCCTGAGAGCGTCTCGACCGCCTGATTGATGTTTTGGATGGTCATGAGCCCGAGCTCAGAAAGCTTATCCCGGGCGAACGTCTCCATTTTCTTGCGATCAAGCTGCCGGAAAACGGCCCCCATGATACCGGGCTTTCTAAGCTCACGGCCCATGAACATATTGTCGGCAATGGAAAGCGCCGGTGACATCGCGAGCGTCTGATAGACCGTTTCAATGCCAGCTTCGCGTGCGTCGATTGGTGAAGAAAAGCGGACGTTCTTTCCTTCCAATGTCACCGTCCCAGCATCAGGCGACACAGCGCCTGAGATCACCTTTATGAGCGATGATTTGCCGGCGCCATTATCACCGATCACAGCGAGGATTTCCCCTGGCTGGAGATCAAAGTCGCAGTGGTCCAGCGCCGTCACTTTACCGTAGCGTTTAACCAGGCCCCGTGCTTTGAGGATCGGTTCCATCACGCCGCTACCTTTCTGATCCACTGGTCAACGGCCACTGCGGCGATGATGAGAACGCCAATCAGCAGGAACGTCCATTGAGCATCGGCGCCCAACAAGCGCAGCCCGAGTGTGAAGACACCCACGATCAACGCTCCAAAGAACGTGCCCAGGATCGAGCCCCGGCCACCAAACAGCGAGATGCCACCGATCACAACGGCGGTGATGCTTTCAATGTTCAACAATTGGCCAGATGTGGGCGATACCGAGCCTATGCGGCCAATAAGGGCCCAGCCGGCGAAGGCACATATGAGACCTGCGATGGCGTAGACCGAAACGAGCGTGCCCTTGACGTTCACGCCCGAAAGTGCGGCGGCGTCTGGATCATCGCCGACAGCGTAAACATGGCGACCCCATGCGGTATGCCGAAGGACGTAGGCAAGCACGATAACCAGCACAATCATGAAGATGACACCGAAGGTGAAAACGGCACCGCCGATGTTGAAGTTGCTGCCAAGGAACTGAAGGATGGGGGCTTCAGCCGCAATGTCCTGGCTTCGGATGGTTTCGTTGGCCGAGTACAGAAAATTTGCCGCCAGCACGATCTGCCACATGCCAAGCGTGACGATGAACGGCGGCAACTTCATGTGGGCGACCAGCCAGCCATTGATGGCGCCGAGCGCGGTACCAAAGGCCAAACCGCAGAGAACGGCAAGCTCCGGTGGGAGGCCGTATCGAAACGCAAACTGGCCCATGATCACCGAGGAGATCACGGCGATCGCACCGACGCTGAGATCGATACCGGCGGTCAGTATGACGAGGCTCTGGGCGGCGGCGACAATACCGACGATCTGAACCTGCTGAAGGATCAGCGTCAGGGCGAAGGGTGAGAAAAACCTCTGGCCGAGCAGCATGCCAAAGATGATGATGCTTGCGATCAGGACGATCAGCGGGACCAAGGCGGGGTTGGTATGCAGCGCATACTGGATGCCGCCTAAAACACCTCGACGCTCATCACGAAACTCGGCGACCTCCGACGACGCGCCTACAGCTGCAGACTCAAAATTGTCCTGCTGGGACATAGGTTTCCACCCGATTGATATGTACGGTTTATCCGCGTCTTGTTGTTTAAAAGGCGGGCCGAAGCCCGCCTTTCGTCATAGTGTTTCAGCGACTGTGGGAGATCAACCCCAGCAGCGGTCCATGCCCTCAGCCGTGTCAATGCTCTCAACGCCCGCGACGGCCTGATCTGTTACAAGCGCAACACCTGTATCAAAGAACTCCTTGCCTTCGGTGGCCTCAGGCGCTGTTCCATCCGCGGCCCACGCGGCAATCGCTTCAATGCCTAGTGAGGCCATCAAAAGCGGATATTGCTGCGACGTTGCGCCGATAACGCCATCGGCAACGTTTTGAACGCCTGGGCATCCACCATCCACGGAAACGATCAAAACGTCGTCCTGACGACCGATGGCGCGAAGGGCTTCGTAAGCGCCAGCAGCAGCTGGTTCATTGATGGTGTAAACAACGTTGATCGTGGGATCGACGGCTAGAAGGCTCTCCATAGCGCGACGCCCACCTTCTTCGTTGCCGGCCGTGACCTCGTTGCCGACGATCCGTGGATCATCTTCATCGCCCCATCGATTGGGATCACCCAGATCGATACCAAAGCCCTGCAAAAAGCCCTGGTCGCGCAGAACGCCAACTGATGGCTGACTCACGGCGAGGTCGAGCATAGCGATCCGCGCATCGTCAGCATCATCACCAAGCGCTGCCGCGGCCCACTGACCGATCAACTCACCAGCTAGGAAGTTATCGGTGGCGAAGGTCATGTCTGCGGCAGAGATTGGCTCCAACGGGGTATCGAGCGCGATGACGAGGATGCCCGCATCGCGCGCTTGTTGAACCGCTGGTACGATGGCGGATGTGTCGGAGGCGGTCAAAAGAATACCATCAGCGCCGTTGGCAATGCAGGTTTCAATGGCGGCAACTTGCGTCTCATGATCCCCATCAACACGTCCGGCGAAGGTGGATAGATCAATGCCCAGTTCCTCAGCCTGCGCCGCTGCACCTTCACGCATTTTGACAAAGAACGGGTTGGTATCGGTCTTTGTTATCAGACATGCCGACACATCCGCCGCGCTGACCACGGTGGGCGTGCCCACCATGCCTGCCGCCGCGATGGCAACCAAGGCTGTGCTTGCAACGAGCTTCTTCATTTTTCTCTCCCGGTTTCTTGTTTGTTGTTTGCTTTGTCTCACCGCCCAACACCTCTTCAGGGGTGTTCTATTAGGCAGAACCCCAAGACCCAAACAGACCCAAGCCGGGGCGTCAATAAATAAGTAAACTTGATTTAATAATCGGGCTGGTCGAAGGTTCGCCCAGAGGGCGTGATGGTAATAGTCGACACGGCGCTTAGCCTTAGATCCGGTGACAGAAGCGGTGCGACACCGTCGCGCGTGCGTAACTACAATGAACGTTTGGTGCTGTCGGTGGTGAAGAACCACGGCCCGATAGCAAGTTCACATATAGCTCAGCTTACATCTCTGTCGGCGCAGACAGCATCGGTAATTACGCGCTCTTTGCTGGCAGATGGCATGGTGGTTCGCGGTGAACCTGTCCGATCTCAGGGCAAAGTTGGCAAGCCGTCATCGCCGGTGGCGCTCAACCCTGAGGGCGCTCTGGCCTTCGGACTACGCGTCGGGCGGCGTGCTGCTGACATAGTGCTCATGAACATAGTGGGTGGTCTGGTCGATAGCCGGACAGTGTCATACGACTACCCTCTCCCGCATCCCATCGAACAATTCGCGCAGCATAGCATTGAAGCGATGACGCAATCCCTCGGGCCGGAACTGCGTTCGCGGATTGTGGGCATAGGTGTTGCGACACCCCATGGCATCTGGAAGTTACCAGAGGAAACAGGCGCGCCCAAAGATGCTTTGGAAGCCTGGAAGGACCACAGTTTCGAGACCAGTTTTGCCAGTTTCACAGACATGAACGTGTTCACGGCGAACGATGCCAGCATGGCTTGCAGCGGAGAGTTCGTTTTTGGAAAGTCCGGCGGAATGTCCGACTTCATCTACTTTTACATTGGAGCCTTCGTTGGCGGTGGCTTGGTCTTGGACGGACGTGTCTTTCTTGGACGCACCGGCAATGCTGCGGCCTTCGGCTCGCTCCCTATCAACCACATTGATGCAAGGCCCAATCAGCTTGTGCAGGGCGCGTCTATCTATGTGCTTGAACGCGCTCTATCGGCGCGTGAGGGACGATCTGTAAGGCTGCGAAGTACCTCCGATGCTTGGACTATTGATGATCCCATCATTGCCGCGTGGGTAGAACAGACAGGTCGATCATTGGCTGTCGCCGCTGTAGGCGTTTCAGCGAGCGTAGACGTCCATACTGTGATCATCGATGGGAACTTCCCCGCCGAGATCAAACAGGCGACCGCGCGCCACATGGAAGACGCTATCAACCAGCTTGAGATCAGTGAGATTGGGGGAATGTCAGTCGCACTTGGTTCGCTGGGGCGATCAGCTGGGGCTATGGGCGCGGCTTATCAACCGATCACCGCCGCGCACTTCATCGAAGGCAGTGCGATTGGCGTTAGAGTATGAGGTGCTTGTCCTTCCCGTCCAAAGCTGGGCGATTCCATTGGCATCCAGAGGGGGATGTGAACTGCTACCGGTGTTTGGACCACCCGACTGGAGATTTTCCGAGGCTTCAGAGCAGTTGTTACGAAACGGATGGCGTGCGCTGATCGGGACTTGGGTCCTGACCCTAGCGCAATGCTACCTCACCCGACAGAAACGACTTCGCGTATGGCTGCCCGACGCATCCCGTCCATAAAACGACAAAAACTTACAATCAAATGACCCGCTGGCCATCGGCGTCGAAGTAGAATGCCTTGGCGGGGTCGAAGCTAAGGGAAAGTCGCTGGCCTTCGGCAAACGGGTGCTGACCGAAAAGCCTGATCGTGACCGGTTGATCACCAGCTATAGCCACAACATTCGTGTCACCACCAAGTTCTTCGACATGATTGATCGTAGCTGGGATCGTGCCAGTATCGGAGAGGAAGATATCTTCGGGACGGATGCCCACCGTGTGGTGGCCGTCCTTGTCGACAAGGCTGGCGGGCAAAAAGTTCATGGAAGGTGAACCCAAAAATCCGGCCACAAACTTATTGGCAGGATTGTTATACAGCTCCATCGGCGTACCGATCTGCTCCACGCGACCATCCTTCAAGACGACGATCTTGTCAGCCAGTGTCATCGCTTCAGTCTGATCGTGGGTCACGTAGATCATCGATGCGTCGAGTGCTCGGTGCAAGTTTGCTATCTCGATGCGGGTGTTTACCCGCAGAGCTGCGTCGAGGTTGGACAGAGGCTCGTCGAACAAGAACAGCTGGGGCTGTCGGACGATCGCGCGCCCGATGGCAACCCGTTGCCTTTGGCCGCCAGAGAGTTCGGATGGAAACCGCTCGAGATACTCTTCCAGGTTAAGCATCCGACACGCTTTTGAAACACGTTCATCGATGACGGATTTGGGCTGCTTTTCCTGCTTCAAGGCGAGCGTCATATTGCCCCGAACACTGAGGTGCGGGTAGAGCGCATAGCTTTGGAACACCATCGCGATGCCGCGTTTGGACGGCGGGATGAAGTTCACTTGCTCGCCGCCGATATAGACATCACCTGATGTGGCGTCTTCCAGGCCAGCAACCACCCGCAGCAAAGTGGACTTGCCGCAGCCCGACGGTCCGACAAAGACAACAAACTCGCCCTCGTCGACCTCAAGCGAGATGTCGTGCAGAACCTGAACTTTGCCGAACGACTTGTTCACCCGCTCCAATCTCAAGGCTGTCATTAGGCCTCACCGTTGAGGTTTATGGGCTTGCCAGTTCGGATGCTCTCGTCCGCTGCAAGGCATATGGCGAGCGATTGTACAGCGTCCTGGCCGTGTCGAGTAAGATCCAGATCCTCGGCAATGACACGCAGCATGTAGGCCTGCTCGGCATTGCAAAGCTCCTGGTGACCGGGTTCGTCGGGCATGTTGATGGTGCGATCACCCGATGGCCGGTGAACAAGGATGCTGCCCACCTTTGTGTGTCCATCAACGTCCGCCGAAGCGCCCTTGCTTCCCTCAGTGATCGAGACCGAGCCATTGGGCGACACTATATCTTTCACGAAGAAAGCCGTTTCGGACATCATCGGTCCCCAACCCGCCTCGTACCAACCGACCGAGCCATCCTCAAATACCACCTGAAACTGGCCATAATTGTACATGTCGGGAGCGATCTCATCGCTCAGCCGGAGGCCCATGCCGTGCACCCGCACAGGCGCGCTCTCAGTGATCTGGCACATCACATCGACATAATGGACACCGCAATCGACGATTGGCGACGTCGTGCGCATCAGAGCCTTATGGGTCTCCCACTCATCACCCTTGGACTGTTGATTAAGATTGAGACGAAAGGCGTAAGGACCACCAAGGTCGCGCGCTTCGGCTATCAACCGCATCCAGGACGGATGATGGCGAAGAATGTAACCGACAACCAGCTTGCATCCCGTTTTTTGCGAGATTTCCACGACCCGTTTCGCATCCTCAACATTACCGGCCAGCGGCTTCTCAACGAAGACATGGACGCCCGCTTCCATCGCCTGACATGCATAATCCGCATGGCTGTCAGTGTAGGTAGCGATGACCACGAGCTCTGGCGCAGTGGCCATGCCCTCTTCGAAGCTTCGGAAGACTGGATAGCCCTGCAACTCGGGCGGCAGTTCAACAGGCGAGCGATTGACCAGTCCGACTATGTCCGAACCGAGCTTGTGGTGCGCGAGGGCATGGCTAAGTCCCATATTGCCTAACCCAGCGATCAGTACTTTCGTCATTTGACAGCCCCCGATGTGATGCCCCTGATGAGCTGGCGCGAGAAAATGACGTACAGGATCAGGACTGGCAAAATCGCCATTGAGAGCGCGGCGAGTACAGCATTCCAGTTCGTTACGTACTGACCGATGAAGACCTGCGAGCCCAAAGTGAGCGTTTTGACCTCCTCTGCCGGGGTCAAAATGAGTGGGAACCACAGATCATTCCAGATTGGGATCATGTTGAAGACGGCGACCGTCGCCAGGGCCGGCCTGACCAAGGGGAGCACGAGGCGGAAGAAGATCGTGTACTCACTCAACCCATCAATACGCCCGGCATTCTTTAAGTCCTTGCTGACCTGATTCATGAACTCGCTGAGAATGAAAACGGCCAAGGGCAAACCTTGAGCGGTGTAGACGAGGATCAGCGCCCACAGCGAGTTCACCAAGCCGGTAGCAACCATCATCTCGAGGATCGCAACCGTGCCGATGCGGATGGGAATCATGATGCCCAGAGCCATGTACAGCCCGAGCAGAAGATTGCCGCGGAACCTGTATTCTGAGAGCGCGTAGGCCGCCATCGCACCAAACAGCAAAATGAAGAACAAAGAGGCGACCGTTACGATCATTGAGTTCTGAAAGTAGAGGAAAAAGTCTCCCTGCTGCGCCACGGTCTCATAGCCGATCCACGAGAACGTTTCCGTGTTCGGCAGAGCTAGCGGCTCGTTGAAAATGGCGCGGCGCGTTTTGAAGCTATTGATCAAGATGACGAACACGGGGAATAGCGCGATCAGCATGTAAAAGATCAGCGCACCGTGCATGGCGGCGGTGTTCAACGGATTGGATCGTGCCTTGTTCATCGACGCGTTCAGAACTGATAACGACGCAGGCGCGTCTGGATGCCGAAAAGGTAGATACACACACCCACCAGGATGATCGCGAACATCGCACCTGCAATGGCAGAGCCCATATGCGGATCGCCAAGCTGCAACTGGAACCCGAAGAAGGTGCGGTACATGAAAGTGCCGAGAATATCGGTTGAGAAGTCCGGCCCTGCTAACGCACCTTGCGCAACGTAGATCAGGTCGAACGCGTTGAAATTGCCCACGAATGTTAGGATCGAAATGATCCCAATCGATGGTAAGATCAGCGGCAGCTTGATCTTCCAGAACCCCGCCATACCCGTGATGCCATCGATCTCGCTGGCTTCGAGAATTTCCTCTGGAATTGAGATGAGGGCCGCGTAGATCAGCATCATCGGAATGCCGACAAACTGCCAGACCGAAATCAGCGAGAGCGTTGTCAGAGCCGACGCTTCACGACCCAACCAAGGCGCGAAAAGTGACGTCAAACCGATGGCGTCCAGCATGGAGGGTGCGATACCCCAGATTGGCGAAAGGATAAGCTTCCAGGCAAAGCCTACGATTACAAAGCTCAAAATGGTGGGAATGAAGATCGCTGAGCGATAGAGCGCAGCGAAGCGCAATCGCGGGTGACTCAGCACGGCGGCCAGTGCAATTCCAATGGGGTTTTGCACCAACATATGGATGATGAAGAACCAAAAATTGTTACCGAGCGCGTTCCAGAACTGCTCCGACCAGATCGGGTTGAAAAACAGGGTTCTGAAGTTCTCGAGCCCGACGAAGATACGCGCCTGATCCACCTCGCTGAACAGCGCCAGACGCAGCGTGTTAAACAGCGGAAAGATCATGACCGCCGTATATACAAGAAACGCTGGCGCCATGAAGACAACGATGTGCCAGGGGAACCGGCGTTGGTTCATAGATTAGACCCGCCTCTCGAAGGCCGGGCAGCTACGGATGCCGCCCGGACGCGGATTGGCGATTGCGAACAGCGGCTTACTGCTGCGGCCCGTACCAGCTCTCAAGACCCTCTTGCAGCTGAGCACCAAGCTCTTCTGGGGTCGCAGTCCCTCGGATCACTGCGGCCGACGCACCCCATGTCTCGTTTTCAAGGTTCGGCGTGCCGCGCGAAAGGATTTGGTAGGTTGATCGAATGGTGGATTCGCACTCACCGCGCCAACCGATAAACTCCTGCGCGAGAGGGTCTTCCAGTGTTACCGGAGCGTTCGACAGCGGGAAGAAGCCCGGCAGAGCATTGCCGAAGATCGATGCAAACTCGGGGCTCGCGACCCATGATAGAAAGGCCCGCGCCGCTTCGGGGTTTTCCGTGGCTGCGTTCATGCCAATGCCGATATCGGTGTGGTCGGAGATGTAGCATGTATCGCCAGCGTCGCGGACAGGCGGCTTGAAGGCGCCCATTTCGAAGTCAGCAAGGTTGTTAAACCCGGCGATCTCCCATGAGCCGGCGGGATAGATAGCGGCGCGGCCTAGGGTGAAGATGTTCTGGCTGTCGGGATAGGTTTGCGCTTCGAAACCATTGCCGAGATACTCACCCCAACGGGCCAACGTGGCAAAAGGTGCAACCCAGGCTTCGTCGGTCAGTTTCTGTTCACCGGCGATCAGAGCTAGCCGGCCTTCTTCGCCGTTCCAATAGTTCGGGCCGATATTGTTGTAGCCCATGGTTGCAGCTTCCCACTGGTCATTGGTGCCCATGGCCATCGGGATATAGCTACCGTCTTCCTTGATAGCATCGAGAACAGCGAAGAACTCCTCTTCCGTCGTTGGCACTTCAAGACCAAGTTCCGCGAATGCATCAGCGTTATATATAAAGCCGTGGATCACCGACGCCATCGGCACGCAGAACGTGGTTGACCCATCATCGGTCTGCCAGGCTGACTTCGCCACATCGGAGAAGTTGGCCATTGCTTCAATTTCATCAAGAGCAGACAGGTGCCCTGCTTCGAACAGTGCAAGAGATGCATCGAACGGTCGACAGGTGATCAAATCGCCAGCCGAACCCGCATCAAGCTTCGAGTTAAGTGCTGCGTTGTATTCGGTTGGTGCGGTCGGTGCGAACACAACGCTGATACCTGGATGCTCCGCTTCGAAGGCCGGGATGATCTGCTGTTGCCAGAGGGCAAGGTCGTCGTTGCGCCAGCTTTCAATTGTGAGCGTGGCGTCTTGCGCGAGCACAGAAGTGGCGATGAACGTTGTGCTGAGCATAGCAAGGACAAAGGTGTTGCGTGGCATGTGGGAACTCCCATTTCTACTCATTGACTCATTCCTTGCGCGCGATGGCCGCGCGTAGATTTCCATTGACGCGCTCAAGGCATGCAGACGCCTCGTCTACCGAGATTGAGTGAGCGGCCATTAAGCTAGCAAGTTTTACCTCACCGCCTGCTTTGTCCAGTGTTTCCTGTGCCTCAATCCTGTTCACTAATGCTATGTTCGAAACGATGCGGGTGGCACGGTCGCGGAGTTTGGCATTATCAGCGCGCACATTGACCATCATACCATCGTGCACATAGCCCATGATTACAGCCATAGTGGTCGAAAGTGTATTGAGGGCAATCTTTTGCGCCGTTCCGGCGCCAAGGCGAGTGGAGCCCGACAGCAATTCGGGCGGGGTTGGAAGCGCGATAGTGATATCGGCACCCGAGAGAAGGGGACTGCCAGGATTGTTCGCAATCGCGATGATTGGAGCGCCTGACTTTCGCGCTATCTGCAGCGCTCTCAATGTGTACGGCGTAGAACCGCTCGCTGAGACTAAGATCACCGTATCGCGGGAACAAAGCCCGGCCAAGCCAGCCTCAATGCCTTCAGCACCATCTTCCGTACAGCCGGGCATCTCTACGCCCGTCGGCAGACCGCCCGCCATCAGAATTCGCACCTGGCAGGGGGGAATGGAAAACGTACCGCCCAGTTCTTGAGCGTCGAGCGCTGCCAAAAGTCCCGAAGAGCCTGCGCCGACGTAGTAAAGAACCCCGCCTTCGGCAAGCGTCTGCGCCATTACGAAAGCGCCACTGGCGATTTGCGAAGCGGCCTCTTTGACAACTGCCGCAGCCGCGTTCTGGGCTTCGATCAACAAGCTAGCAACCTCGCCAGCGGGCCGATCATCAAGGCCTAGCGCGTCTGAGTGCAGTTGTTCGGTAGTAGCAAGCAATAGGTGGCCCTCAATTGAATACCAAGACAATACCTTTACAACACCATTTGTCCATTCTTTTTTTATGATCGGTCAGCCTCGCTAAACGGCCGAGCCATGTGTGCTTTTTTGACAGATCGGAATCACTTTGGTCTGTTCAATTTACTTTTGGTATTGTATAGGTATCTTTATGCATGGAATGTTGGATGCTGCTATCTTAGCCATCGACGGAGGTGGAACGCGATGCCGCATCGCCTATGAGCAGGTTGGGGAGACACTGCGCATCGATATTGGGCCGGCGAACGTTTACACCGATTTTGACGGAGCTATCTCACGGATCCAAGACGGCTTGTCACAACTCACCGCCGAGTTGGGTGTGGATCGGCAGACGCTTTTCGAGCTTCCAGCCTATGTTGGTCTTGCTGGGCTGAACTGCGGACAAGACAGCGAGCGGCTTCGCGTTGGATTACCTTTTGAAACGATACGCATTGAGGACGACCGGCCGGCTGCGGTTCGCGGCGCATTGGGCGATAGCGACGGGGCTATCATTCACTGCGGCACAGGTTCGTTTTATGCACTTCAACACTCGGGGCACATCCAGCTTGCCGGTGGTTGGGGGCCCATCTTAGGTGACGAAGCGTCGGCCAATTGGCTGGGGAAGATGGCGCTCAGCGCCGCCTTGAAGGTGCAGGATGGCCGACTGCCACCTAGCGAGCTTGCAACGTCGCTCCTCTCTCACCTAGGCGGTGTTGGTCAGCTGGAATCCTTTGCGCTCCGGGCAAGTCCTGCAGACTTTGGCGCGCTCGCACCAAGGGTCACCAAAGCCGCATCTAAGGGCGAGCGGCTTGCACTGTCGATTGTCCAAGAGGGTGCGCGGCAGATCGCAGAGGCCGCAACCAAGTTGGGTTGGACGCCCGGCATGACGCTCTGTCTGACAGGCGGTGTGGCGCCGGCCTACCGACCTTATTTGCCACAGACACTCCAACAAGCGATCCGCCAGCCCCTGGGTGAGCCTATCGACGGAGCTTTGTCGCTGGCGCGGGAGTTGATCGGAGCAGACTCATGACGACCGTTGATTTCCTACGTCCCGACAATTGGCTCGTGCCGCAGGGTGGCCCGCGTTACGTCCAACTTCGGCGCCGGCTGATCGAGGGAATTGCCACAGGCATCCTTTCACCGAATACGCCGCTTCCCCCCGAACGCGAAATGTCGGAGATCACTGATTTATCACGCGTGACGATCCGTAAAGCTCTGCAAGAGCTCGTGCGCGAGGGTGTCATCGAGCAGCGCCAGGGCTCGGGATCTTTCGTGCGCGAGCAGGTCGGGCGCGTCGAGCAGTCCCTGTCACGTCTAACCTCTTTCACCGAGGACATGGCAAACCGGGGCATGAAAACCACCTCGAAGTGGCTCGAACGCGGCATCTTCGAGCCCACCGAAGAAGAGATCGCTGTTCTGGGCCTACCAGAGGGCGAGCAGGTGGCCCGTATCTACCGCCTGCGCAAAGCGGAGGATTGTCCGCTCGCCTTGGAGCGCGCCGCGCTACCGCTCGATATCCTGCCCAACCCCACCGACATCACAGTCTCGCTCTACGAGGTCCTGGAGAAGGCTGGGCGCCGCCCGGTGCAAGCACAGCAAAAGATTTCGGCAATCAATCTCGAAGCCCGCGAAGCCAAGTTGCTCAACGTCCATGAAGGGGCTGCAGGGCTTAGCATTGTCCGTACTTCTTGGCTTGCCGATGGGAAGGTTGCTGAGCTGACACGTTCGCTCTATCGCGGCGATGCCTATGAATTCGTCGCCGAACTGCGCCTGTGAGTCGTGAGATCGATGACGCAGCAATTTAGCCAGATGCGCCGGGAAACCCTGGAAATCCCAGAATCGGTTGAACGACTGCTTACACTGGGCGCGGATACCACCAAGAGACTTGCAGAACTGGTACGCGAGAAGGATCCACGCTTTCTCATTTCCATCGCGCGCGGCTCGTCCGATCACGCATGCACCTTCATCAAGTACGTCGCCGAACTGACCCTCCAGATCCCCACTGCCTCGGTTGGGCCTTCAATTCATTCGATCTACAAAACCAAGCTCACGGCGAAAGACGCACTATGCCTTGCGGTCTCCCAATCAGGTCAGAGTCCCGATATTGTGGGCATGACCGGATCATTGCGCGCCTCAGGCGCGCTGACCTATGCCATCACCAACGACTCCACTTCGCGCCTCGCAAGTATCGCCGATGCCGCGCTGCCGTTTCACGCAGGGCCAGAACTTAGCGTCGCCGCTACCAAAACATTCATCGCGTCCTTGGTGGCGGGCTTGTGGCTCATAGCCACCATCAAGGATGACACCACGCTGCTCGCCGCCATTCATGCACTACCGCGCCAGCTGGATGCCGCAATCAATTGCGACTGGTCGGCAGCCGCCTCCAAGATTGACGGCGGGTCGGTTTTCACGCTTGGGCGCGGGCCCACACTTGCCATTTCCAACGAGGCCGCGCTCAAATTCAAGGAAACCTGTTTGATCCACGCCGAGAGCTATTCCTCAGCAGAAGTGCAGCACGGGCCAATGTCAATTGTCAGTTCAGGCTTTCCGGTTGTTATCTTCGCGGCGCAAGATGCTGCCGAAGCAAGCCTCGCAGAGGCTGCCAGCGCGTTGGTTGCAAAAGGCGCTAATGTTTTCATCACCAGCAGCCAGGCCAGCGAGGCGACCGCCCTTCCTCATGCACGAACGGGCCATCCATTGACCGATCCGATCGCCACGATTGTGTCTTTCTATGTCATGGTGGAAGCTCTGGCACGCAGCCGGTTGATCGACCCTGACCATCCACGGCATCTCAGCAAGGTTACACAGACCTTATGAATCCGTCTGTTCAGACGTTCCACGGCGGTGCGATCTTTGATGGGCACGAGCTACGCGAGGGCCTATTTGCGCGTTTCGAGAAAGGTATCTTGGTGCGCCTCGGCCCGGAAACTGAGCGCCCTTCCGGCGATGCGCTCGACCTTTCCGGCGACATTCTCAGCATCGGCTATGTTGATCTTCAAGTAAATGGCGGCGGCGGGATCATGTTCAATGATGATCCGTCGACGCGGACGCTTGAAACGATCGCTAAAGCCCATCGCAGTCTTGGCGTGACGCACCTACTGCCAACTTTAATCACGGACACGCGCGACAAGACGCGAGCAGCAATAGCCGCCGCCGTCGAAGCCGTTCGCGACAATGTGCCCGGCATCGCCGGGCTCCATCTCGAAGGTCCACATCTATCCGCACGCCGTAACGGAGCACATGACGCTGAGCTGATACGGCCCATGGAGGAGGATGACCTAGCGGGGTTGATCGATGCCGTGGAGCACCTTCCGTGCCTGAAGGTTACACTCGCACCTGAAAGCGTATCGGAGGAACAGGTTGAACGTTTGTCAAACGCCGGCGTCCTCGTCTCGCTGGGCCATAGCGATGCTGGTTTTGAAACCTGCCAACGCTATTACAACGCCGGCGCGCGATGCGTCACACATCTGTTCAATGCCATGAGTTCCATCGGCCATCGCGCGCCTGGGCTAGCAGGGTCTGCTCTTGCGAATGGCGGAACTTCTGCTGGTTTGATCGCCGATGGTATCCATGTCCACCCGGAGGTCATGCGTATGGCTTGGCTAGCCAAGCGTGGCCCTGGCCATATCTATCTCGTCAGCGATGCCATGGCGGTCGCCGGAACCACCATGATGGCGTTCGAGCTCGGCGGCCGAACAATCCTGCGTCGCAACGGTGAGCTGAGGCTTGCAGATGGAACGCTCGCGGGCGCAGACCTTGACCTGACAACCGCTGTCTCAACGCTTGTGAACCAGGCTGAGATCGCGCTGGAAGACGCGCTTGCAGCCGCAACACGCGTGCCGGCGCACGTTTGTGGCCTCACATCGTATGGGCTCAAAGAAGGTACCACGGCACTATCGGACATGATCCGCATCCGGGCAGACCTGTCCACGGCCGAACCCCTGACCAAGCCCGCGTAAGGAGCGAAAACTGTGACCCTTCTTGAAGTATGCGTTGATACACTCGAAGGGGCTCAAGCCGCGATCGAAGGCGGTGCGGGCCGTATCGAATTGTGCTCAGCCCTCTCTGAAGGTGGGCTTACCCCATCCGTCGGCCTGATGCGCGCCGCCGCGCAACTGCCCATCCCGTGCCGCGCGATGATACGCCCTCGCAGCGGCCTGTTCCACTTCGCGGACAATGATCTGCCGATCATGATCGCCGATGTCAGAGTCGCGAAGGATGCTGGATTGGCAGGCGTCGTTCTCGGCGTGCAGGATGAGGCCGGCGGGTTGGATGTAGACACGCTAGCCCGCCTCGTCGATGCCGCCGGCGATCTGGGCAAAACACTGCACCGCGTAATCGACGTGGTGCCCGATCCGCTTCAGGCAATCGACCAGGCCATCGATCTGGGCTTCGACCGGGTTCTCACCTCCGGTGCTCAACCTTTCGCTCCAGAGGGCGTTGACCTCATTGCAGAGATGGTCAGGCAAGCAGCAGGGCGCCTGTCGGTCATGCCCGGTTGTGGACTGGAACCTGACAATGTTGCCGAAGTCGTTGGGAAGACTGGTGTGACGGAGGTCCACGCCGCCTGTCAGGTGCGGGCGCCGGGCGACCCCGCCTTTTCAGATTTTGACCCGCCAGCCGGGCGCTTCGTAACCTCAGCAGAAGAAGTGAAACGCATGGTGTTAGCGCTATAGCGCACGTATGGACGATCTTAGAAGAGCTTGGCCTTGAGCGTGGCAGAGCTAGTAAATGGTGTTGGCGCATAGGCCAGACGCGCTATCTATAGCGTGCTTCCGATCACAGGCGCGGAGTGTTGAAACAAGAGGGGAGTATTGAAGCTGTTGCATAAATGCTGACGTCCCACGGCAAACCTGAGACCAATGTCACGGAAATGCTATGCTACTATAGGCGCTGTTCTTCCGTAACTGGGTTTGATCGAGCACGTCTCGGACCGTCGATGGATCAATGGCTTGGCTGAGAGCAGCTATCTCCCAGTATCACCAAGAGAAAGGGCCATGTCGCGATTTCAACTGTCACAGCTAAAACAGCCGGTGACCGCTCTGCCGCCAAGGGCGGATAAAAATCAAGCCACCAACGAGCGTCAACATTGGGTCTGAAAACTCACATCTCCGGATGACCTCTTATGGTCTCAGTCGCCCAGCGGTTGTGGTCCTGTCCGACCGTGATAGGCCGTCAGGGATGCGCGAATACGTCGGAGGTTTTCCTTTGTTTTACCAGCTTGTTCCTGTGCAACCGCCGTGGCCAGCGCGTCGACGACAATGAGGTGAGCGTACCGCGATGAAGTTGGCTTAAAGATATCCGGATCTTCCGGCAGGGACATCGTCACCTGGATAGTTGAGGCCGCTGACAAACGGGTCTTCGGCTTGGACAAGCAGATCGTCGTTGCGCCATAGCCCACTGCAATTTCCGCCGCGCCCACAACAGCGTCAGCCTCACCGCTTGCCGAGATCGCGAAGAATACATCGCCCTTGCTCAAGGTCGCAGCTCGCATCTGAAGTAGGTAGCTGTCGCTGACATTTGCCGATGGGATTCCCAGGCGGAAAAATCTGTTGGCGGCCTCCTTTGCCACCATCGATGACCCGCCCCCAATACCAGCAAAAACGATCTGATTGCACCGAAGAAGCGCGTCTCGAGCTTGGTCTAACGCAGCTACATCGATCTGGTTGCGAAGGGCGAGCACACCGGCTTTCATCGCATCTATCACGTGATCAATGACGAGATTTTCAGCCGGGTCCCATGTCGCGGCTTTGTCGCGCATGTACTGCGCACTGACGGCTAAGTTCTGCGCCAGCCGCAATTTGAAATCTGGGAAGCCATCGCACCCGAGACTTCTACAGAAACGGATGACCGTAGGCTTACTCACGGCACTCCGCTCCGCGAGATCGCCGATCGACATGGAGCTTATGTCGTCCAGATGCTCTTTTACATAGTCGGCAACCCGCTGCTCCTGCGCGGCAAAGTGCCCATCGTGGTTCTGAAGAGCGGAAATCACGTCAAAGGCGCCTGAGCGCCCCTTCCTGGGAGGCAAGGTTTCAGCTTGTAAGGATGCCTGCGTGTCGTCTGATACTTTCATGAAACCAAGTTACATTTCACGGCTATGAATTCAACATATCTGGCGATTTGGCGTGTCAAACCGATATGATATGAAAAAAGATTTCATAAAAAGCTTGATTTCCTTGAAGCTTCACGCAAACTTTGTAATCAAGTTACGTCAACTTTGACATCAGAAGGAGTGTCTGTTGCGCGATCAAGCAGCCTATCTCAGTGACCGCTTGAACAAGGCCGTTGAGGCCGTTGTTGCACTCCTCATGGTGGCGCTGGTTCTGGATGTTTGGCTGGGTGTCGCGGACCGCTACTACTTCAACTGGCAACTGCCATGGCCAGAGACCCTCGCTCGGTACTTGATGATTTGGGCTGCGATGCTCGCTGTATCCTGCGGCATTGCACGACGAGACCATATCGGGCTCACCGCTTTCATAATGAGAGTTCCAGCTGCCTTGCGCCGAACAGTTCTTGTGGCCATCGATCTTCTGGTTCTGGCGCTCCTTGTCTATGTCACCTGGTTTGGGATTGCATTCACCCAAAGTGGCGCGCCCCGCCAGGCGATGATCTTTGGTATCAGCCTCGCACCCTTCTATGCCGCCATTCCGGTGTCGGCCGCGCTGTGCTCCATCCAGATGGTCCTGGTTCTGATGCGCGATCTGGGCACGCATCTCGACACTCCGCCGATCCAAGAAACCTCAGCGGATGCGCCATCATGATCGTGGCCATCGCCTTTGCTGTCTTCCTTATCTTCGGTATGCCAATCGGCTTCGCTATTGGTTTGAGCGGCCTGATTGGGCTGATCGACATGGGCGGCAGCAACTTTCTGTCCATCGGGCCGAGCCGCATCTTTAACGGCCTCAACATCTTTCCGTTCCTTGCCATGCCGTTCTTCATTCTCGCCGGCGAGATCATGAATGATACGGGCATTACTCAGCGCTTGGTAAAGCTGGCGCAAGTTCTGGTCGGTCGGTTTCGCGGCGGCCTCGCCCACACCAACATGCTGGCATCGGTTTTCTTCGCAGGGCTTACTGGGTCGGCAACAGCCGATGCAGCTGCCTTTGGCAGAACGCTTGTTCCGGCGATGGTGAAGGAAGGCTATAGGCGTGACTACGCCTGCGCCGTAACTGCTGCAGGCTCCATCATCGGCCCAACCATACCCCCCTCGGGACTGATGGTCGTTTACGGCTCGCTTATGGGTGTCTCCATTGCAGGCCTGTTCGCCGCGGGTATCTTACCGGGGCTCATCATATGCCTGGTCTGCATGACCGTCATCATGATTGGCGGAAACCGCGAAGACTTGCCTAAGGCGCTGCGCGGCGCGAGCCTAGGTGAAATCTGGCGCACCTTCCTGTCTTCGCTGACAGCCCTTGCAATGCCAGTCATCATTCTGGGCGGCATCCTTGGCGGTATTGTCACTCCGACCGAAGCTGCCTCCATCGCGGTCGCCTACGCGCTCTTCATTGGAGCTTTCGTCTATCGCACGCTCACCCTTAAAGGGCTGTACAGCATGCTGGTGCGTACCGCCCGTATCACAGGGGTGATCTTCGTTATTATTGCCTTCGCCGGGATCCTCGGCTGGTGGATGAGCTTTGAGCGCATTCCCCAATTGCTTGCCCAAACAGTCCTTGACCTGTCAGATAATCGCTACGCGGTGATCGCCATCATCATCGCCCTTTTGCTGGTGATCGGGACCGTCATGGACATCACCGCAATCCTCATCATCCTGGCACCGGTGTTAGTTCCGCTTACAGCGCAAGTTGGCCTGGAACCGATCCACGCGGGAATCATATTTATCCTCGCACTCAACATCTCACTCATGACGCCACCGGTCGGAGCCTGCTTGTTCGTTCTGTCGTCCGTCACCGGTGAAAAGATTGAACGCATCTCCATCAAGCTGTTCCCGTTTTTGATCGCCGAAGTCGGGATCCTCTTCATCTTCGCCTTCTGGGAGGACGCCGCCCTGTGGCTGCCCAGACTGCTTGGTTTTGCCACCTGAACCACCATCCCACCAACTGGAGACCGTCCCAATGAAGAAGACAATCATAACAGCACTTGCCCTCGCAACGGCCATGTCCGTCGGCAGCGCACACGCCGAGAACGTGATCCGTTTCGGCCATGACAACCAGACAGACCCGTTTGAAAACCCGGCGCACGCCTGCACTGCGGTTTTCTCTAACCTCGTCACGTCGGGAACAAATGGTAGCGTGAGCGTCGAGGTCTTCGGCTCAAACCAACTAGGTTCCGCAGCCGAGCATGTTCAGCAGGTTCGCGACGGTATCCTGCAAGCCACGCTAACCTCAACGGGCGCGCTCGCCAGCTATTATCAGCGGATCGACGTCTTGAACCTGCCGTTCGCCTTCTCCGGAAACGCGGCAACCTACGAAGTGTTTGACGGCGAGTTCGGAACAGCGCTTGCAGAAGACATCGAGGCAGAGCTGGGCGACGTTGTTGTGCTTGGCTTCCCCGACACCGGTGGTTTTTTCGCGGTCACCAACTCACAGCGTGAAATTGCCAGCGTGGAAGACTTCGAGGGCATCCGCATCCGGACCATGACCCTCCCCTCCCATCAGACCATTGTTCAAGCACTTGGTGCGGAAGCCTACCCGTTATCCTGGGGTGAAGTCTATTCGGGGCTGCAGACCGGCGTGATCGACGGGCAGATGAACCCCGTGCCGATCATTTCGTTTGCAAATTTCGCTGAGGTGCAGGAATTTCTGACGCTCACCAACCACCTGTTCTCACCTTACACCTTCATGATGAATCGCTCCTTTTATGAGGGTCTCACCGATGAAGAGCGGGCCGTTGTTCATACAGCAGCGGAGAACTGTGTGGCAGCAAGCCGTGGCTTGTCCCGCATTATCGAAGCCTCCGATCGCGGCCTTGCCGGTCTCATGGAAAAGATCAATGTGACCGCGTTGACGGATGAGCAGCGCGCTGAGATGGCAGCGGCCACACAGCCAGCGTTTGAGGCACACGTCGCCAACAATTTGGATGAGAAAGCGGCAGAGCTGTTGGAGCTATTCCGCGGCTCAGTCGCTAGAGCTAACGCGGCAACTTACCTGAACTGATTCTCCCTGGCAGGCCGGAAACGGCCTCCTTCCTTGTCGGAAGCTCGTCTGCGGGTTTCCGACAAGACTTTTCTAAACTGGATAGCACCATGCGGATCTTCTGCGCCTCTCTTGCCACTGAGACCAATACCTTCTCGCCACTACGCATGGATTTCTCCGATTTTGCTCAGAGCTTCTACGCCCGTCCCGGTGAGCATCCTGAAACCCCGACGCTTTGCAGTGCGGTGTTTCCAGCGCTGCGCTCCCGCATGAAAAGCGATGGCTTCACGCTGATTGAAGGCACAGCTACGTGGGCTGAGCCAGGCGGACTGCTCAACGCGCGGACGTGGATCCAGCTCCGCGACGAGGTGCTTAGTCAAGTGCGGGATGCGATGCCTCTTGATGCAGTGGTCCTGGGACTTCACGGCGCGATGATTGCAGATGGCTGCGTCGATTGCGAAGGCACGCTTATCGAGGCCGTGCGAGGCATTGTAGGCCCAAAAGCTGTCATTGGCGTGACCTTCGATCCCCACAGCCACTTGAGCAAAAAGCGAGTCGACAATGCGGACATCATCACCGTGTTCAAGGAGTTTCCACACACCGACTTTGTCAAAACAGCAGAGGCATGCGTCGATCTCGTCTTACGCACGTTGAGCGGTGAGATTTCGCCCAAGCTCTCGGTCTTCGATGTCCGCATGATCGACGTTATGCCAACGAGCCGCGATCCTATGCGAAGCTTTGTCGACCGCATGCTGGACTTGGAACGAAAGGGAGACGTTCTGAGTGTGTCCGCCATCCATGGTTTTATGGCCGGCGACTCGCCTGACCTTGGCGCCAAGATTGTGGCCGTCACCGACAACGATCAAGCTGCAGGGGATCGCATTGCTGAGTTCCTTGGCATGGAGCTGTTCTCCTTTCGCGGAAAAACAAGGCCATCGTTCCTGAGTGCATCGCAGGCGCTTCACCATGCAAGTTCTGCCGACGTTGGTCCTGTCGTTATTGCGGACGTTTGGGATAATCCGGGCGGTGGCGTTGCAGGGGACTCCACACTGATGCTACGCGAGGCGATGGACCAGGGTATTTCGTCCATCGCCTTCGGAACGATCTGGGACCCGATGGCGGTTAGGCTTTGCCATGCTGCGGGAGAAGACGCTGAGCTAGACCTGCGCTTTGGCGGCAAGACCTCAGCCGTCGGAGGCGCACCAGTGGACGCACGGGTCAAAGTGATGCGCAACCAACGCAACGCTGTTCAGACCTTTGGTACGTCTGTTGTCCCGCTCGGTGATTGCTCCGTAGTGTCGTTTGGCGGGATCGAAACTGTCTTGAACTCCAACCGCAGCCAGGCTTTCTCACCTGACCTCTTCACCAACCTGGGTATCGACTTGGCTTCAAAGCAGGTGATTGTAGTCAAGTCGACCAATCACTTCCACGGAGCTTTTGCTGACATCGCTAAAGAGATCCTTTACGCAGCTGTGGATGGTCCCTATCCCAATGATCCTTCTAAAAACGAGTATAAGAATCTCACCCGGCCCATTTGGCCGATTGTTGCTGATCCACATATCGAGAAGGCCGCGTGATCTTTCCCACGATTGAGACGCCAGCAGTCCTTGTCGACTTGGATGTCGCAGAAGCCAATATCGATCGCTTCCAAGCCTATTGTGATCAGCATGGAATAGCGCTTCGGCCACACATCAAGACCCACAAGCTCCCATTTCTCGCGCGCCGCCAGATAGCAGCTGGTGCCGTTGGCATCACGTGCCAAAAGATAAGTGAAGCAGAGGTCATGGTGGCCGATGGCGGGATTGATGATGTCCTGATCACCTACAATATCCTCGGTAAGGACAAGCTCCAGCGCCTGCGGACACTTGCCAACAAGGTGAAGCTAAGTGTCGTTGCAGACAGCGAGGTGACGGTCCATGGTTTATCTACTGCCTTTGCCAACACTTCTGAACCAATCGACGTTCTAGTAGAGTGCGATACCGGCGCTGGCCGTTGCGGCATTCAAACACCGGAAGCAGCAGCTGAACTGGCCAAGTTGATCTCGCAGAGTTCGGGACTGTCCCTTGGCGGGTTGATGACGTACCCGCCCGCAAGACGGGACGCCGAAGTAGAGACCTGGCTGCGAGAAGCGAAGCGCCAAATCAAAGCCGAAGGGCTTGACGTTTCGGTTATCTCCAACGGCGGCTCTCCAGGTATGTGGAGGGCTCATAAGGTCCCAGTCGCCACCGAGTACCGCATAGGAACCTACGTCTATTTCGACCGTTCACTCGTGGCGCATGGCACATGCTCGCTGGAGGACTGCGCACTTACCGTGGTTGCAACCGTCGTCTCCGTTCCAACCCAAGGTCGTGCCGTGATCGATGCTGGATCAAAGATACTAACCTCCGATCTTCTTGGCCTTGAAGGGTACGGCCATGTAATCGGACGGCCCGATGTAAGCATCGTATCGTTGTCGGAAGAACATGGTGTCTTACATGCCGAAAACGTTCAACTGAGCGTTGGCGAACGGGTTCGCGTGCTGCCCAATCACGCATGCGTGGTGAGCAATATGGTGGATGAAGTCCAGCTCATTCGAGGAACCAAGATACAAGGTCTAGCCCCGGTCGTTGCGCGCGGCATGGTTCAATAGGCATCGTTCAGAATTCGACCAATCCCATTCCAACTCTCATCAGCCTTAGGAGCAAAAGCAATGATCCAGAAACCTCTTCGGATTGGCGATGACAAAACCGGCGCAGGAGGGCAGCCACTTCCCTTCGCACCGGCGATGCGGGCTGGCGACCTCGTTTTTGTGTCGGGTCAGGTGGCCATGAAGGAAAATGGCGAAATCGAAGCCGGCGGGATTGAAAGCCAAACTCGCAAAACAATGGAGAACCTCATTGCCGTCCTAGCCATGGCTGATTGCACCTTGGAAGACGTTGTGAAGACTGGCGTCTGGCTCGATGATCCGCGCGACTTTTGGACCTTTAACCGCGTGTACGGCACCTACTTCCCCAATGGCGGCCCAGCCCGGTCAACGGTGCGCTCGCAGATCATGGTCGACGCCAAGGTAGAAATCGATGCGATTGCTTACAAGCCGATCGAATGAACCATTGTTGAGCGGCTCTGCGATCGGACAAGAAGTCAGCATGCGCGCGCAGGTAAGTCTGGGGCTCGAAATAATCCGAGAATGTAACGGCCGCTTTGTCGCACAAGAAAGCTGAAAGCCGTGGGCGCATTCTTATCGCCGAACTTACCATTGACCGAATCGTACGAGAAGCCTTTGAGGGTTTGCGTCAATGCTGCCAAGGACAGAGCTAGGCGGGACGCTGACCTTAGTGCTAGGTGAGTGGCCACGCGTTGCCAGACCATTCATTGGTGAGGGCTAACCTTTAGCCCGTTACTTTGTCGGCTCTTCTGCACTGAGGTATTCTGCGACAGCTCATAGAAGGCCTGCTCTCTTGCCAAGACTCATCCATCGTGAAAGCGTGTAGAAAACATCTAGAATGAGGGCGTGAGTATGCAGAATTCCGATGTCATTTGGGACTACGTCGATAACCATAAGGACGCGCTGATTGGACTATCTGATCGCGTCTTCGACATACCGGAAACGCTGTACAATGAGTATCAGTCGGTGGCCGAGCATCGAGCCATGCTTTCAGAAAAAGGCTTTCGCATCACTGAAAATGCAGCGGGCATACCGACCGCAGTTCTGGGCGAAGCTGGCGAGGAAGGTCCGGTTGTTGCGATCCTCGGCGAGTTTGACGCCTTACCGTATCTCAGCCAGGAACCCGGCGTTGCTGAGGCCAAGCCGCTTGAACAAGGCGGCAACGGGCATGGCTGCGGCCATAACCTTCTTGGCGCTGCCTCGCTGCTGGCCGCTACCGCTGTCAAGGACTGGCTCGAAGCGTCAGGCGTGAAGGCAAGGGTTCGCTACTACGGGTGCCCTGCCGAAGAGGGCGGCGCTGCCAAAGCCTTCATGGTGCGTGACGGCCTTTTCGATGACGTTGACGTTGCGATCTCCTGGCACCCTGCGACGTTCACGGCGGTCAGCAAAGCTAACTCACTGGCCAACACACGCATCGATTTCACCTTCTATGGTAAGGCGGCCCATGCAGCTGCCTCACCGGAGCTTGGGCGGAGCGCATTAGACGCGGTGGAGCTAATGAACGTCGGCGTCAACTACATGCGCGAACACATGCCGGATGATGCACGCGTGCATTACGCCTATCTGGATGCTGGCGGTGTGGCACCCAACGTGGTTCAGCACCAGGCGACCGTGCGTCAATTGGTGCGCGCACGCGATCTACCTGGCTTAAGGGTGTTGCTTGACCGCGTGAAAAAGATCGCAGAGGGCGCAGCGCTAATGACGGAAACACGCGTTGAGAGCAAAGTTTTTACAGGGGTCTCCAACCTGCTTGGCAACCGTCCGCTGGAAGAGGCTATGCAGGCCGAACTTGAGTATCTTGGACCGGTTGATTTTGACGACGACGACAGGGCGTTTGCCCGCGAAATCCAAACCACGCTGACCGACGAGGACATAGCCGCATCCTTCCGCCGCTGCGGGATGCCTGCGCCGGAGAAAGGCCTAGCGCTTTGTGACTTCGTTGCGCCACTTGATCTTGAAGGTGGGGGCGACGGGTCAACAGATGTAGGTGACACCAGCTGGGCCGTGCCTACTGTTCAAGCTCGAGTCACAACCTGCGCCGTCGGCACCCCCTTCCACACGTGGCAGACGGTCGCACAGGGCAAGGCGCCCGCGGCGCACAAGGGCATGGTGTATGCAGCCAAAGTGATGGCGGCGACAGCAAAGCGCGCAATCGAAGATCCAGCCCTACGGGATGCTGCCAAAGCGGAGCACGCCGCCCACCTTGAGAAGACACCCTATGTTTGCCCGCTGCCTGACGATGTAAAACCACCGATCGTGAAACCGTTAAGCTAGATCAACATCTTCCATGAAAAGCCAGCCGGAACCGGGCCAGGTGCAGACCACTGGGAACGTCGAATGTCACCCGTCATTGCGGTGGCAGGCACTCATCCAACCCGGCGCGATCTCCTTGAGCACAGGGACTTCCATTCGGCAGCGGTCCATCGCATGAGGGCAGCGGGGATGAAAATGGCAACCATTCGGCGGGTCGAGTGGAGATGGGATTTCGCCCTTGATCGGGGCGTAGATGCGCCTGTCGGTCTCCAACCGCGGTGCCTCGGCCAGGAGCGCCTTTGTGTAAGGATGGTTGGGACCCGAAAACAGGTTATCGGTCGACGCGGTCTCAACAACCCGTCCGAGATACATGATCACGACGCGGTCGCTGAGATGTTCGACAACACCCAGATCATGGCTGATGAAC
>JBCCLK010000039.1:0-27012 GCA_039026935.1 Pseudomonadota bacterium
CAGCATCAACCCAGGCCAGAAAATGAGCCCTGGTTTGATCTGAAAGTAAGTGCGGCCCTCAGCCATAATGTTCCCCCAAGTGGGGATTTCGGTCGAAACCCCCGCGCCGAGGAAGCTCAAAAGAGCCTCGATTAGAATGGCGGAGGCGCAGATATACGTGCCTTGCACAATGAGCGGTGCCAGCGTGTTGGGCATTAGATGTTGGATGAGGATTTTCGGCATCGGTGAGCCGAGCGCGATAGCCGCTTCCACATATGGCTCTTCTCGTGCGGACAAGACGACCGCTCGAACGAGCCGAACAACACGTGGCACTTCAGGTATCGTAATAGCGATAATCACGGAGCCGAGGCTGGGCCCGTTTAACGCCACGAGTGCGATGGCCAGCAATATGGCTGGGATTGCCATCAAGCTGTCCATAACCCGCATGATGATGGCATCGGCGGCCCGGAAAAAACCAGCGACCAAACCGATCATGAGGCCTAGTGCAATGCTGACGACTGCTGCGCCTACCCCAATAAGGAGCGACACCTGCCCACCGACCATCACACGACTAAAGATATCGCGACCAAAGGGGTCGGTGCCTAGCCAGTGATCGCTTGACGGTGGCCGAAGGCGCGACAGCGCGTCCATCGCAAGCGGATCGTAAGGAACGTAGAGCGGCGAGACAAGCGAAGCGACCACGATGACCGTCAGGATAATCGCTGCAACAAGCGGCCCGACGCCGAGACGCGCTGAGGCCGGCAAAGCGAGGAACCGCGTTAGCCCTTGAAAAGCACTGCGTGTAGGGATGGAAGCATCGCTCATATCAGTAGCGTATCCTCGGATCAAAGAAGCAGTACGATACGTCAACGATGAGATTGACCACCACATAGATGCCCGCGGTAAGCAGGATCATCGCTTGGATGACAGGGTAATCTCGGGCAAGGATGGCATCGACGGTTAGCCTCCCAATACCGGGAATGTTGAAGACGCTCTCTGTCACCACAACGCCCGAAATGAGAAGAGCAAAGCCCGTACCGATGATTGTGAGGATGGGCACAGCAGCATTGCGCAGCGCATGGCGAAACAAAACCAGGTTCTCGTGCACACCCTTGGCACGCGCGGTTCGCACATAGTCTTCGCCCAAAACCTCAAGCATGGAAGCGCGGGTCATACGGGCAATCAGCGCAACATAGATTGTCGAAAGCGTAAGCGAAGGAAGGATTGCGCGGGCAAAGAAAGCCCCCAATCCCTCCGAGGGTGAGGTGTAGCCCTGCACCGGCAACCAACGCAGTTCGATTGCGAAAATCTGCATGAAGATGTAGCCGATGACGAAGACCGGCACTGAAAAGCCCAACACCGAAAAAGTCATCACCATGAAGTCAATGGCACTCTGATGACGCCAAGCGGCGATCACGCCCATCGGTACCGCCAAGGCAACGGAAATGATGATGGTCATCAATGCGATGTTGATCGTTGGGCCGATGCGGTTGCCGATCATTTCGGCGACCGAAGTGTTGGAGATCAATGATGTACCCAAATCACCGCGCAGGAGCTGGCCCATCCAGGTCAAAAACTGGGCATAGAGCGGCTCGTTAAGACCAAGCCGCTCGCGAATACGCTCCAACTGCGCCGGTGTTGCCGCATCGCCAGCGAGAATAGCGGCCGGATCGCCAGGCGTCAGGCGCAGCAAAAGAAAAACAAAAATGGCGACGATGGCCATCACCGGGATGGTCGCAAGCACACGTTGGATGACGTAGCTGATCAAGAATACGTTCCTTGATGTGGAAGAAAAGCTTGATGTTGAACTTGGCGTTGGGGCAGCAATCGACCACCCCATATGGCTGACCTGTTTACAAAGAAGCAGGCCTCTTAGCCGTTAAATCGATGCCTGGGAACGGCCAACAACGAAGGGGCCGGGACACCCTTTAAGCGCCCCAGCCATTTGTTTTACTCTTTTGTCATCGACCAAAACACCGGCACCGGAGACTGAATCATGTTCTCAAGAGTGTTGAGACGCGCCTGCGGAACCAAGTACTCACCCATCATGATGTAGTTCACATTGTCCATCACGTGAGACTGAATCTGTGACGCGATTGCCTGCCGCTCCTCAAGCTCGGAGGCCCGGACGAAGGCTGCTCGCAGTTCTTCGATTTCAGGATCGGTCGGCCAGCCAAACCAAGCATCATCACCTCGACCGTTGACCATCACATTGATCAACGGATCAGAGATTTCTGGCACCATCCAGTTGGTGAAGAAAAGGTTCCAACCACCTTCTTCAGGCGGAAGCTGCTGAGCGCGGCGCTGGACCACTGACTGCCAATCCATCGACTGCAGATCGACCTCGAAACCAGCCTCGCGCAGCGCCTGCGCGGCTACCACAGGCTGATTGATCAAGGTCACCACATCGGTCGGCGCCATCAGCACGATTGGCGTGCCATCGTAGCCAGCTTCTTCCAGCTTGGCACGGGCTGCATCAATGTCAGCGCCAGCTGTTACAGGTTCCGATCCAGTCTCGTCGCTAAGCGGTGTCGCGCAACCGAAGATCGATCCGCAAATGTTGTAGTAAGCCGGATCGCTCTGCATCGTGATCAACATGTCTTCTTGAGCCAGAGCGTCGAGCGCGGCCTGCCGGATCAACTGATTATCGAAGGGCGGGTGCAGATGGTTCGGACGACCTATGGTTACAAAACCCAGAGGGTCACGCACTTCCACGGTCACATCTGGGTTTGTTTCTAGAATTGGTAGAAGATCGATGGCGACTTGTTCGATGTAGTCGATCTCCCCAGCACCCAAGGCGTTAATTGCGGTCAGGTTATCAGGCATGGTTGTCCATACAACACGATCAACATTGACCACTTTCCCGCCTGCCATCCAAGAGGGATCCTCGGAGCGCGGCAGATAGTCGTCAAAACGTTCGTAGGTGACAGAGACGCCAGGCTCATACTCATCCTCCACGAACACAAATGGGCCCGACCCGATATACTCGGTGATCGTCTCGTCAGGTGAGGTTGCGGCAACGCGAGCCGGCATAACAAAGGGCGGCACGGCCGACTGTTTGGAGATGACGTTCAGCAATGGCGGGAACGGTTCGGACAGTGTCCAAACCACCGTTGAATCGTCCGCGGCTTCCAGGCTCTCGGTCACATCAAAGATGAGCTGCCCGCCAGAGTCGCGCACGCCCCAACGCTCCAATGACGCCACCACGTCTGTCGCTATCACCGGTTCACCATCATGGAACACTAGCCCATCACGCAAGGCGAATGTATAGACCAGCCCGTCGTCCGAAATCTCCCAGGACGCCATTTGTGGCTGAGGTACGAAGTCCTCGTCCACAGCGGTCAGGACGTCATAAATCATGTAGCCATGATTGCGCGTGATATGTGCGGTGGTGATCACGGGATCGAGCACGCGAAGGCCCGAATGCATAACAGCGGTGATCGTCACCTCTTCTTCTTGTGCGAAAACGGGCGCGGGTTCGAGCAGTGTTGCGCCGGCCACAATAGCTGCCGCTAAAGCAATGCTACTGCACATAGTCTTGGTCAAATGATTCATGAATAAGCCCTTCTTGTAGCGTGGTCAGTCCGGTTGTTGGCCAGCGCTTTAACGCTTGCCGTGCTAGTCTTGTGCTCGCGCCAGTCCTCGAACGTCGGTCCGCCGGGGTAAAGTCGCAAATCGGCTCTGAGTTGCGTAAAGGGCAACTCAGAGGGGTACATCGGTGCAGGTCCTGGCGCCTCCGCGATCAGTATGTCCGTCGCAATGGGTGCAAAATCAGCACGAAAATGGGCCGAGCTTTTGACAACCAAAAGCTTCTGTTGTTCCGGTTCAACACCAAGGAACCTAAACATTTCTCGGTCGGCCATTTGAGCGATGGTACTGGTCACGATAACACGAATGCCCGCAATTCGCAGGCAGGCAGACGGACCAAGTGCAAGGCATGTGCCACCATAGTATGGGCCGGGTGCCTGCACCGCACCATCGTGAAGTTCTTCAACAATGGCTGCCACTTCGACCGGCTCGTCATCGAATAGGCCAGGATGGCTGCCGATCTTGAAGATCGCGCTGTTACCACGGCCAACCGCATGGGCCTGGGCGGCACTGGTTGGGTCGACAATTAAGCCAAGCGCAGCCTCATCGGCTTTTGCTGCTATAAGCGCGCGTAAAAGATGTGTGGTGGCCGAAACACCGCCGGCGCCGGGATTATCTTGGGCATCGGCTATCACCACTGGACCGCTAAGCTTGGCTGAGCGCTGCATCGCCTCCTTGACAGCTTCATCTGCTTTAAAAACCGGCAGTTGAAAGGCATCCTCGGCCAAGAGATAGGCATCTGCGATGCTGTCGACGGCGCGGTCTGCATCATCTTGTTTATCGGCAAACGCGACTGCCGTGGGCCCACAGTCAGTGATATCGGCAGCTGGAAATCCCATGAAGAGGGAAGCGGAAAGCGCCCCATCGCGTTCGACATCATCAAGTGTCGCGTACAGCGTTTTGGCCGGTTCAATCTCAGTGGTTTGGAATGGAATGGGAACCAGATACGGCAACCGCCTGAACGCCATGGCCGGTCGGTCATCTGTCCGCATGATGGCCGCCATCAGTTCCAAAGCGCGCCGTCCGGTCTTCGCCATGTCGATGTGCGGGTACGTGCGAAACCCGACCAGACCATCCACGATGCGCGCAAACCGTTCAGACAAGTTGCCGTGCAAGTCGAGCGAAGCAACGATAGGCACGCCCTCTCCTACGGTTTGACGCACGCGGTGAGCGATCTCCGCCTCGCCGTCCTGATAGTGCTCTGCGACCATCGCGCCGTGCAAATCGAGGTACACGCCATCGAGCGGACCAGCCGCCTCAAGGCCCGCAATCAGTTCCCCGAGGATCGTCTCGAAAGCGTCGCGTGTGACAGGCGCGGAAGGGATGGCGCCAGCCCAGATGACAGAAATCGTCTCCCACCCGCGTTGCGCAGCTTCATCCAAAGCACCAGCAATACCGACGTTCAATCCTGCAGCTCTTTGGTCGATCTCAAGGCCGCGGGCGAGCGGTATGTGGCCACCGCCTTGCTGGAAAGCGGCCAGATCGGCAGGTGTCGGTGAGAAAGTATTCGTTTCGTGGAGAAAACCCGCCAAGGCAATCCGCATCGCGATTATGTCCTTGCCAACGCTACCAAAACGATGAAGATTTGTATCGAAGAACGATACAGACGTATTTGCTAATGATCGTATGCACGTTTCATACGCAGCGTCAATAAAGAGGCATTTATGAGGAGTACACTTCGCGCCGATCCGGCGGTGCCTCTCGAAGCCCCAGCCGAAAACGACCCGCTCTATGTGAGAGCCGCAGGACGGGCGCTTGCTGTTTTAAGCGCCTTTCACCATGTCGACGGCCCGCTGAGCCTGAGTGAGATAGCCAAACGTGCGGGGATTGATCGGTCGGCAGCACAGCGTATCGTACACACGCTGAAGGTTTCAGGTTACCTGCGTCGAGGACCTAACAATCGTGGCTATCTGCCCGGCTTGCGGCTTTTGGACCACACGCTGGATGTTCTTCGGCTCGATCCGCTTGTCCAGCGCGCGACGCCCGTGCTTCTGGAACTGCGCAAGACCGTGCGTGAGCGAGTCGACCTTAGCTTATTCGATGAGACGCGCCTGGTTTACGCTTTCAGGATGCAAAGCAAGCGCGAGACCTTCTACGCAACATTGGTCGGCCAAAGTGTTCCGATCTTTTGTACCGCCGGTGGTCGAGCTATACTAGCGGCGCTGCCGGACGAACGTGTCGTCGACATTCTGCGGCGATCGGAACTGACCGCATATACGCCCAACACGATCACAAACCCCGATACGATCATCGAACAGGTGCGGGATGCTCGCCGCAACGGTTTCGCGACGGTACGCGGTGAGTTTCTGCAGGGCGAGGTCGCCGTCGGCGTATGCATTCTCGGCCGCGATGGCTTGCCTCTCGGCGCGATCCACGTGGGCGGCTCCTTGGCTGAGTGGTCGCTGGAGGAGTTTGTTGAGAAGATTGCACCTTTGTGTATCGAAGCATCACAGGCGATCTCCAATAGCCTCTAAGGCCACGGTAAGCCAATCGCTCCCAGCCTTCAATGCTCGTCGAGCTACCGTCGACTGACGCTTTGCAGTGCGACTTATTAAGAATGAGAGGGTCAGTTTCCACCAAGGGTAAGTATAATACCCATCCCCTTTTTGGTTAATAAATCTCATTAACCATGTCTGGAAAAGGCGGTAAGAACATATGGCAATTTCCAAGTTGTTAATATTAATATTTCATTAGCGGCGGGTAATATGTTGGTCTGAATGGCCAAGGGACGTTGAGAGCCCGCTGATTGAAAGAGACAGCGGAGTTGTAGATGCGTATCCCACGTCTGTTTACCACGACATCGGCAGACCCTTTCCAGGGCGTTACCTTTTCATCGGTGTCGGTTGATATTCGAAATGCCGACGGCACGCGCGCATTTGCGCTCGATGACGTCGTTGTACCATCCCATTGGAGTGGTCTTGCCGCCGATATTCTCGTGCGCAAATACTTCCGTAAGTCCGGCGTACCAGTGGCAGTGCGCCGAGTCCCTGAGGATGGTGTGCCCGAATGGTTGTGGCGTTCCGAGCCCGACAATGACGCTCTCGATGGTATGCCTGATGCAGAAAAGTTTGGTGCCGAACGGGACGTTCGTCAGGTCTTTGGGCGGTTAGCCGGCTTCTGGACATATTGGGGCTGGAAGGGCGGGTACTTCGATACTGATAGCGATGCTCGGGCATTCCATGATGAGATGCAGCGCATGCTTGTGTTGCACACCTTCGCGCCCAACAGCCCGCAATGGTTTAACACCGGTCTTCACTGGGCCTACGGGATCGAGCAATCCGGCAACGGCTACGCGACCATCGACCCGCTATCGGGCAACGCCGGTGACGCGCCGCTTGCCTATGAACGGGCCTTTATTCATTCCTGCTTTATCCAGTCGATCCAAGACGATCTGGTACGCAAAGACGGTGTTATCGACTTCATCGCTAATGAAGCAAAAATCGCAAAGTTCGGTGCTGGCACCGGTGCGAATTTCTCAACTTTGCGCGGTTCCAATGAGAGTCTGTCAAGCGGAGGTACGTCGTCGGGATTGCTGGCCGCGTTGAAAGCATCAGACCGCGCCGCCGCGCTCGTTTCGTCAAAGGGATCGACCCGCCAACCTTCAAAAATGGTCATTGTCGACGCGGACCATCCGGAAATCTTTGACTACATCGATTGGAAGGTGGCCGAAGAACGAAAAGTGGCGGCTTTGGTGTCCGGTTCAAAGCTCTGCAATCGCTATCTGGAAGCGATTTTCAATGCGTGCGACGAGCGTGACCACAACAAGTCTCTCAGCAGTAAGCTTCGTAACAATCCACGCTTGCGCCGCGCCGTTGGAAATGCCCGCGCCCATAACATCCCCGATAACGCCATCCTGAGCACCATCGAACTTGCAAAGCATGGTGGTCCGTGGACCCATCATGATGAATATGACGCCAACTGGGACTCCGACGCCTATCACTCCGTATCCGGACAGCGGTCCAACAACTCGATCCGCATTCCCGATGAATTCTTAGATGCCGTGGAAGCCGACGCGGACTGGCATCTGGTTAACCGCACAAACAACGAAACGGCCAGAACGGTCAAAGCAAAGGATTTGTGGAACAAGATCGGGAACGCGGCTTGGAGCTCTGCGGACCCCGGCGTCCAATTTGAAACCACGATCAACCAGTGGCACACCTGCCCACAAAGCGGCCCGATCAACGGGTCAAACTCCTGTTCGGAATTCCTTTTTCTTGATGACACAGCAACCACGCTGGCCTGCATCAACCTGCGTGCGTTTGCAAAAGACGGCCTTGAGATGGATCTCGCCGCTTTCGAACACGCTGTGCGAATGATCACGCTGATGATGGAGATTTCGGTATCGGCTGCCCTTTATCCATCCTACACAATGGCGGAGAAAACCGATGCCTATAGGCCGCTTGGAATCGGCTTCACCAATCTTGGCGGCCTACTTATGTCATCGGGCGTACCTTACGATTCCGATGAAGGGCGTGTTTTTTGCGGTGCAATTACCGCACTGCTCACGGGTTTGACATATGCCACATCGGCTAAGATTGCCGCCGATGTTGGTCCGTTTCGCGGCTTTGCTGACAACCGTAACCATATGCTCCGGGTTATACGTAACCACCACCGAGCCGCGTATGGAAAAACAGAAGGATATGAAGACCTGTCTCGACTGCCTACACCTCTCAAAGGACCCAGCGGTGTTCACAGGTCGTTGATTGATGCAGCTCGCACCGCTTGGGACCAAGCCCTATCGCTGGGTCAGCGTCACGGTTTTCGCAACGCACAGGCCAGCGTTATAGCGCCAACGGGGACAACAAGCCTCATTCTGGATTGCGATACCATGGGCATTGAGCCCGATTATGCTCTTGTAAAGTATAAGACACTGGCCGGTGGTGGGCATTTGGTGATGATAAACCAATGCGTGCCAGAGGCTTTGCGGGCGCTCGATTACAACGAAGATGAGATAGAGAAAATCAATCATTACGTGGTCGGCGCCCGGACACTGAGTTCCGCGCCCTATGTGAACCCGGATCGGCTCAAAAAGCTTGGCTTTACCAGCCAGTTGATTACCGCCGCACAAGACGCACTGGAAACCGCTTCATCGCTTGAGACTGTCTTCTCGCCGGCAACACTTGGAGTGATGTCCTGCGAGCAGGCATTTGGACTGCCCGAAGCCTTGCTCAGCAGGCCGGGGTTCAACCTACTGCGTCATCTTGGCTTCTCGGCAGCTGAGATTCGCATAGCAAACGATCACTGTTTCGGTCATGGCACCCTTGAAGGTGCGCCTGGCCTTAACCCGCGTCATTTGCCGGTTTTCGATTGTTCTGTTCCGTGCGGCACAAACGGCACACGAAGTCTGTCGATTATGAGCCATCTGCAAATGATGTCAGCCGCGCAGCCTTTTGTCAGCGGTGCTATCTCCAAGACGGTCAATGTGCCCGGCAATACAACGTTGGCAGCTTGCCTTGATGCGTTCTCGACCGGCGCACAATTGGGGCTTAAGGCCGTTGCGATTTATCGCGACGGTTCGAAATTGTCCCAGCCACTAACCTCGGTTGCTTCCCTGCCAACTGAGATGCACGAAGAAGCGCCCGCGAATGATTACGAGGATCAAGAGGACATTGAACAGGCCGCTCGGCGTATCGTTACCTCTTGGCTATCTGATCTATCGCGCCACAAATCCGGTGGTCAGAATTGGCCTAACCAACCCGTCAACGTGCATACGCTCTCGCCGCCGCGTAACAATGATCGAGCCGATGTTAGGGAGGCGGATGCATCGTTCAGATACGACAACCACAACAGGGCTTTGATAGACACCCTTGTGTCCTCCATAGCAGTTGGCATCCGACATGGCGCATCGACGTCCGATTTTGAGGCATTGTTCAATGCCGAACCGACTATCACGGCAACTGCAAAAGACGCGCAGAGCGAATGGGAGCGTAAGCTCGTGTCTTAACTAAGAAAGGCCTATCCGACGCGACGCTCTCTTGCGAAAGGTATCAGCTTAGCCGGTACGGGTTTTGGTTGAATAAGCATTTGGCGAAACTCGTCGGCTGGTACGGCAGGGGAATAGAGATAGCCCT
Source organism: Pseudomonadota bacterium (assembly GCA_039026935.1). Lineage (GTDB taxonomy): Bacteria > Pseudomonadota > Alphaproteobacteria > Rhizobiales > MH13 > MH13. The sequence continues at coordinate 9,639 of JBCCLK010000039.1, forward strand.
GGTATTCCTCACACTTATTAGAGCGTAGCCATTCGAGCTGTTCGAGCGTCTCGACGCCTTCTGCAACGGCTTTGATGCCAAGCAGCCTTGTAAGCGACAAGACCAATTGGGTTACAGCACCGTTGTTGCTGATATCGCTGACGAATGATCGATCGATCTTAAGGCTGGTGATCGGATAGCGTTGAATATAGGCGAGGTTGGAATACCCGGTACCGAAATCGTCGATAGCAATGCCGAAGCCGCGATCCTTGAAGGTACACAAAAGATCCGTCACCGTATCGTCGCTGCTCATGAGCATCGACTCAGTGATTTCAAGTTCGATTTGTTTAGGGTCACAACCAGTCCGGTCAGAGAGTGAAAGCACACTGTCAACAAGCGAGCGCGATTTAAACTGCCGCGGCGAAAGGTTGACGGAAAGAGCAATCGGATAGCCGTCGCGCGCAAACTCGGACTGCTGAAGGCCAACACGCTCAAGTACCCATTCACCAATTTCCGTGATCAGGCCATTCTGCTCGCAAGTTGAGATGAAAGAACCAGGTGTTAGCAACCCTCTAGTCGGATGGCGCCATCTTAGGAGGGCTTCAGCGCCAACAATAGTATTGCTGGCGACGTCAAGGCGCGGCTGATAGTAAACTTCGAACTCTTGCTCTTCGACAGCCCTTCGCAGGTCGTTTTCAAGACTAACTTGCTTTTCAATCCTTGAACGGAGAGAGACACAGAATCGTCGATGAGTGTTACGGCCTCGATCTTTAGCTTCATACAGCGCGACATCCGCGTTCTTTAACAATGTGCTGAGATCTTGACCATCTTCGGGAAATCGACTGACGCCAATACTCAAGGTGATAAGAAACTTGTTGTTCTCAATTACAGTTTCTTCGGAAAATTGTTCCAATAACCCAGAGCAGAATTTCTCCACATCGTCGCACTCCTGCAGGCAGATGAGAAACTCATCCCCTCCAAACCGCGCAACGGTTCCCTTGTCACCGGTCAATTCACTGAGTTTGTTTCCAACTTGGATCAGTAATTCATCGCCGGCAGCATGACCCAGTGTATCATTGACGGTCTTGAAATGGTCGAGATCAACAATCAAAAATGAAAGACTGCGGCCTTTTTCTGAAGCGACTTTCAACTCCTCGGGCATCGTGGAGCGGACATAGTTGCGGTTTGGCAAGCCAGTAACGACGTCATGATCAGCCAAGTACCGAACTCTTTTTTCGGTATCCTTCAGGTCTGAGATATCAATCTCACTAAAGAGAAAGGCCCGCTCTCCTGTGACAGCGTCAATACATTCGCGCCCGGTAATCTCGTGCCATCTAATGCCTTTCTTTGTGCGAACGCGAGCTGATCGACGGCATCCACCGCTCTTTTGCAATTGCGCCATCAACTTCCCGGATTCACTCTGATTGGCGAACCGCTGGTGAACGTTCACAGTTGAGTCGAGATGCGATGCGCGAGCTGCTGGATTGCAGTAAAGCGGCTCCCCTTGCATATCGTAGAGAGAGATCATCACCGACGTGTGCAAAAGCGCTTCAGCGCTTCGCAGTGTTTCGGGCGTATTTTCGGGTTGTGCACGAGCCTCGCAAAGCATGCCCATGCGGCCATCCTCAAGGCGATAACCTTTGAAGACGACGTCAAGACTGGTTGGGACACCGCCGGGGTAGAGCGTCCATAACTCCGTAAACGCCGCGTCGTGATCCAAGAAGTCTTCTTGATACTGCTGGAGGCGTTGAGCGACGGCCATTGACATGTCGCCGCTCATATCCCTCTCGATCAACTCATCCAATGAGCCTGCTTGCCATATGTCCAATGCTGCTCTGTTGGCCCAAGCGATCCGCGATCGATCGATATCGAAAATCCAAAGCGGCGTATTCAAGCCATCCAGATGGTGTTCAGCAAGGCCAGCTTTCTCACCAGTCACGTCTGCCTTGGATTCTTCGAGGAACGATGCCATGGCTTCTTTGCGCTCCAATTCCAACCGATCTTTTTGCGCGACGGTGCTATGCAGCAGCCGCGATCGTTTCCATTGGTAAGTAGTGTGGCGTCGAGGCGACGCGGGACATCCAGTTCATGATCCCGCGATACGATAAAAGATCAAAGCCACCCTCTTGCGCAACATGGGTATATCCGTAGATAGCGATGTCTGTGATGGTGTACTTACTGCCCAAAACAAAATCGCGCTTGCGCAAGTTTGCATCTAAAACTTTCAGCGCTTCGGTACCCTTACGCTGCCATTCTTCGATCGCTGCGCTCATTTCTTGGCGACGCGACGGAACGATAGAAGTGAAAAAACGCGCCGGTGAAATATTCGGCTCCAAACGCGTTTGCTCGAATATGAACCACTGTACCGCCATCGCCTGCTCATAGGCTGACTGAGGGGCAAGGCTCGAGTCTGCCGCCAGGTACCAGAGCATAGCGTTGGACTCGGCAATCGTTTGGCCATCAGACAAGCGTAAAAACGGCACCGTCCCATTCGAATTGATAGCCAGATAGCTTGCCTGTCGCGTTTCACCTTTCAGCACATCGATCAGCTTAGTTTGATAGCTGATCCCCAGTTGGTGCATGATAAGATGCGCCTTGTAGCAGTTTCCTGACCCCATCGTCGCGTAAAGCGTATGCATTTTGCAGCCCTTCCTGGTCGAGATGACCAGAAGGTTAGCTCATCTTGTATCAAAAAATTCTTTAATTACGTGGTTAACACTGACCTGAGACCCGTTTCTTCTTCATACATTAGGATACACCGTCGATTGTTTCTCAGCTTCACGCGGCCTGGATTTCCCCTCTCGATTTCGCTGCAAATTCCCATTGCGTAAGATTACCGAGGGATGAGTGCGGCCTTTCCCGATTGAAGTCCTCCTTCCACACGGTGATTGTCTCGCAGGCCTCCGTCAACGATGAGAACCGGGTCTCGTTTAAGCATTCGTCCCTAAAGTTTCCGCCGAAGCTCTCAGCAAACACGTTCCATGTTGGCTTACTGAGGGCGGTCTTGACCCTTCAAATTGGACCACTCGGGTGGGGCTTACCATAAGGGTTTGAGCCTGTCCCGAACGCTGGACCGCCTGCTGCAACCCAGAACGCAACCCCGGGCATTCCACGCGTGAACATTCCCGCGGAGATGCAGATTTAACCTACTGAATTATTTGAAAAAAAGGTGGTAGCGGAGGAGGGACTTGAACCCCCGACACGCGGATTATGATTCCGCTGCTCTAACCAGCTGAGCTACTCCGCCCCAAAGGGCTAAACCCGACCAGAGTTGCCATATAAGCAACTGCAAGGTCGGCCGATGCATGCAGACAATCGACAGGCTATGCCGTAGTGCGTCTGCATTCGAGGTCGCCGTATAGAGTTCGCCACGGCTCGATGTCAACCAGCGTGAGCCAGCTCTGCCTGCTCAAGACGAAAACGATTCAAAGATGCATTGAACTCACGCGGCATCTTGCTCGAAAGCGTTGATCGCACGCGCAATAAAGCCTCCGCCAAGCACGCGCGCGCCCTCGCCGTCATCGCTGTAGAGGACGCAAGCCTGCCCAGGTGCAACGCCCGTCTCTCCTTCAATCAGATCAACGTGAGCATGCCCCTCGACAACCCGCAGCACAGCCGGCTTCGGCGGACGGGTGGAACGAACACGCGCAGCCACCTGCACCCCAGCTGTAAGATCACTGCCCGCGCCACCAATCCAGTTGAAATCGCGCAGCGCTACACGCGCCACCCCCAGCGCCTCACGCGGCCCTACAACAACGCGCTTCGCAGGCGCCTCAATCTTGACGACATAGAGCGGCTCGCCTGCCGAAACACCAAGGCCCCGTCGCTGACCAACTGTATAATGGATGATGCCTTCATGCTGACCCACAACGCGGCCATCCACATGAACAATGTCGCCTGGCTCTGCCGCTTCAGGTCGCAGTTTGGCGATAATATCAGCGTAAGACCCGTTGGGCACAAAACAAATATCCTGGCTGTCGGGCTTATCCGCGATGGTTAGCCCCATGCGCTCGGCATGGGCACGGGTTTCCTGCTTGGTCATGTGTCCCAAAGGAAAGCGCACAAAATCCAGTTGCTCTTGGGTCGTTGCAAACAAAAAGTAACTCTGATCGCGATCAAGATCGGCGGGGCGATACATTGCCATGTGGCCCGTCGCACTGTCGATGCGCGTGTCAGAATAGTGGCCCGTCACCAGCGCTGCTGCGCCAAGATCGCGCGCAGTCTTTAAAAGATCGACAAACTTGACGCTCTGATTGCAGGAAACGCACGGGATCGGCGTTTCGCCGGCCAAGTAGCTATCGGCAAACGTGTCGATCACCTGCTCGCGAAACCGGCTTTCATAATCCAAGACGTAATGTGGAATGCCCAATTTGTCCGATACGTTTCGCGCATCATGAATGTCCTGGCCCGCACAACACGCCCCTTTGCGATGAAGTGCTTCGCCATGGTCGTAAAGCTGAAGTGTGATGCCGATCGCGTCGTAGCCAGCCTCTTTAACAAGGCCCGCAGCGACTGAGCTATCAACGCCGCCCGACATGGCGATGACGATGCGTGTCGTTGCCCGATCGGGATGTCCAGGCAGATTGAGATCAATGGTCATAACGATCCAGCATACGACAAGGTTGCAGGCCCTAAAGTGGAGTTCGTGACATAACGGAGCGCATCGCACCCGGCAAGAGCCGCCGCCATGCGGCAAAATCTGCCCTGCACGCCTCGCAGAGATAGAGCAGGCAAAGCGGTTAGTTACTGAAAAGAAAGGGGAAAACTTCCTGGCACGGCTTTTGTAGTATCGAAGGTAATCTTGCAATATCAAAGACAGAGGTTCCCGTGTCGACGATCTTGGAAACCATCAACTCGCCTCTTTTAGAGCACGCACGCGACAGCGATCTACGCCGCATCGAGCCAACCCCGAACGACTTTGCCGACCGGCTGGCACGCGAGCAAGATGCGCAGCGCCAAGCAGATCGTGCAGATCGGGCAAGCGAAAGATCTGCGCCCCGGGACGAGAGGACACGCGACACCGACGCGCGCGATCCAGACACCCGCGACACGAGCCGAGCCACACGTGCCGACAATGATGATCGCAGGGCAGACACCGCATCACGCCGTGATCGTGCTGACGACACAACAGCTAATGGTGGCAGTGAGGCCAACGCCTCTGCTGAGACACCGCCACAGGAAACAAGCGCGGCAACCGAGAACGCAGATGCTGGTGACGCACCACTTGATGAAGCTGGCCAAAGCACACCATCAAACGAGGTGGGCGAAGGTGTCACACTCAATCCTGACGCTCTTTCCCAGACGGCTGCAGATGGAACGGACGCAATTGACGGGGCAAACGTTGCTCTAGACCAAGAAGGCACCCTGGATTCGCTTGCTCAGATTCAAGCTGAAACAAACGCCGCTGTGGCCGCGACTGCGGCCAATACAGCTCAGAACCAAGCTACTCTGGCACAAGGCGGATCGCAGCCCTCTGTTGCCTCGGCGCAAAGCGCCCTCGCCGAAGGCGAACCAGGCGCGCTTGCACAGTGGTATGCAAGAGCCTCCAATCCCACGCAATTAGCGCTTTCAGATGCTGCTAACGGTCAGCAACCGTCATCGCAGCTTGGCGCAAACGGTGTCGGCACAGCCACCAATGGGCAACAATCCACCAACCTGTTTGGCGCAGCCCAAAGCGGTGAAGCCGCTGCAAATCCTCTCCTGACGAGCACAAGCACCGCGACATCCTCAGATACGCTCACAAGCTTCTCTGATGCTCTCGCCGCAAGCAACGCCAACACAGATGCGATAGAGACAGCCTTCGGCGGCGCTTCAAGCAAGGCGAACCCGTCGCTTGAACTCGCCTCCGCGCAACAGCCTACATTGACAACAGGCCAGACCATTACAACGGGCGCCCAACCAGGCGTAACGGCTGTGCCGCAAGCAACCACGGGTCAAGCTGTCCCCATCTCCAGCGTCGCTGTTGAGGTTGCGCGTCAGGTTTTGGGCGGCAAGACACAGTTTGACGTTCGCCTCGACCCGCCAGAACTTGGTCGGTTGAATGTGCGTATCGAGATGGACGCGAGCGGACAGACCCGCACCCACATGATCGTGGAACGGGCCGAGACCCTCGAAATGCTGGTAACTGATGCTCGCAGCCTGGAGCGCGCACTCCAGCAGGCGGGCGTCAAGACTGAACCGGGCTCGGTTAGCTTTGAACTCGCCTCCGATGGACAGGATGGAAGCGCTGGCCACGGAGCATCGGGTGAGAACGCAGGCACCGGAGATCAAGGTGACGGCGCGCTCAGTGCCAACGAACGCGGTTCCGGCGATGAGCCAACTGGTCTTAGCGATGACATCCCAGCCGACGTCGAAAGCGCGATCTACCAAATCCCAACAACAGGACAGTTGGACCTAAGGGTCTGACTGGCAGGAACTGATTTTGTGGTGCCGGTTAGACCGATAGGCGCCCAACCGAACAGGATATGAAGCCATGACAACAGCTCTTGAGAACGTCTCCGCCGCCTCGACCGCGCAAGCTGAACAAGCCGCCTCGCAACGCGACCAGCAACTCCTCGCCGAGGATCTGGATACATTTTTGACGCTCCTAACAACGCAGTTACAAAATCAGGATCCTCTTGAGCCGCTGGACACGAACCAGTTCACCCAACAGCTGGTTCAATTTTCCGGCGTGGAGCAGCAAATTCAAACCAACTCTTACCTTGAGGATCTGATTACCTCCACCGAGGCGCAAGCTGTGAATGCAGCTGTGAGTTACATCGGCAATACGGTGCGTGCGAACGGCACAGTCGCGCCGCTGCAAAACGGCACAGCCACCTGGGATCTCAGCGCCGATATTGGTGCGCCAGCATCAACCATCTCCGTCATCAACGATGCAGGACAGGTTGTGTACAGCTCACCGCATTCAGTTGAACGGGGCGAAAGCACCTTTGTTTGGGATGGCCGCTCCAACGGCGGCGCGCAGCAACCTGATGGCACCTACTCCATCCGCGTAGAGGGCGCGACCAGCGACGGCACCAACGTTCCCGTGACAACGTCAATCCGCGGCGAGGTCACAGGTGTCGACTTAACAAACAACGAGCCAGTGCTGCTGATCAACGACATCCGGGTGAACCTAAGTTCGGTCCTGAGCCTGCAGCAATCTGAGAGCTAATCACGACCGTCTGTGGGAAAGCCCGTGACCCCTCTTTCAAATCCTAAGGAAGTGTAGCCGTCATCTTAGGGTGTTTTTAAGCTCCGTCGACTACCATCCTCTCAGTTATCGAGAGTTGAGTGAGAGTACGATGACTGAGTTTAAGCGCCCGCGCGTAAAATACGTCATTGGCCCGGACGGTAGTCCGTTGACCATTGCCGACCTGCCTCCAACGTCCACACGGCGTTGGGTTATCCGCCGAAAGGCGGAAGTGGTTGCAGCCGTCCGTGGCGGTCTGTTGTCACTGGAAGAAGCGTGTGAGCGTTATCGGCTGACCGTGGAAGAGTTTCTGTCTTGGCAGATGTCCATTGATCAGCATGGGTTGGCAGGGTTGCGCACAACGCGCATCCAACAATACCGCCCTTAGTACCGCGTCATACCACGCAAACCATAAGATTTTACCGGCCTGGTCTAAGACCTGGCCGGTTTTTGGCGTTCAAAAGCGATCGTCCGTTTGAGGCCTTTGTTCGGTCTAGGGTGCGAAATCACACTCGAAATCGCATGTCAGCGTCCTGTAGTTAACGCACTGTTTACCATCCACCGGGCAAATCTTGCCCATTGGCTGGATGACGAAGCGCTTGGCGAACACACTTCGCCAGCTGCGTGCGTCAGAACATGTAGGCGACCAAACAGTTATGATGGCGTTTTTGCAGAACCTTGGGGCAGCCCGGCTTGCCGCTATGGGCGTGGTAGCGCTTCTGCTCGTTGGTTTTTTCGCTTTCATCACGATGCGGGTCACTGCACCAACGATGGCACCGCTCTTCACTGACCTGACGTTTGAAGACTCCTCAGAGGTCATCAATCAGCTTGAAGCCAGCGGCATGGTGTTTGATCTGCGCAACAACGGCACGACAATTCTCGTCCCACAAGAAGATGTGCTGCGCCTGCGCATGTCGATGGCCGAACAAGGCCTGCCAACCGGCGGCACGGTTGGATACGAAATTTTCGACCAATCAAGCACACTTGGCGCGACAAGCTTTGTGCAAAGCCTCAACCAACTCCGCGCGCTAGAGGGCGAGCTCGGCCGGACAATCCAATCCATCAACCGCGTTGCCGCCGCGCGGGTTCACCTTGTTCTTCCAGAACGAGAACTGTTCGAGCGCAACCAACGTGAGGCGACCGCCTCCATCGTTCTGCGCGTTCGCGGCACACTGTCAGCCGGTCAAATCCGCGCCATTCAACATCTGACAGCCTCAGCGGTCGACGGGCTGGCTGCAGACCGCGTGTCCATCGTCGATGAAACCGGAGAGCTTCTGGCCTCGGGCGCCGGCGATGACATGGAAACCATGATGGCGTCCTCGCTCGATGAGCGGGCGATCGCGATCGAAAACCGCCTGCGCACGCAGGTCGAGGATATCCTGTCCGAAGTGGTGGGGCCTGGCCGCGCGCGCGTCACTGTTGCGGTGGAACTCAACCACAATCGCGTTTCTGAGACGTCGGAAGTTTTCGACCCGGACGGTCAGGTCGTACGATCAACGCAGCTTCGCGAAGAAACCGGCTCAACAAATGACACGACCGCTGGCGAAGTCACGGTTGGCAACGAGCTGCCCGGCGGCGAAGGTGACGCTCCTGGCGGAGGCATCCAAGAAGCGCGCGAGACGCTTGAGGAAGTCACCAACTTTGAAATCTCCACAACCAACCGGACGGAAATTTTGGAAGCAGGCGGCCTGGACCGCCTTTCGGTGGCCGTTCTCGTCGATGGCATCTACGCGCAAGATGGCGAAGGCACACAAGTCTATACACCGCGTACAGAAGAAGATCTGGAGCAGCTTGCCATGCTCGTTCGGTCCGCGGTTGGCTTTGATCAAGGCCGTGGTGATGTCGTGGAGGTGGTGAACCTCCAGTTTGCCACGCGGCCTGACCTGACGATTCCCGAAAACGAAGGGCTCTTTGCCGTCACCCGCGACGATATCTACCGCGTAGCCGAGCTGGCGCTCATTGCTGTCCTGACATTGATCATTTTGTTCTTCGTGGTTCGCCCGCTCCTTCAGCGCGTTCTTGAGCCAGACGAAGCACCTCTTGCTGCCGAGCCCGCAGGCGGCCCCGCCGCTGAGAACGTGGTGATCGGACCAAATGGCGAGATGGTAGAATCTCCGGTTCCCAATGTGCCGGCAATCGCCTTTGAAAGCACCACCGTTAAAGCGTTTGAGAACGCACAAGTGCTGGGCGCACTCCAAAAACAGTCGCTCGAGCGCGTCGGCAAACTGATCGATGAACAGCCCGAAGAAGCTGTCTCGGTTGTGCGCCGTTGGTTGTCTGAACCAGCGACAGGATAGGCAAGACGATGGAAGATCAGGCACTCGCAACGAGCAGCACATCAGAGCCCACGCAAGCGGAAAGAACCTCCGGCGGGGATCAGTCAGCCGTCAAACTGGAAGACCTTTCAGGCGCCGAGAAAGCTGCCGTCCTTCTTCTGGCTTTGGGCGATCAGCATGGCGCGCCGCTCTGGCGTGGGCTGGATGATTTGGAACTGCGCGCTGTGTCTCAGTCTATGGCCGTCGTTGGCCGTCTGTCCGGCGAGGTGATCGAAGGAGTTCTTGTTGAATTCATCGATAATGTTTCCACCAATAAGGCGCTATCCGGTGGCTATGAGGCTACCGAACGCCTTCTAGGCTCGTTCATGGAAAACGACAAAGTCGCCGCTATCATGGAAGAAATACGTGGACCGGCGGGCCGCAACATGTGGGAGAAACTCTCCAACGTTCAGGAGAACGTGCTCGCAAGCTACTTGAAGAACGAGTACCCGCAAACAACTGCAGTCGTCCTGTCGAAAATCCGGCCAGATCACTCCGCTAAGGTACTGTCGCTTCTGCCAGAAGAGCTGTCCATGGAAGTTATCCAACGCATGCTGCGTATGCAGAGCGTGCAGAAGGAGATTTTGGACAAGGTCGAAGAGACGCTCCGCGTGGAATTCATGTCCAATCTATCCACGACCCGCCGCCGCGATAGCCACGAGACGATGGCAGAGATTTTCAACAATTTCGATCGGCAGACCGAAGCCAAGTTTCTCGCCACGCTTGAAGAGGACAATCGCGAATCGGCTGAGAAGATCAAAGCCCTCATGTTCACCTTCGAGGATCTCGCCAAGGTCGATGCACCCTCCATTCAGGTGGTCCTGCGCAACGCCGACATGGACAAGATTCCCACCGCCCTCAAAGGCGCGAACGACACCTTGCGCGACCTGTTCCTCAACAACATGTCTGGTCGCCAGGCCGACAATGTGCGCGAAGAGATGGAAATTCTCGGCCCCGTGCGGCTGCGCGATGTGGACGATGCACAGATGGAACTCGTCAATCTTGCCAAAGACCTGGCGGCACGGGGCGAGATCGTCATTTCCAAGAACTCCGGTGATGATGAGGTCGTCTACTGATGAGCATCACAACCGCATCCCGCTATCTGTTTGATTTGGATTTCAACGCAGAACTACGCCAGGCCGAAGAGGTTGAAACCGAACCGACCATCACCGTTTATGAGCATGAAGCGCAAATGGCCGCTCTGGAACGGCGTGTGCGGCAAGAGGCACATGCCAAAGGTCGTGAGGAAGCCATCGCCGAAGGCGCCAACGCGCTGGCTGAAGAAACCGAACGCCTCACCGCTGTCGCCAAAACGTTCCTTGGGCGGTTGGATAGCGAGATAGATCTGCGCGAAGAGCGGGCGGTTCGTATCACCATGGCCGCCGCCAAAAAGCTTGCCCGGCGCCTGTTGGAACGCGAACCGCTTGATGAAATCGAGGCGATGTTCCGCGCCTGCCTCGCGCCCATGTTCGATGCCTCCCATCTTGTGGTGCGCATGAACGAGAAACATGTCGACACGATTCGCCAGAAACTGGAAGCCGTTGCCAAAGTGCAGGGCTTTGAAGGCCGTCTTATCTTTATGGGCGAAGAGGAGATGAGCGCAGGCGATGCACGCATCGAATGGGCCGATGGCGGCCTCTCACGCAGCCAAAGCGAGATAGAGGCAAACATTGACCAGCTGCTGGCTGGCTATCTGTCGGCTCAATCTGAGTTCCGCGACGACGCAGCACCGGTTGCCCATGGAACGCCCGCATCGCCCAAGCCCCAATCTGAGCCAGAACCTGAACACTCAGCCATGGATGAACCCGAGAGCGCCGGCACTCACAATGCAGTTCACAACGATGACGCCCCTGATGGAGAGCCCCCACGATGAGTGACGAAGCAGACGACGCACTCGCGGAAAAACAAGACGTCCCGCTGGATCAACTTGAAGGACCCAGTGCAGGTGAGGACGGTGGCCAGGATCCTGATCCCAACGCGACCAAGGACGCCAGTGACCTTGAGGCCGTCTTCGATGTGCCCGTTCGCGTATCGGCAATCCTTGGGCGCTCCAATATGCAGGTGGCCGATCTTCTCGGTCTTGGGCCTGGGACAGTGGTTGAGCTGGATCGCCGTGTGGGTGAAGCGATTGATATCTTCGTCAATGACCGATTGGTGGCCCGCGGCGAGGTTGTGCTGGTGGAGGACAAGCTCGGTGTGACGATGACGGAAATCATCAAAGGCGACAAAAAATAAGCAGGCTAGTTAGACAGCCAAACACAAGGCAGGACTTTGAGTATGCGACTTCTCATTTTTGGTAATCTCGGCGGTCAGATGGCCAGCGCTACGCGCATGGCGATGGAACGCGGAGCAAAGGTCGTCCATGCTGACGACGAAACGATAGCACTGGACACGTTACGCAGCGGCCAGGGCATTAACCTGGTCATGATTGACGTGGCCGAAAACATCAAAACCTTCATCCAGGCGATGGAGCGTGAGCACATAACCGCACCGGTCGTTGCATGTGGCGTCAAAAACGATGCCGACGCGGCCGTGCGCGCCATCAAGGCAGGGGCAAAGGAATACATTCCACTGCCGCCAGACCCAGCGCTTATCGCGGCCGTTCTATCGGCGGTCACAACTGAAGAGCTGGACCTCATCTGTGCGGATCCGGCAATGCAGAAAGTGGTGAAGCTTGCCGAGCAGATTGCTCCCTCCGATGCGTCTATCCTAATCACTGGAGAGTCCGGCACCGGCAAAGAAGTCATCGCACGCCATGTGCATGCCAAATCGAGCCGCGCCTCTATGCCGTTCGTTTCGGTCAACTGCGCAGCTATCCCAGAGCATCTTTTAGAATCTGAACTTTTTGGCCATGAGAAAGGCGCATTCACTGGTGCTCTTGCCCGGCGCATCGGCAAGTTTGAAGAAGCGTCCGGTGGGACACTTCTCCTCGATGAGATTTCGGAGATGGATGTCCGTCTCCAGGCAAAACTTCTGCGCGCCCTGCAAGAACGCATTATCGACCGGGTTGGCGGCGCAAAGCCGGTCCCCGTTGACCTGCGCATCCTGGCGACCTCCAACCGCAACCTTTCTGAAGCAGTGAAGGAAGGCTCGTTCCGCGAGGACCTTCTCTTCCGCCTCAACGTGGTAAACCTTGCTCTTCCCGCTCTGCGCAGCCGACCTGCTGATATTCTCGCGCTCGCAGATCATTTCGCTAAGAAGTACGCCAAGACCAACGGCTTCCCGCTCCGTCCGATCGCAGAAGGCGCCAAAACACGGCTCATGTCTGCGCCATGGCCTGGCAATGTGCGCGAACTGGAAAACACGTTACACCGCGCCGTGCTTCTCGCATCTGGCCCAGAAATTGGTGCAGATGCGCTCATTATGCCAGACGGTTCGGACTTCGCGGCCCAAAGCCAGCCGGTCTCTGGCACTGCGCAGAAAGCTGCGATGACTGCCGAGGCTGTGACCCGCGCGCTCGTTGGGCGTACGGTCGCCGAAGTTGAGCAGGAGTTGATCCTCGACACACTCGACCACTGTCTGGGCAACCGCACCCATGCGGCGAACATCCTCGGCATCTCGATCCGCACCTTGCGTAACAAGCTGAACGACTATACCGCCCACGGTGTGAGCGTTCCGCAGCCCGGGCAGGCCCGCATCATGCAGGCTGGGTAAACAAGCCTTCAGACGGTCGGACCCACTCGCAAGCTTCAAGAGGGCCCGACCATCGACATCACACTGCTCACCACTCTCGCCCCGGCAACGATAGCGCTTGCCGTCGCGATCACACTGTTTGCTGGCGTGGTGAAGGGTGCGATTGGCTTTGCGATGCCACTGATCATGGTGTCGGGCATGAGTTCGCTGATGGATCCCAAGATCGCCGTCGCCGCGATCATCGTGCCCATCGTTGTGAGCAACATTTGGCAAACCTTTCGCACAGGCTGGCAAGCAGCGCTTGAGGCGGTGCGCGACTTCTGGCGCTACATGTTGGTTGTTTGCATCGCCATCTTAGCGGCGGCGCAGCTGGTACCCATAATCCCAACGCAGATCTTTTATCTGGTGCTCGGCATTCCGGTCGTGATCCTGGCTGCCATCCAGTTGTTCGGCGTTCGTTTCACAATCGCAGAAGGGCAGCGCGGATGGGCAGAATGGGTGGCTGGCATAATCTCCGGCACCCTTGGCGGTCTTGCGGGCACCTGGGGCCCAACGACCGTCCTCTATCTGCTCGCTATCAACACACCCAAAGCCCGGCAGATTGTCATTCAAGGGGTCATCTATGGGCTTGGCTCAGTGACGCTTTTTGTTGCCCATCTGCAATCGGGCATCCTCAACGCGTCCACGGCGCCCTTCTCTATCGCGCTCTTAGTCCCCGCTGTGATTGGAATGTGGCTCGGGTTTCAGATCAATGAGCGGCTCGATCAGAAACGTTTCCGACAACTCACGCTCATTGTCCTCCTGATCGCAGGCCTCAACCTGGTTCGGCGCGGCCTGTTTGGATAGAGAGGAAAATGAGGCGCCTGCGCGTCAGGTCTTAACCACCTCTTAACCATACAAGCGGCAAAAACTGCCTACTGGCTGATCGACCTGCATCATGCCGGGCAAGGTAGTATGTATGGCCGACACGTCAGTCTCCAATCCAAACCCGTCCAACAAGCCGTCAGGGCTTCCGTTCGCGATCCCATCTTTCGACGCGATCAAGGGTTCCTTGTTGCGCGGTGATCTGGCGCTCGCCTTCGGTGTGATGACGATCCTTGTCGTCCTGATCATGCCGATGCCGCCGATCATGCTGGACCTGTTCCTGGCCGTGTCGATCATCTTCTCCGTCCTCGTTCTGATGACGGCGTTGTTCATTCACAAACCGCTGGAATTCTCCGCCTTCCCGACGGTGCTGCTGATTGCGACCATGCTGCGTTTGGCGCTCAACCTTGCCTCCACACGTCTCATTTTGTCCCAAGGTCACACTGGCGGAGGCGCGGCCGGGGATGTGATTGAAGCGTTCGGCTCGTTCGTGATGGGCGGTAACTTCATCATCGGCCTCATCGTCTTCGGCATCCTGGTGATTGTGAACTTCGTCGTCATCACCAAAGGTTCGGGCCGTATCGCAGAAGTCGCGGCGCGCTTCACACTTGATGCCATGCCCGGCAAACAGATGGCCATTGATGCGGATCTCTCCGCCGGTTTGATCAACGAAGAAGAGGCGCGCAGCCGCCGCAAAGAGCTGGAAGATGAAAGCTCTTTCTTCGGAGCCATGGATGGTGCGTCCAAGTTTGTGCGCGGCGATGCCATCGCAGGCCTTCTCATCACCTTCATCAACATCATTGGCGGCATCATCATCGGCGTCGCACAGATGGAGATGTCATTTGCCGATGCCGGGCGTAGCTACACGCTTCTGACAGTTGGTGACGGTCTCGTCAGCCAGATCCCCGCGCTGATTGTCTCCACCGCTGCGGGCCTTTTGGTCTCCAAAGCCGGGGTATCGGGCGCTGCCGACAAGGCGTTGATGACACAGCTGTCGGGCTATCCCAAGGCGCTTGGCATGTCGGCCTTTGTCATGGCGGTTCTTGCCATGCTGCCGGGCATTCCCATGATCCCGTTCTTTGGACTTGCCGGTGTGGCAGGCTATCTGGCGTTCAAAGCAGCACGGGATGCCAAGCAGGTCGAAACAGAAGTTAAAGCGCAGGAGGTGCTCGATAAAGCAACCGCCGATGCGCCACCGGCTGAAGAACCCATCTCCAAAGCCCTACGGATCGACGATCTGCGCATCGAGCTTGGCTACGGTCTGTTGAGCCTTATCGAAGATGGCGAGGGCGCCGATCGCCTGACCGAACAGATCAAAGCTCTGCGCCGCACGCTGGCGAGCGACCTTGGCTTCGTGATGCCATCGGTTCGCCTTCTCGATAACATGCAGATTGGCGCCAACGCCTACATCGTGAAGGTGAAAGAGGTGGAGGCAGGCCAAGGTGAGGTGTTCGCCGGACAGTTCATGACCATGAACCCGGCGGGCGGCCCTGTTGATCTGCCCGGCCGCGAGACCACCGAGCCGACCTTCGGCCTTCCAGCGACCTGGATCGATGGCAAGTTCCGCGATCAGGCGGAGATCAAAGGTTACACGGTCGTCGATCCGGCAACAGTCATTTCCACCCACCTCACAGAGATTATCAAATCTTCGACCGCCGATCTTCTGTCCTACGCCGACACGCAGAACCTTCTCAACGAGTTGCCCGCGGCTCAGCAGAAGCTGGTGGATGACATCGTGCCGAGCCAGATCTCCGTCTCCGGTATCCAGCGCGTCCTTCAAATTCTGCTTGCCGAACGCGTCTCGATCCGCGATCTACCTGGTATTCTCGAAGGCATCGCCGAAGCGTCCTCCTTTGCGCGGACACCGCAAGCCATTGCAGAACACGTGCGTACGCGCCTTGCGCTGCAAATCTGTGCTGCCTACCAATCACCGGCTGGCTATGTGCCGCTCTTACCACTCTCGCCGACCTGGGAGCAGGCATTCTCCGATGCGCTTGTCGGTGAGGGCGATGATAAACACCTCGCCATGGCACCGACGAAACTGCAGGAGTTCATCGCCTCGGTGAACACGTCCTTCAACCGGGCCGCCGAGCAAGGTGAAGTGCCCGTGATGCTGGTGTCACCCGGTATCCGGCGGCACATCCGCGCCATCGTTGAACGCTTCCGCCCGCAAACCACAATTCTGAGCCAGGCGGAAATTCACCCGCGCGCCAAGTTGAAAACGTTCGGGCAGATCACCTGATGAGCACGCAACCTCCTGGCGCAATTCCATCCAACCTATCCTTGGATTCTGAGGGCTTTGCTGTCGTTCCAGCGGGGTGCCTTGCGACCGTTGAAACCAGCTTAGAAAGGACCACGCCCCCCAAACCTGAAAGCTACCCTCTGCCTACCGGGTTCAAACTCGTTCACCCAAACCCGGTTGACCTGGAGGACTTTAAGAGCCTTTTCCGAGCCGTGGGCGACCCTTGGCTGTGGTTTGGCAGGCTCACCAAAAGCGACGAGGACATTCTATCCATCCTCACCACACCCATGACCACTCTTCGCTATCTCGTTCACCCCAGCGATGGGCTGGTCGGTCTTTTTGAAGCCCAGCAACAACAAAGTGAGACTGGGAACAACGACACACTTGAAGTGACCTACTTCGGGCTCGTGCCCGAAGCGACTGGCAAAGGACTAGGACCATCTTTGATGGAACACGGCCTGGCCGAAGCATGGAGTCCCAGCATCACAAGCATTTGGCTCCACACCTGCACGTTCGACAGCCCTGCCGCCCTCTCGTTCTATCGACGGCAAGGCTTTCGAGCCTTCAAACAACGGCTCGAAATAGGGCCCGATCCACGCCTAACGGGGACTTTGCCTCGGCACGTCGCACCCCATATCCCTTTGGGAGACTTCTCCGATCCCTGATCATGGATGTGTTTGAAGTTGAGCCACCAGAGGACAACCCCATGGAAAAACCAACCCCACCCATGACCATTGAGCACACAGAGACCGGCTCAAAAGGGACGTACATCGCCAAGATCGACGGCATGCCCGATGCAGAGCTGACCTATAGCCGGGCGAGCGAGAGCTTGATCATCATCGATCATACCGGCGTGCCGGACGAACTGCGCGGCATGGGTGTCGGGGTGAAGCTTGTTGAACGCGCCGTTCTCGACGCGCGGGCTTCGAGCACCAAGATCATGCCGCTCTGCCCCTTCGCCAAAGCGCAGATCGATCGGCACAAAGAGTGGCAAGACGTTTTGAACTGAAGGCGCCAGATGGCGGCTTAGAGCCGATTTTGATGAAAAAGGTTTTTTGGATTTCTTTAGTTTGCTGAGGCTGCGAGATAATGGATCGTCTGCTACACCGGTTGTGCGACGACCTTTGCGAGTTTTCTGAGGTTTTGGGCTGTTGCTGCGAGGAGGAATTC
>JBCCLK010000040.1:0-26393 GCA_039026935.1 Pseudomonadota bacterium
GCTGGGAATGAGCTTGGCCATTTTACGAAGGTTTTAAGCCGTGGCTACCAGGTGGAACTCGTCTCTGGCTCCATTTGGTCCCCGCAGGCGCAGTCGATCCAGCTTTAGAATGCGTTTCAGGTGAGCAAACAGCATCTCCACCTTCTTACGCCGACGCTGGGTGTCGGCATAGGCATCGGTCTCGGTAATCTCCCGCGCCCTGCCCCAGGCCGACGCGCTGCTCACCCAGCGTGGACAGCTCGACAAGGTGGCGGCACGACTCACCCCGCGCCTCATTCTCGCGGGCGTTGAGGAGAAGAAGCGCCTGCTTCTGGTGCGCGGCTCGTCACTCATTCGCGCGGAAAGCGATCTCTATCGCCGTCGTACCGAAAGACTTGCGAGCCTATCCGCCCGCGTTTCACCCCGCGCTGTGGAGCGGCTTGTCGGAGAAGGCACAAAGACGCTGGAACGGCTCGACGGAGCCCTCACCCGTGCGATGAAGACGCAGATTGCGGGGAAGAAAGACCGGGTCGCGCAGAGTGCCAAGCTTCTCGACGCCTACAATTACCGACGCGTGCTCGACCGCGGCTTCGCCGTCATACGCGATGAAGCCGGCACGCCCCTGCGCCACGTGGCAGCGCTTGATGAGGCTGGGACGGTCGAGATCGAACTCGCCGATGGCCGTCGCAAAGCGGTGGTGGGAGATGGGGCTGCTTCCACCATCCCTTCAACGCCACCTAAACCAGCCAGGCCCAAACGCGCCGTCGACGCACGACCAACGCCCAAACAAGAAAGCTTGTTTGATTAATGGGTTGTATGACGCGAACGACAAAGGCGAGGATAAAGATATGATAATCAAATCGAACTAAAGCACTTCAAAACACAAGTAATAGATGTGTTTTAAAACACTGTCTCAACGCTTCGGTCTGAACCGGACTACTGGATGCTTTGGACTACCGAAAACGTCATGAAAATCGTGGGCCTCAACTCCGTCCGGAAGGTCGGACGTCTCAATTTCTTCTACGAATTCAGGCGAGAAGGCGTTTTTGCGGTACTTCCACCACCCGTCTCGGATGCCAGGGCTGTGATAATACCTAATTAGCGTTATGCTCCATGCATCCCAAGTCGAGGCGTCAGTTTGTTCGGGGTCACTATGGGACCAAGCTTGCTCTCCAAGTTTAAACCAAGAAAAAAGAAAGTAATGCGCTGATATTCTCTGCTCTCTTTTCGCTCCATACCAATCTTCACAGACAGTAGCTAACGCCTCCCCCACTTCAGGATTGTTAATGGGTATTGAGTTTATTGTAGCTATCGATTGTGTTAGAGACTGAACTGCAGTTTCCTGGATAGATTGGTTTGTGGCTTTCAACTGCCGATAAATTACATAGAGCAAACTAACTGTCGCGATAGCAGCAACGACCGCTGCGGTTGCAGCAATTATGTCAGCGACAATACTTATATGAACAGCTTCCATTTTATATCCAGAAATATGTGACCGGAACCCAGAATGTATTGACAGTAAGTCCAGTTGGGATGGACTGCGGTTCCGAATGATGCAGGTTGACGGCGATGGCTGTCAATTCCGGGTGTTGGACCCAGCCGACCGTGTGAAGTTCTCCTTCAATGAAACGCTCCTACGATCATCCACACGAAGAGCAAAGTCGGCGGCAGTGCCAGTGCGATCACGACGTTGCTGAACCATCTGCCTTGATACCGAGCGCCCATCGTCCGCAGTTTTCGTCGATGGCGAATGCGCCAAGCAGCTTCCCACAGGCCAGCATAGGTCAGAGCGGGGACCCATCCAAAGAGAAGAGTGAAGACGTTCTGCGCCCCATCTTCGGTGTTGATGTGATGTCCACACATCTCGTGAAATTGAAGGATATCTGGTGCTAGCTCGGTTCCTTGCGCACAGGCGTCATAAGCGCGTCTGTCCGCGGCGCGACTCTCAAGAAGTGCAAGGTTCAAGGCAAGGTACGTCGCGAGGACTGCGAAGAGAATCACACCGATATGCGTGATCGCTGACCGTTTGACGCTTAGCGTAAACACCGTAAGCGGCGTGACGACTGCCACTGCAACAAGCCAGATGTTCAAGTGACCCGCCTTCCCCGCAAAGATCTGAGGGATTCTCTTCCACTATGGATACGGCATCACTGAAAGAAGGGCGCCAGATGATGAACTTATGACCATCTGAAGGAAAACGCGCGGCTTTCTGGTCCTACTCTTGATGCCCCAAATAATCATCCAACAGCGCTCTCGCGATGGCGAGTTTGGGTGGGATGGAGGTGAGGCCTTCACCCTGTGGGTTGGGGGCGATGGCTTTGAGTTCCTCGCGGGAGAACCAGCGCGCTTCGGCGAGTTCTGCCTCGTCCAGCGTGATATCGCGGGCGAGCGCTTCTGCCTCAAACCCCATCATCAGCGTTGAGGGAAACGGCCAAGGCTGGGAGGCTTTGTAAGTCACACGGCCAAGCGGGATGCCCGCCTCCTCCAGCACCTCGCGGCGCACAGCATCTTCCAGCGTCTCGCCGGATTCCACAAAGCCTGCAAGGCAAGAAAACATGCCTTCGGGGAACCGCCCCTGCCGCCCGAGGAGAATGTCGCCGGTTGCTGGATCAACGACGTTCATGATGACCACTGGGTCAGTGCGCGGGAAGTGCATGGTACCAGTGTCAGGGTCGCTCTCAACAGAACGCCGACGCCAGCCCGCCTGCTGGTTGCGGGTAGGCGCTCCAGTTTTGGCACAGAACTTGTGCCGCAGGTGCCATCCCGTGAGGGACGCTGCTTCCGCAAGCAGCCCCAAATGATGGTCGAGCGGATCGAACTGTTCTGCAAAGGGGCGCAGCGGCTGTTGCGACGGCGGGGTTGTCGCGAGGCCGCCAACATCTTCGGTTTGTTCGGTTGGAACAATCGCATAGGCGAACACCGGTCCTTCGGCATCCTCACCGAGATAGACGCGGGTCTCAGGGTCCACGCCGCCGGGTAGCTTGGCGTGGTACATGGCGTGCGGACCGTGATCACCGTCCACCAGCGCCGCGCCATCGAAGATCAAGAACCGCGCGCGCGCTTCTTGTGCGGCTAAGAAGGCTTCATCATCCCGCCGATCACCGTGCCGATGGATGCGGTTGCCGGAAAAGCCAGTGCGCGCGGATAGCTCAGGCCGCGGCAAGCTGGCGAAGAGGGCTGCAACAGATCGATCGCTCATGCGGCGCTCCAGTCGTTGGTGACAAGCCTATTACGAACACTCTGCGCCCAAGCAGGTAAGGTCATCATCGGTTCGGGCGTCCCCACACCCCAAACCGGTCCGGGCCAGGCTTCGTCGTTCTCAAAGCGCGCGATGATATGAATATGAAGTTGGCGCACCTTGTTGCCTAGCGACGCAATGTTGAGCTTGTCGCAACCGGTCTCACGTTTCAGCCGCTCAGCCACCGCCCTTTGATCGGCCATGACAGCGGACTCGTCCGTAGGCGTCAGATCAACGAGGTCAAACAGACCTCCCCGTTTGGGCACCAGAACAATCCAAGGGAAACGTGCATCACGCATAACAAGAAGAAGGCTCATGTCACTCTGGCACAGGGGGAATGTGTCAGCTGCCAAACGCGCATCAAGTTCAAAGTTATAGAAAGTGTCGGTCATGCGCGGCTGTCTACCATCTCGCGCCGTAACGTCCAGCTTTGGATAGTCATCCAACACTATAAGCCCAAGTTACGCTATGGCTGGACGCGCAGTCTCTGGACATGAGCGGCCTGACATCCGATATAGGATGCGGGAGGCTGGCGGCGGACGAGCCGCTCGCCAACCGGGTCAGGTCCGGAAGGAAGCAGCCCCAACGAGTTTTTGGTTCGGGTTGTCGATCCAGTCTCCCACCTCACCTTTGTACGGCCCCAAAAACGCAGCCCCAAGAACCCGGCACCGAAAGATGTAATGGCTGACGGCATTTCTTCCGTTGATGGACCTGAAACCGGCTACCGTGTTCTGGCCAGGAAGTACCGGCCTGCGACCTTCGACGATCTGATCGGTCAAGCGCCAATGGTGCAGACCTTACGCAACGCCTTTGAAATCGGGCGGATCGCGCAAGGTTTCATCCTCACCGGGGTTCGCGGGGTGGGCAAGACCACGACCGCACGTATTCTCGCTCGCGGGCTCAACTTTGAGACAGGGGATGGCGGCGGCGCGCCCACCGTCGATCTCAAAGAGATGGGCGTCCACTGTCAGGCGATCATGGAAGGTCGCCACGTCGATGTGATCGAGATGGATGCCGCCTCACACAATGGCGTCGCTGACATTCGTGAGATCACTGACGCTGCGCGCTATGCACCGGTGTCCGCGCGGTTCAAAGTGTACCTTCTTGACGAGGTCCACATGCTGTCGACCGCGGCGTTCAACGCACTGTTGAAGACGCTGGAAGAACCGCCGGACCATGTGAAATTCATCTTCGCCACCACTGAGATCAACAAGGTGCCCGTTACGATCCAATCGCGCTGTCAGCGGTTTGATCTGCGCCGGATCGAAGTAGCCGAGATGATGGCACATCTGAAAAAGATCATGGAAGCGGAAGGTGCCGCCGCGGAAGACGAGGCATTGCGCCTGATCGCGCGTGCGTCGGAAGGCTCTGTGCGCGATGCGTTGTCTCTGCTTGACCAAGCCATTGCCCATCATGGAGTTGATCCGTCGGCGCCCATAACCGCACGTTCGCTTCAAGCGCTTTTGAACCTTACAGATCAGGCCGCCATCATCGACCTGTTCGAGGCGGTGATGAAAGGCGATATGGACGCGAGCCTGGCTCAGCTTGCCGAGAGCTACAAACTTGGTACGGATCCGGGGAGCGTCATCGTCGACCTGGCCGACACCGTCCACGCGGCAACGCGGATCAAAGTCGTTCCTGGCGCCCCGCCAGAAGCTCTCTCGGCCGACAATCTCAAACGTCTCACCGAACTCGCGTCAGGTCTTTCGGTCAAAGTGCTATCGCGGGCGTGGCAAATGCTCCTCAAAGGGCTCGACGAGCTTTCCCGCGCCCCTAAACCGCTGATAGCGGCGGAAATGATCCTGGTGCGGCTTTGCTATGTGGCCGATCTGCCAACGCCCGATGAGGCGATCAAAGCACTGGCTGATGAACCACGTACGAGTTCGAACGGATCTGTCGTGTCAGCGTCGAGCGCACCGCCGTCAGCTGCGCCAACAGCCATGTTGCCGCAAGCACAATCGGCAATGGTTTCACCCTCAGCGCAAGATGGACCGCGTGCATCGCTCGCGCTAGCGTCAAAGCCGGATTTGGACCCTCCGGTTGATACGCCGGTCCTGGCAGAACCAGACCCTGATCCGGTGGTTCTGCGCGACCTGGATGCTCTGATCGCGCTTGCAGACAAAAACGGTAACAGGGCCCTGCCTCCTCTGGTTCGGGCTTATGTGCGCCCAGTCTCGTTTGGCACCAATACGGTGGAAATCGGCCTCGCGGAGGGCGCGCCAAAGAGCTTCGTTGGGGATCTGTCCGAAGCGCTGCGCGACTGGACAGGCAGCCGCTGGATCATCTCAGTTGATCCGCGCGCTGAAGCACAAACGCTCAACGAACTGGCGGCTGAACGCGAAAGCGCGCGCAAAGCCGATGCCAGTCAGAATGAGACTGTGAAGGCCATTATGGCAACGTTTCCTGGCGCCAAGGTGACACAAGTGCGCCCGCTTGGCGCTGGGCAAGAGCCCGCAGCGATTACGCAAGAAGTTGACCAAGGGGACGCTGATGCGACCGATCTGGATCCGATCAATGATGAAGAGGACCCGCCATGGACATCATGAAGATGATGCAGCAGGCCAAGAGCCTGCAAGACAAGATGCAGACAATGCAAGACGAGGTGGCTAGCGCGACGGTCGAAGGCTCGTCAGGTGGCGGCATGGTGACCGTGACACTCACCGGCAAGGGCGATTTGACCGGTCTCAAGATCGAACCGTCCCTGCTGGTTCCTGATGATGTAGAGGTGCTGGAAGACCTTCTGATTGCAGCACACACAGACGCCAAATCGAAGGCCGATCAAATGATGGCCGAAAAGACGCAAGAAATGGCCTCAGGCCTTGGCCTTCCCCCAGGTATGAAGCTTCCAGGGATGTGATGCTAAAGCCTTTGGCATTGAGGCCCCTTACTTGCGCGCACCTCCACGATATCGGCTCTTGCGCGCTCGCATGAAGATCGCTCTAAGCGACGCATGACTGATCACACCGTTGGGCCGGAAATTGAGCGCCTGATCCAGCTTCTGTCCAAACTGCCTGGGCTCGGGCCACGTTCCGCGCGTCGTGCGGCATTGCATCTTGTGAAACGCAAAGATCAGCTTCTTGGTCCACTCGCAGACGCGATGGCGGTCGCACGCGATAACGTTATGGAATGCTCCATCTGCGGGAACATCGACACGTCCAGCCCTTGTACGATCTGCACCGACCCACGCCGGGACGATAGCGTTCTGGTTGTGGTGGAAGATGTATCCGATCTATGGGCGCTGGAGCGTGCCCAAGCGAACCGTGGTCGCTATCACGTGCTCGGCGGGGTTCTGTCACCGCTTGATGGTGTTGGGCCCGATGACCTTTCTATCGAGCCGCTCGTCGCCCGCGCGTCCGAGGAACGCGTTCGAGAGGTGATCCTTGCGATCAACGCCACGGTTGAGGGGCAATCAACTGCCTATTACATCACCGACCGCCTGGCTCACGCTAACGTGAGAGTCACACGCCTTGCCCATGGTGTCCCCGTTGGCGGAGAGCTTGATTATCTCGATGAGGGAACACTATCCGCCGCCATGCGTGCGAGAACGCAGGTTTAAAGCGGAGATTTCAGCTTGGTCAGCGACATATACGTAAAGTCGACCAGAGCACGTCCGCCGGTTTGGTCGCCCAACGCGCGGTTTTGCGCATGGATACCCATGACCGTCGACACCAATGCCTTTGCCAGGTCCAGGGGTGAGAAGCGGGCGGCCTCACCTTGTCTAACGAGCTCGTTCTCCAAGGCGCACTGAAAGTGTTGTTCGAGCGCAGCCCAATAGTCTCGCGTTACGTCTTCCACGCGCGCACTTTGAACCCTAGCGTTCTCGATGTCAGTGTTCACGATCAGGCAGCCAAAATCGCTGGAGGTCGGTGAGCCAGGCGTTACCAACCCTTGAAGAAACGTGATGATTTCAGGGATGCCTCCCTCAAGCATCGGGGCCATCTCACTCTTGATCGCCGCCTCGCTGTAGAAACGCAGCGCCTCAACATAAAGACCCTCCTTGCCGCCGAACTCCGAGCGGATCGCAAACTGGTTGATCCCTGTAAGTTGCTCTAGCTCTCGAACGCCCAAAGCCTGATAGCCATGCTCCCAAAATGCCATGCAGGCTTTGGCGATGGCGTCCTCACGATCATAGGATTTTGGGCGGGGCATTTGGGGGTCCATTGACTTTTCTATACGGTCGCATAGAAATAATATCCCTGCAACTGTATAGAAATGGATATGCAATGCGAGACGTCGTCTTTCCCAAGGATAAACAAGCGACCTATGATGCCTACGGATACTCGGCAGCCGTGCGGAGCAATGGCTTCCTTTTCGTCTCGGGTCAGGTCGGCGTCGATGCAGCAGGCACCGTCATCACTGATCC
This sequence comes from Pseudomonadota bacterium, assembly GCA_039026935.1. Taxonomy (GTDB): domain Bacteria; phylum Pseudomonadota; class Alphaproteobacteria; order Rhizobiales; family MH13; genus MH13. The sequence goes on from JBCCLK010000040.1 coordinate 7,581, forward strand.
ATCCGCGCAGTTTGCGCAGGCCTTTGCGAACCTGCGCGATGTTCTGGCAGCCGCGGACTGCAGCATGGATGACATTGTTGATGTCACGACGTTCCATCTGAACATGTACGACCACTTTGAAGCCTTCGCGGCCGTCAAACAGAGCGTCTTTCCAGACCCACCCTTTCCAAACTGGACAGCTGTTGGCGTTGTGAATCTCGCAGACCCTGATCTCCTCTTGGAGGTGAAAGCGATCGCGAAGCTTAGCTGATCGGGCGGTCAGTATGCGACCATCAAACCCTGTGTCGATGAGCAGCCCCTCCTTCGACCAAAGACGAAAGCTCACTGGACACGTCACAAGCTGAAAAGCTGCTAAACGTCTTTGATAAAAACAAAACACCACCGAGAGACGCTCATGCCCTACAGCCCCAATCCCGCCCGCTACGACACAATGAAATACAATTATTGCGGAGCGAGCGGGCTGCAATTGCCGGCGATCTCGCTGGGCCTTTGGCACAACTTCGGAGAAGACACCCCGCATGAAACCAAGCGTGCGATCTGCCAGCAAGCGTTTGATCTCGGCATTACGCACTTTGATTTGGCCAACAATTACGGCCCGCCCCCGGGCAGTGCGGAAGAGGCGTTCGGCGAGATTTTAAGAACCGACTTTCGAGGCTATCGCGACGAACTGATCATCTCGTCCAAGGCGGGTTACCTCATGTGGCCAGGGCCCTATGGTGAGATGGGCAGCCGCAAGTATCTCATTGCCTCATGCGACCAGAGCTTGAAGCGCATGGGGCTCGACTATGTGGATATCTTCTATTCCCACAGGCTTGACCCGAACACACCGCTTGAAGAAACCATGGGCGCACTCGACCAGATCGTCAGGTCCGGCAAGGCGCTTTATGTCGGCATATCGTCTTACAATTCGCAGCGCACGCGCGAAGCGGCCAAGATTTTGAACGATCTCGGCACCCCCTGCCTCATTCACCAGCCGAGCTACAATATGATCAACCGCTGGGTTGAGCGCGACGGACTGAAAGACACGCTCAAAGAGCTTGGCATCGGCTCTATCGCCTTCACGCCGCTGGCGCAGGGCATGCTAACCAACAAGTACCTGCAAGGCACGCCGGAGAACAGCCGCGCCGCTCAGGGTAAATCCCTGAAACCTGATTTCCTGTCCGATGCGGTCATCGCGAAAATCCAGGCGCTCAATGCAATCGCTGAACGCCGCGGCCAGACTTTGGCGCAGATGGCGATTGCATGGGTACTGCGCGACGGCGGCATTACCACCGCTTTGATCGGCGCATCCAAACCGCAGCAGGTTGTCGACTGCGTTGGCGCTATCAATAATCTAGAGTTCACGGCCGAAGAACTTGCGGAAATCGACACCCACGCGTCTGACGAAGACATCAACCTATGGGCGCGTTCGTCGGACAGTTAGCTTGTAGGGGGCAACCCACAGTAGATGGCACAAGCTTGCGAAGTACTGCGTATCTGGGACGCAATCCGATGAAGCGTCATCGTGGCCGCGATCAAAATGCTTGGACAGCTACCGAAACCATCAGACGTAGCTCTGGGGAGTCTTAGGATTGATCAATCCGCTTCTGGACGTGTCTATCGAGTCTCGCATTTTTCTGATGGCTATCGTTGCTGTTGGAATTCTAGGGACGCTTTGGTTTCAGTCACGTAAAGACACGTCGTTGAGGCGAAGGTTTGTGGCCCTCTTTGACCAGAACGATTTGCGGATGGATCCCTACACCGTTGATACCGTGTTCAAGGTCGTTGAAATCGTGGGCGATAACGCTCGTGTCGTGCCGGTCTGGAGAGCTGGCAAGCCTATCAAGGATGGCGCCGAATACACGTACGCGTCAGGAAACCTCGCTCCATTTGATTATGATCGCTTCATCTCGGCTCCATAGTCACTGGAAGCTGCGGCGTTGTTAGCTGTAGTGCATGATAAGACAGACCCATGACGACTGCGCCAAGATTAGAAACGGATCACCTGGTCCTCCGGGAGCCAGAGCTTCGAGATTGGCCCGACTTTGCTGAGCTCATGGCGTCGGAGCGGTCTACGTACATGGGTGGCCCCTTCTCGGTGAGAGACGCGTGGGGCATCTTTTGTACTGGAATCGCGCAATGGCGGCTCTATAGCCTTGGCATTTTGTCCATCGAGCTGCGCGAGACAGGCCACTACCTGGGCCAGATTGAGATCAACCAAGGCCCGCTTTTCCCTGAAAAAGAACTTGGTTGGCAGCTGAGCCACAATGCCGAAGGCAAGGGATACGCCTTCGAGGCGGCCGTTGCCCTGCGCGACTGGGCCTTCAAAGAGCAGGGTCTCGAGACACTGGTCAGCTACATTGATCCTCACAACACGCGCTCGATCCAGCTGGCTAAACGCCTTGGCGCAACGCTCGATGAAGAGGCTGAGAAGCAAGACCCAGATGATCTTGTCTATCGGCATGTGCGCGGCACTTTTTAAGAAAGTCGCTGATACCCCGTTGTCACGGATGACTGCGATCGCGAACTTGAAATCATGCCTAAGAGCGATCAGTGTCGCGCAAAACACAAGCGGCTGTAAAATAGCTCAGTGCCAAGCCATGAAGGCCAACTGGAGGAAACCATGCCTGTACTCACCACCCATGTCGGGTCTCTGCCGCGCAGCCAAGAGGTCGTCGACTTTCTCTTCGCGCGGGAGAAAGGCGAAGAATACGATCAGGCCGCCTTCGACGCGACGATGACCAAGGCGGTGGATGAAACGGTTGGTCTTCAGGCCAAGGTCGGTATCGACATTGTCAGCGATGGCGAGACCTCCAAGATTTCCTATTCCACTTATGTGAAGGATCGGTATTCCGGGTTCACCGGCGACAGCCCGCGTAATGCTCCCGCTGATCTCAAACTGTTCCCCACCTTCTTGGAGCGGCTCGCTAAAAGCGGCGGCACCCCAACCTATTCGCGCCCGCAATGCACCGGCGAGATCAAGTCGCTCGGCCAAGACGACCTCAAGAAAGACATCGCCAATCTGAAAGCCGCCATGGAGAAGCACGGTGTCAAGCGCGGCTTCATGAATGCAGCGTCGCCGGGCGTTGTCGCGCTGTTTTTGCCGAACCAGCACTACCCATCTCGCGAGGCTTACCTTGAGGCGCTAGCGGACGCGCTGAAGGACGAGTATGAGACCATTGTGGCGAGCGGCCTCGACGTGCAGTTAGATTGCCCGGACTTGGCTCTCTCGCGCCAGATGCTTTTCTCCGACCTCACCGATGACGAGTTCATCAAGATCGCACAGGCAAATGTCGATGTGCTCAACCACGCGCTGCGCGATGTGCCCAAGGAGAAGGTGCGCGTTCACGCTTGCTGGGGCAACTATGAAGGCCCGCACGTGCTCGACATTGCGATGGATAAGATCTTCTCGACCCTCATGTCGCTTGATGCACGCTACCTGTCGTTTGAGAACGCCAACCCCCGTCATGGCCATGAGTGGACAGTGTTCCGCGACCGCAAGGATGAAATTCCGGACGATTTGATTCTTATGCCAGGCGTGATCGACACCACGACAAACTTTGTGGAGCACCCCGAGCTGATCGCGCAACGGATCGAACACTTCACAAACATTGTTGGCGAGGATCGGGTGATCGCTTGCAGCGATTGCGGTTTTGGGACGTTCGCGGGCTACGGCGCAGTTGATCCCGAGATCGCCTACGCGAAACTGGGTTCGATGGTGGAGGCGGTTTCCCCATCCGTGCCGAAGGCTGCGTAGCAGGACGGACGACTTAGCGCTTTGATAGTCATTCGCCCGCTAACGGCAATTGCCTTGGTTCATCATCGTGCTTTGGTTCAACAGCATGCGTCGGCTGCCCGACGTCCAGATCGCCGATGCGTGCACCGCGCTTGGTGATTTTGCCGGTGGAGGTCTGGATCTGCTCGATATCCCGTTGAGCCTGCCCAAAATGATTGGAGAGTTTGGCGACGCGGTCGTCGAGGCGTCCAATGTCTTCCACCAGCCGCCCAACCTCATCTTGGATGAGGTGAGCCTGTTCGCGTAAACGCGCATCGCGCAGCACCGCCTGCACGACCTGGATGGAGAGCGTCAGCAGCGACGGTGAAACGATCACGACCCGCTGGCGAGCCGCCTTCTGGACCACGTCCTCAAACCGCTCGTGCAAATCGGCGAAAACGCTCTCTGACGGCACGAACATGAAGGCGGTCTCATGGGTCTCGCCGGGGATGAAGTACTTCGCGGCAATGTCCTGCACGTGTTTGCCAACGTCCTGACGGACCCGGCGCGCCGCCTCGGTCGCGAGACGCTCATCCGGCGCATCTCGCAGCGCGTTCCATGCTTCCAACGGGAACTTCGCATCGATCACGAGGCTTGGTGCGTCGTTGGGCAAGAACACCACGCAGTCCGGTCGCTTACTGTTGGAAAGCGTGTGCTGAAAGGAGTAGGCGCCGCGCGGCAACGCGTCCTGAACAATGGCTTCCATGCGTCCTTGGCCAAACGCTCCACGCGTTTGTTTGTCGGCCAAGATCGACTGAAGCTCAACCACGCCTTGGGAGAGTTCGGTGATGTTCTTCTGCGCGCTGTCGATAGCGGCCAGCCGTTCGTGAAGCGTTCGCAAGGTCTGGTGGGTCTGATTCTGGCTCTGGCTCATCGATTGGCCGATGCGGTGGCCCAGCCCATCCATCCGCTCGCCCATAACGCGGGCCAACTCGGATTGGCGGGAGCCGAGCATCTCCGTCATGGACTGCACGCGGCCCGTAAGCTCGGTTTGGGCAGTCGCCATGGAACTGAGTTTTTCTGTCAGCGCGTCTTTTTCAGCCCTCGCCCGCGCTTCAATCTCCGCCGTGCGCTTGCGCATGTGAGAGGAGGCTGTCGCCACCCAAAGAAGAGGCCCAAGGATCAACGCCACGAACCCCGCAAAGACCCAGTCAAGCGTTATCGGCACACCTTCAATCGTCAGCAGGATAGAGGAGAGATCAAGGTCCACGAGCACGCCACGCTGGGTTGGACAAAGGTTCTGCAAAGCCCTTCAATCGGGGGTCAAAACAAGAATCTTCAGTCGAATCGGTTCCGTTATGATAGTAGATCAAAAGGCGAACAGGCGCCATGCGTACGGCCATGTCGCTGAATTATGCTGTGATCCATGCAGGACGTGAAGGTCACCTTGACCGACATCACCGCCGCGCCTAAGTCCGACGCATGGCTATTCGTGACATCCTCATACTCCCCGACAAACGCTTGCGGGAGGTTTCCAAGTCGGTTGACGTAATCACCGACGATATCCGCACGCTCGTCGAAGACATGTACGAGACGATGTACGATGCCCCTGGTATCGGGCTTGCCGCGATCCAGATCGGCGTGCCTCTGAGGGTGGTCACGACTGACTGTTCACCGCGCGAAGAAGAAGCGGAGCCTTTAACCCTCATCAATCCAGAGATTTTGGATACGTCCGGCGAAATGGTTCCCTACGAAGAGGGCTGCCTGTCGATCCCTGAGTACTATGATGAGGTGTCGCGCCCTGAAAACGCCAAGGTTCGCTACATGGACCTTGAGGGTGAGACACATGAGATTGACGTCTCAGGTCTTCTCGCCGTCTGCATTCAGCACGAGATCGATCATCTCGATGGCAAGCTATTTATCGACTATCTGTCCGCCTTTAAACGCTCTCGCGTGGTGACGAAGTTCAAAAAACAGGCGCGTCTCAAAGAGAAGATGGCTGCCGAGGCTTAAGGTCAAGATCCTAAACAGGCCGGCTATGTGGTGTGCAGTTCAAAACGAGCGAGTGCCGCTGGCTTGCAGTGTTTGATCGTCAAGCCGCCCATTAGAGCGTTCGCCCGTGTCCGCCTGGCCGGGCGAAGCGGCGTTCTGCGCATCCACCGGTTCATAGGCACGAATGCGCGCTGCAATTCTCGGCCAATCCGTCTCCCTCAACATAGAAAGCTCGTAAGCGGCCTGAAGCTTCATCCAAAGCTCAGGCTTGGTGTTGAAATAGGTTCCAAGGCGCATGGCTGTATCAGCGGTGATGGAACGCTTGCCGGCGACAAGAGCCGCAACACGGCTTACGGGAACGTCTATATCACGCGCCAGCCTGTTCTGGCTGATGTTGAGGGGCTTTAGAAACTCCTCAAGCAGAAGGGTTCCAGGGTGGATGGACAGGGTTCTCTCACTCATGCGTCCAGCCTATTCTCCAAAGCGGGATAGAGCAAAGAGAATAGTGGCACGCAATGAACCGTTAAGGTAAATTCTCTCGGCATATGCGGCTTTCGGTGTGGCATCGTTATGACAGATACGCCCAGATACAGGGCAGACGCTCAAAGGAGCGCCCGCCCCTTTGCGTCTCACTCGTTCCAGAGCTCGGTTTCTGGATAGAACTGCGACCAAGCAAACCAGAAAGCCTGGTGGCTGCTTAAGTCGCCGCCATTGGCGTCCACCGCGCGAATGCCACCGCCATCAAGCTCCAGGCGAAGATTCTCTGCCTCGACCGTTTCGCCTGACAACAGCGCGGCCATCGCGGTTGAGCGCTGGAAGGCCCAAGGTGTCCCTGATGCAGAGATCACCCCGATGATATCCTCATGCACCGCAAGGCGCGGATCAACGTCGCCGACAGGGAAGATCGGCCCATTGGCATCGCGGCCGTTGCGGAAGTCCGGGTTGCGGCCAAGCGCATAGCGCTCATGCAAGACCGTCGTTTCGGGATGCGCCTCTCTCCAGCTTTTCCAATCGGTGGTGACGACGGTTGCCTGATCCAAGACAAGGCCTTGATCGGCGAGCGGACCCGTCACGGCGTTGCCTTTGAAGGTGTCAAAAACTGAACCCGATGTGATGTCGAACATGACTTTGTTGGACCGGATGAGAAGGCCGGAGGTCCGCAGGACAGGGCGTTCAACACCCTCAGGCATACCGTCCGTGAAGTAGGCCTGTGCCGCGCCGCAAAGCGTGCAGTATGGAATACCAAGATCACGGCCACCGAGCGTGTCGTTGACCATCTCGCGCACTTCCATGATCTGGCGAGGGTAGGCACGGGCCTCACCATTCACCACCACGCCAAACACGACGTCATCATCAGCCGGCCAGGTCGCATCCACGGCGGCGACGACTTCAGGATTGTCGGCGGCGGGGATGCAGTTGCAAGGCGCGTCTGTCCGGTCGAAGGGCCGAGCATCGATCAAAACGCCGCCCCAAGAGACAAGGCGCCAATCGATGTCGCCTTCTATCATCAGTGGCTCCCAATCGGGCACGAAGCCAGTGAAGATCGCACGCTTGAATTCAAGGTAACCGGGGAACTCTGGCACATCCCAAGCAATGAGATAATCCGTCATCTCACCCCAGTGGCTTTGCGATGTGATGTCCACTTGCAGCAAGCGTGATGCGGCGACCGCCAGATCAAGGTCGAAAGACGAGTTGAAGGCAAACCGCATCATGTCGGTTATCACCCACGCAACGCGGGGATCACCGGCTTGCACGATCTGTTCAAGCGCTGCGCCCTGATCGCTGCCCCAACTACGGTTTTCAAAGAGATCGACAAAGGCCACTGTTAGCGCGGCTTCCAGCTCTTCGGAGATAGGGCCTTCAGGAATGGGGGGCGGTGTGCCGAAACGTTCGACCACATGGGCCGGGAGATCGGAGGCGTCTTGAGCAAATGCCGCCCCATCGAGTGCGGCATAGATTGGCATTGCCGTGAGTGCGGCAAGAACGGGTGTAAGCAGATGTTTGGTGAGGGAGCGCAGAGCAGGCATTGCGGATCCTTTCAAGACACAACTCGTGTCGGACGCGGCGCGTCGCACGCGAAATCTGATTGGGGGAAACCCTTACGGGCGGGAAAGCGCACAAGACGACTAGCACGTGCTCTAAGAGGTGCCTGATCACCACAGATCACGTTTTGATCAGGTGGTGCTGAAAGCATCTGAAAGCAGCTCTCACCAGCACGTTTAAGCTGCTGATCAGTGCATCCTACTTAACCGATCAGCCCCTTAGGGGTAGCGTTGGTTTGGGGAATGCTCTTGACATAATACCGTTTGGTTTCATAAATAATAATACCAAACGGTATTATTAATGGAGCTGTTATGACGTTTCTTCGCAAAACCTCAATGATCGTAGCTGCTCTTGTAGCTACACACACTGCTGCATCCGCGACCGCTGACCCGATCACATTGCTTGAGGCGGGTGATGCCGTTTGGCAGACCACACCAGAAGGTGTCGAATTTGCTTCCTTGCAAGGTGATCGATTCATGGAAGCCTATCAGGCTTTGGTGCGGCTTCCCGCCGGAACTGTCAGCCCTCTCCACGTAAAAACGGCCAACATGTTCGGCGTCATGCTGCAAGGAGAGATGGTGCACTACGCAGATCACGAAGATCCTCAAGCGGCCCGGCGGATAGGCCCCGGCGCGTTTTACAGCATCGCCGCGGGGACCGCGCACATATCCGCCTGCGTCTCAAGCATTCCTTGCGTCACCTATCTTTATCAGGACGGCGCGTTCGACTTTCTGCCGGTGCAACCATGAACGCATCCAACGGGCGTGAACCGGAACAGCTTGGTTTTCGTGCGCTCGCGGACCCAACGCGGCGGAACATCCTGCGGTTGCTCGCGACAAATGACATGACCATCGCCGAAGTCGCAGAGAATTTCGAGATGACGCGCGCTGCCGTGAAGAAACACCTCAACATCTTAAGCGAGGGCAATCTGATCTCGGTCCAGGTCAAAGGCAGGTCGCGTGTGAACGCGCTCAATCCTGACGGACTGAGACAGGTGGTCGACTGGTTCAGCTTCTTCAACGCCTTCTGGGACGAGCGGCTCGATAACCTCAAGTCTGCAATTGAGAAAGACCTCCAATGACCGACCTTGCCATAGAGAAAACGATCTATCTGCGCGCAACACCCGCCCGCGTGTGGGACTATCTCACCGATCCAGACAAATTGGCGATGTGGTTTCACAAGCCGAAGTTCCCGCTCCTTGAAGGTAGCTATGAGATGATGAGCGGCGAGACGGATGACCGGATGATGTGGGGAGAGGTTCAAGTCGCTGAGCCATACTCGCGGCTTGAATACACGTTCTGCATTCCGCCCTTGGGCGATCGAACAAGCACCGTGAAGTGGACGTTGGAGGAAGTTGCAGGGGGCACCAAGCTTTCGCTACGGCATGAAGGGTTGCCAGCAAGCGAGGAAGCGTTTGGGCTCATGCTCGCCCTCGACAAAGGGTGGGACGAACATCTGGGCACGATGCGAGAGGCCGCGCACGGCGAATAGAGCGATCTACTCCGCCGCCGTCAGCATCGTCTCATCGAAGGCGGCGGCAATCAGCTCGCGCGTGTAGTCCTGTTTGGGAGCGTCGAAGATCTCATCGCGGGTGCCAGCTTCAACGACCCGACCATCCTTCAGCACGAGAATCCGGTGCGAGAGAGCTCGGACCACCTTCAAATCGTGGCTAATGAAGAGGTAAGCGAGATCGTGCTTCTCTTGCAGGCCGCGCAAGAGGTCCACCACCTGCGCCTGCACGCTCATGTCCAGAGCAGAAGTCGGCTCATCGAGCAGGATGACGCGCGGTTTGAGAACGAGCGCCCGTGCAATCGAGATGCGCTGACGCTGCCCGCCAGAAAACTCATGCGGGTAGCGGAAGCGCGTTTCCGGGTCGAGGCCAACTTCTTCGAGAGCCTGAACAATCGCCGCATCGCGTTCGGTGAACGACATCTGCGGATGATGGATGAGGAGGCCTTCTTCGATGATGTCGGAAACAGCCATGCGCGGTGAGAGCGAGCCATAGGGGTCCTGGAAGACCACCTGGAGATCGGAGCGCAGCGGGCGCATCTGTTTGATCGAGTGGTGAGATATGTCATCGCCCTTGAACCGGATGACGCCCCTGGACTCGGCCAGTCGTAAAAGCGCGAGACCAAGCGTCGTCTTGCCTGAGCCTGACTCGCCCACAATGCCAAGTGTTTCGCCCTGGCGGATCTTAAGATCAACACCGTCCACGGCCTTGATGTGATCAACGGTGCGGCGGAAGACACCCTTCTTCACCGGGAACCAAACCTTAAGCCCTTCTGCTTGTAGCGATGCATCGCGCGCTGACGGGTCCGTCTTGGGTGCCCCGGAGGGTTCGGTTGAGATGAGCATGCGCGTATAGCTATGCTCAGGTTTTGAGAAGACGGAACTCACTGGCCCGGTCTCAACGACCCGGCCGCCCTGCATCACATTCACATGGGTCGCGAGGCGGCGCACAATGCCCAGATCATGGGTGATAAAGAGCATGGCCATGCCAAGCTCGTGCTGTAGCTCCACGAGAAGCCGCAGGATTTGCGCTTGCACTGTCACATCTAGCGCAGTGGTCGGCTCGTCTGCAATCAAAAGCTTCGGTGTGTTCGCCAGCGCCATGGCGATCATCACGCGCTGACGCTGACCGCCCGACAGCTGATGCGGATAGCTTTTAAGGCGGGTCTCGGGCTGCTTGATCCCAACACGGTCGAGAAGCTCCAAAGTGCGGGCGCGGGCAGCGTTCTCTCGCAGGCCCTGGTGCACCTGAAGCACTTCGCCAACCTGACGCTCCACCGTGTGCAGCGGATTGAGTGAGGACATCGGCTCCTGAAAGATCATCGAGATCTCATTGCCGCGCACCGACCGCAACGCCTTATCATCGGCACCGAGGAGCTCTTGACCGTCGAATGTTATTGAGCCGGACGGATGGGACGCTGCCGGATAAGGCAGGAGCTGCAAGACCGAGAGCGCGGAGACTGACTTGCCCGAACCCGACTCACCAACGAGCGCCACCGTCTCTCCGGCGCTCACATCGAACGAGACGTTGTGCACCACCTGGTTGACCGTGTCGCCGGAGCGAAATGCGATCGACAAATCCTTCACAGAGAGGAGTGGTGCCATCTAACTCTCGACCTTCTAACCTTCGACTTTTCGCGGATCGAAGGCATCGCGTACCGCTTCACCGATGAAGATGAGAAGCGACAACATGATCGATATCGTCAGGAAGCCAGTAAGCCCGAGCCAGGGCGCGTTGCGGTTCTCTTTACCCTGGGCCAGCAGCTCACCAAGCGACGGCGCATCGCCTTGAAGGCCCAGCCCCAAAAAGTCGAGCGCGGTGAGCGTTGTGATGGAGCCTGAGAGGATGAACGGCAGGAAGGTTATCGTCGCCACCATCGCGTTGGGCAAGATATGGCGGAACATGATCCGCACGTCCGATAATCCGAGCGCCCGTGCCGCGCGGACATACTCCAAGTTTCGCCCGCGCAAGAACTCTGCCCGCACGAGCCCTACCAACGCCACCCAGCTGAACAAGAGCAGGATGAACAGAAGCGTCCAGAACCCCGGCACGAAGAAGGCGGAGAAGATGAGCAGCAGGTAGAGCGAGGGAATAGACGTCCAGATCTCAATGAACCGCTGGAAGATAAGGTCCGTCCAGCCGCCGAAATAGCCCTGCACGGCCCCAGCAGCGATACCGATCACGGACGAAATCAGCGTCAGCGTTAGACCGAAGAGCACCGACAGGCGAAAGCCGTAGATCAGCCGTGCGAGCACATCGCGACCCTGATCATCGGTGCCAAGCCAATGGTAGGTTGCTGCCCCGCAAAAGGCATCCTCGTTGCCAGCGGGCAGGTTGGCGCATGCTGCACCCTCCTCAAGCGTCCAGGTCGGCGGGATCGGATAGGGCATCTGCGAGGCGTAGGACCGGGTGGTGTGGTCGTAGCGAATGGGCGCGTGGATCATCCAGCCATTGGCTTCGATCTCTTCGCGGATGAACGGATCGTAGTAGCGGGTGACTGCGAGGAAACCGCCGAACCGCTCTTCGGGATAATCCACCAAAACGGGGAACAGAAGCTCGCCTTTGTAGGAGACGATGAGCGGGCGTTCGTTGGCGATGAACTCGGCGCCAAGCGTGACAAAGAACAGCACGGCAAAAATCCACAACGACCACCAACCGCGCCCGTTTGCCTTGAAATTGTTGAAGCGTCGCTGATTGAGCGGCGAGAGGCCTTTCCGATGCTTCTGGCGATGCTTTGCTGATGACGCGTCGGGCCCCAGCGTTTCGTCAGCAGTGTCAGCCGAGGGCGTTGTCGCGTCCATCAGGTCCGCCGCGCTTCAAAGTCAATGCGAGGGTCGACCCACATGTAAACAAGGTCGGAGAGGAGCGCGACGATGAGGCCCATCAGCGAGAAAATGTAGAGCGTGCCAAACACCACCGGATAATCGCGGCCAAAAATCGCCTCAAATCCCAGAAGGCCCAAACCGTCGAGGGAGAAGATCGTCTCGATGAGTAAGGCGCCAGTGAAAAAAGCGGAGATAAACGCACCGGGAAAGCCTGCAATAATGATCAACATCGCGTTGCGGAAAACATGGCTGTAGAGCACCGTGCGCTCATCAATGCCTTTCGCCCGCGCCGTCGTCACATATTGCTTGCGGATTTCATCAAGGAACGAGTTCTTGGTAAGGAGCGTCGTGGTCGCGAACGCCCCGACAGCCATCGCGATGAGTGGCAAGGTAAGGTGCCAGAAATAGTCCAGGATCTTCTGCCACCAGGACAGCTCCTCCCAATTCTCAGACGTCAGGCCAGAGAGCGGGAAAACATCCCAGAACGACCCGCCAGCGAACAAAACGATGAGCAGAATTGCGAACAGGAATCCGGGGATCGCGTAGCCGATGATGACGATCCCGCTCGTCCAGACATCAAAGCGTGTGCCGTCCTTCACCGCCTTGGCGATACCGAGCGGGATCGAGATACCGTAGGAGAGAAGCGTCATCCATAGTCCGAGCGAGATGGAAACGGGCAGCTTCTCAATGATAAGATCGATGACAGCGATGTCCCGGAAATAGCTCTCGCCGAAATCGAACCGGGCATAGTTCCAGATCATCAGGCCGAAACGTTCCAGCGGCGGCTTGTCGAACCCAAACTGGGCCTCAAGCTCGGCGATGAACTCTGGATCGAGCCCCTGCGCCCCGCGATAGACGGTTCCACCGTCGTCACCGCCCAAATCCTGGTTGGAGAAATCCGTCCCACCACCCGCGAAGCGATCGGTACCGCTGACATCAGCGCCCTGAAGCTGGGCAATAACCCGCTCGATGGGGCCGCCAGGTGCAAACTGCACGATGACGAAAGACAGCGCCATGATGCCAAGGATGGTGGGCACCATGAGAAGCACGCGGCGGATGATGTAGGCAAGCATCCGTCAGGTCACCTGCACGCGTTCTTGGGCATCCAAAGGGGACCCATCACGCCTCAACCCACCAGTGGCTTTCCACCGGCAAAGCAAAGCGCGGCTTCGTTTCGGGGCGCTTGATGGTCGTTTCATGGGCGACCCAATCGCCGGGCGAATACCATTGCGGCAGCCAGAAATGATAAGGGCGCAGCACCCGATCAAGCGCACGCATGATGGTGTAGTTTTCATCGAGCGTTTCGGCCTGCTCCACCTTCTCGATCAGTGCGTCTACCGCCGGAAGGGCAATGCCGGCCGCGTTGCGCGTGCCTGGAACATTGGCCGATTCAGACCCGATAAGCCCCCGCAATCCACTGCCTGGCACGAGGCTGGGCGGGATGTTCTGGATGAGCGCGTCATACTCAAATGCGTTGGCGAGCGAGGTGAGCTGCGCCGGATCAACGCTACGCGTTGTGGCACTAATGCCAAGCGAGGCAAGGTTCTGCGCGTGCGGTGTGAAAAGGCGTTCAAAAGCAGCCGAGAGATAAAGAAACTCGATGCTCAGCTGCTCGCCAGCGTCGTTGACAAGGCGTTCTCCGTCACGCTGCCAACCAGCCTCACGCAGAAGACCAGCCGCTTGGCGTAGCAGCGTTCTGTCAGATTGAAGAGTCGCGTCGCTGACGGGAGGAACGTACGGCTCTTCAAAGACCTGCGGCAGAAGCTCATCGCGGAACGGCTCCAACAGCGCCAACTCTTCGGGCGTTGGCAGACCTTCGGCCATGTACGGCGCGTTCTGGAACATGGACTTGGTGCGCTCAAACAGGCCGAACTGCAGATTCTGATTGGTCCACTCAAAATTGTAAGCAAGGCTGATCGCTTGGCGGGTGCGCCAATCGGAGAACTTTTCAAGGCGCGTGTTGAAGAACAGGCCTTGCGCTCCCGATGGCGCTTCGCTCGGGATCGTGGATTGGACCACTTCGCCCGACTGAATGCGGGGGAAATCATACCCGGTCGCCCAGATGCGCGAGAAGTTTTCAAAGCGCAGGTTCATCTCCCCGGCTTTGAAAGCCTCGAAGGCCACATCCCGGTCGCGATAGAAGTTGATGCGGATGGTATCAAAATTGAAAAGACCTTTGGCAAACGGCATGTCCGCCGCCCAGTAGTCTTCAACACGTTTGTAACTGATGAAGCGGTTCTGCTCGTAGTCATCCAATCGATACGGTCCAGAGCCTAGAACCGGCTCCTGAATGCTAGCGCCGAAGTCTTTGCCTTCCCAGAAACTCTCGGAAAACACCGGCAGCGAGATGACCGAGAGATGCGCTGTCTTGGATCGTTCGGGCGAAAAACGGTAGCGTACCAGGTCATCCTCAAGCACCTCAGCGCTTTCGACAAACCGAAGCGCAGACTGGGCGAACAACGGATGACCGTCTGTCATTAATGTGTTGAAGGACCAGACGACGTCGCTCGCCGTTAGTGCACTGCCATCATGGAACCGCGCCTCGGGTCTCAGCTTGTAATCATACTGCAAGCCGTCATCGGTGAACTCAACCCACTCGGCCAAGAGACCATAGGCAGAGTCCACCTCATCACCAGTCGCCGTCATTAGGGTGTCGAACGTTAACTCCACCCGCACCGGACCCTCGCCCTGGATGACATAGCCGTTCAGTGTGTTGACGGTTTCAAAGCTCTGATTGAAGGCCCGCGTATTGGGACGATAGACCAGCGACCCACCCTTGGGTGCATCCAGGTTCACATGCGGGAAGTGCGGGTAGTCGGCCGGAAGAGCCAACATACCAAAGCCCACAAGGCCATGGCTACGCGTGACTGCAGCTTGAGCTAATGCTGTGAACGGGAGAGTGGATGCTGCGGCGGAAGCGCCCGCGACTTTCAAGATCGTTCGCCGCGTCACGGCGTGGCTGATGATGGAAGGTGTCTTCAAGCTCATGCGGCTCCTTTTTGCGGCTCCTTCGTCAAGCGCCGCTCCTTGGTTAAGCGCTAAGTTGCTGCTTGCGCAACGCTTAAGACATAAAGCCTTGCGTGCGCGATGCCAAAGCACGTCCCGTCAGATGCGTTTCGATGCTCTAGGAGTTTGGCAGCGGTAAGACGAAAGTGCAAAGGCAAAGATAGCCCAGATCACAGGTCTGTGATCCGGGTCTGGCATACGTGGAGCTATCGATAGGCTGCCTTATTGCGTGGCAGAGACCGTTGAGAGGTCGATCGGCTCGGCCTGAAGTGAGTTCAAGTAGGCAATGATGTCGGCGCGATCTTCGCCGTCGCGGATGCCTGCAAAGCCCATGGACGTGCCGTCGAGGTAGCCACGTGGGTTTTCAAGGAAGCCATCAAGCTCTTCAAAGCCCCAGACTTCACCAGCCGCACCAACAGCAGCCATGGCGTCTGAATAGCCAAAGCCATCCACGGCGCCTTTTGGACGGTTCATCACGCCCCACATGTGCGGACCAACACCGTCAGCACCACCTTCATCGAAGGTGTGGCAGGACGCACAGCGACGCGCAGCGCTTTCACCAGCGGCGACATCAGCAGTTGCAAGCAACTCAAGCACGGAGACTTGTTCCTCGACCTCGGCCACTTCAACCACCTCCTCTTCAGGAACGTCGATGGAGTATCCTGCCACTTCCGGTTCATCCACGTGATAGATAAGTTCAGCGGAGAAACCGATGAGCATGGCCACCAAGACAGAGCCCAAGAGCGCGCCCACAATCTTGTTGATCTCGAAACCGTCCATGTTGCTTAACCCAATCCTGTGCAACCCAATCTACGTCTGTCCAGACACGGCGTGCGTGTGAGGGCTACTAACCTTATTCCATGGGCCCTTGCAAGAAGATGAAGACAGTGTCAGGCGGTCCTTGCGACCATTTGCCCGGGGCCCTGAAAAGGTGCACGCATAACGGCTTAAGTCGCAGCGTTGCCAATTGTTAGGAACCAAGACCATTCAAGCTTCCGCGCTCGTCCTCATTCCGGCCCGCATGGCGTCAACGCGCCTGCCGGGCAAACCGCTTGCGATGATCGGCGACGCACCTATGATCGTGCATGTGGCCAACCGGGCGCGAGATGCGGGATTGGGCGAGCCGGTGGTTGCAACAGACGCTCTGGAGGTCGCCGACGCAGTCGCTGCCCATGGTGGGCGCGCGGTGATCACGCGCGATGATCATCCTTCAGGCTCTGACCGCATCCATGAGGCGCTTCACTTGGTCGATCCAAGTGGTAAGGCCGAGATCATCGTCAACGTTCAGGGCGATCTGCCGACGCTTGATCCGACTATCATCGCTGCAGCCGCAGAGCTTATGGACGATCCGGCGGTCGATATCGCAACTCTTGCCACCGAAATCGATAATGAGACGGACCGGCATGATCCAAATGTGCCAAAGGTGATAGGCACCCCAGTATCAGAGCGGCGCCTTCGTGCACTCTACTTTTCGCGCGCCACGACCCCGTACGGAGAAGGCCCGCATTACTTTCATATCGGCCTTTATGTGTATCGCCGCGCGGCGTTGGAGCGGTTTGTGGCGTTACCGCCGTCGCCCTTGGAGATACGGGAAAAACTGGAGCAACTGCGAGCCCTTGAGGCAGAGATGCGTATAGACGTTGCTCTCGTTGACGGGGTTCCATTGGGTGTTGATACTCCTGAGCATCTGGAAGAGGCGCGCCGCCAATTGACTTGAAGTAACAAATGAGGGCGGCGTTCGGGATCAACACTTGCAAAAAACACGAACACCTAATCGGCAACCAAGCGGTCGTTCCGAGAGAACGGAGCGAGGGGGCCCAATCAAGATCAAGAATGAGTTTTCAGTATGCGTATCGCTTTCCAAGGTGAACCTGGCGCCAACTCGCACATTGCATGCACAGAGGTCTTTCCAGATGGGGAAGCCCTGCCCTGCCCAACCTTCGAGGATGCCTTTGCGCTGATCGAAGATGGATCGGCGGACCTTGGCATGATCCCGATTGAGAACTCGGTGGCAGGCCGGGTGGCCGATATCCATCATCTCCTGCCAACGTCATCGCTCCACATCACAGGTGAGCACTTCTCACCCATCCATCATCAGTTGTTGGGCGTTAAGGGCACGACGCTCGATGAGATTGAGACCGCGCAGAGCCACGTGATGGCGCTTGGCCAATGCCGGGTTTATCTGCGCAAGCATGAGATCTTGCCCGTTGTGGGCGGTGACACCGCAGGATCAGCACGGCAGATCTCAGAATGGGGTGACAGAAGCAAGGCGGCTATTGCTTCGTCGCTGGCTGCCGATGTCTATGGGCTTGATGTGCTCGCCAAAGATATTGAGGATGAGGACCACAACACAACGCGATTCATCACGCTTGCGCGCGAACCGGAGAGGATTGAGCCTGGCAATGGCCCGACGGTTACCGCTTTTATCTTCCGCGTGCGCAACGTTTCTGCCGCATTGTTCAAAGCGCTGAGCGGCTTTGCGACCAATTCGGTCAACATGACGAAGTTGGAAAGCTACCAAACCGGCGGGCAGTTCTTCGCGACGCAGTTTTACG
Source organism: Pseudomonadota bacterium (assembly GCA_039026935.1). GTDB lineage: Bacteria > Pseudomonadota > Alphaproteobacteria > Rhizobiales > MH13 > MH13. The sequence goes on from JBCCLK010000040.1 coordinate 25,206, forward strand.
CCGAAATCGATGGGCATGTGGAAGACAAGCATGTCGCGCTCGCTATGGAAGAGCTTGAGTTCTTCTCCGCTGAGTTGCGCATTTTAGGGGTGTTTCCAGCACACCCCTACCGAGCCTCGATCCGCGAGCCGGAAGAAAACCGCGCCCTGCGCCCGTCCCCGGGCATTTAGAGAAACCCCATAAAGTCGAAGCCGATTGAACACCATGACACAGCACAACCTCGGAAAGATCATCCTCAACGTCGGGGATTGGGCCCCGCAGGCTTGGATCGAGCATCTGGAGCAGCATGTTCCGCGCGACGATGTGATCCTTTACGATGGCGCGAAGGTGCCCCCGCCTGAGATTTGCGAGGCTGTGAACTATGCTGTGTCCTGGAGGACGCCGGACGGGTTTTTCGGAAATTTTCCCAATCTCAAAGCGATCCTCTCGGCGGGCGCAGGTGTCGATCATTTGGTCCAACGCACCGATATGCCGGAGACAACGACGATTATCCGGGTCATCGACCCCGATCTAACCGGACGGGTTACGGCCTGGGCTGTGATGAACGTGATCGCTCACCATCGCCAGGCGTTGGCGTATCTGGAAGCGCAGCGACAAAGAAAGTGGGCGCCGTTGCCCCAATCGTCCGCGACCGATGTGCGAGTCGGTATTCTGGGTCTTGGAGAGATTGGACGGTCGTGCGGCGATGTTCTGAAGCAACTTGGCTACGACGTTGCCGGATGGGCGCGCCGCGCAAGGCCTGATGCATCTGTTCCGGTATTCGCTGGATGGGAGTCGCTCGATACGTTCCTCGCTCGCACCGACATTTTGCTGTGTCTGTTGCCTCTCACCGACGAGACGCGCGGGATTCTCAATCGATCGCTGTTTGAGAAGCTCGCCCGAGATGGTGTTATCGGTGGTCCAGTTTTGATCAATGGCGGTCGCGGCGGACACCAGGTGGAGGCAGAGCTTCTGGAGGCGCTGCAAGATGGCACGCTCAAAGGCGCGTCCATCGACGTCTTCCATCAGGAGCCCATGCCGTCCGATGATCCGCTCTGGACCGCGCCGAACATCCTCATCACGCCGCATACAGCAGGTATGAGTGCACCAGAGGCGTTGCTCGGTCGGATGGTGCAGAACCTGCTCGCGTTTGCCAACGGGGAAGCGGTCGACGCGATAGTCGACCGCAAGGCCGGGTACTAACCCAAA
>JBCCLK010000041.1:0-26227 GCA_039026935.1 Pseudomonadota bacterium
ACCGACAGCCCCCATCAGGGCAGCGGCCATCATATCAGCGCGTGCAGCTATGTCTGAACCGTCTTTCACAGCGCTTGGCAGTGCGTCGAAAACAAGCCGCATACCTTCAAGTGCAATACCGTGACTCATGGGATGAAAGCCGGGCGCGCAGTACGCTTCAACGCAGTGCGCAAGAGCATCCATGCCGGTCCCTGCCGTGAGGTGTGGAGGCAGTCCAACCGTCAATTCTGGATCGCAGATAACTTCGGAAGGCAGAATGCGTGGGTGAAAAATAATCTTCTTCTCGCGCGCAGCCTTATTGGTCAAAACGCCCGCGCGCCCAACTTCGGACCCGGTCCCAGCTGTGGTGGGCACGGCCACAATCGGCGCAATGGCTGACGCGTTGGCGCGCGTCCACCAATCGCCAATATCCTCAAAATCCCAGACCGGCCTTGTCTGGCCCGCCATAAAGGCGATGAGTTTGCCCAGATCAAGCGCGGAACCGCCGCCAAACGCAACAACTCCGTCGTGCCCGCCGTCACGAAACGCCTCAATACCCTCGGCAAGATCATCATCGTCCGGATCGCCATCAACACCTGCGAACGAGGCGCGTTCCAACTTGGCTTTGTCCAGAAGATCAAGTGCTCGGATAGTGATCGGTGCGTCTGCGAGTCCACGATCCGTCACCAGGAGTGGCTTTGCTATCCCTGCTGCATGACACGCCTCGCCTAGCTCTGCGATGCGCCCTACCCCAAACCGAATGGACGTTGGATAGGACCAGGTGGCCGAGGGCGTCGTCATGAAAGCATTTTCCGAAGATGGTAGGATCGTGGCCGTGTGACGCTTTCAAAGCCAAGCTTCGAAAGCGTCGCCCCGCGCCCCGACTGTTTGCAGCCCGTCCAACAAAGCGCCGGATCAAGATAATCAGCGCGGTTCAGAAAAACGGTACCGGTGTCGATGCGTCGACCCAATGCCAAGCCCCGCTCCGCATCGCTCGACCAAAGGGATGCCGTGAGCCCAAAGGGGCTGTCGTTCATCAGCGCGAGGGCCTCATCATCGCTGTCGACGGGCATAACGCCGACGATTGGGCCGAAGGTCTCCTCTCGCATTGCATCCATATCATGCGTGACATCGACCAGGATTTGCGGCGCGACGTAGGCGCCCCCATCATCGGCAGGAAACAGTTTGGGGTCGATAAGAGCTTGCGCGCCAGCTGCCTTGGCGTCGGCCACGTGCCTGCGAACCGTGTCGGCGAACCGTTGCGCCGCCATGGGGCCAAGCGTGGTGTCGGCGTCAAAAGGATTGCCAAGCTGAAGAGCCTTCGTCCAAGCAACAGCACCTTCCACGAAGGCATCGTACTTGCTGCGATGAACATAAATGCGTTCGATGCCGCAGCAGCATTGGCCTGCATTGAAAGTGACAGCGTCCATGACGCCTTCGATCGCCGCATCAAGATCGGCATCTTCCATCACATAGGCTGGGTCTTTGCCGCCTAGCTCCAAAGACATGGCCGCGAAACTTCCCGCCGCTGCCTTCTCCACGGCTCGGCCAGCACCGACCGAACCGGTGAACCCGATGGCATCAAAGGCCCGCTCGGCCATCAACGTCTCGGCCACGGGATGCTCAACCATGATGTTTTGAAAAACATCCTCCGGCACGCCCGCTGCATGAAGTGCTTCGGCTAGACGTTCACCGGTAAGCATTGTCTGTTCTGAATGCTTGAGAATGACAGTGTTGCCAGCAATCAACGCAGGAAAAACGCCGTTAATAGCAACCAGATAGGGGTAGTTCCAAGGTGCGATGACAAAGATCACGCCCAAGGGATCACGCTCGATACGGCGGACAAATGCATCGCTATCTTCGATATCAAGCGGCGCAAGCGCATCCATGGCTGCGCCCGCCATCCAGTCGGCTCGCTCAGCAATCCCTGTGATCTCGCCACCGTAGCGAGTCGGCCGGCCCATCTGCCAAGCTAGTTCTGTCACCAATGTGTCATTCATTACGCGAAGCTTTTCGACAGCTCCAGAGATGAGCGCGATACGATCTTCGACAGGACGCGCCGCCCATGTTGGCTGCGCCGACCGCGCACGTGATGCTGCAGCGCGGGCCTCACCAAGCGGCATGGGTTCGCGTTCTGCGTAGACTGATCCATCGACCGGCGAAATGATCTGGAACGTCATGGACTTTAAGACCTCTCAAATCCGCGCATCAGATCCCAATCCGTCACAGCGCGATCCTGTTCTTCGATCTCCCAGCGGGCGGCGTGCAGATAGTGATCAATAACATCATCGCCCATGGCATTGCGAAGCACTGTGGACTTGTCCAAGGCCTTGATGGCGGACCGTAGCGTGGGTGGGATCATACGAGCGCCTTCTGCTTGATAAATGTCACCGTGCGTTTCAGGTTCCAATTCCAAACCACGCTCGATACCGTCCAGCCCGGCAGCTATCTGAGCGGCAAGTGCTAGATAAGGATTGAGGTCAGCCCCGCCGATCCGGCATTCGACGCGTACGGCGGGCGTGTCCGGTGAACAAACCCGAAATCCTGCCGTTCGGTTGTCGGTCGACCAAACCGCGCGAGTGGGCGCGAACAAGCCTTCGCAGAACCGTTTGTAGCTGTTGATGTAGGGCGCTAGGAACACGGCGCTCGCCTGCGCCTGCGCCAGAAGGCCGGCCAGATATGATCGCATAATGGCTGACATGCCATGCTTAGCTTCGGGATCGAAGAATGCGGGCTTACCGTCTTTTAAAAGCGATTGATGCACATGAGATGATGACCCGGCTTTGCCATCGGCATATTTCGCCATGAAGGTAACAGCTTTGCCGTGCTCGTTGGCGATCTCTTTGCACGCATTCTTGACGATCGAATGCATATCGGCGGTGTCGAGTGCACCGGAGTACTTGACGTTGAGCTCTTCCTGGCCAGCCTCGGCCTCACCCTTGGTATTCTCAACCGGAATGCCCGCTCCATAAAGACCATTGCGGATCGCCCGCATAACCGACTCTTCTTTGGTCGTCAGATGGATTGCATAGTCGGCATTGAAACGGCCGAGCGGTTTGAGATTGGAGTACCCCCGGTCATGCAGAGCATCGTAACTTTCCTCAAACAAAAAGAACTCAAGCTCGGTTGCCATCATAGGTTCAAACCCCATAGCGCGGGCACGATCGATCTGACGTTTCAGAACGCTTCGCGGCGCATGGGGAACATCTTCGTGTGTATGATGGTCCTGCACATCGCACATGACCATGGCGGTGCCAGGCAGCCACGGAACGCGGCGCAGTGTGGAAAGATCTGGCTTGTGGACGTAATCGCCATAGCCCTTCTCCCAGCTCGTGGCTGCGAAACCTGACACAGGAACCATCTCCATGTCCGTGGCAAGCAGGTAGTCACACCCATGTGTTTCTTCATACCCTGATGCCAAGAAGTGCGCCGCATGAAAGCGCTTACCCATGAGACGACCCTGCATATCCACGATGCAGGTTAGGACAGTATCGATCGCGCCGGAGGCGGCCTCTTCACGCAACTGATCGAAGGTAAGATTGGCGGGCATTCTATCGCCTTTGTCGTGTTACTTCTGGTGAGATCGCCGCCTAAGACCGAGGCTTCGGCGGCGATCTCCATCAGCTTAGATTAGCGGTACGGATAGCCTGCAGCTTCCTGCGCGGCAGCGTACTGTTTGAAGATATCCACCACACGCCCTGCCCGCTCGGAGGATGCGGCGATGTCATCCCAGAACCCGGAGGAGTCCGAAACGACCGTCGCCCACTCCTCATCTGGGATTGACGTCAGCTCCAGCTTCTCGCCGGTGGTCCGCAAGAGCGCTTCACCACCCCAGTACCAGACCGCACGATAGTAGTGTGATTGGTCAATGGTTGAGCGATAAAGCTGCTGCAGGTGCGGCGGCACCGCGTTCCAGCTTTCTGTGTTGGCAAAGTACGAGCCGAACCAGGCACCGGTGACTGAGTTGGTCAGCGCATAGTTGCATACATCTGCCCAACCCACCTCGTAGGCCTCGGTAAAGCCGCACCAAGCAACACCATCAAGCTCGCCAGTTCGCATCGCAACTTCCACATCGTCCCACGGCACAGTGACCGGGATGAGGCCGTATCGGCTTAGGAAGCGGCCCGCAGTCGGCACGCCAAACACGCGAAGGCCGCGCATGTCTTCCAAAGAGCGGATTGGCTTATCGACAGTGAAGACATGAAGCGGGTCCCACGCGCCGGATGAAAGCCAGGTTACATTATCGACCTCAGAATACGCCTCATTCCAGATGTCACCGAGGCCCCAGTAAGTGAACATGGAGGCGACATCGAGCGAATAGCGCGTGGCAAACGGGAAGTAGCCGCCAAACACAGAGATATCGACAGGCGATGCCATGGTGGCTTCGTCCGACTGCACCGCATCGATGGTGCCGTTTTGCATGGCACGGAACAGTTCACCGGTCGGGACCAGTTGATCAGCATAGAACAGCTCGATCTCCATTTCCCCGTTCGCGGCCGCATTGAATGCATCGACTTGCGGCTTGATCACGTGCGCACCGAGCGGAGCACCTGAGTATGTCTGCAAACGCCAGCGAATGGGGGCTTGCGCCTTAACAATGGCAGGTGCCGCCAATGTACCAGTCACGGCAGCCGTTCCAAAACCGGCTTTCTTCATAAACTCGCGGCGGGATGCCAGTATTGTCTCCGACGGTGACGGAGGCTTGATGATCTTGGGCATGCCTATTCTCCTTTACACAATGGTTGGACGCCTCTTCCGGACGCTTTTTATGGTTCATGGTACTAAGTTCACCGCACGTTGAGCGTCTCAGGTAGCCAAAGGGCGATCTGCGGAAACATCATGACGAGGGCAATCGTTGCCGCCATCATGAGGACGAACGGCCAAATCGAGCGGTAGATGTCCAGAAGCTTGATTTCGGGCGGCGCGAGTGAGCGCATGAGGAAGAGATTGTAGCCAAACGGTGGCGTGATGTACGCGATCTGGCAGGTCATGGTGTAGAGAATGCCGAACCAGATGAGCTGGTTCTCAAACCCCAGGTCGAGCAGCCGCATCAATGGTACGTAGAGCGGCGCGACAATCACAAGCATCGCCGTATCATCTAAAAACATGCCCATCAGCATGAAGCTCAGCTGCATCATGATGACCACCTGCCAGGGTGTGAGGTCCCACCGGGTGATGAACAGGTCTTCAATCGCGCGGACTGCTCCCAGACCATCGAAAACCGCACCGAACGCGAGCGCTGCCAGGATCAACCACAAGAACATGCAGGAGATGCGCAGGGTTTTGGAGGCTGTTTGGTGCAAAACGCGGGCGTTCAATCGGCCTTTCACAAGCGCAGCCAACGTCGCGGAGGTTGCGCCCACTGCGGCGGACTCCACAAGGCTGGTTATGCCCATGACGAATAGGCCCGTCATGAAGAAGAAGATGAGAAACGGCAGTATCCCTGCGCGAAGAAGAGCAAGCTTCTCGCCAAGCGGCATATCAAGCTCGGTTTGATCGACGGTCGGCGCCAGCTCCGGCTGGAGCTTGCAGCGACCCCACACATACAGCGTGAACATCGCTGCCATCAAAAGCCCAGGCCCAACGCCTGCCAGCCAAAGCTGACTCACCGGCTCGCGCGCAATCATCCCATACAGCACCAAGACGACCGACGGCGGCACCAGAATACCAAGCGATGAGCCACCTTGGACAACACCTGTAATGAGGATCTTGTCATACCCGCGCCTTAGCATTTCTGGCAGAGCAATGGTGGCTCCAATGGCCATCCCCGCCACCGATAACCCGTTCATGGCCGAGATGATGACCATCAGGAACACGGTGCCGATCGCGAGACCGCCGCTGGTCTTTCCAAACCAGACGTGGAGCATGCGGTAGAGATCCTCAGCGATGCCGCTCTCCGACATGATGTAGCCCATATAGATGAAGAGCGGGAGCGTGAGCAGAGGGAACCAGTTAAACAGGCGAAACGCCGCGCTGAATGGGATCTCGATCCCGCCCGTCCCGTAAAGAAGCAACACAGCCGTCGAAGCGACAAAACCAATAGCAGCGAACACCCGCTGCCCCGTCAACAAAAGCGCCATCATGCCGCCAAACATCAACAAGGCGACCGATGTGTCGGTCATGACATGGCGTCTGGGCTGGCGGGGTGTCCGCTGATGGGCTTGCCCCGCAGCCGGGCCACATTCCTGATGATCAGAGCGAACGCCTGAAGGATCATCAGTACAATGCATGCCACCATTAAGGTCTTGATCGGTGCCATGGCCGGATTCCACATGGAAAAGCGGCGCTCATTGGTCTCCCAAGAGTAAACAGTGCTCGAAATCGAGCCGAAGAGAAGAACACCGAGGAAGACGAGTAGGCAGAGGGACGTGATAAGGTCGATCCGGGCCTTACCGACGGCGCTCAGACGCTCATAGAGAAGGTCCATCCGTGCGTGATTGTCGTCCCTCAGCGTCATGGCACCGCCTAGAAAATAGTAGGCCGCCAGCGTGAATTGCGCGAACTCAACGCACCAGTGAAGGGGAATATCGATTACGTTGCGGGTGACGGCGTCGAGAAGCAGCACGCCAACCATCAAGAAAATGAGATACATCGCGATCAGACCGACCGCGCCTGATGTCTTATCGACCCAAAAAACGTAAGACGACGCTAAGCCGCCTGCCTGTGTTTTCTGTGCTTCCTGTGTTGCCTCCGTCATGCTCGGCGCCCTGATGCGGCGAACCGTGACGTCCTGTGGGAAAACGAGACCAGCTTCAACATAGAGCGATGTTAGGGGGGTGTTCCCGTTGAGCGCAAGGGAATTTTTCTATTTTGGAAAATCAGCCAATCGTCGGTCCGCCCTTCTACTTAACGACTGAGGGCTGAACTAAGCCTGAGGCTCAGATTCAACGTTCTGCCGCAGGGTTTTTCACACCTAAGGCGCGACCGAATTGGTCATCACTGCCACAGCCTCGCCATCCTTGGCAGCATATCCGTGGGCGAGCGGCCCTTCAAAAACAAGGCTATCGCCAGGCCCAAGTGCGATGGATGGGGCAAGCGCAAAGTAAAGGGTGAGTTCGCCCGACAAAACATGGAGAAACTCCTGACCGGCATGACTGCGTAAGCCGCCACACGCCTCCAGTGTCTTACCATAGATGGTCACACGCCAGTTGAGCGCCCGCTTGACCGCGACACTCCCGCACAAAACTTCAAAGTCCATGCCCTTGAGCCGGTGTCGGATACCGTCGTCTGCGCGCGTCAGAACAGGTTGGGTTGATGATGTCTCCGCGTTCGGCTGCAAGAAGAAAGCGTTTGCTGGCACTTTCAAAGCGCCTGCCATGCGCAAAGCAAGGTCTACGGTAAGACGGGCCGCCCCTGTTTCAAGCTTCGAAAGCTGCGAAATGGAGAGATCAGTTGCCGCAGCGACTTCCCTTAACGTCAACCCTGACCCGATCCGCAAGTCGCGCAGACGTGCTGCAACCTCCCGAGCCCGCGAAGGTGCTGCTTTGGCATCTTTAAGATCAGTCTCGTGCGTTCCAGAACCCGTCACCGCATCAGCAAGCCACCATCAACAATCAGATCTACACCGGTGATATAGGACGCAGCATCAGACAGCAAAAACAGTGTCGCTGAAGCCATGTCACCGGGTGTCCCGAGCCGTCCAAGCGGCGCAAAGGATGCGGCCTCAGCGCGTTTAGCTTCATTGTCCCATCGGGCTTGAAGCGGTGACAGCGTAAGGCCTGGAACAAGTGCGTTCGAACGGATTCCCTCTGAGGCGAACTGCATAGCAAGCGACTTCGACAAGGCGCAAACACCCGCCTTAGAGGCCGCATACGCATCCTGTGGTTTTGGATCGCCGCGGAACCACTGGGTCGACGAAACATGCACCATGGCCTTGTCGCCATCTGTGGCGCGCATATGCGGAGAGGCCGCTCGCGCGGTATGTACCATCGCCTTGAGATTGATGTCGAACACCGTGTCCCAAACATCAAGGTCCATCTCCATTGCCGATCCATCACGATCAAACCACAAGACGCCGGCAACGTTGGCCAGATGATCAAGGCGGCCCCATTTTGCGGCCGATGCATCAATCGCGGCACTCACCCTTGAGAGATTGGTGATATCGCTCTGATGATAGGTGACCTTTGTATCGTAAGCGGCAAGACTGTCGGGAAGCGGCTTCACATCAAACGCGGTGACCAGACCGCCAGCACCCAGATATTGAAGCGCGATCTCAAGGCCCATACCTCCGCCTGCACCCGTCACGACAAGGTGACGGTCAGTGAAATCGAAATGCATGGCGGGCCCCTTCTTCAAAACACGGAAGGTATGGTGAATTTTCGAAATTGGAAAATCAAGCCTCGGGCCATACGTGCTAAACCGTGGCTGCGTTGGCGCATCGTAGCTCTCTTCAACGGCAACAAACCACAAACGCATCGCGGTCGCCCATCGGTATGGTTTTGTCTGCCGGAGACGATGACAGGCTGTAATCATACAACCTCGGACGTGCACCTTCCGTGGATCGCGCTGCATGGCCCATGGCCAAGCGTAATCAACCAAGTGGGTCCACTACGATCTTGGCCAACCAGCTGATTGTCTTCGACGCTCATTTGGCTGCCATAAAAAGGTTAGCGACAGGGCTAGCTTCGCTCATTCCGCTTTGATATAGCCGCCTTCTCAGGCGTGATCCCCGATAGCTCAGTTGGTAGAGCAAGCGACTGTTAATCGCTGGGTCGTAGGTTCGAGTCCTACTCGGGGAGCCATTTTCTTCAATCTTTTCATTGGTTTATAAAAATAGAACGGGCGCCATTCAGCGTGATCCGGGCGATGGTCTTTTGCGTAAGGTGGTGGTCTCTCACTCACTCCTGGACACATCTTGGCCTCTTCAAATGCATCGCCACTCATCGTCTGGTTTCGCAACGATCTGCGCATCGATGACAACCCCGCTCTCTTGGCCGCTGCTGATACAGGTCGGCCACTACTGCCCCTGTACATCAGAGAGGACGCTGATACTCGAAGACTTGGCGGCGCCTTGAAATGGTGGCTGCACCGCAGTCTAACAGCCCTCGCCCATGACTTGCGTGAGCGCGGTTTAAAGCTACACCTTCTAGGCGGTGACGCAGCAGATACGCTGGCACACGTAGCGCGTTCGACCGGGGCGAGCGGTGTTCATTGGAACCGGCGATACTCCGGTGACGGCATCCAACGCGACACAGCGGTAAAGACACGCCTGAAAGCACAAGGCCTCGAAGTAGAGAGTTTCAACAGCCACCTTCTTTACGAGCCATGGACCTTGAAGACCGGCTCCGGCGGTCCCTACCGCGTCTTTACGCCCTTTTCACGCGCTGCACGCGCTTCGGGCATGCCCGATAAGCCAAAGCCCGCGCCCCGGATGATGCATGGGTACGAGGGACCACTTGATGACCTCTCGCTTGAAGCTTTTGATCTCCTACCAACGAAACCCGACTGGTCAGGCGGGCTTCAAAAGGCTTGGAAACCGGGGACAGACGGCGCACAGCAAAAGCTCGACAGGTTCCTCGCCGAAGCACTTGAAAACTACCCAGACAAGCGCGACAGGCCCGGGATTATCGGCACTTCACGCCTCTCACCCTACCTTCGCTTCGGCGAGCTTTCACCGCGCGCAATTTGGCATGCAGCTGAGGTTTCGTCGGCGTCGCGTGATGCCGTTTTCAAGTTTCACCAAGAACTTCTGTGGCGGGAGTTCTCCTACCACCTTCTCTATCACTACCCCGACCTCTGCGAAGCAAACCACCAGCCGAAGTTCGATGCGTTCCCGTGGCGGAATCATGAAGGGGAAGAAGGGGCAAAGCTTCTTCGAGCCTGGCAGAAGGGCTCGACTGGCTACCCGATCGTAGACGCTGGCATGCGCGAGCTTTGGCACACTGGCTGGATGCACAACCGCGTACGAATGATCGTCGGTTCGTTCCTCGTCAAGCATCTCCTCATAGACTGGCGCCAAGGCGAGGAATGGTTTTGGGACACCTTGGTGGACGCAGACCCCGCTAATAACGCGGCCAGTTGGCAGTGGGTCGCTGGTTCTGGTGCAGATGCTGCACCCTATTTCCGCATCTTCAACCCAGTCTTGCAGGGCGAGAAGTTTGACGGTGACGGTAGCTACACACGCCAATGGGTGCCGGAAGTGACTAAATTACCAAAGAAATTTCTACATAAGCCATGGGAAGCGCCAACAAGCGCTCTAAGTGAAGCCGGCATAACGCTTGGTGAGACCTACCCTCGACCCATCGTTGACCATCGTGAGGCGCGTGAGCGCGCTCTTGATGCTTTCAAGTCGCTCAGCGACGCAGCCAACGCTGCCTAATCGATCATTAGGCTCAAAAAACGAGGTCACCATGGCGTCTGTTGCCGTTATCGGATCAGGCATCGCAGGGAATGCTGCTGCTTGGGCTCTGCACACATTCAGCGCACACGATGTCACGCTCTATGAAAAGCGACTGCGTCCTGGCGGGCACAGTGCCACCGTTGATGTGCAGCGAGACGGTAAGACGATCGCCGTTGATACAGGTTTCATCGTCTACAATGGGCGCAACTATCCCGATCTGACTTCTCTGTTCGCGCATTTGGGTGTCGCTACCGACTGGAGCGATATGAGCCTTGGTATCTCGGTGGGTGATGGTGCGCTTGAGTGGAGCGGCGACAGTCTTGATGCCGTGTTTGCTCAACGCAAAAACCTCATCTCGCCGCGCTTCTTATGGATGCTGCGCTCAATCTTTCGCTTTAACAAAGAGGCGATGCGCGATCTTGAGAACGGCGCGCTTAGTGACCTTACCTTGGGCGAATACTTGACGGCAAATCGCTATCCCAAAGCTTTTATCGAAGATTACTTGGCCCCGATGGGCGCTGCGATCTGGTCCACGCCAGATGCAGACATTCTGCACTTTCCCGCCACAAGCTTTGTGCGCTTCTTTGCCAACCACCGTCTTTTGGAACTGCGACCACCGGAGTGGCGAACAGTACGCGGTGGCAGTCGCACCTATGTGAATACGCTGCTCAAACCTCTGGGCGACCGCGTGCTTCTGGGGCGGCACGTCACGGATGTGTGCCGCACGGCCAATGCGGTGAAGATCACAGAGACAAGCGGTGAAACACGAGACTTCGACTACGCTATTATGGCGGGCCACTCTGACCAGATGAATACAGTTTTGTCGGATGCGTCAGACGCCGAACGCACTATCCTGAGCGCAGTGCGCTATCGACCCAATGATGTGTATCTGCACTGGGATGAAAACCTGATGCCCAAGAACCGTAAGGTTTGGTCCGCCTGGAACTACATGGCGGGCGGACGCGGCATGGGCCAGCGCACCGGTTTGTCCGTTTCCTACTGGATGAACAAGCTGCAGAACATCGATCATGAAACGCCGCTCTTTATCACGCTCAACCCGCCCGTCGCGCCAGATCCTGATAAGACGCATCTGAAGACCGTCTATGACCACCCGCAGTTCGACGCGGATGCACTGGCAGCACAAGAGCGACTACCTGCGGTTCAAGGCAAGAACCGCATCTGGTTCGCTGGTGCTTGGACAGCCTATGGCTTTCACGAGGATGGCTTACGGTCTGGCCTTGACGCAGCACAAGCGCTCGGCGGCACCGTGCCCTGGCGTGATGCGAGCTACATGGACGGCAGCGCAAGCATGCCGGTTGACGCTCCGGCACAAGCAGCCGAATAAAGGCTTGATCGCCAGCAACGCTGCCCAATGTTCCTAGAATGAAAACCGCCGATCTTTTGAGCGACGTTACGGAACTGGGTGGGAGCACCCAGACTCCCACAAAATTTGGTACTGCGTTGGCTGTATCGCCCCCGGAGGCTGCACTCACGCTCTATCAGGGTACGGTGATGCACCATCGCCTGCGGCCCAAACAGCATCGCTTCACCTACAAGGTCTATTCGGTGCTGATGGATCTTGATCGGCAGAGCCAGATGAGTTCGCTCAGCCCGCTTGTATCGCACAATCGCTGGAACTTTTTTTCCGTTCATGATCGAGACCATGGTCCTGCCGATGGATCTCCCTTGCGGCCTTGGGCCGATAAGCTTCTTTTAGAAGCAGGGCTTGAGGAGCGTCCGGCGCGGATCGTACTCCTTTGCTATCCGCGCATTTTTGGCGCTGTCTTCAATCCCCTGTCGGTTTACTACGCCTATGACTCAGGTGATCAGCTTGTCGGGGTGATCTATGAGGTGCGCAACACGTTTGGCGAGCGTCATAGCTATGTGATCAAGGTGGAGCGCGAACACATCACCGGAGCTGGGCTGAAGCAAACGCGGCGCAAGCGCTTCTTCGTCTCACCGCTCATGGACATGGACATGCGCTACTATTTCACCATGCGCCCGCCTTCGGACACCGTCTCAATCATCATCAAAGAGCATGATGCCGAAGGTCTTTTTCTGACCGCTACCTTCGATGGAAAAGCGAAACGCGTTTCGACGGCAACACTGCTGGCCGAGGCTATGCGTCTCCCGTTTCTCACGGCCAAGGTGGTGGGAGGCATTCACTTTGAAGCCTTGCGCCTTTGGTTGAAGGGGATCAAATTGCGAAGTCGACCGACCGCGCCGGAGCCTTATAGCACCAGCGACCTAGAGGGCCTCAATCCAGCAACAAAACGACGTCACAGTGCCGGTGCACCAAAACACCAAAGAGTGATGGCTCAACCCGTGGCGAAGAAAAGTGAAGCGACTACGTAAAGTGCAAGTTTGGGCGTCATTTAAGTTTGCTGCACCGTTTGGGTTCGTTTGCTGCGCCCATTGGCGAGTGTGCAAAGAGTTAATGTCAAAAGACTTGCGGTCAAAAGACCTGCGGTAAGGAGGAGTTGGTTATGGGTATCGAAACGGGAACTATGCGTACGGCAAGATCGACTCCTCAAGATGCGACAAGTGAGCTGGCTGCGAGCCTGCGGGACTACCAACGCCTCACCCAAGAAAACTTTAAAGAACTAACCCGCGAACTGCCCCGCGCTGTACGGCGCGCACTTGGGTTCGTAATCGGTTTGAAGCACGGCACGCTCGCGATCACGCTGCCGGGCGGTGAAAGGTTTCGGATTGAGGGGCATTCAAAAGACCCTGTCGCCGATCTGCACATTCGCAATTATGCCTTTATCGGCAACGTCGTGCGCCACGGCGATATTGGCGTCGCTGAAAGCTTCTTTGACGGGCATTGGACATCAAGCGATGTCACACGCTTCCTGGAACTGTTCTGCTACAATGAGCAGATCATCCATGAGCGCATTGATGGCAATCCCTTTGCGCGGCTTGCCATGCGTTTCAAACACTTCCTTCACCGCAACACGCGCAAGCAAGCGCAGAGGAATATCGCGGCGCACTATGACTTGGGCAACGCCTTTTATGAGGAATGGCTTGATCCCTCAATGACCTACTCGTCAGCCCTCTTTGGGACCGGTGCGAACGATCTGCAAAGTGCGCAAAAAGCCAAATACAAGGAGTTGGCGGATGCGACCGGGATCATGGCCGGAGACAGTGTTTTGGAAATCGGCTGCGGTTGGGGTGGTTTTGCCGAGTATCTTGCCGAAGAACGCGGTGCGTACGTGCGCGGGCTCACCATCAGTCAAGAACAGTTCGACTATGCCAAAGCGCGGATGGAACGCAAAGGGCTGACCGATCAGGTCGATATCGTCTTTCAGGATTATCGCGACGAGCGTGGAGCGTTCGATAAGATTGTCTCGGTGGAGATGTTTGAGGCCGTAGGAGAGGCCTACTGGCCAACCTATTATGAGACGCTCAAACGCAGCCTTAAACCGGGCGGCGGTATCGGCTTACAGATCATCACGATCCAAGAAGTCTATTTTGAGCATTACAAGCGCGCGACGGACTTTATCCAGCAGTATGTTTTCCCTGGTGGGATGCTGCCTACAGCCACACATCTCAATAGTCTTGGCAAAGCGGTTGGGCTTGACCTTATAAGTGATAGGGCTTTTGGGGGCGATTACGCCCGCACCTTGAACGAGTGGCGCGACGTCTTCGTTAAGAAATGGGACCGAATAGCGCCGCTTGGCTTTGATGAACGCTTCAAGCGGCTATGGATGTACTATCTGCATTACTGTGAGGCAGGCTTCAAGGCGGGCAACATAGATGTGCACCACGTCGTCTACAAACACAGCACACCTTAAGAGTTCTTTTTCCAGCTGGGTTTACCCGTCTAGTGGCTTGCCGCGCCATCCCGTCGTCCGTGATACTATCGCGTGGTAAAGGTTGAACGGTAGAAGCCTCAGGAACTTTAGTTGATACGTGAACCGCTTGGGGAATGTTACCTCGAAGCCTTTAGCCTCAATGCCATCGGCCATGCGTTTGGCGGCATCATCGACTTTCAAAAGAAACGGCATGTCAAAGGGGTTTTCGTCTGTCGCTGGCGTTTCGACAAACCCTGGATTGACCACCTGCAGTGTGATGCCCATCCGGTCGGTATCAAACCGCAGCGCTTCGGCCATATTGATTAGTCCTGCTTTGGTTGCGCCATAGGCGGCCGCCATTGGGAGCCCTGAATATCCAGCCACAGACGCTACCAATGCGATTTGCCCCCTGTGACGCGGTTTCATCGCTTCAATGAGCGGGACAACGCAATTGGCAGTGCCCTTCAAATTGACGTCAAAGGTGGTGTGGAAATCAGCCACCTTAGGTTTGGTCGCGTCGATGGGGATATAGATGCCGGCGTTCAAAATGGCGATATCGATGCCGCCATCGGCTTCGGCGTCTCCGACGATCTGTCCCATGCGTGCATCGTCAGTGATATCACCAGCAGCCAAAGTAACCGGCACATCGGGAAACTTAACTGCCATGTCCTGATTGAGCTCAGCTAAGCTGTCTTCATTGCGTGCGGTGAGAAGCAGGCGATAAGAACGCGACGCCATTTCAAGCGCAAGCGCGCGCCCAAGCCCGGAACTTGCGCCAGTGATCCAAACGAGCGGGCGTGTCGCAGGCAGCTGAGTCATGAAAAATCCTAGTTTGGGAAGGGGTCGACAAGGTGGCGCGCCGGTCGATCAAACGCCTGTGCATACCCCTCTACGCACAAAGGCGCTGACGCGGTTTCACCCACCGACGCCTTTATTCACTTGGATGTTCAGATCTTTAACGGATGAACGAATTCACCAGGCGACCGATCGGTCCCGTCAGTTGCACAGGCGCATCAACGACTGCAAAGCAAATGCACGTCTCACCCTCATCCGCGACAGGACGGTGGTTGATGTCATCGTCAGCATACGCAATGTCGCCGACCGCGTAGTGACCATTTCCATCGGAAAAGCCACCCTGAAGGACCAAGGTAATCTCAGACCCATGGTGGGTATGCACCGGCATTGCTTTGCCACCATCAATTCGCAGCAAGCTCACCTCTGCACCGTCCGCATCTGGCAGGCGGTACTCGGCGAGACCCGGCATGACTTTTTTCCATGGCACATCGGCCACCGGCATGCCTAAGAAGCGTTCCAGCGCTTTGGGCGACGACGTCTGATCATCGTCTGCATCGATCATCGTAAGCACTTTATCAAGCGCGGAGTGTGGATCGGCAAACGCTGAAGGCTCCATTCGCTCAAGAGCGTCTACACTTTCATGGTCGCCGGATGCTTCTTCACGCTGCGGGGCGTCTTGTTCAAATACGTCACCAACCGCATCAACATCTTTCACCCAAGAGCGGCCGCTGGGAGCCATTTCAAGGTGGCTCTCTACCAAAACGCGCGTCGGCCGCGAAAGGCCACCAACGGCGTATTCAGCCAGAAGGCCTGAAACCATGTCTCTCTGACGGGTTGCAACTATGTTCACAGCAAACTCTCTATCAGGGCTTCCACATGCCCAAATCTCAACAAGACTCAACGCGCTTTGTTCGTGCTAAACGTGCACTAACCGCCGACGCTCTCAACCAAACCTTTTAATCGAACCGGTTTCAGTTGGATCATTCTAGCAGGGTTGAGCGTGCGTTTCTATTGGGCAGATTACGCGCAAAGTGCGACATCGGATCATAACCCAACCCCAAAATACGGCCCCTGTTCGACAGCTTGCATCGCGCGGACATCCTATATGGCACAATAAGCGGTGGCGACGCGTGAAGGGCCACGATACCAAAAACAAACGATATTGCTGAATGGAGACTGCCGGGGCTTTTCAAAGCTTTATCAGCCGACGCAAAGAGTTGAAGGACTAGCCTATGACGTATGATGATGTCTTCGTTTCGCCAGCCTGGCTTCATGAACGACTCAACAGGCCGGACATCCTACCGATTGATGGCAGTTGGTATCTGCCCACGATGGAAAAGAATGGCGAGCCGCGTGATGCACGCGCTGAGTTCGACACAGCACACATCCCCGGCGCGGTGTTCTTCGATCTTGATGAGAGTTCATCCAAAACAAGCCCCCTACCCCACATGATGCCAGATCCAATCCGCTTTTCCTCGCGGATGCGTAAGCTTGGCGTCGGCGATGGCATGACGTTTGTCGTTTATGACGGCTTTGGCCTGTTCTCGGCGCCGCGTGTCTGGTGGATGCTGAAGGTGATGGGTGCGCGCAGTGTTTTTCTACTCGATGGTGGTCTACCGGCCTGGGAAAAGGCGGGCTATCTACTCAGCGACCAGCCTGTGCGGCGATCCGAGCGACATTTTACGGCGCGGCTCGATCAGTCGGCTATCGCCGACGTGGATGACGTGCGCAAAGCAATCGAACAAAAAACGGTAACGGCGAAGGGAACAACGACGATCCTCGATGCACGGTCAGCCGGGCGCTTCTCTGGCGAGGAATCCGAACCACGCGAGGGGATGGCGAGCGGCCATATGCCAGGCGCGCGTTCGGTGCCCTTCTTGGAACTGACCGAAGATGGCAAAATGAAATCGGCAGAAGCACTCAAAGCACTGTTTTCCGACAAAAGCATCGACCTTGACGCGCCGATTATCACCAGCTGCGGTTCAGGCGTCACGGCGGTGATTTTGTCCATTGCCCTGCATTTAAGCGGGGCGCGTGACGTGCGTGTTTATGACGGATCATGGGCGCAGTGGGGATCGCTGGGCGATGTCCCGGTTGAAACAGGGCCCGATGTAGGTCTTGCAACCGAAAAAACGCGCTAACGGATTGGCGGGGCATACATGAGCCCGCCCTCCGACCACAGGGCGTTCAGTCCTCGCCCAATGCCAAGCTCAGATCCCTGGCCGACAGTGCGTTCAAAAACTTCGCCATAGTTGCCAACTTGCGCAACCACGTTGACGGCCCAGTCTGCACGCAGACCCAACATCGCGCCAAAGTCGCCCTCAGCACCAATGAAACGCGCAATGGCTGGGTTTTCTGATGCGTCGCTGGTGGCGATCGTCTCTTGGGTAAGGCCAAGTTCTTCGGCATTAATCATTGCGAACAAAACCCAACGAGCCACATTGAACCAGAGTGGGTCGTTGGAGCGAACGGCTGGGCTTAACGGCTCTTTGGATATGACCTCAGGCAAGACAATGTGTTCACTGGGGTCGGTCAGGTTTAGGCGCTGGGCGAAGAGGCCAGAGGTATCATGAGCGTAAGCGTCGCAGCGCTGCGCGTCATAGGCCGCAACGACCTCCTCAACGCTCTGGAAGGTAATGAGTTCAAACGACATGCCGCGTGATGTGAAGAAATCGCTCACATTGAGAACGGTCGTCGTCCCAGCGTTGGCACAGATAGTGGCATTGGAAAGCTCCAACGCAGAAGTGATACCCATCGCCTGGCGCACCATAAACGCCTGCCCATCATAATAGGTCGTGCCGACAAACAAGATCGGCAGACTGACCTCTCGCCCCATAGTCCAGGTGGAGTTACGCGACAGGATATCAATGTCGCCATTTACAAGTGCGTCAAAGCGGATGCTCGCTGGCAGAGAGGTAAACGAGACAGCGTCCGCATCACCCAAAACCGCTGCAGCGATAGCGCGGCAATAATCGACGTCAAAACCAACCCAGTCGCCATCTTCATTCTGACGGGAAAAACCTGGCTGTCCCTCTGAAACGCCGCATTGGACAAAGCCCTTCGCTAAGACGTCGCTCAACGTCGAACTGGTTTGGGCTGCAACGGTTGACGCCAGGCAAAGTGGAGCTAGCAAAGCCCCCACAGCAAACAAGCGTATGATCGAGCGACCCTCGAACATTGACGGACAGTGATAACTCATACTCTATCGCAGCTTTAACAGATGCATCCCGAACCTTTGACCCTCGCCGCTGCACATATCCGCCCTTGTGCAACGATCCCCCATGCTGTCAGAACATAGATTGGTAAAGCGAGGCTGAAAAACCGCTTCTTTTTGGCAATCTACGGGTAAATTGAAGGCAATCCAATGAGCGCAAACACGCAGCGCAGCAAAACGAAGCCGTCCTTGAAGGACAAGCGCCTCGACACGAAACTAAGTCATCTTGGACGCGATTCCCACGCCTTCCACGGCTTTGTAAATCCACCGCTCGTGCGCGCCTCGACCGTCTTGTTCGAAAGCGTGGAAGAGATGGAGGCCTACAGCCAGGGCAGACCCAACAGTCAGCGCTATTCCTACGGGCTAAATGGCACGCCAACCATAGATGCGCTCAATGAGGCGATCACCCACCTGGAAGAAGCGGCGGGTACCGTTCTGGTCCCGTCTGGTTTGGCGGCCGTCACGATCCCGCTTCTGGCAGAAGTCACACCAAGCTCCACTGTGTTCGTGCCAGACAATGTATATTGGCCAACCCGAAGGTTCTGCAACGACACTTTGGCGCGGATGGGCGTGGATACCGTGTACTACAACCCGCTCATTGGACGGGATATCGAAGAGCATCTGGCAAAGGCTGAACATGCGATCTTGTTTGTTGAAGCGCCCGGATCGTACACGTTTGAGATGCCAGACCTCGGCGCAATTTTGGATGCTGCTGAGCGCCACGATGCCATCACGATGATCGACAACACATGGGCAACACCGCTCATCTACAAGCCTATCGCGCAAGGCTTCGACTACTCCATCCAGGCTGGAACGAAATACTACTCTGGCCACTCTGACCTATTGATCGGCGCAATCTCAGCGAGCGAACGGGTCTGGCCAAATCTTGTGCGCGCACACCGCAACCTCGGTGTTCAAGCGGGGACAGAGGAAATCTTCCTCACCTTACGTGGTCTGCGCACATTGCGCGTGCGCCTTGAACAGCACGAAGCATCCGCCCTTGCCCTGGCTCGATGGCTAGAAGGCGAATCGTTTGTTTCCCGCGTGATGCACCCAGGCCTTCCATCGGACCCTGGCCATGCGCTTTGGCAGAAACACTTCAACGGACGGGCCAGCGGTCTTTTCGCAATGGAACTCAACGGCTCCCGCGAGGCGGCCAGAATATTCCTCAACACGCTGGAATTATTTGGACTTGGATATTCTTGGGGTGGGTATGAGAGCCTGGCGGTGCTTGCCGAACTCGGCTCGGCCAGAAGCGTGAAACCTTGGGACGGTGGGCCACTCATCCGACTGCAAATCGGCCTAGAAGACGTCGAAGACTTAAAAGCAGATATCTTGGCTGGCGCTCATGCTGCGGGCCTACTGACCGGTTGAATCGGGCAGCTTGAAGTGATGTCCAGTCACGCTTGGCGCTTCAAACGGTCGCCTCACCCTCCGGACGAGCAGCAGCGCGGCGTTCGGCAAAAATGAGCCACAGATTGCGTGAGTAGATCAAAAGACCGAGCGACTGCCCAGCGATGAATACCGGGTCTTGACGGACTATGGCGTAGGTCAAGAGCAGAAAACCGCCGGCCATGGAAAAAAACCAAAAAGCAATCGGCACAATGGATCGTTTGGCACGCTCTGAAGCGATCCACTGCACCACAAAGCGCATCATAAACATGGACTGGGCGACCAGTCCCCAAATTACCCAAACGTCAAAACCTTCAACAAAGACGGTGTGGAACCAGGACAGAATGGTATCGATCATGATGAGACAGATCCGTCGTTTGCAAGAGCTACGCTTGTAGGTGCAGCGCTTGGTTGCACCGCGGAGGTTTGGGCAAGTTCAAGGCTTGTGTGTGATGCCAGTGGTTTACGCTTCATACGCCGCAAAAGCCACCAAACACCCAGAAGATCGATGCTTCCAATCAGGGCACGATCAAGGACTCCATATTTGGAGACGCCGTGCTGGCGTGGGCGGTCTATGACATCAACAAAGTCCACCTGGTAGCCTTCTCGCAGAACAAGCGCCGCCATGAAGCGATGCCAGCCGTCGAAATATGGCAAGCGGTGGAAGACATGTGCCCAGACAGCTTTCAAACCGCACCCAGAGTCGCGGGTCTTGTCGGCAAGCATCGCACCACGCAACCTGTTAGCGAAGCGCGAGGCAAATCGCTTGACCGCCGTGTCTTTGCGACCAACCCGCTGTCCACCGACCATCCCATAGGCCGCTCCCCGCTCAAGAAGCGTATCGACAAGCTGTGGCATAAAGGCCGGGTCGTTCTGACCATCGCCATCGGTGCATACGATGATGTCTCCGTTGGCATGAGCGACACCTGTGCGCACGGCGCTGCTTTGACCTGCGGACGTTTCATGCCGGATCACGCGGACCTTCGCATCGTGATCGGCACCAGCACCAAGCGCTGCTTGGCCTGTCCCATCGGTCGAGCCATCATCAACAACGAGAATTTCAAGCTGCCTGCCCCGCAGCGCAGTCGCAATTTCCCCAACCAGAACCTCAATGTTCCCTGTCTCATTCTTGCACGGGATCACCACCGATAAGGACACCGCTCGTCCGTCAGCGCCACCGGGAGCATGCAAGGTGATTGGATTGGGCGAGAGCAGGTGAGACAAGGAGGTGTCCGGTCGTAAGTGCACAATAAGGTCGCGCCGACACCGGCACGCGCAAGGCGCTTCCCTAACCGTTCGGGCAGAAAACTGGAAGCCTTATGAACTGAAAGGGTGAACCGCTTACGCGGCTTTTACTGCCCCTCGCCTGCGGCAAGAACATGAAGATCAAGCCAATCACCACCATTGAAGTTGAGGCCTTCAACGCGGGCGAGAAGACGAACACTGGTCGCTGGATTTGCGTTTGTCGCGTTTTGCTCGCTTACCCGCGCGTACAACGCTTCGACAAATCGCGCCTCAATGAAGGCGACCCGGCACCCTCCGTCGGTGAGGAACTCCGCAGCAGGGCCAACACCATCTAAAAATCTCAAATCTGTTCGCGTCATGAGAACAAGGCTTGGCTCGTTGTAGCCGAGGGTTGCAAGCTGTGGGTTCTCGCATGCAGCGCTTTGCGCAGCAGTAACCAGCTGCGGCGTGATCCAGATCGTGCGGGCGGAGGGAATGTGCGAACCAAAGGCACTTGCGTAAAGGAGGAGTGTGCCAACCACCATGAGTGGCAAAGCCGCTTTACCGTACCCACGGACAAGCACGAGATAGGCACCAACAAGCAGGGCAAGAGCCAGCAGT
Source organism: Pseudomonadota bacterium (assembly GCA_039026935.1). Taxonomy (GTDB): domain Bacteria; phylum Pseudomonadota; class Alphaproteobacteria; order Rhizobiales; family MH13; genus MH13. The sequence goes on from JBCCLK010000041.1 coordinate 21,359, forward strand.
GACAGCGCCGCAGCGATCGGATTTACACCATCGCCGAACACAAGCAGCGTAATGGGTATACCAACCACGGCAGCAACCGGGATGAGTAAAAACAGACCTTTGAGGACGTGAGACACCCAACCGGTCGGAACCTTTTCAAAAACCAACATCCGGGCCGCCAAAATGGCAAGCGCTGGATAAATGGGCAGGATGTAATGAGGCAGTTTCGTCGCGGACAGCTCAAAGATGAGCCAGGTCGGCAGAATCCAAGCTATAAGGAAGCGTGTTCCCTTGTCGCGCCATGTGGCAATAGCGAACGGGATTGACAGATAAGCAAGCGGGGCAAGTGGCCAGCCAAGGCTTGGGAAAAAGCCAAGGGCGAACACACCAGGCGGCACAAAGGGGCGTTCGCGGCTTTCGCCAATTTTCTCAAATAAGTCTCGGCCAATCGACTCTGCGAAAAACTCACCGGCGGACACGATGCCGATGGTTATAAACCATGGCAATGTGAGAACGAGCATCCAAAAGACACCGAGGCCCGGGCGCAACCGGCGCAGCCATATGATTTTGCGGTCGATCAGCGACGCAGCAATCGCCGTAGTGCCGACCACCATGGGTAAGATCGGTCCTTTGACGAGAATTCCAACGGCAGTGGCTGTCCAAAAGAGGGCTGCGTGCCAGAAACGCACGCCACTGTCGCGCTTACTTATGAAGGCTTTGGCGAGAACGGTTTGCGCAGCGAGTATGGTTGCAAAAAGAACGGCGTCTGTTTTCGCAAGCCGCGCTTCAGCCCCCATCAAAATGGTGAGACCAACCAGCAACGCTGCCGCCAGTGCTACGCCAGGCGGCCCGAAACCAAGCGCCAACCAATAAACAAGCAGGGTCGCCACCACAGCGCCGGCAAAAGAAACCGTGCGGTAAACCCAGATCGGGGCCTGTCCGTTTTCAGTATCATAAAGTTGCACCGCTGCTGACTGAAACCAATAGATGCCGATGGGCTTTTGATAGCGTGGCTCGCTCTGGAACCGGATGTCGATATAGTCGCCCGTCGCGACCATCTGGCGGGTCGCCTGCGAGAAGCGCGATTCGTCTCGGTCGATCGGGGGTATCGTCATGAAACCCGGCAGAAAGGCCGTTACAGCAACGATGGCTACGAGGACCAGCGCGACAAGCCGCACAGCCGCCATCGCATCGAAAAGCTTTGTCAGGGGAACTAAAAGGCCATCAACGCGGGTTAAGGAGGGCCAAGTGAGCCGACGCGGCCTGATGATCGCCACCTGCTGTGCGGACTGTTCATCAGGCAGGGTCGTTTCAACTGTAGCATCAACGGTTGCTCCTTGGTCTTGAGAAGACCGAAGTTGGACCTCATCTGTGCCTGCCACGTCGTGTGTACCCGGTACATCATCTGTGACCGACAGGTCTGGGATGCGTTTATCCGACACGCCTGCTTTGGGTCCATTTGAAGAGCCGTTCTGGGAAGACTGATGGCTTGGTAGGCCGGTCGCAGAGTGGGTCGCGCGGTCTGTTCCATCGTCTTCAGGCTTTGGAAGCGGTCCCGTTTGTGCCGCGTCCATACCGCTCTCTTTGGGAGCGTTCTTGTTATTGGCTGTCTTTTTGCGCGTCGCCTGGCCGCTCGACTTGCTTCGTGTCCGCTTGGTCGTGGCTGCCTTCAGCGTGCGCCTAATGCTCGGTGAGGTTGCTTTTTCCGTTATCCCCTCTGTCTCAGATGCCGCATCGGTTACGATGTCGGTCGTTTCCTTCTTATCAGAAGAACTGGCAGCTTTTTTCCCGACCGTTTGGGACTTAGAAGACTGAGCTTTGGAAGACTGGGCATCAGGTGCCTGGGCCTTGGAAGATCGAGGCTGCGAAGACCTGGGCTGCGAAGACCGGGGCTGCGAAGACCTGGATTTGGCAGACGACGCGCGTTTGCGCCGCGGGGATGTTTTAGCGGCTGGGGTTTTGGTGGCTAGCGTTTTAGTAGCGGACGTCTCAGGCGCTTCAGTATTGTCCGTTTTGCTTGCGTCACCAGTTGTTTTGCGGGCCTTGGACCGGGCGACCGATGGTTTTGCGGTTCGTCGTCGCCTTGGTGACTTGGGCTTTGTTTTTGCTTCGTCAGCGGCACCTTCGACGCCTGTCCCTGCGTCAGTTTTGCTATCAGAATCCGTTTTTCCGTCAGTCTCAGCTACAGCATTGGAAGGGCTTTGCGCTCCCGCCTCACTTGCTGATGTTATCTTGGGACTTTTGTCCATCGCCGAAGCAATTCCCTTGGGTGGCTTGTCGCACGGCGACTGGTCCCATGACGACTGGTGACCTCGGCAGGATTCGAACCTGCGACCGTCGGATTAGAAGTCCGGTGCTCTATCCAGCTGAGCTACGAGGCCAAGCGTGCTCGCAGGTACATACCTTGAAGGATTGCTCTCTCCAACCCGAAATGAGACCGCAACGCTACGTTTTTTCTGGCCGCATAAGGTGTGAGGCGGTGCTCGTGGCAGACCTCATATGGTGCATCTCAAATATATCATGGTCGGGGCAGCAGGATTTGAACCTGCGACCCCCTGTTCCCAAAACAGGTGCGCTACCAGGCTGCGCTATGCCCCGAAACCATGAGAGATGCTCAACTCTCTCACATCGTCGCCAAGGTCAAGAGCGATCGGGACGGTTGATGCTAAAAATGAGCACTCACGTCGGCTCGTCGCACTCCAACCACACCACCTGCGCCAGGTATCAGTCTTGGGTCCCAGGTATCAGTCTTGGATCAATGAGGGGTGATCAATCACATCTCCAGGCCCCAGCCCTATCCGGTCCGCTGTACCGGCGACAAACTCAAGCACTCCGATAACGTCACCACGTGAGGGAACCATGCGAGTGGACAGTGGTTCAGTCGCGTACTCAATCCTGTGCACCTTCCCTCCCCGCCCGATGAAGACCATATCGAGGGACACAAACGTGTTGCGCATCCAAAAGGAAGCCTCACGCGCCCGCTCAAACGGGAAAAGCATGGCGTAGTCTTGTGGTAATGAACGTCTATGCATGAGGCCAAGGCCCTGCTCCTGGGCCGTTCGGGCAATCTCCAGATCAAAGGTATAGGCACCATTACCCGTCTCAATGGTGAGACTGGAACGCTCGAAACTACGCGCATCGCTGAGGGTTAGGGCTAAGAAAACGACGCACAGCACAACGGGGTATAGGCCCGCCGCTCGGCGTGTAAACACAAACCCACTTTGGGAAAACGCCACTGCGCTTAGGCTCCCTGTCGCTGCTTTACTTTTTGTGTCTCCAGCGTGCCATGGCGAGCACATCTTTGGCTAGCCCAGTGATAGAGGTCAAGCTGGCAAGGCCATTGAGCTAGTGCGATGAAGGCGCAATGGCACTGTTAGCGGGTCGGACTTCGGACGCCATTTTGCCTTTCGGGCCATCACCATAACGAACCAGAACCTCCTGTCCCGGGCGTAACTCGGCGAGCCCGAAACGTCTCAGCGTCTCCATGTGAACGAATATATCGTCCCTGTCATCACCTTGGGTCAGGAAGCCAAAACCTCTGATGCGGTTGAACCATTTGACAACAGCCTTTTCCAGGCCAGACGTCGGCTGAACCTGCACATGGGTCCTCGATGGCGGCATCTGCGAAGGATGCAGCGCTGTCGAATCGTCCATCGACAGGATGCGCAGGGCCTGTAAGCCCCTAGGGCGGGCCAACACTTCCACGACAATGCGGGAGCCTTCATAGGCTGTTTGAAATCCATCGCGCCGGAGACACGTCACATGCAGCAAGATGTCATGCATGCCGTTATCGGGAACAATGAAGCCAAAACCCTTGCCCACATCGAACCATTTTATGCTTCCAGCGACCTCGAAAACATCAAGGCCCGCTTCTTGCCCGATCTCTTCAAGCAGATCAGGATCAAGCGGTGGTTTACTTGTCATTTTTGCCAGCCCTATTACGCATTCCGCCACTCACACGCGCAATTTTCGAATCTTCCGCCTAAAGTTGCACATTCTCACGAGGCGATTAAGTCTGATTCTGCCAAAGAATGCCCGCCAATGAGGTCCGACGGCAAGTCCTTTTACGAATTCTTCACGATACGACCCGCCCCGTCAGCATAAGAAATCCAGGAGTTGCCTGGGTTTACAGGAGACTCTGCTTCTCTTTCAAACGGGCCCAAATAGATGCAGAAATTGTGCTTCAAAACAGCTCACCTAACGTCGGATCGAGGACATCAAACGACCTTGAACATTTTTGAAGCTGGCGGCTTGAACCGTTGGAAACCAGCGCCTATAAGGCGCGCCTGCGGCACAGCCTTACAGCGTGCATGCGCCCATCGTCTAGTGGTCTAGGACGCCGCCCTTTCACGGCGGAAACACGGGTTCGAGTCCCGTTGGGCGTGCCAATTCTTCTCACATCGCTGTTTTGTCAGAATCAACTGGCGCTGAGCACTATCGCTGTTTAGATACGTACATACGGCAGCTGTTAAACGGCGTCGCCCGTTAAAACGCCCTTTGTCAGGGCTAGGAGAACCTAGAGAGCCTAGCGAAGACACTACACACTCTCCCGCCTTCGGCAAGGTCCAAAAAAGCTTTCCGATTAAAGCTGTATGCGCAGGCCTCATCCTTTGGCAACATTAGCCATTGCAGAAAAGTAGCGCAGATTTTCGCTGCATCTGAAAGCTGGCCATGCCACGCTTCACCAATCGCTCCTGAGCTGCGTAGGCTTATTGTCCACGACAATTGGTCTTGACCCTTGAAACTGGTGCGAACTGATTGCGAAATTTTGGGTACATTTCTGGCAACAGGGGAGTGTACCGATGCCGAAGAAACGATTCAGCGATGAACAGATTGCCTTCGCCTTGAGGCAGGCGGAAACTGGAACGACGGTTGGCGAGATTTGCCGCA
>JBCCLK010000042.1:0-23607 GCA_039026935.1 Pseudomonadota bacterium
CGTGTTCAACGAGGTCTATGCGAGCTATTTCCCCGACGATCGACGGCCTGCACGCACGACCGTTGGGGTGACGGCGCTCGCTGTCGGCGCACTTGTCGAGATCGATATGGTCGCTCGGCGGCCAAGTATGGAGAACTCGTCAACAGTTATGCCAAAGGTTGGGTACTGGTCGGAGCCAGGCGCTTGATCCGCTCATCGTGGAACTACAAGGCAGCTTTCAAGGTTGCTCTTCTTTTCCAATTTCTTTGCGCCATTGCTCTTGGAGGGCTCGCATCTGGACCGTCGCTGGTACTCGCGCAAGATGCCAGCCAAGACGTGGTCGACGATGCGGCCAGTGTGGATGCTGAGGCCACGTCGGAAGACGCAGCGGCCTTGCCTGCCCTCACGCCTACCCCGTTGGATGAGGAAACATCCCGTCAAATCGATGGATGGACTGGAACGGTCAACCGCATCCAAGACGCGCTTCAGCAGAACGATGTGACGGCCGACGGGCTTTCCCAACTGCGCGAACAGTTGAATTTGGCGCGATCAGAGATGGCACAGTTCACCGAAGCTCGCCTTCCAACCTTCAACGAACAGGTCGCCCTTTTGGAAAGCCTCGCGCCCGCCGATGGGTCGCAATTGGAGACGCCGCAGGCGCAGGATCTGCGCCAGAGTATTCTCGATCTGGAAGCGCAAATCCAACCGGTGCAAGTGCTGCTCGGTCGCGCTGATCAGCTGCGCGATACCATTTCGCAGCGGCGCGCTGACGAGTTCGCCCAGCGCCTTTTCCAAGATGCGACCTCAGTCCTGAGCCCTGATCTGTGGTCGCAAGGTATCCAGGAGTTTCCAACGCTCTGGCAACGTATGTCGCGCGTTGCTGCGAGCACGGTCGACGGTATCCGTACCCGTAGCACGCCATCAGCTTTCGCCGGCCTTGCGGCGCTTTTCGTTCTTCTGATCGTTCTTGCCATCCCTTTGCGCAGCCTTGCCATTAAACGCACGGTGCGCGCTGAAGGCTATGACGCGAGTTCACTTGAGAAGGTCTTTGCTGCCTGGCGTATTGTTCTGGTTAGCGTTGGCGTTCCGGCGGTAGGGTTTGCCATTCTTCTGGCGGCGCTGGCTTCGATGAGTGGTGTGCCCCTGCCTGCTCGACGCGTTGTTGAACTTATCGCGGCGACAACCATTCTGTATTTCTTCCTGAGCGGGATCATACGGGCGCTCCTTGCGCCAGGTCGCTCCAGCTGGCGTTTGGTGCCTATCGGGGAGACATACTCCGCGGGGGCGGTCAGTTACTTGGGGCTTACCGCTGCGGTCTACGCTGTTGGCGAACTTGCCCGTTCGGTTGCGCGGCAATTCTTGGCCCCTCTGCCCACGGTGCAGCTTATCGAAGCGGTCGCCGTGGCGCTCACTGCGCTTCTGGTTTTGATATCGTCTCGCGCGTTGCTTGCAGGTCTTGATAAAGCACGCGGTGACGGCGAGACACGCATCGTGGCGCAGATTATATGGCGCTGGACACTGCCGGTTGCTGCTCTGTCCGCTTTTGGCGCACTTGTCGCCCAGCTTTTCGGTTATCTCGCTCTGGCAGCCTTTACGGTCGATCGGATCGTCTGGACGTCCACGGTTCTTGCCGTCTTGTTTCTCACCGCGCTTTTGGTCGAGCAAGTTAGCATCGCCATTTTCGAGGAAGATGGCCGTGCGTCGCGTTGGGTAGAACGCAATATAGGCCTCTCCCACAGCAGTATGGGGCAGTTTGGTGTGCTCCTCTCGGGTCTTCTGAAGATCCTGCTCCTTGTCATCGCTGTTTCCTTCATCGTCGCGCCGTTTGGTGTCGAGACAGGTGAATTTGCAACCATTTTCCGCAGCGTGTTTACCGGCATCGATATTGGCGGGTTCTCGTTCTCGCTGACCTCGGTGCTCGTGGCGATAGCCATCGTGATGCTCGGCGTTTTGCTGACGCGCGGTGTTCAAGGGTGGTTGGAAAACCGCTATCTGCCGCGCACCGCGCTCGATTCAGGCCTTAAGTCCTCGCTTGTGACGTCGATCGGCTATGTCGGCGTCATTGTTGCTGCCATGATCGCACTCTCGTCGCTGGGATTGAACCTTGAAAACGTTGCTCTGGTCGCCGGTGCGCTGTCGGTGGGCATTGGCTTCGGGCTGCAGTCTATTGTCTCCAATTTTGTGTCAGGCCTCATCCTTCTCGCTGAGCGCCCCTTCAAACAGGGCGATTGGATCATCGTCGGCGAGGAGCAGGGTATTGTGAAACGCATCAGTGTGCGGGCAACGGAGATCCAAACCTTCGACCGGGCGACCGTGTTGGTGCCGAACTCTGATTTCATCGCCGGCAGTGTAAAGAACCGCGTGCACCGCGACACGTTGGGGCGGATCGATATTCCGGTGGGCGTTGGCTATGACAGCAACCCGGAGACCGTCCGCGAGATCTTACTCGACGTTGCCAATGCGCATCCGCTCACCTTGAGTTTTCCTGAGCCTGCGGTGTTCTTCATTGAGTTTGGCGCCAGTTCGCTCGACTTCATGTTGTTTGCTTACTTGGCGGATGTCGGTGAAGGCTATGGCGCGCGGTCTGACATTCGCTTTGAGATTTTCAAACGTTTCAAGGAAGCGGGCATTGAGATACCGTTTGCTCAGTCTGACGTGTCCATCCGCAACCTTGATCAGGTCATCGACGCTCTTGGAAAGCCCGGATTTGCGACAGCCAACGGTTTGTCAAATGCGCCCCGCGATGAGGTGCTCCAAACCAGCGATACAACCTCTGGCGTGACGACAGTTCCCGCGCCCGAACCGGTATCGAAGGCTGTCTCTAAGCCCAGCGCAACGCCTGAAGCCACGGCAGCGTCTGGCAAGGCACGTCCCACTGATGTTGAGAATGATGGGTTCGAAGCTGATGGCCCAGCGCCAAAAGATTGAGACCATTTCTAGCGCACGGGAGGAGCCCCACGATGCCTACAAGGCGGCGCGGCGTGCTTTCCGGTGGGACATCCCCGATCAGCTCAATCTTGGTGCTGCGGTGCTGGATGAGCCAGCAAGCCTTGATCCCAGCGCTATCGCTCTCATCGACGGGCGAAGCGGCGAGGCATACACCTTCTCTGACCTTGCCGAGGAGGCCTCGCGGCTAAGCGGCGCACTCATGGCGCTTGGTGCCGAACGCGGCAACCGGGTGGCGATCATTGCCCCACAAGGGGTGCGCACGCTCATCGCTCATGTGGCGGTGCTGCGCGCCGGGCTCATCAATGTTCCGTTGTCGGAGAGGTACGGACGAGATGCGTTGATCCACCGGATGAGTGACAGCGGCGCTCGGTTCGCCCTTGTCTCTCACGCGGGGCTCGCAAGTCTTACTGCGATTGCTGACAGCCTTCCGCGTTTGGAACGTATCATTGCGTTGGAGGGCATATCCGAGAAGGACAGCATGGGGGACGGGCGTCACGGCGTCGTCACGTACGATGGCCTCATGGCCGAGCATGGTCAGCCCTGTCTCCCAACTGCGACGGCCCCCGATGATCCATGTCTTATGATTTACACATCGGGCACGACCGGGCCTGCCAAGGGCGCTTTGCATGGTCATCGGGTGCTCGCTGGGCATATGCCTGGATTTCGGTTCGCCCATAGCGCCACACCGGAAAGCATGGACGCAGCGCTCGGCTATGGCACTGATGCAATCTTCTACACGCCTGCCGATTGGGCTTGGGCTGGCGGCATGTTGAACCTTCTCTTTCCTGCACTGTCAGAAGGCTGCCCGGTCGTTTTCTTCGCCTCATCGGATCGTTTTGACCCAACCCAGACCGTGAAGATGATGCTGGACCGGCGTGTGACCCATGCCTTTCTCCCGCCCACGGCTTTGCGTCTCATACGCGCGAGCACGGATCAGGACCTCGTTCGCGCGCTGCCTTTGCGTTCGGTTATGGCAGCGGGCGAGGCGCTCGGCCGCACAACGTATGACTGGGCAGAACAGGTCTTCGGTTTTCCCATCAACGAAGCGTATGGGCAGACGGAGTGCAACCTGATCCTGGGGTCCTCACATCAGTGTGGCGTCACCCTGCCCGGCGCGACAGGTGTGCCGGTCCCCGGGCATACGGTGGCGGTCGTGCGGGAGGATGGCACCGAAGCTGACGATAATGAAATGGGGGAGATTGCCGTGTGTTCCCCTGACCCAGTGTCGTTTTTGGGCTATTGGAACGCGCAGGCGGCCACGCAGCGCAAGTATCTCATGTCGCCAACGCTCGGGCGCCTTCTCATGACCGGCGATATGGCTCACCGTGATGCAGACGGCTTTATCTGGTTTGCCGGGCGGGATGACGACATCATCACCTCGTCCGGCCATCGGATTGGGCCTGGCGAGATAGAGAACAGTTTGACCGCACATCCGGCGGTTGCCGCTGCTGCTGTGGTGGGGGTGAGTGACCCTGTACGGACCGAGATTGTTCGAGCGTTTGTTGTTGTGCGTGATGGATATGAGCCGACGGACGCGTTGGCGCAGACGCTTCAGCGCCATGTACGTGATACACTCTCAGCGCATGAGTACCCGCGCGACATCCGCTTTTTAGACGCTTTGCCGATCACCACGACCGGCAAGATCATTCGGCGTTTGTTGAAGGACTAGAGCGTTTTCAGCAAAAGTGTGTGCGGTTTTGCGGTTCAAAAACGCGTCAAAATAAAGACTTAGAGTGCGTCTTGTGAGTCGAAGATCACGCGAAATGCTCTACGTGACGTCAGTGTGCCTGCTACCGCCCCGGATGCTTTTGGGAGGACAGGGTCGCACGCGCTCTTTTGGCCGCTTTGCGTGCAGACTGACGCGCGATCTCAGCCAAGAAAATCGGTTTGAATGCCGTGCTACCACCTGGCTTTAGGTCTATCACTAGGTCAACGAGTTCCTTCTTCTGCCGCCAGAGCCGATTGGCGATAACGCTGTCGCTGTCGGCCAGACTGTCGAGATAAAGGCCCGTACCCGTCTCCTGTGTCTCGGTCAGAAGGTCTTTGGTCATGGCGGCAAGGTTTAGGGTTCCCGGGCCCGCAGCACGATAGGTGTCATCGACGCCAATCTTCCAGGGCATCCAGGTTCGCGTGTTTCCCGGTTTTTTGCCAACGTCATCCTTGCATACATCCGTTTGGCAAATGGCAAGGGTGGATGCGACAGGCTTTCCATCCAGACAAACGCTGTAAAGACGCGCCTTATCAGCCTCGGCCAGCTCAAGGACGACGTCACGCACGAATGGCGTGTGCCCGATGGTCAGAAGAGCCGTGCCTGCAGATTTCTTCCATCCTGATGCTTCAAGCGCAAAGAACATGCCCAGTTGGTCGTCTATCTCGCTGCGTGTTGCTGCTTGCTTGTAACGAACGGTGCCGTGCTCGCTCAGTTTTCGGTGGCTGGTCTTGATGGTTCGCATGCTGTTCGATCCAAGCAGATCACGCTGCGTCAGCCCCGCCGTCTCAGGAAGGTCTAGAGCGGCCCTTTGGTAGCGATTTAGAACACGCAGTGTTCTGCCCGTTGCCGAAATGGCCTCTTCAAGGACGTTGAGAAAGCTGCTGTTCGCATCGATGCGGTTCATCAGAAGAATGGGAGGGCCGGATGGCAAGGCTGTGAGCGCATCCATGAGGGCACAGGCGGCCTCAAGGGGCTTATCTTTGTCAATGAGCGGCATGCCCAGCATCGAATAAGGATGGTGCCAAACACTCAGAGGTTGAAAGGCTGAGATCGGGCCGTAACCCCAGCGTTCTCGCTGCACCGGCGCAGCGGCGATCAGGGCCCCAGTGCTGTTGCGTGCGGTCGCTAGGGCAACGCTCGGGGGCGCCAGATGGTTGAAGGCAGCTTCCAGGAGGGGTCTGTTAAAAAAAACGTTTCCTGTCAGAGCGTTTTGCGCCAGATCGTCGTAGCCTGCCGGTATTGCCGCGTGTGGTCGATCACTGGAGACCACCTTGTCGGAGACCATGTTACTGGACGTTATGGCGTCGGTGATGCTCATTTTGCAGCTCCAGCCGCAGGCTCGGCCGCTTGTTTGGGTTCCTGTGAGATATGCTGGGGTTCACTGTCTTGAGGAGCTGCGTTGTCCAAGCGCCTGACAAGGCCAATGAAGCTTGTCACACCCAGATGACGGCGGACGGCGAGCACCAGAAGAACCGCTTCGGTGGCCATTGCTGTCGCGGTTGCGATTGCCGCGCCTGTTAAACCCATGCTCGGGATAAGGGCAAAGTTCAGCGCGGCATTGATAAGAAACACCAGGCCGTAAAGCCGGGCGGCTGTTTTTTGCGCGCCGGCCATGGTCAGCATCATTTGAGCTGGGCCGACGGACGCGCGTATCACCGTTCCAACGAGTAAAATGGCAAGGTAGGGGAGGCCATTCTCGAAGTCTTCGCCGAAGATGGATAGGATAAGACGCCCTTCCACCAGAAGGATCAGGCCGATGGCAAGCGATGGCCAGAACGTCCAATGGAGCGTGTTGGCCAGTGTGCGCTCCAGCGCAGCGCGGTCTCCCGAGGCGTGGAACTGGGCGATCTTGTGCGAGGTGGCAACGCGGATCGCATAGAAGACAAAATGCACCAGTGCGAGCGTTTTCCCTGCCGCGAAATAAATGGCGACTTGGTCGGGCGACACAAACAAGCTCGCGATAATAATGTCGGTGTTCAAGGTGAGAAAGAAAAAGCCATCCACAATGACCATCGGGATGGCTGCTTTCACCCATGGCACAACTTTTCCTTCCAGCGCTCCCTTCCCGATGCGTGCGATAACGCGGCGTCGCAGGATGAACAGCTGCGTCACGCTGACCAGCCAGATACCGATCACCGTGGCTGTCATGGCCAACACGGCACTCGGCTCAACCCCGCTGAAGCTCAGCCCCAGGAAGATCATCAAAATGACCAACGGGCGAACCACAAAGGTTGGGACGGTGACAAGGTCGGCCCAGCCAAAGGACTGGGCAATGCCTTCTTGGCTGTCGACCAGCGTGAGCATTGGCAGGCAGATCGCCCCCAGTACCACTGGGATCACGTAGGCACTGTATACGAGGTGCGGGAAGGACAGAATGAATGCGATGGCCGCCAGCGCGAGCACCGTGCAAAGCCCTACGCTTACCAAGGGCCCCCGCCAGATAACCATGCGCAGCTCGGCAAAACGCTGCTGACCCAACAGTTCAGGCACAAACCGCAATAGGCCGGTGGAGTAGCCCAGCCCAGAGAAGGTTGCCAGGACCAAAACCCACACCCAAACAACGGCATAAACACCGAATTCGTAAGCGCCCATCATGCGCGCAAAGAGCACCTGCAGGCCAAAAGCCAGAGCGGCTGCCAAGACGCGCATGGCGAACGTGAACAGAGCTGTGCGTGCGGCTAATGCTTGGGAGTCATCGCCGAAGACGGCAAGATTAACCTTTTGTGTCAGCGGCAAAAGGGGCCTGCCTAACGACAATTGCAGCTTTTGAACCAATTTCTTTAACAATTGCGCGGGCCTGCCTTCATTCTACAGGATGCGAGTGTAAGCCCCAACTCTTAAGGCCACCCTCTTTATGGTGGTTTTTACGCAGTTAAGTGACGCGCTTAACGCTTCATCAACGTGAAAAGGTCATGTTGCGGGCCGACATTAGTACAACCATAAGTAGATCGGCCATGACCAAGCTTTTATCTTCGATGCCAATCCAAAAGAGTATCATTTTATCTGTGTTCCTGCCGCTAGCTGTATTGGTGCTCGTGGCAGGTTTTCTGCTCCACAAAGCTTGGTCAGATGCTAACGCGTCGCAAGATATGGCGTTACTTTTGAAAAAGGGTGAAGCCTTTAGTGACGTCATTCACGCTTTGCAGCGTGAACGTGGACAAAGCGCAGGCTTCATCGCGTCTGGCGGTCAGTCTTTTGCAGATACACTACCGGGCCTGCGTTCAGATAGTGATCGACTATACGTCGCGGTGGACGATATGCTTGAGAATATGACCGACGTGATTGCAAACGCGTTCTCGCATCACGTCTCGACGATTATGGAAGATCGTCAGCGTATCTTGCAGGCGCGACAGCAAGTCTCGGCAGGACAAATAACAGTGCCTGAAATGGCATCTGTTTACACATCGACCATTCACCATCTCATCGTTGCGACCGAGGGCATCGAGAAGTTTGCAACCGACGGGCCCATGACGGCGGCAGTAGAAGCCTACATAGCCGTTATCGAGGCCAAGGAGGCTGCCGGGCAAGAACGCGCGATGGGTGCGACCGGTTTCGGCGCTGGGCAGTTTGAAGAAGCCATTTATGCACGGATGCTCGCGCTTCAGGGCATGCAAGAAACGGATTTTATCAATTTCGAACGTCTTGCGACGCCAACGATGATGGCAATCTACGAACAGGCCCTCTCAGGTCCTGTGCGCACGCAGATTGAGGAATTTCGAGCGATTGCCCAATCGGCTCCCTTTGGCGGCGATATCTCGAGTGTAGACGCCTCGGATTGGTTCCAGGTTAGCACGAACTGGATCGATGCCCTGCGGGACGTGGAGCACCAGGTTCTCCTGGAGATTGAGGAGCTAGCACTCACGGAAGAAACAGGTGCGCGCCGAGCCTTCTACATCGAATTGGTCGTTCTGACCGTTGTGGTAGCCTTCGCGATATGGCTGTCGATGGCGGTGTCTGGTGACATTGTCCGCCGCATCCATGCCCTTGCTAATGACATGAAAGAGTTGGCAGACGGCAAGCTGGACATCGCGTTGAAAGGCGAGACCGACAAGGACGAGTTGGGGATGATGGCGCGGTCCGTTGCTATTTTCCGTGATAATGCGGTCGAGCGACAAAAACTGCGCGAACAAGCCGAAGCCGAGCAGGCGGCGGCGGCTGAGCGTCAGAATCGTATCGATACGATGATCGATACCTTCCGCAGCGAATCCTCGTCGCTTCTCGACGCGGTCGGCGAGAATACTCAATCCATGGAAGGTGCTGTCGCTGCTCTCAACAGCGTTGCTGAACAGTCACGTAGTCAAGTCGGCACGACGAGCACAGCGTCCGGTGAGGCGTCCACCAACGTGCAAACGGTTGCAGCTGCCACCGAAGAGCTATCCTCCTCGGTGGAAGAGATCAGTCGTCAGGTTGTCCAGACAAACGAGATCGTTGATCAGGCAACGCAATCGGCTATCTCCTCAAGCGAGAAGGTCACGCAGTTGGAGTCGGCTGCTCAACAGATCGGTGATGTAGTTTCGCTCATCCAGGATATTGCCGAGCAGACCAACCTGCTTGCGCTCAACGCCACCATCGAGGCAGCCCGTGCTGGGGAGATGGGCAAAGGCTTTGCGGTCGTGGCCAGTGAGGTGAAGAGCCTCGCCAATCAGACCGCCAAGGCCACTGAAGAGATCGCCAGCCAGGTGTCCGGCATTCAGGGCTCGACCAAAGAGTCCGCTGAGTCTATCGCAGCCATCGCCCAGACGATGCGTGATGTTCAAAACTACACCAATGCCATTGCTGCAGCGGTTGAACAGCAGGGCTCTGCGACTGCTGAAATCTCGCGCAACATCAACGAAGCTGCGCATGGCACAGGTATGGTGACTGAAGCCATGGCGACGATGAGCACGGCGGTTGATGAAACGTCAACCTCCGCCGGCCAGGTGCAGACGGCTTCCAGCGAAGTGAGCGACCGCACAAATCGCTTGCGAACTATCGTCGATCAGTTCCTTGACGACGTGGCTGCTGCTTAAACTCTGACGAGAGACAAAGATTTTAGCCCGGGGGGGTTTCTACCCCGGGTTTTTCTATTGGCATGAAACTCGTCAGCGAGTTTGACCGCTTAGGCATCGCTCGCAAACGCCTCCAGCGTCCCCCGTGATGTGCCCGCGATAAAGGTTCCGTGCTACTGATCGAGGAGAAGCATGGGCATAAGCGCTCCATGCCTTGCCATTTTCTAGCTGGCGAGTGCGCCCTGTGTCGGTCTCACTGGACCGAACGAGCCAACCTTGCTTTGTGATGGTCCACCAGGCTTCCAAGAGATCTAGGGTCCTGACCCTAAGATGCGGTTGTCGGAGATCCTGGTGTTCCTGTGAACATCTTTCAGAGGGATCGGTAGCTTCGTTTCTCAAGCAATGGCACATAGGCGTATGCCCGACCAACACTCTCTATCCGATCCCTCTTTCGATGAAGCGCTGGATTGTCTCGGCCTGCGCTGCCCTCTGCCTGTCTTGAAAGCGCGTAAAGCTCTGCAGCGTCTGCGGCCGTCCATGGTGCTCCTCGTTCAAGCCAGCGATCCGATGGCGGTTGTCGATGTCCCGCATATGGCGCGCGAGGAAGGGCACACTGTGCTGCATCAGAGTGTCGAAGGAGATAACTCTGCCTTTTGGATCAGGCGGGAATCATCACCTTAACGCGGGCCTTATTCTCCTTCAGGCAGGCCTGGAAAAGCTCGTTGATCCGCTTGGTCTGATCTGTGCGGGTGATGACCACCCACTGGCTTTTGCCGGCCTCAAGCCTTGCCGCCAGGGCTGGCGCGATCTGCCGCGCGGGGTGCTGAAGAACGCCAGCTGCGTGGACAGCGACCGGGAGCAGCTCACCGCCGCCACCAAGCCATGCAATGCCTTTGATGCGCAGAAGCTCAGCTGGCAGGTTCATGCACAGCAAGTCCATGAACATGGTGACAATACGGCCTTCCAAAGGTCCTTCCGTCGTCAGGACCGTGCTGAACGCGTGATGGTCGTGATCATGGTGATGATCGTGCCCTTGGCCATGCTCATGATGGTGGTCATGATGCGTATGCCCATGGTCGTGGTGGTGTTCATGATCATGATGGCTGTGATCGTGATGCTCATGGTCATGATGGTGATGCCCGTCTTCCTCTGCAGGCAACGCATTGTAAGCTGGAGACGCTTGGTTCAACAGCATAGGCAGCCAGGACGTGTCACCTGCGAGCGTGTCGACTGTGTCGGTGCGCGCGTGCGGGTTCCGCCGGTGCAACTCGCCTGGCAAGTCAGCAACCTTTTGCTGTTCGGCTAAATCTGACTTTGCGATCGCAAGCACGTCCGCGACGGCCACCTGGGCCGTTGCTTCCGGCGTTGCGTCGAGATGGCTGACATCCTGAGCGGCATCCACCACTGTGATCACTCCGCCCACCAGATACCGTAGCGAGAGATAAGGGTGTCGGGCAAAAGCGCCCAAAATCGGCGTTGGATCAGCAAGGCCAGTGGTCTCGATGATCAGCTGCTTGAACGGCGCAATCCGTCCGTTGTCTCGGGCACGCAGAAGGTCTTCAAGCGTTTGCACCAGTGAGCCTTGCAAGGTGCAGCAAAGGCAGCCTGACGTGAGCTCTTCCACCAAAAGGCCGTTGCCCGTCGAAGCATTGCTTTCTTTCAAGAACAGGCTGTCGAGGCCGACATCCCCGAACTCATTGACGAGAACAAGCGTGTCCTTAAGCGCCTCGCTGCCGAGCAGGCGATTGAGGAAAGTTGTTTTGCCCGCGCCTAGGAAGCCCGTCACCACGAGGACGGGCATTGTGTCTGGCCGTTTTTGAGGCTGGGTCACAGATGTAGCCAATTCACTTGTAGAGCTAACTCACTTGGGGGATTCATTTTAGTTTGGTCTGGGTATCGGTGCAGGCACTGGGATGGGCACCGCGCGCCCCACGGTCGCCGCGATAGCGCCTGGAGGGGGCGTTCCCGCAGCAACGGAAGGTGGCCGTAACTGGAGCGCTGGTCCTGTCGCAGCTGGAGCGATTTGCCCAGGTAGAGCTGCGGGAGCGGGCTGAACCGAAGCCGGGGTTGCAACAACCGTCTCACCAGGGCGTGGGCGCGCGACTGGGTTCGGCACCAACCACCGTCCGCGTAACGCTACGGCTGGGCCTGTTGCTCCCCCAAAAGCAAGTGCGGTGAACTGCGGTTCGCGGATCACTGGGCCCAACAGGATATCAAGTTCATCCACGGCATCAGCACCATCACTCTCACCGACCGATGGTGAGGAAGCTCCGGGTAAAACCACAGCACTCGCATCGCCTGTGAAGGCCGAAGCGGCGGATGTCGGATTAAACGCCGGTGATGCCGTGCCGAACTGGCCAGCGATCTCTTGGAACGTGGGACGCACACGCGGACGCTGGCAGACGACAGGGCGTAGGCGCGTCGCCTCGGTTTGCACCGGCCCCGTGGGGGCGAAGGACGCAAGTGGGGTGCCAGCTACATCGCCGAACAAGCCGCCAGAACGACGAAAGCCTTCATCGAGTTGGTGCGCCGTCGCCGCTGCCCGTTCAACGCCTGAGCGTGCGCCGAGCGTCACGGTGATGATTGTGCGACCACCACGCCGCGCGCCGGCAACCAGATTGAAGCCTGAGTCACAAATGAAGCCGGTCTTAAAACCCATAGCGCCGCGATAGCGCTGAAGGAGAATATTGTGGTTCACCCAGTTCGCGCGACCAAGAGTAACGGCACCCATTGAGTAAAAGTCATTCCGCTCTGGATAGTCGCGCATTAAGGCGAGCGTGAGAAGCGAAAGATCGTAGGCGGTGGTTACTTGCCCGCGACTTGGCAGGCCATGCGGGTTTGTGAAGGTGGTGCGGCGCATGCTGAGGGCTGCCGCGGCGCGGTTCATTTCTTCGATGAAGGCTGGCTCGGATCCTGACACGCTTTCCGCAAGTGCCACGGCGATGTCATTGGCGCTTTTCACCATCAACACGCGTAACGCTGCCTCCACCGTCAAGACCTGCCCAACAGCGAGCCCCGCTTTGGATGGTGGTTGTGCGGCGGCATTGTCGGAGATGGTCACGGGCGAGCGCATCGTGACGCGACCTTCACGCACCGCTTGAAACACCACATAGGCCGTCATCATTTTGGTTGTGGAGGCCGGATACCAGGCGTCGAAAGCCCGGTTGGCGGAGAGCACCCGCCCGCTATCAACATCAACGGTAATGTTTGGTCCATCGTACGGCCCGAGGCCGGATGCTTGTGCCAGTGCGGGTTGGACGAACGCAGCTGCGGACATCCAAACGGCTGTTAGAACCACCATGCATATGGTTAAAAACGAACGTGAGAAGGTCAATGTCGTCGCGCACTTGGCTTGGCCGAGCCGACCATATCGGCGGGCGGGTTGCGGATAGGGTGAAGTCTCACACGATTCATAAACACGATATGAGGCAGTTTCTACCCGATGTGCCACCAGAAAGGCAAAGCTCAATGTCATGAGCTGCCTGTCTCGCTCTTGGCCGCGACATGAACGGCTGTTCTCTCTGGCTCAGCAATCAGGCTTTACCTTTCGCGCGTGAGCGTACTAAAAACTATCGACAAGCGCGGGCCTCCTCACTTGATGGATATAACGATCCGCGTCGTACACCAGGGAGACATCACCATATGACCCATTCCACAAAGCCATCTCGCCGCAACATTTTCGGCGCGGGCGTTCTCGCAGCCGCCTTAAGCATTGGGCTCGCCGCTGCCCCCGCAAGCACGCAGGCGCAAGAGGCGCAGGATTATCTGCTGGCTACCGCTTCGACGGGCGGCACCTACTATCCAGTGGGCGTGGCGCTTTCCACGCTCATCAAAGTGCGCTTGCAGCCGTCAATGGGCATCAACGTATCGGCGATCAACTCGGCAGGCTCCGGCGAGAACATCGCGCTGCTTCGCGATGACGAAGCGCAGTTCGCTATCGTCCAGGGCTTGTTCGGCGCCTACGCGCGGACGGGTACAGGTCCGCTCGCCGATGCTGGTGCACAGGAAACCCTACGATCGATCACCATGTTGTGGCCGAACGTTGAGCACTTCGTGGTCTCCGCTGAACACGTAGACACCGGCACGGTCGCCGACATTGCGGCGCTCGGTGGTCAGCCCATGTCGATGGGTCGCCAGAACTCAGGAACCATCGGTTCCAACCGCACCATTTTGGCCGGTCTCGGCGTTGATATGGATGACACATTTGAGCTCGTCCATATGGGCTATGGTCCGTCCGCGGACGCCCTCCAGAACGGTCAGGTCGAAGGCATGTCGACGCCTGCCGGTGCGCCGGTCGGCGCCGTGTCCCGCGCATTTGCTGCGCTGGGTGAAGACATCGCTCTTCTGGAGTTCACAGACGAACAGATGGCGCAAGCCAATGGCGCATTGGGTAATCTATGGACCCGCTATGTTATTGAAGCGGGCACCTATCCAGGGGTCGATGAGGATGTGAACACGATTGCTCAGCCGAACTTCCTGGCTGTTCGCAATGATCTGCCTGAAGAGACGATCTATGAGATCACCAAGACGATCTACGAGAACCTCGGTTTCCTTCAGGGCATCCACCCGGCAACGAATGCCATGAGCCTGGATGTCGCTATCGCCGGTCTGCCTCTGCCGCTGCATCCTGGTGCGATCCGTTATTATGAAGAGCAGGGCATCACGATCCCCGATAGCCTGCGTCCGTAAGGCTTGCCTCGTTTGAGGGTATGAGAACAACGCCGCGCGCCACACCAGGCGGGCGGCGTCTTTGTATGAAGCCGGTAGGGCTTTGTATGAACCACTTAGGGGCAGTGTGATGACCAGTGTGACCTCCGAGCAAGAGCGGCAAAGCCAAGAGCAGCCTGAACTCGCAGACGAGCTGCGCCCGCTCGATGCTGGTTTGATGGGTTGGTTCTTTACTGGATTGGCGCTCGCCGTATCGCTGTTCCATCTCTACGCGAACTTTATTGGCACGCTCTCAACCTTCTGGCTCACTGGCATCCACTTTGCTGGTTTTGCCATGTTGGCTGCTCTGCGGTACCCGGCGCTTCATGTCCGTGGTGAGGCGGCGCAGCGCGCAGTGCTCGCCTTCGACATAGTCTTTGGGGCTGTCGTCGGAGGGGCGACGCTTCTTCTGATCGCCTCTGAGAACGCGATTTATGCGCGTGGGGTCACGCTAGCGCCGCAGGAATGGGTCTATGCGTTGATCGTCATCGTCGGCGCTATCGAGCTAACGCGGCGGGCGACTGGGCTTATCATCCCAGCGCTGATCCTCATTGCTCTCACATACCCCGCTTTTTGGGGCGGCCAGATCGATGGCGTGTTTCGGTTTGCTGGCCTGTCAGTGGAGACGATCGTCTTCCGCACGATCTTCACGGATGAGGGCATGTTTGGCACGATCGCCAATATCTCCGCGACATTCGTCTTCCTCTTCATTCTGTTCGGCGCGTTTCTGGTGCGCTCGGGAGCGGGAGAGTTCATCATTGATCTTGGCCGCGCGCTCGCAGGCAAAATGGTTGGCGGGCCGGGCTATGTGGCGGTTTTCTCTTCGGGTCTGACAGGCACGATCTCTGGCTCGGCCGTGGCGAACACCGTCTCCACAGGCGTCATCACGATCCCGCTTATGAAACGGTCCGGCTTCCCGCCGCGCTTTGCCGCTGGTGTCGAGGCCGCAAGCTCCACCGGTGGCCAGCTCATGCCGCCGATCATGGGCGCAGGGGCGTTCGTGATGGCGAACTACACCCAGATCCCCTATCTCGACATCGTCGCAGTCAGCTTCCTGCCCGCCATGGTGTACTTCCTATCGGTTGGCTTTTTCGTGCGGATTGAAGCGAAGAAGCAGAACATGAAGATCGCCGATGATGACGCACCCTCGGCCTTGGATGTTTTGAAGCGGGGCGGTCCGGCGTTTCTCATTCCAGTGGCCACGTTGATTGGCCTTTTGATTTATGGGTTCACGCCGGTCTTCGCCGCGATCTGGGCGATCCTATCGGTGATCGTGTCGAGCTGGCTGACGCCCAACCGCATGGGACCGCGCGCGATCCTGGAAGCGCTAGTGCTTGGCGCGAAGAACATGATCATGACCGGCGTCTTGCTGGTCGCCGTGGGCGCCATCGTCAATGTGATCGCCATGACCGGCATCGGCAACACGTTCAGCTTGATGATCGCCGAGTGGGCTGGCGGGAACCTGTTGATTGCCATCGCGCTCATCGCGTTGGCATCTTTGGTGCTCGGCATGGGTTTGCCGGTGACGGCGGCCTACATCGTGCTCGCGACGCTGTCCGCGCCAGCCCTGCATGCGCTCATCCAAAACGCGCACCTGGTGCAAGCGCTGGTCGATGGAGCAATCCCGCAAGTAGCGCAGATGAGCTTCATGCTGGCCGATCCAAGCATCTTGCCAGCTTTGTCCGAACCCATGGCACGCGAAGATGCACTCGCCTTGGTCACGGCCATGCCGCAGGAGCTTTTGTCGGTGGTCTATCCTCAGGTGCTTGACCCGGCACTGATCACCACCGCGCTTCTCTCCGCGCACATGATCATCTTTTGGCTGAGCCAGGATTCCAACGTCACTCCGCCGGTTTGTCTGACCGCCTTTGCGGCGGCGGCGATTGCGAAAACCAAGCCGATGGCAACCGGCGTGATGAGCTGGAAGCTCGCCAAGGGGCTTTACTTGATGCCGATCCTGTTTGCCTACACGAACTTTCTAGGCGGTGAGTTCATTGAGGCCATGGTGATCTTTGTCACGGCGACGATGGGTGTTTACGCCCTCGGCGCGGCGATTGAAGGCCACATGGAAGCGCCACTCAACTGGCCCTTGCGTGCCCTGTCGGCGGCAGGCGGTGTTGCGCTTATGTGGCCGGGGATACCGGTTTTGACCGTTGCCGGCGCGGTGGTTGTGCTTGGGCTCCTTTCCTGGACGGTCAAGCGGGATCGCGCGCGGCAGCCTGCCTTGGCCGTCTAACCCTTGGGCATGCTGATCGACGGCCTCTCTGAGACCTGCCTTCACCGCCCAAGGCTTAATGTCTGCGCCTACTTGCGCGAGAACATCATCTTCTGGTCGGAGAGTTTCTCTTTCGGGCCAACCCATGCATAGGCCATCAATGCCGGCTCGCGGTTGGAGACCGTGATGCGGTGGCGGTGGCCCGACGGATTGAAGATCAGCGATCCAGGCGCATAAACGCCCTGATGGTTCTCTGACACGGCGCCGGAGAGACAGAAGTAACTCTCTGTGATGCCATCATGGGCATGTGCCGGGTAGGTGCAGTTTGGCGCAAACAGAACGATGCCCAAGATGACTTCTTGAGAGATGACAGGCCCAAACGGCCCGCTGAATTCAGCGTAGGCGAACTTGTCCTTGAGGCCTCGCGGCACTTTCTCATAGCCATACTGCCAGTCGATGGAGTCGCTGATTGCATCGATGCATCGCAAGAAATTGGCATGGCGTTCCATCAAACCCTCATCGATGGCGCGTCTCAAATGCCCGGTCACCGGTTTGGTGATGCCCGTCCCCGGCTTGATGATCGCGTTGGATGCCATGAGCCGACTGATCGCTTCGCGAACGGCACGCTGATGCGAGCGGATCTGGTTGCTTCCTGCGGGTGAGAGGTAGCGGTAGATCTCGTAGAACTCGCGCAGCAGATAGATCCAATTCGGCGCATCGCTCAATCGGATGTTCATCTCCTGATCATGCTCAGGAGTTGCAATCGGATTATCGGGTAGCTCAAGCATGGTGGTGACCATTTTCAAGGTCTCTTTTTCTTCGCCGTGCTGTAGGGTCTGATGTGCTGTTTCACCCCTATCTCCAAGACGGCCACATAGGTGAAACTCGATCCTTACGCTAGTCTGTTTTTCAGACGTGCGGGTGCGGCCTGTTATCTTGCTCATCCGCGCAGCGCGCGTTCGCCGATGAGCAAGTCTTTGTTCTCTGCGTATAGCGCGAAAAGCCGGTCGATCACCTGACGGATATGCGGTCGATGTCGGTCATCAGCGTGCATGACGAGATGCTGTTCCTCACGTAAATCTTCAATGATGGGCCCAGCACGTGCAAGGCCTGGATCGCTGTCGCCGATAAAACAGGGCATGACGCCGATACCAGCTCCCGCCTTCACCAACTGATAGATGGTGGCGACTGAGTTTGCGATGACCCGTATGGGGTGGCCTTGTTCGTAAATCCAGCGCGCGGCGGCGTAGCGCGCCCGGTCTGGATCCATAGCCACCCACTGAAGAAGCTCCGGTTGGCTGGAGCTCCAACTGCGATAGGGCGCAAAACGGATATCTGAGAGTTTGCGGGATGCGACATTGCCGGTGGTTGCGGCGCGGCTGCGAATGCCCAGATCAATCTCTCTGTGTGCGATATCGAGCACCACTTCGGTGGTTATGAAGCTGAGGCGGAAATCATCGTTGGGCTGGTTTAATTTGCTGAACCGGTCGGCCAGAAACAGCGATGTGCCGGTGCCCGCAGAAAGCCGCACAACCGGTGTCTCGCGCGTTGAGGACAGGTGCGCCTGCACGGGTTGGGCAGCGGCGTGCATAGCCCGGACTTTGGCCAGAAGTACCTCACCCTCTTTGGTCAGTGCGTAGCCCGTCTGGGAGCGTTGAAACAGCGCCTGTCCACTGTTTTCCTCCAAGGACGTCATACGCCGACCCACCGTTGGTGCACTGAGGCCCGTGCGCCGGGCTGCTCCGGAGAGACCGCCTGTTTCGGCAACGTGAAAGAAAAGGTGGAGGTCATCCCAACTGATATTTTTCATGAATGAAAAGTCTCATGCGTTCTTGGGTGCAGATATCCCCAATTTGACGCGGTATCTTTTCATTTGCAAACGATGGAGATGGCAAATGACCCCCCTTCTTCCCCCAATGAAAACCAAATCATTGAGCGAACAGGACTATTATGCGCTTGGACAAAGAGGGCATCGCTCCACCTTTTGGGGTTTGGTGCGAAGAGTGCGTCGTTTCCTTCGCCTAAGGCGTGAGAGGCCTGGCCAGGCAACGCATCGATCCGTCACTTTAGGCGTTCCTCGTCTGCTTTCTCATCGCAGGCTTTGACGGCGGAGCGTAGGGCGCTAAAGTACTGGCAGCCTTGACCCACTTGCGGAGCCTTCATGCCCATCAACAATCGGATTGCCGAACGCGCGGACACCATCACCCAGTGGCGTCGCGAACTCCACCAGAACCCTGAGGTCATGTACGATCTACCGCAGACGATGGCCTATGTCGCGGCGAAGCTGCGTGCTTTTGGCTGCGATGAGGTGGTTGAGGGTCTTGGGCGAACGGGCGTTGTGGGCGTCATAAAGGGCGGTAAGGGTAACGGCCCGACAGTCGGCTTGCGCTCGGACATGGATGCTCTGCCCATTGTGGAGGAGACAGGTGTGCCGCATGCCTCCTCCAACCCCGGGAAGATGCATGCCTGCGGCCATGACGGTCACATGGCGATGCTGCTCGGCGCTGCAGAGCATTTGTGCGAAACGCGCAATTTTTCTGGCACAACAGTGGTGATCTTCCAGCCTGCCGAAGAAGGCGGAGCTGGCGCAAAAGCGATGATGGACGACGGCCTGTTTGAGCGTTTCGGCGTCGATGAAGTGTATGGCATGCACAACTATCCTGGCATCCCCCTTGGTGCATTTGCCATGCGTTCAGGCCCCATCATGGCAGCAACGGACATCTTTTCAATCACGGTCACGGGGTCCGGTGGCCACGCCGCCCGTCCGCATACGGTCCGTGATCCAGTTGTCGCGTCCGCTCAGATAATCACATCCCTTCAGACCATTGCATCGCGCAACGCCGATCCTCTTGAAAGCTTGGTTATATCGGTGACAACGATCCACGCAGGTGATGCTGATAATGTAATCCCTGAGCGGGTGAAGCTCACGGGCACGGTGCGCACGCTTGCTTCTGGCATGCGTGATATGGCTGAGCAACGGATCGCAGATGTGGTTCACGGTGTGGCAACCTCGCTCGGTTGCACAGCCGAAGTTGCGTACGAGCGTAACTATCCAGTGGTCGTGAACCATGAGCGCGAAACTGCTTTTGCCGCATCCGTTGCGTCCAGTGTTGTGGGGGCACCGAACGTGGACACAAACACGCCGCCGGTTATGGGCGGCGAGGATTTTGCTTTCATGTTGGAAGACCGTCCAGGATCGTTCGTTTTTGTCGGCAATGGTGAAGACAGCGCGAACTTGCACTCGCCCCACTTCGACTTCAATGACGAGCTCATCCCCTTCGGGACCAGCTATTGGGTTGAATTGGTGGAAACCCGGCTTGCGGCGTGAGGTTTAGCCTTTCAACGGCTGCTGCCGCTCATAAGGAAAAGCTGCACGTGATGCCTAGAAGGGCCAGCTTTGTTCCATGCGGCCGAACGGTGACTGGGCAAGAGTTGAGGTCGCTAGCGCGCGCATTGACATCATGAAGGCCGTTATGATGGTCGTTGTGGCAAGAGGTTTTGTTGGTCCGCAGATTGACGGAGCGTGCTCATACTTCAAATCCATTTGACCGTGCAGAGGCACGTACTTGGCCCTGTGTGCGGATCGCTCGTCAAAACTGAGATATGGCGTTGCTGACGCAAGGTTGAACGAAGGATGAAGGGTATCGTGCTTTTGTTGGGCCTATTCCCTTTAAGTGTGTGCAGACGAGGGCGATTACGTGACAGTCGGTGATGCACAGCATTGATCGAATGTGACGCAACGATAATGTCAGCCATTCTCTTGCTCCTTCCTGAAGGTCTGTCTCTTCTATCGGCAGGCGTTCTCTTGGTGACATCCTTTGTTACGGCAGCTCTCACTGCGGCCTTTGGGATTGGTGGTGGCGTTGCGCTTCTGGCCGTGATGGCCTCGATCGTACCGGTTGCGGTACTCATCCCTGTTCATGGTGTCGTGCAGCTAGGCGCCAACACTGGCCGCGCGATTGTGCAGATGCGCTATGTTGTGTGGTCCATGTTAGGCGTCTTCACGGCGGGCGCGGTTATCGGCGCTTGGATCGGCGCCCAGTTTGTTGTGGCGTTGCCAGACGTTATCCTCAAAATTGTCGTTGGAGCTTTCGTTCTGTTCACCGTGTGGGGACCGAAGGTGAAAGGGCGCAAGGGCGGGCCGCTCGGTCTTGCCGCAGGCGGGGTGTTCGCCACAATCCTAACGATGTTCGTCGGCGCAACGGGGCCCTTTGTGGCGGCTTTGTTGGCGTCGCGTCTTGATGATCGGCTCGCCTATTCAGGCACGCACGCGGCGTCCATGGTGATGCAACATGGTATGAAGGTTGTGGCTTTCGGCTTCCTTGGCTTCGCTTTCGGGTCGTGGATCCCCATGATGGCCGGGATGATAGCGGCCGGTTTCTTAGGTACGCTTCTGGGTACGAGGCTTTTGCACGCCTTGCCCGAAGAGCGGTTTCGCAAAGCGTTCCGCCTGATGCTCACCGCGCTTGCTCTTCAGCTCATCATCTCTGCTTTGTGGACGTGGCTTGGCTAACCAAAAGCCTCAACGCGCTTTCCTTGCAGGCGCTCCTTGACGGAACAATTTATTTCTATAAAACTAGAAATATAGAAATAACTACCACTCAAGGAGCACACGCGTGGACATCACCGTCGCCACTGAAGGTTTCTCGGCCATGGGGTCGGAATCCAGGCTTGCCGTTTTGCAGACCCTGATCAAGGCAGGCCAAGAGGGACTGCCCGTCGGTATGATTGCTGATCGGACGAGCATTCCAGGTTCGACCCTTGCTCATCATCTGAAGTTTCTGGCAGCTGCCGGGCTCATCACGCAAAACAAGGAAGGACGGGTGATCCGCTGCCGTGCGGATTTCGACCATTTGGAAGCGCTGGCAGCCTTCATTCTGGAGCAGTGCTGCGCCGAAGCGCCGAGCAATGATGACCGAGGCAAGGACGATGCCTGTGAAAGCAAGCGGGAGGATGCAGCGTGAGCGAGACCCAGCTTGCACAGGAACAACCATCGCAGCGCCTTTCTGGCGAGATGCTCAAGAAGTTTCTCTGGACCCCATGGACCTTCAGTGCGCTTGTCTTTGTTGGTGTTTGGACGCTCGATCAAGACCAGTTCACATCCGTTATAGGCTTTGCGACGCGGGCATTCATTGGCACGCTTCCTTACATTCTCTTCGCTGTACTCTTGCTCGCGTTCTTGCGGGCTACGGGCGCCGAGCGGTTGGTCGGGGCTGCCTTCAAGGGCCGTGAACACCGCATGATCGTGCTCGCCGCGCTGATTGGCGGGCTCGCGCCGTTTTGCTCGTGCGAGGTCATCCCGTTTATTGCCGGACTGCTTGCTATGGGCGCGCCACTATCAGCGGTCATGGCGTTTTGGCTTGCCTCGCCGTTGGTGGACCCACCGTCTACCCTGGTGACCGCTGCCTCACTCGGATGGACCTTTGCGCTCAGCAAGGCGGTGGCAGCTGTCTCGCTTGGCCTGTTTGGTGGGTTTGTGATCGCAATCCTGCGGCGGCAAGGTGTTTTCGGTGAGCCTCTCAAGGCAACGCCGGCCAAGCGCTGTGGCTGTGGGCCTAACCCGCTCGATGGCAAGCCGATCTGGCGATTTTGGACCGAAGAGAAGCGCAAGACCGTTTTCTCCAGCACCTTCATGGAGAACGCGCTGTTCCTGGTCAAATGGTTGGTCCTTGCCTACACGCTCGAGGCACTGCTGGTTCATTACGTGCCTGCCTCGTTGATCGCCGGGCTCGTCGGCGGCGAGGGTGTCGGATCTATAACCATCTCCGCACTTGTTGGCATGCCAGCCTATCTCAACGCCTATGTGGCGCCTCCGATGCTTGCTGGCTTGATCGAGCAAGGTATGAGCCAAGGCGCAGCGATGGCCTTCATCGTGGCCGGTGCGGTGAGCTCGATTCCAGCGATGGCAGCGGTGTGGTCGCTTGTGAAACCGCAGGTTTTTGCAGCCTATATCGGCCTTGGCGTCATCGGTGCGATCCTGGCTGGCCTCAGCTACCAAGCGTTTGTGGGGTTTGTTTGATGGATAGCGTCGCAACCCTCACAGGCGTTCATGTTGATATCTCGACAGAAGATGCGTTCGGGCGAACCCTCATCGCACCTATTGGAATTCCAACGCCGCATCAAACACTGCTTTCGCTCCGAACTTCACTTGCAGGCGGAGCGGAACTCTCGGTGGAACAGGAGACAGGCCAAAGCGTGCTCGTTATGCGCTCTGATGCCTATGCCGGGCACGATCGCATTCGTCTGGACTACACGTTCCGTCCAGGTGGGACAGCGTACCCCGAGGCTATCTTTCAACCGCGCGTCAATCGTTTCACCCGTGCTGCCGACCCCCTGGTCGCCGAGGTGGCCAGTCTGATTGAAGGAAGCAACAGCGAGCGGGAGACCATTGAGCGTCTGGTAGCGCATACCGCAAACGTGTTCACGTATGGCCACCCTGAGGATCGTTTTTATGATGGCCGCGAGGACATCCCCTATCTGGGCTGTGGCACGACTGCTGGATCATGCATCGATATCAATATGTATCTCATTGCGGCGCTGCGCAGTGTAGGAATCGAAGCTGGTTACGTGGCGGGGCCATTTTATCCAGCTGAGAAAAACGGGCGCTGTGATGACATGCACTGCTGGGTTGTTACCCGATCAGGCTGGCAAGGACGGGACATCTTAGAGTGGGATATCGCTCATCATCTTAAGATGGGAACCCGCACGGTTCGTCCAGGCCTCAATCCCAAACCCGGATGGCGGGCGGCTGTATCGCACTCGATGGGGTGGGATGTTCCCGCTCTTGGAATAGTGGGCTTGAAGTTGTTGAGCGAGCCGATGTGGGTCAGCGCCGATGGTGATGTGACGTATGCTACGGTCGAGATTTCCTCGCGCGGCGCGCTGTAGCTCCCGCAGATAATCTCCCAACAGAAGAATGGCGGCGACCTATTGAGGTCACCGCCAGGGGGGCATGGGTAGGGAGGTTTATTGGTCTTGGGGCGCTGTGTTAGCGCAAAGAAGTCTTAGCCAATGACGCGAACGCTGCGCAGTTCGGAGTCGATGCCATCGAACTGAAC
>JBCCLK010000043.1:0-22216 GCA_039026935.1 Pseudomonadota bacterium
CAGCTGAGACACAACGCGGTTACGACCAGCATTCTTAGCAGCGTAGAGGCACTTATCAGCGCGCTCAATGATCGATTGTGCGCTCTCTTCCAAATCAAAGACGGCCGCCCCAATTGAGATCGTAACTCGACCGAGTGTCTCGCCCGACGAACGTTTGACGAGCTCTTTGGCCATCACTGCTTTGCGAATAGCTTCGGCCACTGTCAGCGCCCGTTCAATGGGGCTCTCGGGCATGATGACTGTAAACTCTTCTCCGCCGTAACGGCAGGCGATATCTTTTTCGTCGATCGATGCCTTGATGGTCGATGCAACGAGGCGTAGCACCTGGTCGCCGGTCTGATGTCCATGGGTGTCGTTGAACTTCTTGAAATGATCTATATCGCAGACAAGCAAGCTAAAGGGGCGCGACTTCGCTTGAGCCCCGAGCCAGTGCTCGTCCATAGCGCGATCAAAACGTTTTCGATTGCCTATGCCTGTCAGTTGATCGGTCATCGCTTCATAGCGGACAGCTTCCAGAGCTTTCTTGAGAGAGGAGATCTCTTGTTCGCTGTTGATAAGTTGCTCTGACATTGCACGGTTGCTTTGTTCAACTTCATCCGTTGAAGCAATCAGGCCTTTGATGATGCGATGAAGTTTCTCTTTGCCCACCACTTCCGACAGGTTCTTGGAGGCGCCCTTCAGCTCATCAGAATAATCACTCGTGCGACCGGCGGTGTCGGTAATAAGAGCCATAATCTCGGACACTTTGTCCGACAGTTTCCCGCCAACCTCGTCAACACGCTCTTCAAAGGATGCTGCTCCAAAAAATTCTTCGCGAATTTTCTCCAGCTCCGCTCCAGTGACTCTATCACCGGTGCGTAGGATTTCGTTGATGCGTTTGTTAAGATTGGGATTGAAGCCTGCCGCGTAGGCGAACCAAATCTCATAATTCGGCGGTAGGGCGGCCACTTCACTGGCTTTGATCTTCGCCAAAGCATGTTCGCCGATCTGATGCGTTCGTGCGATGTCGTCAGGCAAAGTCATTCCAGGTCCCCAAAAAGCTTAAGATTGGGGTGAAGAATGCCGTTAAACGTGTTGCTATCCCGTTAATCCAAACTTGACCAAGGCTGTTCCCCGAAGGGGTGCCACTGGGACAAGCAGCTTAAGCAACAGCGCGTTTGGTTTGTCGCAGTAAAAACGCTGGAACATACTCGGTCTCGCCGAAAGGTCGCGTATCGTCTGGCAGGTCGTGATCGCGGTTTTTCCTGCCAGATCGGCGCCGTTTGGAGCCACGCTCATTGCCAGCATCATCGCTGGTTTGCGGAGATGCAACGGTATCGAGTATTTCTTTGTCAGACGCCGATGGTGATATGGTTACCGGCTTTTCTGCGCGGCGGCCACGTCCACGCCGATTGCGCCGCCCTTTCGGCTCACTTTCCTCAACGTCCGGGGTTGTGCTCGCCGGTGCATCAATCGGTGCAAGTTGCTCACCGGCTTCATCCAACGGGATTGGCTTGCCGATCATGCTCTCAATCGCATCGAGGTATTTTTTGTCCGCAGGGGTCACTAGCGTGATGGCTGTTCCCTTGCGACCTGCTCGACCGGTACGCCCGATACGATGCACATAGTCTTCCGCGTGGGTTGGAATGTCATAATTGAAGACATGGCTAACTGCAGGAATATCAAGCCCTCGCGCGGCAACGTCTGAGGCAACGAGCAGGCTTAGCTTACCTTCACGAAACGAATCCAATGTCTGCATCCGCGCCCTTTGATCCATGTCACCATGCAGGCAGCCTGCGTTGAATCCATGACGCCTCAATGAGCGATCTACAATGGCCACATCGCGTTTGCGGTTGCAGAAGATGATACCATTCGACAACTCTTCAGCGCCTCGTATTGCTTGGCGAAGCACTTCGCGTTTTTCCTGCGCCACGGAAGGCGCTGCAAGACGCGACTGGGTGATGGTTTCACTGGTAGAGGAAACACGCGCGACTTCGATCCGCACCGGCGCGTGCAAAAACGTGTTCACAAAGCGCTCGATCTCCGGCGGCATTGTTGCAGAGAAGAACAGTGTTTGGCGCGTGAAGGGAACGAGTTTAAAAATGCGCTCCAGATCCGGCATGAAGCCCATATCAAGCATGCGGTCAGCTTCATCAACAACGAGGAACTCAACACCTGTGAGAAGCAATTTACCGCGCTCAAAGTGGTCAAGCAGTCTTCCGGGCGTCGCGATGAGAATATCTGCGCCCTTGGTGAGTTTCTTCTCTTGCTCGTCGAAAGACACACCGCCGATGAGAAGCGCCATCGTATAGTTGTGGTTTTTGCCAAACGTCTCAAAGCTTTCGGCCACCTGAGCTGCCAGCTCACGGGTTGGAGCAATGACCAAGGACCGTGGCATCCGCGCCCGTGCCCGACCACGTTCCAAGAGTGTTAGGATCGGCAGCGAGAATGCAGCCGTCTTTCCTGTTCCCGTCTGAGCCAGACCCAGAACATCCTTGCGTTCCAACACATGTGGAATGGCTTCGGATTGGATGGGTGTTGGCTCGGTGAAGCCTGTTGCTTCAACGGCGTTCATCACTTTGTCGGAAAGGCCAAGATCTGAAAACGGCATGCGTCCACTTAGGTAAGTTTCAAGAAGGATGATTGCCTCGCAAGCAAGGCGTCTTTGTATGTGTGTGAACCAACGGGTTTCAGTTTCACGCGGGCCGTTGGTCTCATGCAGGGTATTGAGGGTAGGAACGTTTATTCGTGTTGCCGCCCACTTGGACGAATTAGCTTGTCGTCTGGGCAAATGGATTGCCACAGGGACCAATGCGTTACCTATTAAGGCATGATGTAAACGCTATGCGTCGTCCACGCCCCACCGGTGCTCTATCTCCTCGCGCCGAAGAGTGTTGAT
Source organism: Pseudomonadota bacterium (assembly GCA_039026935.1). Lineage (GTDB taxonomy): Bacteria > Pseudomonadota > Alphaproteobacteria > Rhizobiales > MH13 > MH13. Next base: position 2,879 of record JBCCLK010000043.1, read on the forward strand.
TGTACACTCTTCCGTCGTAAGTCTGTCGCTGCATTTCATGTGCGCCAGCGAGCATCGTTGAGTGTTCGCATGCCCAGTGCTGCACCGAATGTCAATGAATTGCGGAGGATCCGTGCAATAGACTGCTCATTTGTCGCTGGAAACCGTTTTGAAGGGTTAAAAACTGAGAAACTGTTGCCCCATAACCGCAACCGCCCCCCTGGTCTTGAGCCTCAGATGTCCAGGCTTTCTGTGAACTTGGCATTTTCTTGGATGAATTGAAAACGCGCCTCTGGCTTGTTGCCCATCAGTGTTGAGACGGTGTTGCCCGTGGCGCCGCCATCTACGATTTTGACGCGCAAAAGTGTCCGTTTGTCCGGGTCCATCGTTGTTTCCTTAAGCTGCGCTGGTAGCATCTCACCAAGCCCCTTGAAGCGACCGATCTCCACATTGCGTTTGCCCTTGAAGACACGTTTGAGAAGCTCATCTTTGTGGGCGTCATCGCGGGCATACTCAACGATACCGCCTGCTGACAGGCGGTAGAGCGGGGGCACGGCGATGAACAGGTGACCGTCTTCAATCATTTGAGGCATTTCGCGGAAGAAGAAGGTGATGAGGAGCGAGGCAATGTGCGCTCCATCCACATCTGCGTCCGTCATAATGATGACCCGCTCATAGCGCAGGTCCTCATCGCGATATGCTGACCCCGTCCCAACGCCGAGCGCTTGCAAAAGATCAGAGAGCTGTTGGTTCGCGCTGATTTTCTCACGGCCAGCATTGGCTACGTTCAGAATTTTTCCACGCAAAGGCAAAACCGCTTGGGTGTCTCGGCGGCGCCCCTGCTTGGCAGACCCGCCAGCGGAATCACCCTCAACGATAAAAATCTCTGAGCCCGCGGTGCCGGCCTTGGAACAGTCGGCTAACTTGCCAGGCAACCGAAGTTTGCGCGTAGCGCTTTTGCGGGCAACGTCCTTTTCCGCGCGTCGTTTCAGACGCTCCTCTGCCCGGTCAATGCTCCACTCAAGAAGTTTGTTGGCTTGATTGGGCGATCCGGTCAGCCAGTGATCAAACGCATCGCGGACAGCAGCCTCAACGATTTTCGAGGCTTCCTGCGTTGCTAGTCTATCCTTGGTCTGACCAACGAACTCAGGCTCTCGTACAAACACCGAGAGCATCGCGCCCGCCGATGTCATGACGTCATCGGCGGTGATCTGTGCCCCCTTCTTAACACCCGTCAGCTCGGCATACGTACGCAGCCCTTTGAGGAGTGCTGTACGCAGTCCAGCCTCGTGTGTGCCGCCTTCAGGGGTTGGAACAGTGTTGCAATATGAAGAAAGTGAGGCGTCGCCAACATGCCAGCAAACCGCCCACTCCACGCCGCCATGCTTGCCCGCGTTGGGAGTGCGGCCGGAAAAGATATCGGGTGTGACCCTTCGCTCATTGCCCAGCGCTTCTGCCAGAAAGTCGGAGAGGCCACCGGGGAAGGCGAACGTGGCACTCTCAGGCACATCTTTGACGCCGTCTAGCAGTTCTGGCGCACAGCTCCACCGGATTTCAACACCAGCAAACAGATACGCTTTCGAGCGTGCCATTTTCATCAGACGGGCAGGTTTAAAGCGTGCATTGCGCCCGAAAATCTCAGCATCGGGGTGGAAGCGCACAGTCGTGCCGCGGCGGTTCATGGTCTCGCCGATTTCTTCCAGAGCCGTCACTGGAATGCCGCGCTCAAAGCATTGGCGATATATCTTGCGATCGCGGGCAACTTCGACTTCTAGCCGGTCCGACAAGGCGTTTACTACGGAGACGCCGACACCATGCAGACCACCGGACGTTTCGTAAACTTTGCTATCAAACTTACCGCCAGCATGAAGCGTCGTCATGATCACTTCTAGCGCTGATTTGTTAGGCATTTTTGGATGAGGATCGATGGGAATGCCGCGACCATTGTCGCTGACCGACAGAGAGCCATCTGCCAGAAGCTCCACCTCGATGCGACTTGCATGTCCAGCAACTGCCTCATCCATCGAATTGTCGACCACTTCGGCGAAGAGGTGGTGCAACGCTCGCTCGTCGGTGCCACCAATATACATCCCGGGGCGCCGACGCACAGGTTCCAAGCCCTCCAAAACCTCAATGGCGGAGGCGTCATAGCCATCCTCATTGGCTGGCTTGGAAAGGGGAGCTTGTTTGCGCGCAGCTTTTGGTTTGGTCTGTGTTGAAACCTTTTTGCGCTGTAAACCAGTACCACCGAGCGACGGGGGTGCTTCAGACGTGTCGCCAAGCGCGCCGAAGAGATCAGAACTCATAGTTATTTCGCCTAGTCTATCGCTTGGAAACAAAGCGGGCCGGGATTTAGAGCCATGCACGGCCCGAATCACATTGCACTAGCGTCTTTGACTCAAGCCCACCTTGTAAAGGTCGAACCGATCAAACGTCTTGCTCTGGAGTATTTGGGCGTAGCGGCGATGGAAACAAGCCGGGCGGCATCGTGGATGCCGCCCGCTTTGACAACATGGCTTGAGGGCTAGGTCCGTCTGGTGGCCGAGTTTGCTCTAATGCCCGACTTCGCCAATAAACTTCATGCGGATTTTCTTGGATACCCAGTCAATGATGGCCACCAAGATCAGGACGTTGATCACGACAAACACCACCTGGTCGTAGAGCGTCGCGCGGAAGCGCTCGATGATGATCATCCCGATGCCACCGGCACCAACGATGCCCAAGATGGTCGCTGAGCGGGTGTTGGACTCCAGGAAGTAAAGTGACTGGGAGAGGAAGACCGGGAACACTTGTGGCAGGATACCGAAGCGAATGGTCCGAACCGGACCGGCGCCGGTGGCCTTAACGCCTTCCACCTGCTTGCGGTCGATGTTCTCAATCGCTTCGGAGTAAAGCTTGGACAGGGTACCGATGTCCGAGATGAAGATCGCCAAAACACCGGCCAGTGGGCCAAGGCCTACCGCCCGCACAAAGACAAGCGCCCAAACGAGCTGATCAACGCCGCGAAATACATCGAGAATACGACGTACCCCATGGCGGAACACCGGGAAGCGGACGATGTTCCGCGCGGCTAAAAATCCGACAAAGAGCGCGACAATTGAGGCAAGGAAGGTGCCTAAGAACGCCATGGCAAGCGTCTCAGCTATGCCACGATAGATGTTACCATATTGCCATTCAGCCATGTCCTGCCAGCGGAACATAGCAGCCAGCAAACGCTGTGCGTTCTCCGACGGTTGAAACATACGCGCAAAGTCGAAGTACCAGAACGCGAAGACCAGATAGAGAAATGCCGATGCCCACGCGCCGTAAACCAGCATTGAGCGGCGGGCACTGCCAAAAGCGTCAGGATTGCCAGCGCGTGCAGCGGCCACCTGGTCCTTCGATACATCGGCAAGCGATCTGACGGTCACACCGTCTGCAGCGGTAAGCGTTGCCATTACAGTTGCTCCTTGCCGATAAAGTAGAGGCGAAGTCGCTCAGAGATGAGGTCAATCACCGTGACGGTGAGGACCACCAAGATCAGCACTGCGAGCACCCGGTCGTCGGAGTAGAACGAGATCACCCGGTTGAGCTCCTGACCGATACCGCCCGCGCCAACGAAGCCGATGATTGAGGAGGCGCGCACATTGACCTCAAAGCGCAGGAATCCGTAGCTGACGAAGTTGGGCAGCACTTGCGGCAGTACGCCGTAGCGCATTTGCTCAAACCAGTTGCCGCCGACCCCTCGAATGCCGTCAATAGGTCGCTGCGAGACGTTCTCGTTGACCTCAGCAAACAGTTTGCCGAGCGCACCAGCTGAGTGGATGGCAACCGCCAGAATACCTGCAAGCGGGCCAATCCCGAACGCGAAGACGAAGATAAGCGCTATGAGGATCTCTGGCACGCCGCGGCAGATTTCCATGAAGCGACGAGTAAAGAAGTAAATCCAGGAGTTCGACATCAAGTTTCGCGAGCCTGCAAAACAAAGCGCCAAAGCGCCCGCTGTGCCCAACAGAGTGGCTGTGATGGCCATCAGGATCGTTTCCCAGATCAACGCTAGATACTTGTCGAGGTCGGTGTACCAGAAGGTGAGTGAACCCTCGATGGCACGTCCTTGTTCATCTCGCCCGAGGAACAATTTATCCCACTCAAGGTTGGGCATGATCGTGCCGAAATACTCAAACAGGCGACCACCTGCTTGCGCGAGCCGTTCGGGAAAGAATTGGGACGTGACGACGGAGAAGATCAGGAGGCCAAGGAACAGTGCGATCATAAGGATCGTCTGGCCCATCTTAGAGCGGGCAAGCTCCTGACGGTGTTTTTCATAGACGGCGACCGGATCTTGCCGGTGGCCCATCCCGTCTAGCGGAGTGGTATCGGTGATGACTGCCATGGTTGAACTCAGCTGAGGGCGAAAGGGGAGATGGAGAGCAAAAAGAGCAAGGCGCGTTAGGACGCCAGCTTTTGTCCATCGACCGCAGTGGCGGCGGCGGATTTGCCCAAAGCGCTCAAATCTGTCGAGGTCATCTCTTCGGTGAAATCGCCCAGCTCCGCGCCGTAAATTTCGCGGGCCACATCCATGGTGAGTTCGTCGGCACTGCCATCAAAAACCACCTTGCCGCCGGCCATGCCGACCACCCGGTCGCAGTAGCGACGCGCCGTATCAAGCGTGTGTAGGTTGCACACAACGGTGATTTTGTCTTCTTGATTGATCGCCCGTAGAGCATCCATCACGACCTTTGCGTTCATGGGGTCAAGGGAGGCGATAGGCTCGTCAGCCAGAAGAATTTTCGGCTCCTGCACCAAGGCGCGGGCGATGGCCACACGCTGTTGTTGACCGCCAGATAGCGTATCGGCGCGCTGCATGGCAGTGTGCGCCATGGTCAAGCGGTCAAGGGCATGGATAGCAAAAGCACGTTCGGCTGGTGAGTAGAGTTTGAGCATCGAGGATGCAAAACCATGATGGTACATCCGCCCCGTGAGCACGTTGGTGATGACATCAAGCCGGCCGACGAGGTTGAACTGCTGAAAGATCATCGCGCATTCAGAGCGCCATTTCAGAAGCTCGCTCCCTTTAATGGACGCAACATTCTGACCCTTGAAATCGATGGAGCCCGCTGTCGGGTCCGCGAGCCTGTTGAGCATGCGCAGAAGCGTGGATTTACCAGCTCCAGACCGTCCAATGATCCCGACCATCTGGCCATCGGGGATGGATAAGCTGACATCATCGACCGCTTTGGTTGCGGTAAAGTGCTTTGACAGACCGTTAATCTCTAGCATCGGGCAAGCTCCGGGCTCAGGTGCGAACAAACTTCGGATGGGGGGAGACAAAGACGCAAAAAGGGCCGATCTCTCTTTTTGAGGATCGGCCCTTTCTAGGGTCGCGTTAGCGAGACGCGGTCAGTTCGCGGCGCATGTTGATGATCGGGAGATAAAACTCGTGATCGATCGGATAGTAAGACATGGATTCGCCGTCATTGATGGCGTTGTAGCAGTCACGGTCGACCGACTGGAGACGCATCATGGCGCCCATGACGAGCGACTTAAGCTCTTCAGGAAGGTCCTGGCGGATGACGCGTGGACCATTGGTAATGAGGTTCGACTGCCAGATGATCCGGATGTCATCCATGTCGAGCAGATCTTTGTCGACCATGGAGCGCAGGTTACCGCGGGAGTAACCTTGAGAGATGTCGCCAACACCGGATGTCCAGGTGACGCCTGCATCGTACTGGTCCTGCAGAACAGCAATCACAGCCTGCTCATGTCCACCGCCAAAGCCGGTCTGCGAGAAGAATTCTTCTGAGTCGATGCCTTGATCACGCAGTTCGAAGGAAGGAACGAGGTAGCCTGACGTGGAGTTTGGATCAGCAAACGCCAGCGAATGACCTTCCATCTCTTCAAGCGATGTGATGTCTGAATCTGACTTCACGTACATCACTGAGTAGTAGCCGAGAGAGCCATCGATCTGCTGCGTGGTGTAAAGCGGCTCAACAGCATTTTCGTCCTGAAGAACGATGCCTGCATAACCAGCTGAACCCAGTCCAGCGAACTCCAGATTACCGGACAGAAGGCCCTGGAGCACGCCAGCATAATCAGATGCTGGAAACAATTCGACTGGAACGCCCAGAATGCCTTCCAGATAGTCTTTCTGGCATGCGTGCTCGCGAAGACGATCAGCTTCGTTCTCGCCGCCTAGGATACCGATGCGGAACACCGGCACATCTTCACGCCAATCGGCCAGAGCAGCCGTGCCGGTTAGTGCAGTTGCGCCAACCAGCAGCGCGCTCAAAGTCATCTTCATCATGAAGAACCCCGTTTTGATTTTTCCAGTGAGGAGGAATGAAAAGGTGCGTGCTCGGAGGTGTGAAATTCCGCACGAAACTCCCAGCCCAAGAGGGTTCTAATGATGCTGTGTTACAGACAGGCAACGTAAATTTGAAAGAAAGGTGATGGTTTAGCGACGAAACAGTGACGATTTAGAGCGCTGTTTTTATTGATCTAATTTAAGGTTTCAGTTTCGGCGCATATCAGGCTTTGTACTTTGCGATGAAAGCATCCACGTCTAGCGTGCGAAAATCACCAAGCGACTCGCGCAGCTGCTCGTGGTTCCAGTCCCACCAGGCGATATCCATCAAAGCTGCGCCTTGTTCATAGCTGAAACGGCGCTTGATCGGTTTGGCCGGAACGCCGCCGACAACGCTGTAGGGTTCCACGTCACGCGTCACCACGGCGCCGGCGCCGATCACCGACCCACTGCCCACTGTGACGCCTGCAGTCACGGTCACGCCATGGCCGATCCAGACGTCATGACCGATGGTGACAGGATGGTCGCGCCGCCATTGGAAGAAGTCTGTGTCATCATCTCCCAGATCGTAGGCCGCTGCGCGATAAATGGCATGATGTTGGCTTGCCCGCCATGTGGGGTGGTTGCCCGGATTAAGCCGCACGCTGTTTGCAATCGAACAGAATTTGCCAATCGTCGTTCCCACCACATGGCCATTCTCGGTGATGTAGGAATAGTCACCCATGGACGACGCCGTCATGTGTGTACCCTTGCCTACTTCAGTCCATACGCCGAGCGTCACATCGGGTGTGACGTGCGCCTCTGGATGGACCGTCGGTGCTTCGCTCAAACGTTTTTGGCTCATGGCATCTTACTCTCGCCTCGAAATCAACTCGCCCGATGACCGCGCCATGATGTTGGGGGTCATAGAGTATGGTGGGAGGCCAAAGCATGGCGCGCGGGCATAAGAAAGCCGTAGACGTGATCCATCAGTGAATGTCATCAAAACATCATCAAAGTGCAATCGAACCGTCACGCATTGGGCGTCTCACGCGGTGGCAAGGCTTGCGGCGGGGATGATCAACCAAGGTCAATGTCAACGCCTCTCTTTTTTCACATGCCTGCATGCTCCATGCTAAGGGGCGTGCACCTCATTGGGACTTACTGTTATGTTGGACACCCCCCAATTGCTTGATCCAGCGCCATCTGCCAATGCGCCCACGAACGATCTCACATTCGTCAACGCTCATATCGTGTTGCCCGATCAGGTTGAGAACACCACGGTGTCGCTTGAGGGCGGTGTAATTGCTGGGGTTGGCTATGGTGACGCGCCAACGTCAGTCCACGACTGCCAGGGTGACTACCTCATTCCTGGTATCGTCGATGTTCATACTGATCATGTTGAAACCCATGTTCACCCCCGCTCCACCGTTCAATGGGCGTTCTTGCCATCTTTGCTCGCGCACGATGGTGTGGTGATCTCAGGGGGCACGACAACTGTCTTTGACAGTTTATGCGTCGGCGCCTCGATGAAACGCCCTGAGCGTCGTGAGATTTTAGCTCCACTGATCGATGCTTTGGAGCAAGGCATCGCCGCCAACGCTTTCCGGGCTGATCACCTCCTTCACCTTAGGTGCGAGATTTCTGATCCAGAAACATCAGAGCTCGCGCGCGATGCGTTAAGGCGACCCATTTCGCGACTTGTGTCCGTTATGGATCACACACCTGGTGACCGGCAGAGCCCGAATGTGGAGCGTTGGTTCAACCATATGATCCACGAAATGGAGATCGACGAAGAGGAGGGCCGTGAGCGCATGGCCGAGCTTTTCGAGCGGTCAGCTCGTGTCGGCGCTGCTGTGCGGGCCGAAATCATCGAAGCTGCGAACGCGCGCAGCGTATCGCTGATGACCCATGATGATCGGACCATCGAGCATGTTGATCAGGCTGAGGCGGAAGGGATTCACATTTCTGAATTTCCCACCACACTCGATGCTGCACGCCGTGCCAAAACGCTCGGGCTCGCGACCATTGCTGGCGCACCCAACTATCTGCGCGGTGGCTCACAGTCGGGCAATGTTGCCGTCAAAGAGCTCATCCAAAATGGTGTGGTGGACGCTCTGGCCTCCGATTATGTGCCGCGCAGCCTTCTTGATTGCGCGTTCGCGCTTGCTGCTGACCCTGAGATTGAGCTTGATCTACCGGCAACAATCCAACTGGTAACCGCAAATCCAGCCCGTCTGACTGGTTTGACAGATCGTGGTCGGATCGAAGTTGGTTTGCGCGCTGACCTTGCTCAAGTGCGTGTGGTGGAGGGGCAGCCAATCGTCCGAGGCGTTTGGCGCGAAGGCGAACGGGTCTTTTAGGGGATAGCGAAATGAAACCCATCCGCATTGGCGCAGCTTTGATGCTCCAAGACCTGCCGACTTACAAAGCCTGGCTGGTCGACGGCGAACGCGACCTGGAAATCCAGGACTTCCACAGAACAGATCTGTTGCTATCGGATTGGTCGGGCCATGTGGCTGCGGTCAAGCGGGAGCTTGATGGCTTCACTGGGCGGCTCGGCATTCATGGGCCGTTCTGGAACCTGCCGCTTGATAGCGACGACCCCGAATTCCGCCCTCTGATAACCAAGCGATACATGACTGGCGTTGAGATCGCCGCTGCACTTGGCGCAACGCAGATGGTGATCCACTCACCGTTCACGACCTGGAACCACTTCAACAAGTGGAACTACCCACCCAAGAGCAACGCGCCGACGGCACGGCAAGAGCAGATCGATAAAGTCCACGGCGTCCTGGGCGACGTGGTGAAGCGCGCTGAAAACGAGGGCGTTACGCTCGTGATCGAGAACATCGAGGATGTTGATCCGCGCGACCGCCGAGAACTTGTCGATAGTTTCGACAGCCCGAACGTGCGGTTATCGATTGACACCGGCCATGCGCATTATGCACATGGCGCAACTGGTGCGCCGCCGGTGGACTATTTTGTCGCCGATGCAGGTCTTCAGCTGGCCCACGTTCACCTGCAAGATGCTGATGGTGTTGCGGATCGCCACTGGGCCCCAGGACAGGGGAACATTCTGTGGCCATCCGTGTTCCGAGCCTTGGCCAACCTACCTCAGATGGGCACATCCGAAGCGCCGCACTTGGTGCTCGAACTGCGCGATGCCGCGGATGTTCCGCTCGCCATGGACTATCTGAAAGACCAAGGACTGGCGGTCTAGCAGCGTCACCGTCTTATCACATCAGGGCGCGTCTGCGTCGCTAGGCAGCGAGCTTATCCCACTTGCCGACCTTGCGACCAAACCCCACGAATAAGCGGAACCTCATCAAGCACCCGGAAGCGCACGAGGTCCGCGCGCAGTCCCGCAGTGATGCTGCCCCGGTCATCAAGATGCACGGCTTTCGCTGGTGCTTGTGAGACCGTTTTGATGGCGCGGGGCATGTCGTCCCAAAGCTCGGCGAGTCTGAGCGCCGAGTACAGAAGGGCCGACGGCACATAGTCTGACGAGACAATGTCTAAAAGATCATGCTCGGCCAGCGTCTTTGCCGCGACATTGCCTGAATGGGAACCACCACGCACCAAGTTCGGTGCGCCCATCATGATCGATATGCCGTGTTTGCGGCAGGCATGTGCTGCACCAATGGTGGTTGGAAACTCGGCAAGCTTAATGCCGTGTTCGGCAGAACGATCCACATGTTCGTGGGTCGTGTCATCATGGCTTGCCAGCACCGCCCCAAAGGCCTTTGCTGCCTTGACAGCTGCGTTTTCATGGGACTCGCGGACCTGGTTTGCGAGCGCTTTACGGTCTTCCACATGAGCTGCGAATTCAGCTTCGCTCATTCCATGTTTGCCACGCATATAGGCTTCATACTGGCTGATGTCCGCGAATTGTCGTTGGCCGGGCGTATGATCCATGAGGCTGATGATGCCGATGCGGTCGTCTGGTCCAAACTCTTTGAGTTCATCGGCCAGCGAGTGGGAACAAATCTCTGCGCGCAGGTGGATGTGGTGCGAGATCTTGAACAGACCATGGTCTCGCGCCGCCAGGATCTCGTTCACCATCGGGCGTGCATACGCCTCCATGATGTTGTTGGTCCCCGAATGTTCGATGAAGCCGAGGCGAACCGCGTCAAACACGGTGGTGATACCGGTCGACGCAAGTTCCGCATCGTGCGCCACAATGGCGGCGTTGTGCGGCCAGGCCACCTTGGGGCGTGGTGAAAGGTGTCGCTCAAGATTGTCAGTGTGAAGCTCCACAAGGCCAGGGGCGAGATAATCGCCTTCGCAGTCGACCGCCCCTGCGGGCACGCCAGGACCTTGAGCAATGTCTGCGATCATCCCTTCTTGAATGCGGATACTGCCAGGGATCACCTCATCATCGAGGACAAGAGAAGCGTTTGCCAACACGAGGGCATGCGTCATAGGAACGTCTTTCAAATGTGAAACGGAGAGGAAGGTCAGGGCAGAGGTGTCACGGCTAGAAGAGGTGAAAAACTGTGTACACCACGCACGATACTGAGTTCCGCAGATATGCACTGTATGTCATGGCGCCGCCGGATCTGCACGCTATGGCGTCGGCGTGGCTCGGTTGGGACTCGGTGACAGGGGTCGCCGTTCCCCATTTGCAGCCGGAAGGCTTGCTGGACACGCCTGAGAAGATCACCGCGACACCCCGAAAGTATGGTTTTCATGCGACGATCAAACCGCCCTTTCGATTGGCGAAGGGCGAAACCCAGTCGAGTCTTGATGCCGTTTGTAAACGTGTCCTTGCGGCGCTTCCGCCCGTCGAGATCAAACTGGCGGTGAAATCCTTCAAAGGGTTTGTCGCCATGGTGCCCGCACAACCCAGTGCGGCGCTGGAAAAGCTGGCGGCGGACGTGGTTGAGCAGTTGGACGGATTGCGCGCGCCCTTGAATGCCGCTGAGCTTGAACGGCGCCGCAAGTCGGGCCTGACGGATCGCCAAGAGGCGCTCTTGGCCAAGTGGGGCTATCCCGGTGTCATGGAAGAGTTCCAGTTCCACATGACTTTGTCGGGCAAGCTCGACGCCGCGCATGCTGATCAACTCGCTGCCGTGCTGTCGAAAACCTTTGCTGATGTCATCCCCAACCCGTTTAGGATCGACACGATGGGTCTTCTCGGCGAAGACAAGATGGGCCGTTTTCATTTCATTCAGTCCTACACGCTCACCGGCAAGCCTTATGCCGTTGCAGACGTTGCGTTGGGCGCATCCGTGTAGCCAAGCACGTCGAGACAGGCGGCAACGGTATCTTCAAGGCGGCCTGAGTTGTTCACGGTCACCACAGGGACATCGTCCGGCATCGCAAAAGACGCTCGGGCGAGCCGCTTGGCTTGATCCTCATCACTCTCACGTCCACGTGCTATGAGCCTGGCAGCGAGAACATCAGCGTCGGCAGCAATGGACAGGGTTACAAAGCGCGAGAACATCGCATTGGCCTCGCCAAGCTTCGAGCGCGATAGATTGGCCAACACATCGCGTCCTTGTTGGAGGTCTGCGCCCACCGATTTGGGAATGCCATAGGAGAGTCCGTGAGCGTGCCACCACAGCGCAAACGCGCCGCGTTCCGCCATGGCAGCGAAGGTTACCGCGTCAACTGACTCATAATCTTCGCCACCGGCATCTGGTGCGCGCGTGATAACGCGATGGACACGAGAGAGTGTTGGAACAGCGGCGCACAGGGCCTCCATCACGCTGTCTTTGCCAACGCCCGATGGGCCAACAACGGCAATGAAGCGCCCGACAGAGGAAGAGCGTGTGCCCGTCCGGTTCATGCCGCCATCTTTGGGGTGAAGGCGCTGACATCCACCTCACGGTCGGCGACCCGCTCGCGCGCTGCCACATCATGGAAGATACCCACGATGGCTGCGCCACCTGCTTTTGCTTCCTCAATGAGCGTAAGCACCGTTTCTCGGTTGGTCGCATCGAGACTTGCTGTAGGTTCATCAAGTAAGAGCACAGGGTAAGCGTGCGCAAAGCCCCGGGCGATGTTCACGCGCTGCTGCTCCCCGCCGGAGAAAGTGGTCGGCGAGAGCGCCCATAGACGTTCAGGGATTCGCAAACGGGACAGAAGATCGCGCGCTTTCGCATACGCATCCTCCTCGCTCTTGCCGACCGCCAGCAGCGGCTCTGCCACCACATCCAATGTTGGAACACGAGGTACCACTCGCAAAAACTGACTGACGTAACCAAGTGTGTCGCGTCGCAACGCCAGGATCGCCCGTGGTTCCGCCGTGGTTATGTCCACGCCTGCGATGCGTACCGAACCGGCTTGGGCCAGATAGTTGCCGTAGAGAATGCGCATCACGGTCGACTTACCCGCACCAGAAACACCGGTCAGTGCGACGCATTCGCCCTTCCCAATGCTGAAGGCAGCGCTATCAAGCACGGGGATCGACGCAGACCCTTGGTTGTGCAGGGTGAAGGTTTTGCCAAGTCCGGAGACTTCAATCATGGCTTCGATCATCGGTGTGGATGTCATCACAAGAACGCCCCTAAACCTGCAAGACGGATGAAACGAGAAGCTGCGTGTAGGCGGCCTGCGGATCATCAAGCACCTGGTCGGTAAGACCAGTCTCGATCACATGGCCGTCCTTCATCACCATCAGCCGGTCAGCCAGGAGTCGCACAACCGCAAGATCATGGGTCACGACAATGGCTGACAGCCCCATAGTTCGCACCAGACCGCGTAAAAGATCGAGAAGACGCGCTTGAACAGACACATCCAAACCGCCCGTTGGCTCGTCCATGAAAACAAGGCGTGGTTGGGAGACCAAGTTGCGTGCGATCTGCAAGCGCTGCTGCATGCCTCCGGAGAACTGGGTCGGACGATCGTCCATGCGGTCGGTGCTGATCTCTACCCGTTCCAACCAGTCTTCTGCCGTGTTGCGGATCGTTCCATAGTGACGTGCGCCGACGGCCATCAAACGCTCGCCGACATTGCCACCGGCAGACACCCGCATGCGCAGGCCATCACGCGGGTTCTGGTGGACGAAGGCCCAGTCGGTTCGACCAAGCATACGTCGCTCCGGCTCCGAAATGGTGAGGGTATCGCGCGGTCCATCAACGCGGGTATCAAAGAGGATGCTGCCGCTATCGGGTTCTAGATGGCCATCGAGGCAGTTGAGCAAGGTGGATTTGCCCGACCCGGATTCGCCGACAATGCCCATGACTTCGCCCGGATAGAGCTTGAACGAAACATCCTGGCAGCCAATACGGCTACCATAGAATTTAGAGAGGCCATCAACCTCAAGAAGCGGGGTCATATCGCGATCCAATCAGTTAGATTGCCGGCGGTGCGGCGATCAAAGGTAAAATAGCAACCGCCCTTGGGATGTGACTGACCCTGATCCTGTGTGATCGGCATCCCAGCGATCTGACATCTTAGAAGTGTCCCTACGCCACCATGCGCCACCACCAGAACATCGCCGTCCGGCGCTTCCTTCGATGCATCATCAACAGCACCAACAATGTGGGCCTGTGCATCGCATGCTCTCTCCCACCCTTGCACCGAGGTCTCGGGCTCCGCGAAGAAGGCCTTAACCGTCGGCCAGAATTCGTCAGGCGGCAGAAAGCCTGTTGCACTGCGGTCATTCTCGCCCACGGCAGGCCGAATGGTCATCGGCAGGCCGAGTGTATCGCAAACGGGCTCCGCGGCATCCTTGGCTTTTTGCTCATCGCTTGCGAAAATCGACGTGACACCCGCAACGGCCGGATCTGCGGCGAACGCTGCGTGGCGTGCATGCCCCTTGGCATTGAGACCCCATTGCGGGACGGGCACCTCAGGGTCGATCTCCACATCGCCATGGGTCAAGAATATGATCTGCTCGCTCAAGCCGCTGCCTCCCCGACTGGCAAACCGGGACCATAGTAGCCAGCTGCACGGCGCTTGGCGCAGTAGTCGGTGTCTGAACACACGAACATGCGCCCGCCTTCATCATTGACGATCACTTCGTCGAGATAGCTTGTCGATGAGCCGCAAAGGGCACATGAACAGTTCGCCTTGGAGGCCTCAAACGGATAATCCTCGAAATCGAGGCTCACGACTTGGGTATAGGGCGGAACGGCATAAATGCGCTGCTCACGGCCTGCGCCGAAGAGTTGAATCGCCTCAGATTCAAGCTTTGGATTGTCAAACTTCGGGATCGGCGAGGGGTCCATGACATAACGCTCTTGGACTTTCACTGGGTAGGCGTAGGCAGTGGCGATTTCGCCATGTTGCGCGATGTCCTCGTAGAGCTTCACATGCATGAGGCCGTACTCCTCGAGCGCATGCATCTTGCGAGTCTCAGTCTCCCGAGGCTCTAGAAAACGCAATGGCTCCGGGATCGGCACCTGATAAACGAGCACTTGGTTCTCATTGAGGTGCTCTTCAGGAATCCGGTGGCGCGTCTGAATGATCGTCGCCTCGCTCGTGCTTTCAGTGACGGCAACATCGGCTGTCTTCTCAAAGAACTTGCGAATGGAGACCGCGTTTGTTGTGTCGTCAGCGCCCTGATCGATCACCTTGAAGGTGTCTTTTGGTGTCATGATCGCAGCAGACACCTGAACGCCGCCCGTGCCCCAACCATAGGGCATGGGCATTTCGCGGCTGGCGAAAGGAACCTGATAGCCTGGCACAGCAAGGCCTTTGAGGATCGCGCGCCGAATCATGCGTTTGGTTTGCTCATCCAAATAGGCGAAGTTGTAGTCCGTCATTCTGCAGCCTCCTGAAACGGAGCGTTGTCATCTTCGCCGCTAGCCGCACTTGCTTCCGCGCGGATGCGCCGGATCAGTTCGAGCTCTGATTGGAAGTCGACATAGTGGGGCAGCTTGATGTGCTCTAGGAACCCTGTCGCTTGCACATTGTCTGCATGGTAGAGAACAAACTCAGCGTCCTGGGCTGGCGCACCGACATTGTCCTCGCCAAGCTCCTCCCAACGCAGCGCACGGTCCACAAGCGCCATGGAGATCGCCTTGCGTTCGCAATGTCCGAGCACCAGACCATAGCCGCGGGTGAATTGCGGCGGCTCTTTTTTGGAGCCCATGAACTGATTGACGGTCTCGCATTCGGTGGCCGTGATGGTGCCGATGGTGATGGAAAAGCCAAGCTCTGGGATCTCCATCTCGACATCGACTGTGCCCACGCGCATCTCACCGACAAACGGATGGTTGCGCCCGTAGCCGCGCTGGGTGGAGTAGGCCATGGACAGGACAAACCCTTCGTCGCCACGCGCAATGGCTTGCAGTCGCAGTGCCCGTTCCGCCGGAAAATCCAGCGGCTCCCGTGTGAGGTCTGGCGGCGTTGCGCTACTATCTTCTTCAGCTTGAAGAAGGCCCTCACGGTCGAGAAAACTCATAACCCGTGGGATGTCCGTCGGCGCAGTACGTTCGCTTGAAGGCGCATCACTGTTATCGTCCGGTGATGCATCAAGACTGGGCACATCGCCGGTCGCGGCAAGGCTGAAGTCGATCAGCCGGTGCGTGTAATCAAAAGTCGGTCCAAGGATCTGTCCGCCGGGCAGGTCTTTGAAGGTCGCTGAGATCCGGCGATCACAGACCATGGCGGTTGTGTTAAGCGGTTCACTTGCCCCAAAGCGCGGTAAAGTCGTGCGGAACGCGCGGATGAGGAACACGGCTTCGATCATGTCACCGCGCGCTTGCTTGATGGCCAGAGCCGCCAGATCGGCGTCGAACAGCGAGCCTTCTGCCATCACGCGCGCGACAGCGAGGGCTAGCTGTTCGCGGATCTGCTCGATCGATAGCTCTGCAATGGAGGTATCGCCGCGCCGCTCTTCGTCGAGCCAGGCATGGGCGTTGTCGATGGCGCGCTCGCCACCTTTCACAGCAACATACATGGCTAGGCTGCCTCTTCGATAAGGGTGGAACGAGGGAGAGCAGCAACGTTTGTGCCGCAGGTGAAAAAACAATCGAAGCCCAAGGGGAACAGCGCTCTATTTGCCTTAAAGGCTGCGACTTCAGGCAAGTTCAACTGGACACTCGTCTTGATGCCCGGGCCAGAGAGCGTTGTGCCCGACTGTTCAAGGTTTGGCATTTCGATGATGAGGGTCGCAGCCCGATCTGGATAACTCGGGTCACCGATCTTGAATTGGCGCACAGGCTGAAGTGCGTCCCATGTGCCAAGCGCGAAATCAGCCTCTTCGGCGCTCACCAGCGGAGCGCCGGTGTGGAACGTGATCCAAGCGCGTAGTGTGTCGTTATCGGCTGAGCCAGCGAGATGAAGGCCCGTTCCAGGATCACACACGGTCATGAGCAGCGTTGCTGCCGCTTCGCTGATGGGGGTGGGCGCATTCGCGCCACTCAAACTCTCCAAAGTCCCTGGGCGCGCCATGGCATTCATAGCGGCGCGGAAGGCATGAGCGCTATCATAGGAAGGGTCTTGAAACCCGCCTTGATAGGCTTGCGCCTGCGTCTGAGTTGTTTGGCTCATCAATTGTCTCCGCGCACCATCGTGAAGAACTCAACCTTGGTTTTGGCGGCTTTCTCGCCGCGCACCTGACGCTGGTTCTCTGTGTTGGTTTTCAAAGGAGCGGTGATCGCCGCGTCGATAGCATCTGCCTCACCGGCCTCAGCCAGCGCATCCATGAGTGCGATAGCAATGGCCGCATCTTTGCTGCGTCCCTGCACATAGCCATGACCGGCAGGCCCTTGTGCCAGCTGCACCGAACAGCGCGTCACGGTGATCTCGCCCAGATTGAACGGCGCTCCCACACCCCCGGTGCGGCCGCGTACCATGACTGTTCCAATCTCAGGGCTACGAAGCACCTGATGATCAGGTAGGGTTCGACCAGCACTCCATGTCTCCCAGAGCTTAAGAAGCTCCTCATGCGGGGCTGTTGCGAAGATGGAGAGGCGATGCTGACGTGCAGCCTGCGGGGCACTCAGTGTCGCGCCAGTCGCTCCACAAGAGCCATCCGAATGCTGAGATGTATGCGGTGACAAATTCAACATCTTGCTCAAGTTATCTAGTTTCTATACAACTAGACAAATTCATACAGATGCGCCCGAGGCAGGACAAGAGAACGGCGCATGAATTTTTCATGACAGACCAGACCGACGGTCTGTAACGGAGGTGCATGCATGCCGCGAACTGCGCTTTGGACATCCATCCATGCCGCGTTGTCGCGCGAGATTGCTGACAAACATTACGGCCCAGGCGACAAGCTGCCGACGGAGGCGCAACTGGCAGAGCGCTTCGGCGTCAACCGCCACACGATCAGGCGGGCGCTGGCGGAACTCCAGTCAAGCGGACTTGTGTTTGCGCGCCGAGGCGCAGGCGTTTTTGTTGCGCAAAACCCAACAGACTATCCCATCGGTCGGCGCATTCGCTTCCACCAGAACCTTCTTGCCGCTGGGCGCACACCGCGCCGTTCTGTTCAGCATTGCGAGACACGGGCCGCTGACGCTAAGGAGGCAGAGGCCCTTCAAATCGAGCCGGAATCAATTGTTCATATCGTTGAGGGTTTGTCGCTCGCTGATGAGGCGCCGATTGCGCGCTATCGCAGTGTCTTTCCCAAAGCTAGGTTACCGGGTTTTTTGGCGCACTTGCGTGAAGACGTGTCGATCACCGAAGCTCTTCGCAAGGAGGGTGTGTTTGACTACACGCGGGCATCGACACGCATTGACGCGAAAATTGCCAGCGCGACCATCGCCCTCCACTTGCAAATCAGAGAAGGGGCCCCTGTTTTGCGCACTATTGGCATTAATGTCGATCCAAATGGTGTGCCGATCGAATATGGTCGAACATGGTTTGCAGCGGATCGCGTGACACTTACCTTGTCAGCGGACGAGTTGGGCTAAGACGTCTCTTTTGCTATAGGCCCTGTGTAGGTCCAGCGATACTCCGGTGGGGTTGGGCCTTTGTTGCGTCCACCTTGTTGGCTTTGCTCCCAGGCATGGGCCAAAATACCCACCGATCGTGAGAGGCAGAAGAGACCGCGTGCAAGCGGTGGTTCAAAGCCAAGCTCCGCATAGATTACAGCTGTCGCTCCATCGATGTTCATCGGGACTGGCTTGCCTCTGCGTTCGGCCAAGATAGTCTCCACCGCCCGCCCAATATCGGCGAAATCTCCTGATACTGTGCCAGCCTTGGCAGCCTCATCGACCAGAGCCAAGAGCTTGGGTGCACGCGGATCGGTGGGTTTGTGGAAACGATGTCCAAAGCCTGGAAGATAGCGGCTCTGAGTCGCCTGCCACTCATTGATGACCGTTTCAACGTGCGTTTGAAGGTCTTCCCCTGCACTGGCGTCTGCAATCTGGCTATAGAGTTCGACGGCTTGTTCCCCAGCACCGCCATGCACATCATCGAGCATGTTCACAGCCGATGCAATCGCTCCGTTCAACCCCAAGCCACAGGTGACCGCCATACGCGCTGTGGCGATTGAGGGCGCCTGTGGCCCGTGATCCACAGCAGCCACAAGGGCTGCCTCCAGAAGCTTGGACTGCCCTTCGTTCGGCACGTCGCCGCGCAGCATAAGCCAGATCATCTGCGGGAAGGTGAGGGAACCGATAAGGTCTTCAATAGGGGTGCCGCGGATTGCAATACGCCCGGGTTCCATGTCGATGATGGAGGTCTGCCACCAATTGGAAACATCAGATCCGGTTTCGCTCACTTTTCTCCCTCCCCTGTATGACCCAGTGTGATCACCTGGGTGTCAGCCAGCGTTCTAATCTCATCTTCGCAAAGCCCAAGCTCAGACAAGATAGCCTGCGTATCGCAACCAAGAGTGGGTGGGTGGCTGCGAAGGGTCGGGTACTCGCCGTCCATAGACAAGGGAACAATGGGCAGTTTGGCCTCCGTGCCACCGGGTAAGCGGGTTGGTAGAAGACCGTCAGTCGCATTAAGATGCGGATCATCAAAGAGCTGTTCAGGCCGGGCGATAGGCGCAAAGGGCAGTGTGGCGCGCTCGGCGCGTTCGCAAAATGTTTCAAGCGACATGTTTGCGATCATCGACGTGATCGCCGGCAAGAGTCTCTCACGCGCATCGATCCGTTGATTGTTGGTGGCAAGCGACGTGTCAGCGGCAAGCTCGCTTGCTTCAAAGACGTTACAAAAGCGTTTCCAGTGACGGTCCGATG